>NZ_JBXAGA010000017.1:0-62018 GCF_058793595.1 Acidovorax sp. GW835-FHT14G06
GCTCAACAGCTCGGATTCGATCTTCGTAGGAATACATGAACTACCTCCTGGTAGTCCAAGTTTTTGTCCGCATCCCCTCCCGGGGGTTAGTGGGTCACTTCTGCGTGGAAATCAACAGACAGTTTGCTGAGCGCATGCCGACAGCTTGCGCACCGCAGGATTACAAGTTTGTTATGTTCATAGCGCCCACTCGGGCGTGCCGTGTGGCCCGCACGGCCGGCGCGCCTGCATGCTTGCGCGCGTGCCGACTGCGTTCGAGACGCCAGTACAATTTTCTGGATGCGCTCCCCACTGCTTGTTCTTTTGCTGGTGCTTTTGCCGCTGCAATTGGTCTGGGTTGCAGTGGGGCCGCACGACAGCGCGCCGGAGTACGGGGTTTCGCTCATGACAGCACGGCACTTGTGCGAACACCACCAAATGGGCCTGGCTGCGGCCGACGAGAAGCGGGCTCGGGAGTCAGCTCGAATGGGCACTGCCGCTATCGAAGTGGAGTGCGGCACATGCCACGCCCAGGGTCCAGAGGCGCTGCCCGCGCGGCGCGGCGTTTGCGCGGCCGTCGGGCAGGAGCACTTTGGCATTTCTATCAGAGCGCGCTGGTCCCCAGTGCCTGCCAGCCGTCCCGAACGTCCTCAGTGGCACGCCCTGGCCTGACCAGGGTATCGCCCAGCAATCCACTGCGATCCCTGCCAAGCGTGCCGCCCCCTGTGGGCCGGCCTTGACGCATGCCTTCGGGATCTCTTCATGTCCATAGCCATTGGGCCGCCTGGCCCGCAAACCACCGCAAGTAGTCCTGCGACACCCCCTTGCTGCACTCCCCTGAGGATGCAATGGAGGCACCGATGAAAAGGACCTCATTGCTGCTTCTAGCCGCCTGGTTGACCGCTGTTGTGGCAACTGGCTGCGCGCTGTTCATCGGCGAGGTGATGGGCATGGCCCCCTGCGTGCTGTGTTGGTATCAGCGCATTGCCATGTTCCCCTTGGCATTGGTGCTGGGCATGGCCTTTTACAGCGATGACCGCCGGGGAGCGGTCTATGCCTTGCCCCTGGCGATTGCAGGCGCGGCCGTAGCGGGGTACCACAGCCTTCTGGCTGCAGGCCTGGTTCCCAGGGCATGGGTTCCATGCGCTGTAGGAGTGTCCTGCGCCGATCAGAAGCTCGACTTTTTCTATGGCATTGAACTGCCCTGGCTTTCCTTGACGGCGTTCATTGTTATCGCCGTTTCACTCTGCCTTTATCTGCGCAAAACAGCAAAATGATCCACCGCAAATACATCATCGCCCTCGTGCTGGGCGTCGCACTTGCCGCCTTCGGGGTAGGTGCGAGTCTCTACCAGAGCCGTGTGCACAGCAAGCAAGAGCAGCAGGCCTCCGAGCAGTCTGAGCGGCTGGTGCGCATGCATTCGCCGGTCATCGGTCCCCGCGAGGCGCCCGTGACAATTGTCGAATTCTTCGATCCCGCGTGTGAAACCTGCCGCGCTTTCTATCCGGTCGTGAAAGATCTCATGAAGCAGTATCCTACCCGGGTACGGTTGGTCATTCGGTATGCGCCGTTTCACCAGGGCTCGGGAGAGGTGGTCAAGCTGCTGGAGTCCGCCCGGCGGCAGGACAAGTACCTCCTGGTCTTGGAGTCCCTGCTGGCGGCACAGCCACAGTGGGCAGACCATGGAAGTCCCAATCTGGCATTGGCCTACAGTGCGGCCGAGCAGGCAGGTCTGGACATGGCGAGAGCTCGGGCCGACATGGCATCGCCCACGCTGGAAGCGATGCTGCAGCAGGATGTGCAGGACCTGACTGCCCTCAAGGTCGACAAGACCCCGACCTTCTTTGTGAATGGGCGGCCATTGCCCAGCTTTGGCGCCAAGCAACTGGCTGAGCTGGTAGCCCAGGAGGTCTCCAAGGCGGGCAAATAGGCATCGTGCGTCCCGGGTAATCGCTAGTGGGAATGGGCATGCTCCTTGGGCTGCGCAGGCTGGGCCTTGGCGGCAGGCTCGACCCGCGTGCCGCGAAGCAGGCGCAGTCCATTGCCCACGACCAGCAAGCTGGCCCCCATGTCCGCAAAAACGGCCATCCACATGGTCGCAGTGCCCACCACCGCCATCACCAGAAAAACGCTCTTGATACCCAGCGCCAAGGTGATGTTCTGCCAGAGAACGGCATGGGTGCGCTTGGACAGGCGCACGGTCTCGGCGACGCGCTGCAGGTCATCGTTCATGATGACCACGTCGGCCGCTTCCATCGCTGTGTCGGTTCCCGCACCGCCCATGGCAAAGCCGATGTCGGCCTGCGCCAGCGCCGGCGCGTCATTGATGCCATCGCCGGTCATACCGGTGGCGCCATAGCGCTTTTGCATCTCCTTGATAGCATCAAGCTTGGCTTCGGGCAGCAGATCTCCGCGGGCATCATCAATGCCGGCCTGCGCTGCGATGGCCTTTGCAGTGGCCGTGTTATCGCCTGTCAGCATGACCGAAGTCACTCCCAGTGCCTTGAGATCGGCGATGGCCTGTTTTGAGGTCTCGCGAATGGTGTCCGCTACCGCGAAGAGCGCCAGGACGCGCGATTCGTCTGCAAGAAGGGTGACCGTGCGACCTTGCTTTTCGTGGATGGCCAGCTCCGCCTCCAGTTCCGGCCCGCACAATCCCTGCTCGTGAATCAGCCGGTGATTGCCCAGCACCAGGCGCGCACCATTGACCCAGCCCTCGACACCGCGCCCCGGCAAGGCCTTGAAGCTCTCAGCCTCTGGGCCTTGCGCCTCCAGGCCCTGAACAATCGCCTTCGAGACCGGGTGATCGGATCGGGCCGCCAGGCTGGCCGCCATCAGCTGGATTGCGGACTCATCGCCGGCACCCCACACCTGCCACTTCACCAACTTGGGTTTGCCCTCGGTGATGGTGCCCGTCTTGTCCAGCGCAACGGCCTTCAGGAGCCGGGCGTCTTCCAGGTAGGTTCCGCCCTTGATCAGGATCCCGCGGCGCGCTCCCGCGGCCAATCCGCTGACCACTGTGACGGGTGTGGAAATGACCAGAGCACATGGACAGGCGATCACCAGCAGCACCAAGGCCTTATAGAGCGCCTCCAGCCAGGTCAGGCCCATCAGGAAAGGGGTCAGCACCGCTACCGCCACGGCAATGGCGAAGACAGCCGGGGTGTAGATCGAGGCAAAGCGGTCGACGAAGCGCTGCGTCGGTGCACGCGTGCCCTGCGCCTGCTCCACGGCCTGGATGATCCTGGCCAGGGTGGTGTTGCTGGACAAGGCAGTAACCTCAAACTCCAGTTCACCAGTTTCGTTGATGGTCCCTGCGAACACCTGGTCGCCAGGCGCTTTGTCCACTGGAATGCTCTCTCCAGTCACCGGCGCCTGGTTGATGGCCCCGTTGCCCTTGGTCACCTTGCCGTCCAGGGGCACCCTCTCGCCTGGCTTGATGCGCACGGTTGCTCCAATGGCCACCGAAGCCACCGGTGTAGCAGACCACGACCCATTTGCTCCCAGAACCAGTGCCTCTTCCGGCGCCAGTTCCAGCAAGCCCTTGATGGCGTTGCGGGCCCGGTCCACTGCCTTGGCCTCGATGAGTTCGGCAATCGCATACAGGGCCATCACCATGGCGGCCTCGGGCCACTGACCGATCAGGAATGCCCCGGTGACTGCCACCGACATCAGCGCATTGATGTTGAGCTTGCCGCGCAAAAGTGCCGCAATGCCTTTTTTGTAGGTGTCGATCCCCGCCAGCCAGATCGCCACGGCGGCGATGGCCATGCCCGCCACCTTCCAGACCATTTGGTCCGGTGCAAAGAACGACAAGACCTCTGCCCCAGTCGCGAACACCAGCGCAGCCACCAACCGGGTAATGCCACCTGCAAAACCATGTCCATGGTCGTGGTCGTCGGCTGCTCCGCCCGCCTGTCCACCCTCGGAGCTGGCCACAGGCTGCGGATCGAAGCCCGCTTTCCGGATAGCGTCGAGTGCCAACGGGAAGGTGCTTTCCTCTGCGTCGATCTTCAGCGTCCGTGCGCCCAGCTGAAAACCCAGGGAGCGGATTCCACCCAGAGGTTCCAGCGCCCGGCGAATCTCCGCCTCCTCGGCACTGCAGTCCATGGTCGCTATGCGAAACACCCGGCCCTGGCCACCCTGAGTGTGTGCCGCAGTAGACACCGGCTGTGGATCGAAACCCGCCTTGCGGATGGCATCCAGCGCCAAGGGCAAGACACCATCCTCTGCATCGATCTTCAGCGTGCGCGCGCCCAGTTGGAAGCCCAATGACCGGACTCCCTCTAGAGGTTCCAGCGCCCGGCGGATCTCTGACTCCTCGGCGCTGCAGTCCATGGTGGCGATGCGCAACAGCGTGCCTTTGCCTGGGCTGCTTGCGGCGGCAGGAGGCGAGGCAACGGTACTGGAGCAGCCCGAGGAGCAGCAGGTGTCATTAACGCTAGAGGAAGTGCTGGTTTCTGATTTCATGGCCTAATTGGAAACCCTGTAGTGACCTTAAAGTCAAGCGACTCCCCAAATCTCGCCGCCTTGTCCTACGGAAACCAGATTTTGCAAAGGACGCTTTATGAAAATCGGCGAACTTGCCAAGGCCACCGGCACGCAGACTGAGACCATCCGCTACTACGAGCGCGAGAACCTGCTGCCGATCGCGATGCGCACAGAAAGCAACTACAGGGTCTACGACAGCAGTCATGTCGAGCGTCTGGCCTTCATCCGCCATTGCCGATGCCTGGATATGACCCTCGATGAGATCAGGGTGCTGTTGCATTTCAAGGACGCTCCGGATGAAAACTGCGGCGCGGTGGACGCACTTCTTCAGGAGCACATCGGGCACGTGGTGTCTCGCATCCGGGAACTCCAGGCACTGGAGTCGGAATTGCGCAGCTTGCAGCAGCAGTGCTCACCAGGCCACCTCGCCGGTGAGTGCGGCATCTTGGGCGGCTTGGCCACTGCGGCACTTCAACACAATCACATGCAGCCCAGCGAGGCCCACCCGCCAGGTGCTCATCATGATATTGGCGTGGCTCCGAGGCAGCGGGCCAACAAACGACGCTGATTTTCAGTGAGCGCGAATTTCTAACCCGACACTTGTCACCCCATTCTCTGACTTGGCCACCGGCTTGCCCTGGTGCATGCGGGCAATCGCGCCCACGATGGCCAGACCCAGGCCGTGGTTGCTCTGCCCATGGCTGCGAGCAGGATCTGCCCGGAAAAACCGGTCAAACAGCTGGGGAAGTATTTCGGGATCGATGGTGTTGCCGTAGTTGGTGACGCTGATCAACACGCGGTCCTCGTCACCAGTTCTCAAGTTGATCTGAACGATGGAGCCGGTGCTCGCGTAGCGGGTTGCGTTTCCCAGCAGGTTGGACAATGCCCGGCGCAACAACGGCACATCGAAGGTGCCATGCGCATCGCCGACCACTTTCGCGGTGAGACCCGCCTCGGCCAGCGCTGCCTCGTGGTAGTCCAGCACGTCGGCCGCCACCGATGCCAGGCTAGCCACGGGCGCGCGACGCGCTCCCACGCCCCGATCTGCCTGGGACAGGAACAACATGTCGTTGACGATACCGGTCAGGCGATGCAGCTCCTCCAGATTGGACGCCAGCACCTCGCGAATATCCGCTTGCTCGGGGCGCCGCAGCGCCAGTTCATTGTTGGCAATGAGCGTGGCCAAAGGCGTGCACAACTCGTGCGCCACGTCCGCATTGAAGCCCTCCATCTGGGAGTAGGCCTTTTCAATGCGAGCCAGGAGTGCATTGAACTGGTCGATCAGCGGCACGAGTTCAAGGGGCTGCTCCGCGCCATCGAGCCGCTGGTGGAGGTTGTCCGCCGAAACGGCGCGCGTCTGGCTGGCCAGTCTTCGAACGGGCGCCAGGCCCAGGTTGACCAGGGAGAAGCCGCCCAGCGAAACCACGACGGCCCCGCCAATGGCTGCCACCAGCAATGTGACTGCAAGACGGTGCAGCAACTGGTTGTCGGTCTGGATGTCCAGCGACAGCTGGACGCGCAAACTCTTTGAGGCCGTCTGGCCCGAAGCCAGTGCCACTTCGAACTGCCGCTGGCGCCAGACCGTCTTCGCATTCTGGTTGCGGGTATGGGCGTAGAGGATGGCCCCATCGGCCTGCGCGACTTCAAGCGAAAGATCTCCGTGCCCTACCAGGAAATCATCGAGCTTGTGAGCAAGGTCTTCCGAATCCCCGTGCTCCTTGCCGTCCACCAGCAAGTGCCGGATGACGTTTTCCTTTTGCGCCAGCGTTTCCTCCTGTCGATCTCGGAAGTTGAATTCGGTCACCAGGTAGACGGCCAGACAGACCAGCCCGAGCCCGGCAAAGCTCTGAAGTGCCAGCCACCACGACAACCGCTGGCGCAATGAGCGATGTTGGATCAGGGCCTTCATCCGTTGCGCTCTTCCATGACGTACCCCATACCGCGGATGGTGTGCAGAAGCGCGGTGTCAAAGGGCACATCGATCTTGGTACGCAGGCGCCGTATGGCGACCTCCACCACGTTGGTATCGCTGTCGAAGTTCATGTCCCAGACCTGCTCGGCGATCTCCGTGCGGGACAGCACTTCTCCCTTCCTTCTCAGAAAAAGGGTCAACAGCAGGAACTCCTTGGCAGTTAACTCCAAGCGCTGACCGCCTCGGGACGCCTTGCGCCGCACCAGGTCGACATCCAGGTCGGCCAAACGCAGTTGCGTGGGCTCTGCCGCGACCCGCGCACCTTGGGTGCGCCTGAGCAGAACCTGGATGCGGGCGCTCAACTCGGAAAACGCAAAGGGCTTGACCAGATAGTCATCCGCACCCGTCTGAAGTCCGAGCACCCGATCCTCGACACTGACCCTGGCTGTGAGCATCAAGACAGGGGTCTGCCTGGTCTTGCGAAAGGCCGTCAGCAGGCTGAAGCCGTCGATCCCTGGGAGCATCGCGTCCAGCACCAGCAGATCGTGGCCGCCTTCAAGGGCCATGTGTAGGCCGTCCACCCCGTTATGGGCGACGTCCACCACATAACCGACCTCTCCGAGGCCCTTGCGCAGGTACTCGGCCAGCTTGACCTCGTCTTCAATGAGCAGAATTTTCATGGTGCCATTCTCGAAGAATGCCGCCTGTTCGTAGATTACGAATTTGTCATCTGGCTGTTGGCGCCTTGTCGAGGTCCGATTTTTACAGTACCCCCTGTGTCGAAAGGCATAGCCGCGGTAGATCGCCGCTGGCTCATTCGAATCAAGGGACCACACCATGACCGTTCGCAAACCCCTCGCACTCTCCCTGATTGCCCTGGCCATTGCGGCCCCAGGCTTGGCATCTGCTTCGGCGCTCTACCATCCAGCCGGTGGCGAAGTGGGAATGACCACCCATCCCGACCACGTCCAAAGCAACGTGTCCCGTGGCGAAGTGCTTCAGTCTGTAGAAGCCGCGCGCAAGGACGGTACGCTGGCGATCTTGTCTCGCGGTGGTGCACTGCCTGTCAAAGCAACGGGTGGCTCCAAGACGCGTGAGCAGGTGCAGCAGGAGTACCTGAACATGTCAGCCGCTGAGAAGCAGCGCAACCAGGAACTGTACGGCGCGGGCGGCTGATCGGCACACGAAGTCTTCTTGACCGCGTGCTAGACTCAAAAAATGCGCCGCCTGATCGTCGTTTTTATGCTTGCATTGCTCCCGTTCCAGTTCAGCTGGTCCGCGGTGGCTGCTTATTGCATGCACGAGAACTCGACCGACCAGGCCCAGCACCTTGGGCATCACGAGCACAAGCACGAAGCCAAAAGCGGGGTCGGCCAAGCCGACAAGACCAGCCAAGGCACCGACATGTCCGATGTCGACTGCTCGGTTTGCCATGGTGCCGGCATCGGGGCCCTCAACTGGTCCTGCGCCAAACATCGCGTCTCCCATGACAGCCGCGTGGACTCACCGTCGGGCGAGCGCCTGGCGGCTGTAACGCCCACACCTCCCGACCGCCCACAGTGGCCCGTCCTCGCCTGATCGGCGGGGGCATCTCTCCTTCTTTCAGTCAGTCGTGACCGCCCCTTGGCGGCTGCAGTTGTGCGTGTCGCGGCTGCACTGACTGACGAGTTGCCAGGCAGCTGCACGGTTGCCACCCCGCCGATTCCCTCGTGTTTTGAAATCACTGGAGAATCGGATGTTCAAGGGTATTTACCTTCAAGGAAAGCCGCACGCATGGGGCGGCCGCACGAAATTCAGGCTCGCAGCAGGTGCCGCGGCCATATTGCTGACCTTCTCGGGCGGGGCCTCTTCTCAGGGCATGTCGCAAGGCACAGTCGGTGGAGTACAGGCGCCCCAGACTGCCGCGGTGTCTCCCGCTGAGCCTCTGTCGCTGGCCAAGGCCATCGAGTTGGCCTTGGACGGGAATCCAGAGGTGGCTGCCGCTACCCGCCAGTTGGAGGCAACAGAAGGGCAGATTCTTCAAGGGCACTCACGCCCCAATCCCGAGCTTGCCTATTCGCTGGAAGACGCACGCTCCAAAACACGTACGCAAAGCTGGCAACTCAACCTCCCCGTGGAATTGGGTGGAAAGCGCGCAGCGCGTACCAAGGCGGCCGAAAAATCACGCGAGCAGGCACAGGCCCAGCTCGCTGAGCTGAAGGCCACCGTGCGAGCCAATGTGGCCGCAGCCTACTTCGACGTCCTGACGGCGCAGGAGCGATTGGCGCTCGCCAAAGACAGCGTGGCATTGGCCAAGTCGTCAACGGATACCGTAGCCAAGCGCGTAGCCGCTGGCAAGGTATCACCTGTGGAAGAGTCCAAGGCCCGCGTTGCGGAAGCCGGCGTTCGCGTCGAGCTCGCACAGGCAGCCAGCGAACAACGCAATGCATTGTCTCGCCTGTTTGCGCTGTTGGGACAGATCAACGCGCCGTTCACCGTCCTCGAGGGCAAAGCCGACCACCTTCCCGCGGTACCGCCCCTCGCCGATCTTCAGCCCTTGATTTCTTCTTCGCCAGGCGTTGTCCTTGCGCGGATCGAGGTGGATCGGCGCCAGGCCCTGACTGCACTGGAGCAAAGCAAGCGCGTGCCCGATGTCACCGTCAGCGTCGGCATGCAGCGCAGCAACGAGACCCAACGCAACGTCCTGCTGTTTGGTGTCTCCGTGCCTCTGCCTGTGTTTGACCGCAACCAGGGCAACCTGCTGGAAGCTCTCAAGCTTGAGGACAAGGCCCGCGACGAGTTGCAAGCGGCCACGGTACGCCTGCACAGCGAAGTGGCGCAGGCGCGCGAACGCCTTTCGACCATCACTGCGGAGATCCAGTCGCTGCAACAGGACGTTCTGCCCGGCGCGAAGTCGGCCTACGACGCGGCCACCATTGGCTTCGAGAACGGAAAGTTCAACTTCCTGGAGGTGCTCGATGCCCAGCGCACCTACTTCACCGCCAAATCCCAGTACCTCAAAGCCCTGGGCGAGGCACACCGCGCGGCGGCGGATGTCGACCGCCTGCTTGGGGCCAGCACGGTTTCCGGATTGATCGCAACGCACAACTGAGCATGACAATGAACATCAGCACATCCTCCATCAGCAAAAAGCATCTCATCGCTATTGCCGTTGTCCTCGCGCTAGGGGTCGGGGCAGGAGCCTTCATCCTACAAGGCGGCGGCAAGCCCACTGCAGTCGCCGCCGAGGGCGATGGCCACGGCCACGGCAGCCATACCGAGGCCAAGGGGCACGGTGATGGAGAACACCACGGCAAAGGCGGTGAAAAAGGCCACGACGACGACAAAGGCCACGCCGATGGCGAGCACCATGAAAAGAGCCAGGCCAAGGGCCCCCACGGTGGCACAGTGTTCAAGGAAGGCGACTTCAGCCTGGAAGCATTGCTGTCCGAAGACGGTGGCGAGCCTCGGCTGCGGATCTGGCTGTCCGACAAGGACAAGCCGCTCCCCCTGAACACGGTAACGGTCACGGCAACAGTGACCCGCCCCACAGACGACAAGCAAAACCTGACGTTTGCCGCAGAAAAGGACAGCCTGGTCAGCCGCGAGATCGTCGCCGAACCCCACGCGTTCGACATCGAGATCATTGCGCAGACGGCCACCGAACCTTTCATGTTCGTGATGAGCAAGGAAGAGGGAAAGATCGAACTGACCGATGCCCAGATCAAGGCCGCCTCCATTACGGTGGACTCTGCGTCGGCAGCCAACATCAAGACGGCGCTGCTTTTGCCCGGCGAGATCCGGCTAAACGAGGACCGGACATCGCACGTGGTTCCCCGTCTGGCGGGTGTGGTGGAGAGTGTCAGCGCCAGCCTGGGCCAGGTCGTCAAAAAGGGGCAGGTTCTGGCCGCCATTGCGAGCCCGACCGCTTCGGAGCAGCGCAGCGAGCTGCAGACGGCGCAAAAGCGCCTGGCGCTGGCCAAGACCACCTACGAGCGGGAAAAGAAGCTGTGGGAGCAGAAGGTCTCCGCCGAACAGGACTACCTGCAGGCCAGGCAGGCGTTGAGCGAAGCGGAGGTCGCTGTTGCCAACGCCAATCAGAAGCTCAGTGCGCTGGGCCTGTCCACCTCGTCCGAGTCCGGACTGAACCGTATCGAACTGCGCGCGCCCTTTGACGGCATCGTCATCGAGAAGCACCTGAGTCTTGGCGAGGCCGTCAAGGAAGATGCGGCGGTGTTCACCATCTCGGACCTTGCCACGGTGTGGGCTGAGATCAATGTTCCTGCAAAGGATCTGCCGTCGGTGCGGGTGGGCGAGAAGGTCACCATCAAGGCCACCGCCTTCGATGCCTCCGCCACGGGTACTGTCGCTTTCGTGGGCGCGTTGATCGGTGAGCAGACCCGTACCGCCAAGGCCCGCGTCGTTCTTGATAACCCCAAGGGCGCCTGGCGCCCCGGCCTGTTCGTCAACGTCGAGGTGGTGTCCGAAGAAACGGCAGCGCCTGTGACCATCTCGGCCGACGCAGTCCAGAACGTCGGAGAAAAGCCCGTGGTCTTCCTCAAGGTCGACGGCGGCTTCATCGCCCAACCTGTGAAGCTGGGCCGAAGCGATGGCAAGCGCATCGAGGTCCTGTCGGGCCTCAAGCCCGGCATGCCCTACGCCTCGACAGGCAGCTTCGTCGTGAAGTCCGAACTCGGCAAGGGATCTGCCGAACACACGCACTGATCCCGGAGCCCATACATGTTTGAAAAACTTATCCGATTCTCGATCGAGCAGCGATGGCTGGTGCTGCTGGCGGCCCTGGGCATGGCGGCGCTGGGCGTCTTCAGCTACCAGAAGCTGCCCATCGACGCGGTCCCCGACATCACCAACGTCCAGGTTCAGATCAACACCCAGGCCGCCGGTTATTCGCCTCTGGAGACCGAGCAGCGGGTCACGTATCCCATCGAGACAGTCATGGCCGGCCTGCCGAACCTGGAGCAGACCAGGTCGCTGTCACGGTACGGACTGTCGCAAGTGACCGTCATCTTCAAAGACGGAACCGACATCTATTTCGCGCGCCAGTTGGTCAATGAGCGCATCCAGGAAGCCAGAGACCGGCTGCCCGCCGGCATCACGCCAGCCCTGGGGCCCATCTCAACCGGTTTGGGCGAGATCTATCTGTGGACCGTCGAAACCAAGGATGGGGCCAAGAAGCCCGATGGCAGTCCCTACACCCCGACCGACCTGCGCGAGATCCAGGACTGGATCATCAAGCCGCAGCTGCGAAACGTTCCTGGCGTGACCGAAATCAACTCCATTGGCGGCTTTGCCAAGGAGTACCAGATCGCCCCCATCCCGGAACGACTGGCCTCGCTGGGCGTGACGCTGCAAGACGTCGTCACGGCACTGGACCGCAACAACGGCAACGTGGGCGCTGGGTATATCGAAAAGCGCGGCGAGCAGTACCTGATTCGCGCCCCTGGACAGGTCAAGTCGCTGGAGGACATCGGCAACGTGATCCTCAGCAGTGCCAACGGTGTTCCTGTGCGCGTGCGCGACGTGGCCGACGTGGGCATTGGCCGGGAGCTGCGAACGGGTGCCGCAACCGACAACGGGCGCGAGGTGGTTCTCGGCACGGTGTTCATGCTGATCGGAGAAAACAGCCGGACCGTCTCGCAGGCAGTGGACAAGAAGATGCTGGAGGTCAACAAGAGCCTCCCAGAGGGCGTGCACGCGGTGACGGTCTATGACCGCACCGTGCTCGTCGACAAGGCCATCAATACCGTCAAGAAGAACTTGCTGGAAGGCGCGGTACTGGTGATCGTGATCCTGTTCCTCTTTCTGGGCAATATCCGGGCCGCAGTCATCACGGCAATGGTCATCCCCTTGTCGATGCTCTTCACGTTCACCGGGATGGTCCACTACAAGGTGAGTGCCAACCTGATGAGCCTGGGGGCCCTGGACTTCGGCATCATCATTGACGGAGCTGTGGTGATCGTGGAGAACTGCGTTCGGCGGCTCGCCCATGCGCAGGCGCACCACGGCCGGCCGTTGACGCGGGCCGAGCGCTTTCATGAAGTGTTCCTGGCATCCCAGGAGTCGCGCCGCCCATTGCTGTTCGGACAGCTCATCATCATGGTGGTGTACCTGCCCATCTTCGCGCTGACGGGCGTGGAAGGGAAGATGTTCCACCCCATGGCCTTCACGGTGGTTGCCGCTTTGGTGGGCGCGATGATCCTTTCTGTGACCTTCATCCCGGCAGCTGTGGCCCTCTTCATCGGCAATCGGGTCAGCGAGAAGGAGAGCTTTTTGCTGGGCCACGCCAAGCGCCTGTACGGCCCCATGCTTGATCGCGTGATGGGCGCCAAAACGCTGGTTCTCACCATTGCCGCGGTTGCCGTGGTCCTGTGCGGACTGATCGCGACCCGCATGGGCAGCGAGTTTGTACCCAACCTCAATGAAGGCGACTTCGCGATCCAGGCACTGCGCATTCCGGGCACCAGCCTTTCCCAGTCGGTGGCGATGCAGCAGCAGATCGAAAAGACGCTGAAAGCGAAGTTCCCCGAAATCGAGCGCATCTTCGCCAGAACCGGTACTGCGGAGATTGCTTCGGACCCCATGCCGCCGAACATTTCGGACGGGTACATCATGCTCAAGCCGATGGATGAATGGCCCGAGCCTCGAAAGACCCGTGATGAGCTGCTCGCGGCGATCCAGGAAGTCATTGGCAAGATCCCCGGCAACAACTACGAGTTCTCCCAGCCCATTCAGCTGCGATTCAACGAGCTGATCTCAGGGGTGCGCAGTGACGTGGCCGTGAAGATTTTCGGTGACGACATGGACGTGTTGAACAAGTCCGCTGAAGAAGTCTCCGCCATGCTGCAAAAGATCCAGGGCTCCTCCGAGGTCAAGGTCGAGCAGACGACGGGCCTTCCGATGCTCACGGTGAACATCGACCGCCAGAAGGCAGCGCGCTACGGGCTGAACGTTGCCGACATCCAGGACACCGTGGCCACGGCCATCGGTGGTCGTGAGGCCGGCACCATGTTCGAGGGGGACCGCCGGTTCGACATCCTGGTTCGCCTGCCTGAGGCGCTTCGCAATGACCTGGAAGGCATGAAGCGGCTACCCATACCGTTGCCGCGGTCTGCCGGTGGCACGGAAGCCAAGACGAATTTCATCCCATTGGGTGAGGTCGCATCGTTCGAGCTGGCACCCGGCCCCAACCAGGTCAGCCGAGAGAACGGCAAGCGCCGCATTGTCGTGAGCACCAACGTGCGCGGACGGGATGTGGGCTCGTTCGTTGCAGAGGCCGAGCAAGGCCTGGCGCAGATCAAGATCCCCACCGGCTACTGGACGAGCTGGGGTGGCACCTTTGAGAACCTGCAGTCAGCCACCAAGCGCCTGCAGATCGTTGTACCGGTCTCCCTGCTGCTGGTCTTCGTGCTGCTGTTCGCGATGTTCGGCAATGCCAAGGACGGTTTGCTGGTCTTCACCGGCATCCCATTCGCATTGACAGGGGGCATCCTGGCGCTGTGGCTTCGGGACATTCCGATGTCCATCTCCGCGGCCGTTGGCTTCATCGCGCTCTCTGGGGTGGCAGTGCTCAACGGCCTGGTGATGATTTCCTACATCCGCAGCCTGAGGGAAGGCGGTGTCGGCCTGGACGAAGCGATCAGGGATGGCGCCCTGACCCGCTTGCGCCCGGTGCTGATGACCGCCCTGGTGGCCTCGCTGGGATTCATTCCCATGGCCATCGCCACAGGCACCGGCGCGGAAGTCCAGCGTCCTCTGGCCACCGTGGTGATCGGTGGAATTCTTTCATCCACGCTGCTCACGCTGCTCGTGCTGCCGATTCTTTACCGGCTGGCCCACAGGCCCGATGAAGAAGCCGAGGACGTGTCTGCCGAGCCCTCCCACCCGGACGCACCGAAGCCTGTGTAGTCAAAGGCGGTCCCGCTGATCGCGGGACCTTCCCATTTCTCCAACCCCAAAGGAACTGCCATGAAACTCTCCCACCTCTTTCTCGCCCTCACGGTATCGATCTCTGGCGCAGCCATCGCGGCTGACAACCACGGCCACGACGTCAAGCCGATGCATGGTGGTGCTGTGGCGGAAGCCAAGGACGTCGAGTACGAATTCGTCGCCAGTGCCGACAAGCTGCAGCTCTTCATGCGCGACCACGGAAAACCCGTTGCCGTGGCGGGGATGACCGCCAAGGTCACCCTGCTGGCCGGCAGCGAGAAGCAGGAGGTTCAACTCCAAGCCGGTGAGGGCAAGTTGGAAGCCGCGGGTAGCTTCAAGGTCCCCGCCGGTACCAAAGCCGTGGTCGCCGTCTCGAAGGCCGGCAAGTCGGTCGCCTCGGTCCGCTTCACGCTGAAGTAACACCAACGCCGCCCGAAGCATCGCTCCAGTCCATGCGAACGACACCGCAGTGGCGGGTCCGTACCGCCCCTCGGCGCTGTGCATGTCCTTGCCCTTAGAGGCAAAAAGGAGCGATCCATGTCAATGCAGGCGGCCCAGGGTGGGCTTTTCGCCAAGCTGTTCTGGATCTGGATCAGCTTGTTGGTCTCTGTGTTTGTGTTCTGGCGGCTGCGGCACATGTGGCTCAAGCGCCATCCCCCGATGGACGTTCGAACCAAGTACAGCCGGCGACTGGCCAAGAGACTGAGGGACCGGCAAATAACGCGCTTGAAGTGCCGGACCACGGGTAAGCCTCGGCACCGGCGACGTCACTGAGCGCCAAGGCCGGACGAGGACCGCGGACTGAACGCGGTCGATGACATCACCAGACTGAATCTGAGGAGACAGACCATGGGAAAAGGTTCCGACCACGCTTTGCCAGCGGCAGGAAACGAAAAGGCTTTGCGCTACGCGCTGATGCTCACCGGCGGTTTCATGCTGGCAGAGGTCATTGGCGGCGTCATGCTCAACAGCCTGGCTCTGCTGTCCGATGCCGCACACATGTTCACCGACGTGGCGGCGCTGGCCATTGCGCTGGCGGCCATTCGGGTCGGGCGCCGGGATGTCGACGACCGGCGCACCTTTGGCTACCACCGATTTGAGATCCTGGCCGCCGCGTTCAATGCCTTACTCCTGTTTGGCGTTGCGGCGTACATCCTTTATGAGGCGTGGCAACGCTGGAGCAACCCGCCGGCAGTCCAGACCACTGGGGTGCTGGTGATCGCTGTACTGGGCACGATCGTCAACCTCGTGAGCATGCGCCTTCTGTCCTCAGGCAAGGATTCCAGCCTCAACGTCAAAGGAGCCTACCTTGAAGTCTGGAGCGACCTGCTCGGCTCGATTGGGGTCATCGTGGGGGCGCTGGTCATTCTGTTCACAGGGTGGAACTGGGTCGACACCGTCATTGCCGTGGCCATCGGCTTGTGGGTGCTGCCGCGCACCTGGATCCTCCTGAAAGAGACGCTCAACATCCTGCTCGAAGGCGTCCCCGAAGGCATCGATCTGCCTCAGCTCAAGCGTGCGCTCCTGGACCTGCCAGGGGTGGTGTCCTTGCATGAACTGCATGTCTGGGCGGTCAGCAGCGCCAAGACCAGCCTGAGCGCTCACGTCGTGTACAACCCGCAAGCGGCAGACCCTGGCACCATGCTGGCCGCCGTCAACCAGTTGCTGGCGAAGCAATTCGAGATCACCCACACCACCATTCAGTTGGAAACCCAAGCCTGCGGTACGGCTGCCGCCGGCACTTCGAATGCTGGTGCGGATCACTGGAAAGCACCCGTGTGATTTCCGCGTGGACGACCACCCTCCGTTCCTGCTTTGCACAGCGCTGGGCAAACAGGTGGCGCCTGCCAGCGCTGTGTGTCGTGGCCATGCTCGCCGCCGGCTGCGCCACCCCCGTGTATGAAAACTCCCTACCGTGGGCGGAGGGTTGGCGCGTGGGCAAAGTCAGCAGGGTTGAAGCCACTGCTCAGGACCTGGCGTTCTACAAGCGCCGGTGCAAGGCCGATCAGTTAGATCGTGCGCAAGAGCGGTTCGCCATTGTTCAGTGGAGAGAGGTGGGTCGGTCGCGCTGGACCGTTGCGCGTCTGCCTGCAGATGTAGCCGTGGTTGCTGGAGAGCCGGTCTACGTCAAGGTTTGGGATTGCTCGGCAGCCCTCGTCAAACGTGAGATGAACTAGAGCACAGGCGAGCTCAAGTCGGCCGATTCAGATACCTCACCGGTCGCACCCGGTGTGCACGAGTGAACGGCGCTGGTGCCCACCACCACGGAGCGTGAGGGCGGGCCAGCCCAGCGCGACTGGGCTCTGGATCTGATGTTCAGAGATCGCGGCCATTGGAGTGGCCCGATTGCGCGGCCGTCGAGCCCGCGTGGTGCTGGTGGTATTGGCCAGGGTAGATTTCATTGAGCTTGCGGCCGTCCTCGCCGGCGGCCATCAGGTCCCCGGTGTGGATAGCCTCTGCCAGTTCCTCCTTGACCTGCTCGCGTGTCTTGCCTGCTTGCGCCATCTTGGACGGATACAGGTTGGGCTGCAGTTCATTGAGCCGTGATCCGGATTCCCCGGCGGCAAGCATGTCACCGCTGCGAACAGCCTGCTCCAGTTCCGCGCGCACCTGGTCCCGGGTCTTGCCCAGCACCGGGGTCTTCAACTGGTAGCCACCGGAGTTGAGCTCACTGACTTTGGCGCCGATTTCCCCGCCGGCCATGATGTCGCCGCTGCGCAGGGCTTGCGAGAGCTCGGCTTTGACCTCCTCGCGTGTCTTGGACTGGGCGCCATGGCTGGCATCGAAAGCGAATGCAGGGGCTGCGCTCAGCGCGAGGATGATGAGGGTGGTCTTGAGTTTCATGTTGGTCCTTAAGGTCAATGGTTGGAAGCGAAAATTTGTGCCTTGGATGGGCGGAGTCGATTGCATTGCGTGTGCCAGGCCCGAGGGCCCTCAGCCGGTCACGGCGCCTGGTGGGCTTCGACCCAGCCGATCTCGCCGCCCAGGTCGCGCACGCCATTCGTAGTGGCGGGGCCCTTTTGAGCAGCTTGAAGTTCATCCAGAACCTGTTGCCTGCTCTTGTTTGACACCGGTGCTTTGACCAGTGGATAGGTGGCGGGGTAGCCGCGGCTGATCCAGTGCAACGAACCGTTTTGCTGCGCAACGAGCACGTTTTGCTGGACGTCTTCACGGCTGACGGTGCGGCCCAGGTGAGATGGCACGAAAGTGGCACCTTCTTCCTGGCTAGGACTGGTGTGAAACGCGGTCGAAGCGAAAGACGCCGTAGCAGTGGCTGCCAGGCTGAATGCGATGAGGGCGAAACGAGCTTTCATGGGGTCTCCTTGAGCACTGAACGCCCGGGTGGGAATTCAGGAGGCACAACCTTCTTGCACCTCGGAGACAAGTCTAGAAATCCGGCACCCACATGCCGCTGACCGCAGCATTACAGTTTTGACAGCACTGTGTCTAAGCGTAGCCACGGAGGTTCACAAAGGCCTATGCCGCAAAGCCTGCGGCGGACAAGCGCCTTCCCGAGGCGATTCGCGCAAGTCCGTCCCTCAGCCAGTCATGCCCGACTTCCACCAATACCAGGCGCCCAAGCAGGCAGCGAGCCACAGTAGTACAACAACGACTGCGCCGACTTTGCTGGTCGGCTTTGCTGCTTTGGAAGCCATCCACTCATCGGCTTGTGTTCTGCATTCAGCCAGGACGTCCGCCGGCAAAAGTTTGATAGCGACCCATATCAGGCCGGGGAGCAGCAATACATCATCCAAGTACCCCAGCACTGGTATGAAATCCGGAATCAGGTCGATCGGGCTGAGCGCGTACGCCACGACAAACACTCCAAGGGCCTTTGCGTACCAGGGGGTGCGTGGATTCTTTCCTGCAAACCACAGCGTCACTCCATCGCGTTTGATCCGCCTTGCCCAGGTTCTTAGATCGCATGTGATGCTCATATCGATAGCATGCCACGGCCCCATGTCTGATTTTTAACGCGCGACCGCGCAACTGAAAAACCACCCCTCCCATCGCGTTACATGCTGCGGCCCCCCCATTTTTGCGGGCTTTGAAGTGATCACAACAGATAAACCCTTATTAACTAGTCTGAATTTTTCGTGAAATCCCAATTTTTCATTGCCACACCCAGTATGTAATATCATGGTATGTAATACGGTACGAAAAAATCGGAGGATGCCATGGCCAGAGCCGGAATCTACAAGTCTGAGGTGCTGCGAGCCAGGGATAGGCTGATCAGCCAAGGCAAGTACCCGTCCATCGATGCGGTGCGCGTCGAGTTGGGCAATACCGGCTCCAAGGTGACCATCCACAGGTACCTCAAGGAAATCGAGGACGAGGAAGCCGCCGCTACGGCACCGAAAATCAGCATCAGCGATGAGCTCGCGGAATTGGTAGGCCGCCTGTCCACCAGGTTGGAGTTTGATGCCAATGCGAGGGTCGTTGCACTGATGGAGGAGTTCAACGCCAAGGAAGCGCAGTACAAGGCCAGCCTGGAGACCTCCAAGAGCGAAACAGCCGCGGCCAGGCGGCAGCTGGAGCAGACCCAACTGGAGTTGGCCAGGGAACGCGAATCCCTCGAGCACGCCAACAGGGAGTTGGCCCTCAAGGCGATCGAGCAGGCCCAACTGGTCGAGCAAACGACCCAGCTGCAGACCCGGCTTGAGAGTGCCCAAGCACACAGCCAGTCCCTGGAAGAGAAGCACACCCATGCCAGGGAGGCTCTGGAGCATTTCCGCGAAGCGTCCAAGGAGCAGCGCGAGCGCGAGCTACGCCAGCACGAGCAGCAACTGCAGTACCTGCAGACGGAACTGACTAAGGCCAATGCGGCTGTCTCGGCCAATCAGCAGCAGATGCGCAACGACCACCAGCAGAACCAGGCACTCGCGCGGGAGTTGGGTCAGGCCAGGTCGCAACTCCAGAGCCTGGAAACGCAGCTGCAGGCGGCGCAGCAAACTGCCCTCGGCCTTGCCGAAGTACCCCAGCAACTTGAAGATTTGACTGCGAAGGCCTTGAGTCGAGAGCAAGACCTCGCCCGTCTGCAGGCGGATCTGCTTCAGGCCACTCAGCGCAATCTGGAGCTGGAGCGGCAACTCGCAGCAACAAGCGCGGCTGACGCGGCGCGCCAGCAGCTGACGGCGGATCTGATGCGCCGCCTGGATACGTTGCAGGCGCCGCAAAGCCACACCAACGCATGACCGCAAGACTGTGTTGAAGACTGCCAGAGGCGGTCTATCTCTCATCGGCGCTCCCCATCACAATGGAGAAAGTTGCGTCCAAGCTTCCGTTATGGAGATCCCAGTGCCCAAGACACTCACTCAAATGAAGAAACGCCTTGAAGAGGCGATGAGCGAAGTCCGTGAAGCCGAGGAAATCATTCCACTGTTGAAAGAGGTAATCGCCAAGTTCGAATTGGAGCCAGCCGATCTGTTCGAAGCAACCACTGCCAACGCAAGAAAGATTCAATCTTTGACCTCAGAGACCGGGAGACCCCCAGCCGGCAAACCTGTCCTGTACGAGGATGCAGTTGGGAATACTTGGGCAGGAAAGGGGCGGCGACCCTCTTGGTTGAACGAAGCCATCGCGCGCGGGAAAACGCTGGAAGAATTTCGAACTCGCGGAACACCTTTGCGCAACGCTAAGTAGTTGTTCTAAAAAGAGATTTCTCCATAACCTTCCGATCCGGCACAAAAACCGAGATCACCCCAGTTTCCAGCACGATCGCGGAGCCTCACCCGACGTCACTACTCGACGAGTTTCTAAAACGCACCGACACCAGACGTAGGGACCAACGCAACGGTGAGTTGGTCGACCCAAACAAAGTCGACCAGCGCTTCACTCTCGACGTTCAATGTGAGCTTTTTGGGCAGACGATCCTTGGTGGCGATATTGATCTCACAGGTGACGCAATAGCCGTCGCAATACGCTTTGAACAACGCGGAACCCGACCATGTACCGTCCTCGTCAAGGTGCGGCCCCGCACCGCTCTCCCAAACGAAGTCGGAGGCATCAACAACGTCTGTACACGTCTCACCCCTGTATTGCTCCTCCCCTTCCTTGAGCTCTATCAGTTCCCCGTCTTCATCTCGATCACGCCGTAAGTAAGTCACTTTGACAGAGCCGGCAAGTTCTGGTTTCATACGTTTCTCCACGGGTTGATGAGGCCACGATTCTGCTTCAGAAGATGGGGGGCAGATGCAAACATATCGGACATCTTTCCGGTTGTGCCCCGTGGGACTCAATGCAATTCGGGTACCCGATCCTAAATTTCTTCAGTCACATATCACCCCAGTGACCTGACCACCGTCTGCCCCTTGGCAGTCGCACAACGCCCATAAAGCCCGGCAAGCTCATCTCGAGTTGCCGGGCTTTATGCCGTCCTGGTCGGAGTTCTCTGTCTTTCTGGTTCTCGGTTTTGCGATCTCGCGCCCTCTCAGCCCCGTGTGTTCACGCACCCGGGGCTTTTGCTTTTTGGGGCTGCCTGTTGGTCTGTCTATCTTGGTTTTCTGGTTCTTTCACCCGCATGTTCTTTCAAGGAGATTTCCATGCTCACCTGTCCCCAATGCCAATCCCCACGATTGGAATCCCGCGATCTCGGTCGCACTGCTGGTGGCGCTGTCGGCGCACTCGCAGGCGCTGCCAGCGGCGCAGCGAGTGCACTGCGCGGTGCCCGACTGGGCGCTACTTTCGGCGCATTCGCCGGTCCTGCAGGGTCAGTCCTGGGTGGTCTCGCCGGTGCCGCCCTCGGTGGCCTGGTGGGCGGCGCCATCGGTTGCGAAGTCGGCAGCAAGATCGGTGAAGCCGTCGATCAGAACTGCCTCGCCAACTACCGCTGCCTGGAATGCGGCCACACCTTTAGCCCTCCACGCGAGTGAGGTGTTTCGGCGGTCCTCGTCCTGCTGATTCCTCGGCCTCGCGCTTCTTTGGCTTTTCGTTTCTCTCTTCCTCTCTCACTCCCCTGCCCTGGTTCCTTGTTCCAGCTGTGTGCTCTTCGGAGTTACGCAGTGGCGCAGCTGTGGGCGGGTGGTTTTCGTGTTGTCGGTCTTTCGTTTTCTTGTTCTTTCTTCCATTTCTTCAAGGAGTATTTCAATGGCTCATCTCGTTCAAACCATGGCCTATGTCGGTGAGACCCCCTGGCACAACCTGGGTCAGCAACTGCCCGCCAAACAACCCATCGATGTCTGGGCCCGTGAAGCGGGCATGGACTGGACCATCCGCGAGACTCCCGTGCGCTACATGGCCACGGAGTCCGGCACTGGTGCAGCGCCCGGTGCCGCCTCTTCCGTCTCGGACCTCTATGGCGAACCCATGGAGTTCCCCGACCAGAAGGTGCTGTACCGCAGCGATACCAAGGCCCCTTTGTCAGTGGTCAGTGCCCGCTACCAGGTGGTGCAGCCCAAGCAGGTGCTGGAGTTCTACCGCGATCTGACGGAAGTCTCTGGTTATGAGCTGGAGACGGCCGGGGTTCTGAAGGCCGGGCGCAAGTTCTGGGCTCTGGCTCGCACTGGCAAGTCCTCAGCTTTGAAGGGCAACGATTTGGTCAATGGCTATCTGCTGCTGGCAACGTCGTGTGATGGGACGCTGGCCACCACAGCCACACCGACAACGGTGCGGGTGGTCTGCAACAACACGCTCTCGATTGCTCTTTCCGGAATATCGAGCGCGATCAAGGTGCCCCACAGCACCAGCTTTGATGCGCAGGCGGTCAAGAAGCAGTTGGGCATTGCCGTCTCGCAATGGGATGGTTTCATGTACCGCATGAAGACCCTGTCCGAGCGCAAGGTCAAGAGCCATGAGTCCATGAACTACTTCCTCAAGGTGCTCTGCCAGACCGATGGTCATGCCGATGCGTCTGCAGGTCTCACCAACGAACGCGCTCTCAAGAAGGTGCAAGCCATGTACGAGGGCCAGGGCCGGGGTGCGGAATTGGCTGCCGCCAAGGGCACAGCCTGGGGCCTGTTGTGCGCCGTCACCGAGTTCGTGGACCACGAGCGCCGGGCGCGCAGCCAGGAGTACCGACTGGACAGTGCCTGGTTTGGTCAGGGGGCCACCCTCAAGCAGCGGGCGCTGGAACAGGCTTTGCAGTTGGCATCGTGACTGTGTCTGCCGTTCCTTTCATTTCCTCCATTCACCGTCATCACCCTTCACGGCATAGACCCCGGCTCCTTCAGTGGACCGGGGTCTTTTGTTTTGGGGGCGGTGCTGGTATTCGTTTTTTTCACATTCAAGGAGTCAGCATGGTTCAACCTGTTGTTTCACCGGTGGGGACATCCCTCACCAAACCCCGCCCTGCCCTTCGACTGGTCAAGACCCAGGATCTGGATCGCGATCAGTGGTTGCAGGTGCGCAAGGGTGGTATCGGGAGTTCAGATGCGGCAGCGGCCGTGGGGCTCAATCCCTACCAGTCGCAGTTGGAGTTGTGGATGGAGAAAACCGGTCGTGCGGCTGTCGCTCCACCGGGCGATGGGGGTGCGGACGATCTGAGTCCGATGTACTGGGGTTCGCTTTTGGAACCCATCGTGGCGGCACACTACACCCGCCGTACAGGGAATCGGGTACGGCGCATCAATGCGGTGCTGCAGCATCCCGAGCACCCATGGATGCTGGCCAATATTGACCGGGAGGTCCTAGGGGCCCCGGATGTCCAGTTGCTGGAGTGCAAGACCGCAGGGATTCAAGGGGCCTGGCTCTGGCGGGATGGAGTGCCGGAGTATGTGCAGTTGCAAGTCCAGCACCAGTTGGCCGTGACGGGTAAGCAGGCTGCAGATGTGGCGGTGTTGCTCGGGGGCCAGGAGTTGCAGATCTTCCGGATCGAACGGGATGAGGAGCTGATCGCCCAGCTCATCACCCTGGAGCGGGAGTTCTGGGGGTATGTGGAGCGGGGCCAGGCACCTCCGGCTGATGGGTCGGATTCGGCAGACCGGGCTTTGCGGGCGCTGTATCCCCGGGACACGGGTTTCACCCTGAACCTTAAGCACGACCTGGTGATGGGGGCGGTGTTTTCAGACCTGTTGGCGGTGCGGGAGGTGCTGGCGACCAACACGGCGCTGGAGGCACAGCTCAAGCAGACGATTCAGCAGCGCATGGGGGACTCCAGCCGGGCGGTGTTTGAGAACGGGGAAGTGAGTTTCAAACGCAGCCGGGACGGGACACAGCTGGATACAGCGCGGCTGGCCAAGGAGCAGCCGGAGATCGTGAAGGCGTACACGGTACCGAAGCCCGGGAGTCGGAGGTTTCTGGTGCAGACGTGAAGGTGGGCCGGGGACATCGGGGCCCAGGTTCATTCAATTCATTTTCATACACGCATCCCCAGACGGGCTTCATCGGTGACGGTGAGGCCCGTTGTGCTTTAGGGGGTGTTTTCACAATCAACAAGGAGATTCACATGCTCAAAGGTTTGGCTTTGACACCGCCCGTGATCGGGCGCATTGCGATTGGGCGGGTGGTGGAGAAGGCGGGACGCCGTCTTCCGGAGAAGGACGATGAGTTCACCCTGACCAGCCAGGTCCAGAACAAGGAGGGGTGGGTGCCACATCCGGTGGATGCCCAGTTGCGCAAGGAGCCGGGGGCCAAGCTGCGCAGCATTCCGGTGCGGCTGCTGTTTGACAATCCGGACCTGAGCCTCAGGGCGAACTACACAATGTTTGATCGGGCCACGGGACGACCTCTGTGTGTTGGAGATGGAGAAAGCTGCAAGCGGGTGACCCTGTCAGGGATGCAGTCCCTGCCCTGTCCTTCGCCCGCGGTGTGTGCGCTCGCGCAGGACGGGAACTGCAAGCCGTATGGGCGACTGCATGTGCGGGTAGAGGCTGAGGGGAGTACCGAAGCGGGTATGGAGGGTATGACTGGCGACGAGTTGGGCAGCTTTGTGTTCCGAACCACGGGGTTCAACAGCATCCGGACACTGTCGACCCGGCTGCGGTATCTGTTTGCGGTGTCGGGTGGGTTGCTGGCCGGGTTGCCCTTGGAGCTTCGGCTGCGGGGCAAGTCCACGACGCTGTCGCATCGCACGCCGATCTACTACGTGGATCTGACGCTGAGAGCGGGAAGCAACCTGGCCCAGGTCGTCGCTTTGGCACGGCAGGAGCGGGAGCAGCAGGCGGCGTTGGGGCTGGATCAGGCAGCACTGGATGAAGCGGCACGGCAGGGTTTGGCGCTGGGGGAGTTCGAGGAGTCGGAAGAGGAAGGGGTGGAGGTCGTCGAGGAGTTCTATCCAGATTCCGATACGGATGGAGATAGTGGAGCAGCGCAAGCACCTGCGCCGATCTCGCTGCGGGGCAAGCTGCATCGCAAGCAGGAAGCACTCGGAATGCGCGCCAATGCAACGGGTGATCCAGGGGCTTCCCATGCGGTTGCCTGAGGGGCTCGTTCGGCGCTATGCGGTGGGGTTGGTGATGGAGACTGTGCCTTGCTATCGCAGTGGGCTGGATTCAGCACCAGGCGCCAAGGTGCTGCCGGGGATTCTGGTGAGGCATAGAGCACCACCGCATCGCACGGGGGCGGTGGTACTGCAGCAGGCAGTGGCCCTGCTCACCGGCCAGCGGGTGGCAGTACCTACTGCGACCAGTGCGGCCGGGGTGTTGCGCCATGCGCAGCGGCTTCTGCCGGGGCTTCATGCTCAACTGGTTTGGGAGCAGGGACCATCGGACTTGTTAGCGCTGTGTCACGACGCGGTTCACCGGGGTGGCCTGGTGCTGCTGCTGTGGCAGTCGATTGCCAGGGAGGTGCGGGGAGCTCCTCGCCCGCCTTCCCCGCCGCCTCAATGGATGCTAGTGGTCGGGGTGGAGGGGCCTTGGAGACCGGTGGGGGAAGGATCAGGCAGTGTGGTGTGCACGGAGTCCACGGGGCTTTTGATCCTGGATACCCGGGTGCATCCTGGATGGGGACTGGGGCACAACCAGCGTCTGGTTCCTGGTGCCTATCCACACCATGAGGCGGCTGTGCGGGTTGCGGAGTTTAGGGCTGTTTGGTCGGCGCGTACATTGGAGGGCAACCTGGACTGCGGGATGGTCCTCTCAGCGATCGCACTGTCTCCCGGCAAAGGCCAGAGCCCCCAGTGATCTGGCGGGAGCTCAGACAGTGCATCCGCACTGGCTGGCTCCCATTCCGTACCGATCAGGCAATCACAAAGGGCGTGCGGTCCTTGCCTGCAATCCACTGGGGCGGCTTACCTCGGCCGGACCAGGTGGCACCGGTGTCGGGGTCCCGGTACTTGGCAGCGACCTTCTTGGGCTGGGGCTTCCAGGGGAAGACCTGTTGGGCCGTGAAGCCGAATTCCTGAACGAGTTGCAGGACGGTTTGGAGGGCCTGTTCGGACTCGGCCTTCTTGGCGTTGGCGATTTGTTCGTCGAGGAGTTTTTTCTGGGCGAGGAGTTCGGCGTAGCTGGGCATGGGGGTGCGTTGGGAGTGAGTGCTGGGGTGTTGTGATTGGGTCCAAGGAGGACCTTTTAGACACAGGAAGCACTCTACGCGAACCGGAGCCCAGGAATGCTCAGTTGGCAGTTGCAACGGGGGGAGTCGTGGCGTCTTGGGTGTCGCCCTGGCGCCATACCTGCAGGTTGGCGTATTCCCGGCCGCAACCGGTGCAACGCAGGGCTTCGGTGTAGCGCATGACTCCGGCGTCATCGCGTGCGAGCACGCGGTGGTAGCTGGTGGCCCGGCAGTAGCCGCAGCAGTTCCTGGCGGTGGACGGGTTCATCGAGATGGAGGCGCTCAGGTTCTTCACTCAGGGGATCTGTTCTTGGTGGGGGTCTTCGTTGCGTGCGCTTGGGATCGTACCAAGGCAACGGAGTTTGTGCAGGTCCACGGGGGAAGCTGGTCACGGGCAGGGATGTTCTCGCTCCATATGGAACATCTCACACGGTAGCGGCTGAGCTGCGGCAAAGATCTCGCAGCCACTTCCCCATCCCTGCCCGTTCAGCAATCGGTCAACCGATGGTCTTTGGTTGGCGTTCAATTGATGTATTTGCATCACATATCATTTACTAACAGAGAGGGAGTTTTATGCAGTCCATGAGAAGAAGGGTGCGGCTTGCGCCAAGCCTGGTGGTTGTTTCGTTAGCGGTGTTGGGCCTAGCTGGGTCGCTGGGCGGTTGCCAGCGCAAGGAGGCCGAAGTGCAAGCGCCGGAGTTGCCGGTGCAGACGGTTTCGGGGTTTCTGGAGATCGCTGGGGTGCTGGATCGCCGGGGGGAACAGGGGGCCGTGTTCGAGGTCAGCCCAGAGACGGGGGATCTGGTGGCGTTTGTGTTCGATCCAAAGAGTGCTCTGGGCCAGCGGCTTTTGTCGCAGTGTGTGCAGAACATGCCGTGTCTGGTCGAGGGGGTGCGGGCCAGGCCGCTGGACAGTCAGGCACCGGCCACCAAGGTCTTGGGTGAGTTGGGGTTCAGTGTTTCGCCGTCGGCTTGGCTGGGGATGATTGACGCGGGAGATGCCCGCGTGGAGTCTGCGCTGGAGGAGCCTGAGATGCAGGTCAAGACCCGGTTTGGGGTTGTGGCTGTGCAGGAGGGAGATTCTTCGGTTGTTTTAAACGGGCAAACCGTTCTATCGCCTCAGGAGGAATCCGTGCGCATCGTGCGCCATGCGCCGGTGGGTGCAGAAGATGTGCTGTTGCTGCAAAGCGGATCGGGGACCGCCTGCCCTGCCCTGTTTCAGCTCCTGGCGGTATCCGCCCAGGGGGTACAGGTGTCGCCGAAGTTTGGGTCCTGCTCAGACCGGGTGTTTGCCGTGGTCGAGGAGAAGCGGAACCAGGCACCCAGGTTGTCCATCCGGATGCTGGGGTTTGCAGGGCCGTTTGAGCCAGAGGAAGAGCAGCGTAAGGCGGCTCTGAAGATGGTGGAGTTTGTGTACCAGCAGGGGGCACTCACGCTGGACGGTAAGCCGGTGCCTTCGCAATGAAGGAGCTTGTACCTTTGCGTTTGGCCGCAGGCTCAAGCTTTGGCGGGGGTCTTTCGGGCAGCTTTGCGTGCGGGCTTGATCGCTTGCTCTGGGGGTTTGAGCAGGGTCCAGGGCTCCACGCCCAGGGCCTGAGCCAGGCGCTCGATGTTGGCCAGGGCGATGTTCCAGCGGCAGCGCTCGACCGCTGAGACGTAGGTGCGGTCGAGTTCGCACTCGTGGGCCAGGCGCTCTTGGGACCAGCCTTTTTCTACACGCAGTAGCCGAATCCAGTACGCGAGGATTTCGCGCACGTTGCCCGGGTCGGGCAGATGGGTCGGGGGCGTGGGTTTGGCAGACACCGCGGGAGGATGCGGTTTTGCCTTCTTTGCATCTACGGAGTTTGCTTCACTTATGAAGCTCCTCCATGTGAGAACGGGGATTTTTAAGTGCTTCAACTTTAGGAGGAATTGCCATGAAGCGGGTTGCTTGGGGTCGTTGGGTGTTGGTGGGGTATTTCTTGATCGGGCTGCTGTATGCGGTCTATGCCAACAACTGGGGGGATGAGCCCTATCGGAGTTTTGCGTACCACCTGGGTCAAGGCTTGGTGTGGCCGGTGGTGGTCTTGCCAGGTCTGGGCAAGTTCATCGGTGGCTTGCTGATTGTTGCCATGGTGGCGTTTGTGATGGCCAGTTAAGGCTGGAAAGGAGCAAGCGCCATGGCGTTTTTGGCACAGGTGATTTTGGTGTGTTTGATGGTCTACCTGTTCTTTGCCTCGCTGGGCTTCTGGTCTGGGCTGGGAATTTTGGCGCTGTGGTTGCTGATTGGGATGGCCAACAGCGGCAAGCGGTGAGGGGCTTTGAGTTGGGAACAGAACGATGAGCGCGCCTGGAGGACTGGGCGTGCGTTTTTTTACACAAGGAGAGGTTATGCGATTCGGAATGACGGGGGCGCAGCCAGTGGGTCTGCAGAGCTGGATCCGTGGGTCCAGGGGTGTGATCACAGCACTCACGTTGGGTGCCGCGCTGGCTTTGGTGGGGTGTTCTGGCTCCAAGACGGAACGAATGATGGTCAAGGGCTGCACTGATGGGGGCAGCAGCAAGAAGACCTGTCAGTGCGCGGTGGACAAGATGGGCGAGCGCTACGACCTCAAGAACCTGGATGAGTTTGCGGAGAGCCGGGGCGGGATTCCGCTGCAGACCCTGCAGGCAGATTTTGCGAAGGCTTTGATCGAGTGTGTTGAGAAACACGGGCGCTGATCTGGCGCGGAAAGGAGATATGCAATGAAGACAACAAAAAATAAGCAGGTTCAAGATGTTGGAACGAATGCAATTCCTAGGCACCTCCAGGGAGTTACCTGCCCTGCCCTATTGTTAGCTGGCAGCCTTTTGTGTGCGTTGTTGGTGCAAGGCGCATGGGCGCAGTCACCACAGCCGGAGACTTCGGCTTGCGTGCGGCCGCTGAGCAAGGAGGTGAAGAACCGTACGGTGTTTGTAGGCACGCGGGTATTTGAGACTGCTGTGCCGTACGAGGACACCAAGCCCAAGATGATCCTGATGAAGGGCTTTACCTTGCGGGTGGTGGGGCGGTTTCAGGAGTGGGTGCAGTTGAAGGGAGTCCATGACGCCGAGTTTGGTCCGAACTCCACCCTCGGGTGGGTTCACGAGTCAGAGCTCGTCAAGGTAAACATGGAGTTGTGCAGGCTGGGGTGAGGCCTGGCGAATGTGGCGTTGGCCACTACTTGTTGAAGGGGACTAGGCTGTGGCCTGGTCCCTTTTTTATTGTGGCTTCTTTTTTTGGTCTGAGCAGATGTGAACGCAGCTCGGGGGGTGGCGCTGATGGTCGTCCCACACAAGATAAGAAGCGAGGGCTTCCAGTGGGAGGTGATTTCTTTGGATGGGATGAAGCGAACGAATGCAGCTGAAAAATGGTCAATACGGCTGCTTCAGGCTGGTTGCCGTCGCTCAGTCTGACAATGTCGTTGGCCGCTTTCTTCGAAAGCAGACCTTCCACTTCTCGTCGAGTCAGCTATTTCCGTCTTTGAACCCCTTGCCTTGTCCAGTTCTGGGGATTACCAGACTCCGATGTCGTGCTCAAATCCCTCACCTATGAAGCGTGACCCTTTGCATCTTCCCGCCTTGCGCGGTGGCTTTCTCGCCCTGCTGGCGGCGGTACTCTTCGGCATCAGCACGCCCGCGGTACAGAGGCTGGGCGCAGGGCTCGGGGCCTTCACGACCGCAGCGCTGCTGTACTTAGGAGCGGCCCTGATCGGGGCACTGTCGCTGCGGACTGCTGCGCATGAAGCGCGAGTGCAGAGGTCCGACATTCCGCGCCTTCTGGCGATGGCTGGCTTTGGCGCCGCGCTGGGGCCGGTGGCCCTGGCCTGGGGCCTGCAGCACACGAGCGGAGCCAGCGCGTCGCTCATGCTCACTCTGGAAGCGCTGTTCACCGCCACGCTGGCATGGTGGCTGTACAGCGAAACCATGGACCGCCGCGTGTGGGCCGCCATGCTGTTGCTGCTCGCAGGAGGAATGGCGCTCGTTCTGGACCAAGGCCTGCAAGGAGGCGTGCAGTTGCTGGGGCTGCTTGCCGTGCTGCTGGCCACGGTCGCCTGGGGGGTGGACAACACCTTGTCCCGTGGGCTGGCTGAGCGCGACCCCAGCCAGGTGGTGATGGCCAAGGCCACCCTGGGGGCCGCAGCGACGGCTGCATTGGCTGTTTCGACTGGGGAGCCTTTGCCTTCCCTGTCCGCAGCACTGGGACTTCTCGCCGTTGGAGCCACTGGTTACGGCCTGAGTCTGCGCTGTTACCTCCTGGCCCAGCGGGCATTTGGTGCGGCGCGGACGGGCTCGGTGTTCGCCTTCGCGCCCTTCATTGGTGCTGCCGTGGCCTTCGGTTTCGGGGAACGCTCTGCGGGGTGGTTTATGCTCTTGGGTGGAGTGTTCATGTTGGCGGGAGTAATGCTCCATCTGGCGGAAAGCCATGGACACGAGCACACGCACGAAGTGCTGGAGCATGAGCATGCTCACCGGCACGACGATGGGCACCATGCACATGTGCACGTAGTAATGCCAACTGGCAGCCACAGCCACAAGCACACCCATGAGCCTGTGACCCACGCCCATCCCCATGCTCCTGACGTGCACCATCAGCACGTTCACTGAACCCGCTAGATCTAACCAACAGCGCGGACCGCGTGAGCGCGCGTGCCGCGCAGCAGCCTCAGCCCATTGCCAACCACCAGGAGGCTGGCCCCCATGTCCGCAAAAACCGCCATCCACATCGACGCGTTCCCAAAGACCGCAAGCACCAAGAACACCGTCTTGATACCCAGCGCCAGCACGATGTTCTGAAGAAGGATGCCCCGCGTGCGCCTGGAGAGCTGGATGACTTCGGGGATGCGGCGCAGATCGTCATTCATGATGACGATGTCCGCAGCCTCCATGGCCGTGTCGGTTCCTGCTGCACCCATGGCAAGGCCGATGTCGGCGCGTGCCAGCGCAGGTGCGTCATTGATGCCATCCCCCGTCATCGCCGTGGCACCGTACTGGGCCTGCATCTGCTCAATGGCCGACAGCTTGTCTTCTGGCAGCAGGTTTCCATGCGCCTGGTCGATGCCCGCCTGTTTGGCGATGGTCTCTGCCGTGGCTTGGTTGTCTCCGGTCAGCATGACCGAGGCGATTCCCAGCGCGTGTAGCTGGGCGATGGCCTCCCGTGAGCTGTCCTTGATGGTGTCGGCCACCGCAAAGATGGCAAGAACCTCCGATTGACTGGCCAGAAGGGTCACCGTGCGGCCCTGCGATTCCTGTGCCTGTAGCAGCGCCTCAATGGCGGGGCTGCAAAGACCCCGTTCCTCGATGAGCCGGTGATTCCCGAGAATCAGGGGTTGGCCATCAAGCTGGGCTTCCACACCACGTCCGGCAAGGGCCGTGAAGCCTGCCACGATGCCCTGGCCAGCAGACAGTCCTTGCGCGATGGCCTTGGACACGGGGTGGTCAGAGTGACCGGCCAGGTCCGCCGCCCAGCCCAGAATCTGGGTTTCGGGATACGTTCTGGCCAGCACGTGCTGGGCCACCAGTTTGGGTTTTCCTTCCGTGATCGTGCCGGTCTTGTCGAGCGCAATGGCCTTGAGTTTGTGCGCGTCTTCCAGGTAAACCCCGCCCTTGATGAGGATGCCACGCCGGGCCGCAGAAGCCAGACCACTGACCACCGTCACCGGCGTTGCGATCACCAGCGCACAGGGGCAGGCGATGACCAGCAGTACCAGAGCCTTGTAGACGGCATCCACCCACGTCAGGTCCATAAAGACCGGAGTGAGCGTCGCCACAAGAACGGCCATGATGAACACAGCCGGGGTGTAAATGGCAGCAAACCGGTCCACGAACTGCTGTGTGGGGGCGCGTGAGCCCTGCGCCTGTTCCACCGAGTGAATGATGCGGGCCAAGGTGGTGTTGCTGGCCTCTGCCGTGACCATCACCTCCAGGGTGCCTGTTTCGTTGATGGTGCCAGCAAACACGGGATCTCCAGGAACCTTGTCCACCGGAATGCTCTCTCCCGTGACCGGCGCCTGGTTGACTGCGCTGGTCCCAACGGCCACCGTGCCGTCCAGCGGCATGCGCTCGCCCGGCCTGACCCGGACGATGGCGTTGACGGGAACCTGTGCAGCGGCCACCGATTTCCAGCTGCCGTCAGGCTGGCGTACTTCGGCCGTCTCGGGCGTGAGATCCAACAGGCTCTTGATGGCATTGCGTGCACGGTCTACCGCGCGGCCTTCGATCAATTCAGCAATGGCATAGAGGGCCATCACCATGGCGGCTTCTGGCCATTGGCCAATGAGAAACGCGCCGGTCACGGCCACCGTCATCAGCGCATTGATGTTCAGCCGTCCCTGCAGCAAGGCGGCAAACCCCTTGCGGTAGGTGGAAAAGCCCGCCAGCCAGATGGCCGCCGCCGCCAGGGCCATGCCAATGCCCTTGAAGGCCAGCGTGTCTGGAGAGAAGAAGGCCACGGCTTCGGCGCAGACGGCCAGGCCCAGCGCCAACCCCATACGCCCGAGTTCGTCGGTGGTGGAGGCCCGCCCAGGGGCTTCGCCCGTTGCCGCAGCGGTTGCCACGGGCTGCGGGTCGAACCCTGCCTTGCGAATGGCCGCCAAGGCTTGAGGAATCACAGCATCAGGGGCGTCAATGGTCAGCGTGCGTGCGCCGAGCTGAAACCCCAGGCCGCGCACCCCGGCAATTGACTTCAGCGCGCGGCGGATCTCACTTTCTTCGGCTGCGCAGTCCATGGCCTCGATGCGGAACATGGCTCCCTGGGGGCCACGCCCATTTGCAAACGAAGGCGCTGCGGTTGCTAGCGAATGTGGGGTACAGCAAGTATCTGGAGAGGCCGCAACCGGGCTGGCGCAACAGGAATCAAGCTGAGTAGAGACGGGAGCGGCTGGAGCGCAGCATGGGTCCTGGGAGGTTGGTTTTTGTGCTTCGTCGCAGCAGGATTTCATAAATTTCTCTCCTTGATGCCTCGATTGGAAACCTTGGAGTCGCTACAGTGTCAAGACTTCCCAATATCCAGCTCTCAACATGCAGATCAAGGAACTGGCCGCCGCAACAGGCGTTGATGCCGAAACGATCCGTTTTTACGAAAAGGAAGGCCTCTTGCCTCTACCCGCGCGGCTGGCCAATGGCTATCGCAACTACGCTCCGGCCCACCTGGAGCGGTTGTCGTTTGTGCGGCACTGCAGGGCGCTGGACATCCCGCTGGCTGACATAAAGAGCTTATTGGGTGCATTGGATGCCCCGCAAGAGGCGTGCGCAGACGTCAACCATTTGATCGATGACCAGCTAAGTCGGCTGCGCGCTCGCATCATCAGCATGATGGCGTTGGAAAAGCAACTGCTGCAGCTGCGCTCAGCATGCAGTGGAGAGCATGCGCATCAGAGCTGTGGAATTCTTAACGAGCTTGTCGCGGCAGCCCATGGTGAGGCCTGTCTGTGCCATGGAGAAAAAAGTGGTTGACCTTGCCACTGTGGCAAGTCCGAGACTGCACTCCTCTCAACTCTTTGCCACGAGAAGTAAATGCATGAATTCCAGCTTCCCGACATGACCTGCGGGCACTGCGCAGGGATGGTGAACCAGACACTGCAGATGGTGGATCCTGGCTGCAAGGTGCAGGTGGACATGTCCAAGCGCTTGGTTACGGTGCAGAGTGCTGAAGACCGTCTGACGCTTGCGGAAGCGCTCACCGAGGCGGGCTACCCGCCCTCTTGACTACGCGTCCGTACCGCAAAAGATCTGCTCCGGCACACGTTCATCGCGGTGGGTATTGAAACCGCCTTGGAGCCGCCGACCATCGCCTTGACGCAGCGATGGTCGGCCTGAGGTCTTTGGGCGGTTGCTACTTTTTTGCCACCTCTCTGTCTCGGAACTACTTGGGCGTGGAGCCCGGAGTGGCTTCCTTGTGCGGCATGGCTTCCCGCGCATTGGCCTTTTCCTGACCACGGGCTTCGGCCTTGCTGGTGTCGGCGATGCCAGAGCCTTCACCCCGCGCCGTACTGCCATCCTTGGTCCGCTTCACACCGGTCGCAGGACGGGCCTTTTTGTGTTCCTCGCCATGCGCTTGCGCCTTGGAGTTGGTGTAGGGCGTGGCCTCTTGGGTGTCGCCAGCAGCGAATGCGGACGATGCGGCGGTCATGGCCAGGGCGATAAGGAGAGTTTTCATGATTTTTCCTTGGTAGGTTGACGTGCGAACAGAAGAGCGCCCCCTTTCTTGAGGGCGCGGCGAGGCACTCCTTGTGCTTACTTGGCAGGCTCGATGGCGGTGACGACCATCTTTCCGCCCTCGTTGATCACCATGAAACGGATCTTGTCGCCGACCTGCGTCTTGTCGAGCAGGGCCTTGTCCTTGGCAGCAAACACCATGGTCATCCCCGGCATCTCCAAGTGCTTGATGTCGCCATGCTTGATGGTGATCTTGCCGGCGTCCTTGTCGATCTTGCGCACCTCTCCATCGGTCATGGAGGCTGCGGTCGTGGATGCGGCTTTTCCGGCGTCTCCAGCGGCCTGCGCCACGGCCGACAGCGGCATGAGAGTGACCAGCGACAACATAGCGCCGATCAATAAAGTGTTTGCGTTTTTCATACGAGCTCCTTGTTCAATTGCGTGCAGGGATTCCCCGATTACTTCTTGACCACCGTGACCTGGCCCTTCATGCCTGCGTCGTAGTGGCCTGGGTACAGGCAGGCGAACTTCACTTCGCCAGCCTTGGTGAACTGCCAGATGATTTCGCCTTGCTTGCCGGGGGCCAGCGACACCTTGCTGGGCTCGTCATGCTCCATGTCCGGGAACTTCTTCATCGTCTCGTAGTGCTCCTTGAGTTCGGCATCGGTGCCCAGGCTGAACTCATGCTTGACCTGGCCACTGTTCTTGATCACGAACTTGACCGTTTCGCCCTGCTTGACGGAGATCGCGGCGGGCGTGAAGCGCATGGTGTCAGCCATGTCCACGTTGATTGTGCGACTGACTTTGGAGGCTTTGCCTGGTTCGCCGATGGCTGACTCCTCGCTTCCATGGCCGTGACCGCCGCTGTGGGTACCGCCCGCAAAGCTGTTGAAGGACAGGGCCACCAGGGCGGAGGCGGCGATCAGGGAAAGAGTGCGTTTCATAGTTACCTTGGGTTGTGGATGAGGAAAGGAGGCGATCAGTGGCCGCTGTGCGAAGACGGCTTTTTGACCTTGACGACAGTGTCCGAACTGGACTTCTCTTTGCGGGGCATGGATTGGCCGCCCTCGGCCTTGAAGCGGGCAGGCTCCGCCATCGGGCCGGTGTACTCGTACGCCACCGTGCCCTCTGGGTTCTTGTACCAACCCGGATTTTTGTAGTCGCCCGGTTTCTGGTCGCGGCGTACTTTGACGACGCTGAACATCCCGCCCATTTCGACCGACCCGAACGGGCCTTCCCCGGTCATCATGGGAATGGTGTTGTCCGGGATGGGCATCTCCATCTCGGTCATGTCCGCCATGCCCCGTTCGCCCATGACCATGTAGTCGGGGATCAGGTTGTTGATCTTCTTGGCCACGCCCCGGTGGTCTACGCCAATCATGGTGGGAATGTCGTGACCCATTGCATTCATGGTGTGGTGGCTCTTGTGGCAGTGGAATGCCCAGTCACCTTCTTCGTCCGCGAGGAACTCGATCTGGCGCATCTGGCCCACGGCCACGTCGGTGGTCACTTCATAGAGACGGGTGCTCTTGGGTGTAGGACCACCATCCGTGCCCGTCACCAAAAACTCGTGACCGTGCAAGTGCATGGGGTGGTTGGTCATGGTGAGATTGCCGATGCGAATACGCACCTTGTCATTGAGCCGGACGTTCAAGGAGTCGATGCCAGGAAAGATGCGGCTGTTCCAAGTCCATAAATTGAAATTCAGCATTTCCGCGACCTTCGGCGTAGCGGCCCCGGGCTCAATGTCGTAGGCACTGAGCAGGAAGCAAAAGTCTCGATTCACTTCATCAATCAGCGGATGCTTGGTCTTTGGATGCGTGATCCAAAAGCCCATCATGCCCATGGCCATCTGGGTCATCTCATCGGCGTGCGGGTGGTACATGAAGGTACCTGGACGGCGCGCCACGAATTCGTAGACGAAGGTCTTGCCCGACTGGATTGCGGGCTGGTTCAATCCCGCCACACCGTCCATGCCATTGGGCAAACGCTGTCCATGCCAGTGGATGCTGGTGTGCTCGGGCAGCTTGTTGGTCACAAAAATGCGAACGCGGTCGCCTTCCACCACTTCGATGGTGGGACCAGGACTCTGGCCGTTGTATCCCCAAAGGTGGGCCTTGAAGCCAGGGGCCATTTCGCGCACGACGGGTTCTGCCACCAGGTGGAACTCCTTGACCCCCTGGTTCATGCGCCAGGGCAGCGTCCAGCCGTTGAGCGTGACCACCGGGTTGTAGGGGCGCCCGGAGTTGGGCACCAGCGGCGCCATGGTGTCTGCGCTTGTCTGGTACACGGGTTCTGGCAGTGCGGCCATTGCCACGCGGCTCACACTCGCTGCGGCCACGGCCCCTCCGGCAATGCCAGCAAACCGGAAAAAATCTCTTCTTGAATTCATGTTGGTTTCCTTGAGGGGATCAGTGGCCTGCACCGGCTTCGGCAGCGGCTGCGCCACCGCCCGAGACGCCAGCGCTGGTGGGCTTGCCGATGAGAGAGGCCTGAAGGGCGGCGTCCGCCAGCCAGAACTGCTGTTCGGCGTTCAGGGCCGCCATCACCGAGTTCACCTGGTCGCGGGAGTCGGCAAGCAACTCGAAAACGCTGATCAGCATCCCGTTGTAGCGAAGCTGGTTTTCTTCGGAGATGGTTTTTCGCAGGGGAATCACCTCGTCGCGGTGGTGACGCGCGATGTCATATGCAGTGCGGTACGCGGAGTAGCTCTCCCTAAGGTTCGAACCCGCCGCGCGTGCGGTTGCTTCCAGGCGGTTGGCCGCAGCCAGGGTCTGCGCATTCATGGCGTCGCGCCGCATTCCACCCCAGTCGAAGATCGGCAGCTGCAGGCTGATCTCGAAGCCGCGTCGCGTGGAGTGGGTGTTCTCGGCGGCATCAAAGACAGAGTCGCGCCGCACGCCCAACTCGATGTCTGTGAAGGTCGTGATCCTGTTCCAGCCTTGCGCGCGTGCAGCTGCGTCGTAGTCAGCCTTCGCGATCTGCAGATCCAGCCGCCCCTTAGACGCTTGGCGGCCCGCGTCCGATGCAGACAGCGGCTCCTTGGGCAGTGTGGGCAGGCGCTCAGGCAACTTGAGCTGTTGGGCTTGGCTGTCGTCCAGACCCAGCAGCCGGACCAGTTCCTCACGGGCTGCCGTGACTTGGTGCTGGGCACTGGCCAGCTGGGTCGCTGTGTCGGCATAGAACGCTTGCTGGCGTGCACGGTCAAGCTTGTTGAAATTGCCCACCGCCTGCATGCGCTTGGCCAGTTCGGCACTGGCTTGGGCGCTGGCGACGACCTGTTGGGTGTAGGCCAGCGTTTGTTGCGCGGCAACGGCGCGTACCCATGCCTGACGTACCTGCGTGACTTGGTCCACTACCTCGCTGCTCAGGCGCAACTGGGTCTGCTTGATGCGCTGCTCGGCGATGCCTTTGCGCGTCGGCAAGGTCAGCAGGTCCAGCAGCCCGAAGGACAGGAGGCGGCCGATCTCCGTCTCGCTGCCCAGGCGAACGCGCTCCAGGCTCAGGATGGGGTTGGCGATGCGGCCGGACTGGGCTGCCGTGGAAGCGTCCGCCCAGTTTTGAGCCACGATGGCCTGCAGGGATGGGCTATTGACGAGTGCGAGTTGAACGGCATCCTTCTGACTGAGCGGCTTGGCCAGCAGATCCGAAGCGCGCTGGCGCAAGGCGTCCCGCTCGCTCTGGTCCCGGGCCAAGGTAAGCTGGCCGTCCGTGAAACCGCTTGCGGCTGTATTGGCGCTGGTGAGGTTCTGCTCCAGATTCACGCTGGCGCAACCAGACAAGACCGCCACTGCGGCCACGGCGATCACGAGTTTGGCGCGGGGCGTGTGCAAGGGGCGGTTCATTGTTTGCCCCCGTGGTGTGCGTCATGGCCCTGCGCGGGTTGGTCCTGGCCGGTTGTGGGTGCCGTCTGGCGAATTTCCTTGGCATAGGTGCGCCAGCCTCCGATCTCGCCCACCTTGTCATTGGCCGCTTTCCAGGGCTGGACGGATTGCTCTTTGTAGGCTTCGTAGCCCGAGAGGGCTGATCGGTACGAAAGCTGATAGTCCACCTTGGCGGATTCGCCCTCTGGCATCTGAGCCAGAGCCAGGGACGGCGCTATTAGCGCGGCGGCTAGCCAGGGGGTTGATATAGGTCGTGAAAGCCAGGAAATTTTCATAGGTTCACCATGCGTTCTTGATGCAACGCATTGTGTGATCCCAAGGCTTCCGCCGACATAACGGCTTCATTACATCTTTGTCATCTGGAAGAAAGCCAGCGATCTGAGGGCACACTTGCCGCCATTCGCAGACAGGGAGATCCCGTGAAGATATTGATCGTCGAGGATGAAATCAAAACCGGCGAATACTTGCGCCAAGGCTTGCGTGAGGCAGGGTTCAACGCCGATCTGGTTCACAACGGAGTCGATGGCCTGCATCTGGCCCAGGAAGGTGACTACGACCTGGTGATCCTGGATGTGATGCTTCCTGGGATGGATGGCTGGCAGGTGCTCACCAATCTGCGTCGCCGGGGCCTGGAGATGCCCGTACTGTTTCTCACGGCCAAGGATCAGGTGCAAGACCGGATCAAAGGGTTGGAACTGGGGGCGGACGACTACCTGGTCAAACCGTTTTCCTTTGCCGAGCTATTGGCGCGAGCGCGCACCATCCTCAGGCGTGGTCGCAATGGCACCGAGGTGACGGTCCTCCAGGTGGCCGATCTAGAACTAGACCTCTTGCGGCGGCGAGTCAGCAGATCTGGCAAACGCATCGACCTCACGGCCAAGGAGTTCGGACTCCTGGAGCTGCTGATGCGCCGCCAAGGGGAAGTTCTGCCGCGCTCTCTGATCGCGTCGCAGGTGTGGGATATGAATTTCGACAGCGATTCCAACGTGATCGAGGTGGCGATGCGCAGGCTTCGGGCCAAGATTGACGATGCCTATGACGCCAAGCTGATCCAGACGGTGCGAGGCATGGGGTATGTGCTTGAAGCGCCGCAGGAGCGTGCGTGAAAGCCCGGTACTCGCTCACGACACGGCTGACGGTCTTTTTTACTTTGGCTTCCGGGCTGGTGCTAATTGGACTGGGAACTCTCGTGGCGATTTCCATTGACCGGCATTTCGTGGAGCTTGACCGCGATGCACTGCGTGACAAGGTTCACCTGACGCGTGAGGTCATCGGCAAATCGAAGTCGCCGCAGGATCTGAAGACGCGGCTGGATGACGTTTTGCACAGCCATGAGGGCCTCTTCGTCACCGTGCTTCGCAATGGTCAATCGCTGTACTCGACGGAAGACTTTGAGTTTCCTGCGGACTTGAGCGTGCGGACCCAGCATTCCCGCTTGGGGGTCGCCTCGTGGCGAATCAAGGACCGTGAGTACCGGGGAATGTCCGAAGCCGTGACGCTGCCTGATTCCGCAGAGCCGCCGCTGCAGGTCTGGGTGGCCGTGGACATTGCTCACCACAAGCACTTCATGTACGAATTGATTTGGGTACTTGTGAGCTACGTGGCATTGGCAACGCTGGTGGCTGGGATCCTGGGCTGGTGGGCCGCAAAGAATGGCTTGGCCCCCCTTCGCGCCATGCGGTCCCGCGCCATGGCCATCACGGCACAGCGACTGGACGAGCGGATGCCAACCCAGGAGTTTCCGGTGGAGATGGCCGACCTGGCGACCACCCTCAACGAGATGCTCCGGCGCTTGAAGGAGGAGTTCGACCGCCTGTCCGAGTTTTCTTCGGACCTGGCTCACGAGCTGCGTACGCCGATCAACAATCTGATGACACAGACGCAGGTCACACTCAGCCAGGCTCGCTCCTCTGAGGAGTACCAGGACATACTGGCCTCCAACGCCGAGGAGTACCAGCGCCTGGCCCGCATGGTGGCTGACATGTTGTTCCTGGCCAAGGCTGACCACGGTCTCATTCTTCCCAGCACGGAAAGAATCGCGGTCCATGATGAAGCTCAGGCTTTGTTTGACTTCTACGAGGCCTTGGCAGAAGAGAAGCAAGTCCGACTGCAATTGATCGGGACGGCGGAGATCACAGGCGACCGGTTGATGTTGCGCCGGGCGCTCAGCAATCTCCTGTCCAACGCCATTCGCTACACCCCACCAGGCGAGCTGGTGGTCGTGGACATCCAGGGGGGCCTGCACGGAACCACCGTGGACGTCGTCAACACTGGACCTTCCATCGAGGCGCAGATGATCCCCCGCCTGTTCGACCGCTTCTTTAGGGCGGACAAGTCGCGCAAGCAGCTGGACTCGGACGGAGCGGGGTTGGGCTTGTCCATTACCCAGGCGATTGTTCACGCACACCGGGGACGGATTTCTGTGAGTTCGGCGGATGGCAGGACTTGTTTTTCGATGTATTTCCCCAGTGCACAGAGCATTGGCAAGCACCTCACGACAGATGCATGACCCTTTGGAAACTCTCATAGACTGCTGGAAGGCAGACCCGAGCAGCACCTACAACACCTGGTTCTTGTGGGATCAGCGGATCAAGAACTTCCGCTCCATTCGCCGAGGCATTGCGCAAGTGGTGGAGGACATCCGGGCCGGAACGTTTGGCAACGCCTACCGAGGCTCCTCGCTGGAGACAATCGTCGGGTCCGTGGCGGAGCAGCGCCAGATCTTCAAGGGTGCGGACCACGCTTTCCTCTGGAAACCCAAGCTGCGGATTCCGGATATCTACGAGAATGCGAGCAACCAGCTCGCCTTCGCAGATCTTCTTCACACTTGCGATCACTGCGACTGCGCAGAAGACGTGGTGGCCGCCATACAGCGCATTGATGCAATTGGCATCAAAGGCTTGGGCCCAGCAGTCGCCAACTTGCTGTATTTCATCCACCCAACGCTGGTCTCTCCCTTCAACACGGCCATCGTCAACGGGTTCAACGCGGTGACCGGGGGGCGCGTGAAGCTCGGGCGCTGGGAGCACTATCTCTCCATGCGGGAGGGCTTGCTGCGCCTGAACGCGCAGTACCGGCTGAAACTGTCGAATGATCTGGGCGCGATTGCAGGACTCATGTTTGACATTGGCAGTGGCCGATATGCAGCGCCGCCACAAGCAATGGATGCAGCGGCGACAGCTCTCTGGCAAGAAGACCTTGAACGTGTGCGCCAGGAATCCACCGCATTGCAACGGGAACTGTCCCAAGCGACCGAGAGTGATGCGACCCACACGGGTGTCCAGGCCTCGCTGCGCGACCTGGGCAAGGCGCTCGGATTTGAGGTCTGGATCGCGTCCAACGACCGGGGCCGCGCCTATGGCGGGGGGTTGCTGGGAGATGGATGCATGGCGCAGTTGCCCGCCAGCCTGGACCGAGGACTGGAGTCCGTGCGACTGATCGATGTTGTATGGGTTGATCCCCAGACCTCGCAATTCGCCGCCGCATTCGAAGTCGAACACACCACGTCCATCTATTCGGGCATCGTACGCATGCTCGATCTGGCCCTGGGCACGCCGGTTGCAGGCAACTGCGCCCTGTTTCTGGTGGCTCCAGACAATCGCAGAGACAAGGTCGCTGAGCAACTTCAAAGGCCTGCCTTCTCCAGGGTGTCGGAGCTGGGAATCCGGTACTTGCCTTACAGCCAGCTGGAGCAGAACCATGCCTCCATGAGCCGCTTTGGGTCCAGCATCAAGCCGTTGCTGGAGATTTCGCAGCGGCTGTGAGCCACGGCTATTTCGTGCGGCGCGCTTCGCTGCGCTCGGCTCTTTGGGCCCCAGGGATGCGGCGACCCACGGCGATGTCGGCAAGATGAAGTTTCTGTTATCCCGAACGGCGGGATTGACGGGTGGCGCCTTGCGTTGCGAAAGCTACAGATCGAACTCCAATCTCTACGATTGGGCGTTGCCTCGGTACAGATTTCGAGGCAGAACTTCGCAAACTCTTCGCCCCAGAAAGCCTCGGCATGAACGTCACGACAAAGCCATTGGATGCACTATTGCCTGTCAGTTCGCTGGGAAACTCTGTGCCCAAAGCACCGAGCATCCAGGGAGGCGGTTTTCTGGACGCGATGAAGCAGGCGCTTTCAACCACAAGCCAGTTGCAGAGTGAGTCTGGTCGCCTAAGCCGCGAGGTCACATTCGGCAATCCCACGGTCAGTCTTGAAGAAACGATGCTCGCTGGAGTCAAGTCGAACATCGCGTTTCAGGCCACTCTTCAGAGCCGCAACCGCATTGTCCAGGCCTACACCGATGTGATGAACATGCAAGTCTGATGCTCGGAGGCCAGAGCAATGCAAAAGCAGATGTCGCACGCACTTGCTGCTAGCGCCGCAGACATGCATGGCGAGCCAATTGGAGGAGGCCCTGTTTCGAAAGACCCCTCCAGATCAGCAGCCGACCGCCCGGAGAACCCGTTTAGAACCGAGGGGCCTGGGTGACTTCGTCCGAGGTGGTGGCCACGGCAGCATGGTGCGCAGCGTGGTAGCGGTCAGGATAGATTTCGTTGAGCTTGCGGCCGTCTTCGCCCACAGCGACGATTTCGCCTTCGCGGATGGCGCGTGCCAACTCACTCTTGACTTGTTCCCGCGTCTTCAACGACTTGCCTGCCACGATCGGATAGCGACCAGACATCAACTCATTGCGTTTGACTCCGAATTCACCGGCCACCATGATGTCACCCGTACGGATAGCCTGCTCCAATTCTTCCCGCACTTGCTCGCGGGATTTGCTAGCCTGAGTCGAAGTAGTCGAGCGATAGGCTCCGGGGTTGATTTGCTTGAGAGTCATCCCCGAGTCGCCTGCAGCAAGCATCTCGCCGTTTTGCTGAGCCTGCGCCAATTCAGCCAGCACTTGTTCGCGCGTCTTGCTGACCGCTTGGTCCGACGCAAAAGCGGGGGCTGCGATGAGGGAAAGGACGATGAGGGTGGACTTCAGTTTCATGATGGGGTTTCCTTTTTGGGTAGATGGCAATGGTTCAGGTGCAACCGCAGGCCGGTTTGGGAGGGCACGCGGTTGCCGGTGATCGTTGAGAGGGTTCAGGGCAGTTGGCGGGCATCGACCCAGCCAGCTTCGCCGCCCATATCCCGTACACCGTCACGACCGACGGGGTTGCGCTTGGCTGACTGCAACTCATCGAGGACTTGCTGGCGGGTCTTGGTCAGTTTGGGGCCCGGAACGAGTGGATAAGTGGCAGGGTAGCCACGGCTGATCCAGTACAGCGAACCGTCCTTCTGAGCGGCCAGCACGGTGCTTTCGACCGCTTGGCGGCTCACCGCATTGCCCAAATGGTCGGCGGCCAGGCTCACGCCTTCCTCCTGGCTTGGGCTTGCGTGGTAAACGGAAGTTGCGAAAGAGGCGGTGGCGGATGCAGCAAGGCTGGCGACGAGGATTGCGGTACGAACTTTCATGATGGTCTCCTGTGGCGCCGGATGCCCGATATGGTTCATCCAGGTGGCGTTTTCTGCACCACGGAGAGAAGTCTAAAAATTGCCGCCCCACATGGAGGTGACCTCCTGATTACGCTTTCGACAGCAATCTGCAATCCACTAAAACCCGAGTGCATCCCCCGCGTCGGTTCTGGGCGTCATACGACACTGCGGCCACCTCATTGCGGCAACGAGAGTCTCCCGCCGTCCTGCAGCGACGCAATCAGCGGGCAGGAGACATTCCCTTTTCTCGCATGGCATGCGCATACCAGTTCAGACAGCACCGACTCCATGCGTGCCAAATCGGCTATCTTCTCGCGCACATCCTTGAGCTTGGACTCAGCCAGTGCGCTGGCTTCTTCACAATGAGTTCCATCGTCTAGCCGCAGCAGCTCGGCTATTGCATCCAGGCTGAAGCCCAGGCGCTGAGCCGCTTTGACGAAGCGCACCCGCGTCACATCTGCATCTCCATAGCGGCGGATGCTGCCGTGAGGCTTGGCCGGCTCGGGCAACAATCCCTTGCGCTGATAGAACCGGATGGTCTCTACATTGACCCCGGCCGCCTCGGCAAAAGCGCCGATCGTAAAACTCTCCAAATTGGCTTTCATACCGCTTGACTCCGTACATGACTACGGAAGTAAGGTTACGGGATTCAACCAATTTTGAAAGGTCAAGCGCATGTCGGAGCCAAACAACGGGCGCACAGCGCTCTTCGCCGGAGGGCTGGCGGCCATCCTTGCCTCGACTTGCTGCCTCGGACCGCTGGTCCTGATCACCCTGGGATTCAGCGGGGCATGGATTGGCAACCTGACCGCGCTGGAGCCCTACCGCCCGATCTTCATCGGGGTCGCGCTGGTGGCGCTGTTCTTCGCCTGGCGGCGCATTTACCGCCCGGTGCAAGCCTGTAAACCGGGGGAGATCTGCGCGATTCCCCAGGTGCGAGCTGCCTACAAGCTTATTTTCTGGAGCGTGGCCGCACTGATTGTGGTCGCGCTCGGGTTCCCCTATGTCATGCCATTTTTCTATTGATCACAGGAGTTCTTCATGAAACAACTACTTGCCTCCCTGGCGCTCACCCTGGCCGTTGTCCCCGTGTGGGCCGCCACCCAGACCGTCATGCTGGCCATTCCCGGCATGACCTGCTCCACCTGCCCGATCATCGTCAAAAAAGCGCTTTCCAAGATCGAAGGCGTTAGCGAAGTTGAGGTGACCTTTGAGACGCGCGACGCAGCTGTCACCTTCGATGACGCAAAGACCAGCGTGCAGAAGCTGACCAAGGCAACCGCAGAGGTGGGGTTTCCATCCAGTGTCAAGCGGTGAAGCATTGACAACTGCACTGCAGCGCATGTGATGCCGTTACCTGGCGCGCACAAGCAAAAAGGATCTGTCGCATGACCCATCTGACAATCACCGGCATGACCTGCGGTTCGTGTGCGGCACACGTCAAAAAAGCCTTGGAAGACGTGCCCGGCGTACAGTCGGCATTTGTCTCCCACCCCGAAGGCACTGCCCAACTTGTCACCCTGCCGGGCACATTGCCCGATGCTCTGACTGCCGCTGTGGCCAGACTGGGCTACAAAGCAATGCTCGCCGATGTCCCCCCCAAACACAACCACGCTGGATCGCTCGATCAGCTGCGTCAGTGGACAGGGGGCGCTGACAAGCGCCGTGGCAACGAGCGTCCGCTGCAAATAGCCGTGATCGGAAGTGGTGGAGCCGCTATGGCGGCAGCACTGAAGGCCGTCGAGCAAGGCGCGCACGTCACGCTGGTGGAGCGAGGCACCATCGGCGGAACTTGTGTGAACATTGGCTGTGTGCCGTCCAAAATCATGATCCGCGCCGCGCATATCGCGCATCTGCGCCGAGAAAGCCCGTTCGATGGGGGCATGTCACCCACACCGCCGACGATCCTGCGCGAGCGGTTGCTAGCGCAGCAGCAGGCACGTGTCGAAGAACTCCGCCATGCCAAGTACGAAGGCATCCTGGACGGCAACCCAGGCATCACGGTGTTGCACGGTGAAGCGCGTTTCAAGGACGATCGGAGCCTTGTCGTCCGTTTGAGCGAGGGGGACGAGCAGATCGTGGTGTTCGACCGCTGTTTGGTCGCGACAGGAGCCAGCCCGGCCCTACCGCCGATTCCGGGTTTGAAAGAGTCACCCTACTGGACTTCGACGGAGGCGCTCGCCAGTGCCACCGTTCCCGAACGGCTGGCTGTGATTGGCTCGTCGGTGGTGGCGCTGGAGCTGGCCCAGGCTTTTGCCCGGCTAGGCAGCAAAGTAGTGATTCTGGCGCGCAGCACCTTGTTTTTCCGGGAGGACCCGGCCATCGGAGAGGCCATGACTGCTGCTTTTCGTGCCGAAGGCATCGAGGTGCTGGAGCACAGGGAAGCCAGCCAGGTCGCGCATGTTGACGGTGAATTTGTGCTGACGACGGGGCACGGAGATATCCGCGCTGACAGGCTGCTGGTCGCAACGGGGCGGACACCGAACACGCACAGCCTCGCGCTGGACGCGGCGGGGGTCACAGTCAATGCGCAGGGGGGCATCGTCGTTGACAAGGGCATGCGCACCAGTGGCCGGAACATTTACGCGGCAGGCGATTGCACCGACCAGCCTCAATTCGTCTATGTGGCCGCAACCGCAGGCACGCGCGCGGCCATCAACATGACCGGTGGGGAAGCGGCACTCGACCTGACCGCGATGCCCGCCGTGGTGTTCACCGATCCACAAGTAGCAACCGTGGGCTACACCGAAGCAGGAGCGCGCAATGGCGGCATTGAGACCGACAGCCGGCTGTTGACGCTGGACAACGTGCCACGTGCGCTCGCCAACTTCGACACGCGTGGTTTTATCAAGCTGGTGACCGATACCACCGGGCACTTGATTGGCGTGCAGGCGGTCGCGCCGGAAGCTGGCGAACTGATCCAGACGGCGGCCCTGGCAATTCGGCACCGCATGACAGTGCAGGAGCTGGCCGACCAGTTGTTCCCCTATTTGACGATGGTCGAGGGACTCAAGCTCGCGGCGCAGACCTTCAGCAAGGACGTCAAGCAGCTTTCTTGCTGTGCAGGATGAGAAGCGGGCGAGATGATGAGAGTGCCCGCACAGTAGCTCAAATCGCTATTGATTGGCGCCGACTTGCCAAGCAACAGCCAACGCCGAGCGAACTTGGTGCAGGGACACTTTTCTGAGTGAAATTTCTCAGCATCCGAAACGCTTCACGGCGCGCCCAAAGCGGCGCCTGCCAGCATTACAGAAATATCATCGACCCATCATCTTCTGGTGTGTTGCTGTATTCCAAACTTCCCCTCGTCACGACGCGCACCGAGCCCATCGGACCGCGTGGGGCCGTCAGCCTGGCTGACGTTTCAATGACTCATGATGAGGGTTAAGACCATGTTCAAAAAGATCTTTGCACCCGCCGTTGTCGCGGCGCTGTCGATGGCTTGTGCAGTTGCTTTCGCAGCTTCCGCTGGCAACGAGGCACGCGACCAGGCATCGCCGGTCAAGATGCAGGTCGGGGAAGAAACGGCACGCTACTGGAGTCATCCGAGGCTGGGAATGGTCAAGGTGGACGCCGCTGGCCGCATGCTCACGGGTGACTCTGCCAAGGATGATGCTGCGCGATCTGCAGCTCCTTCCGGCAATCCCTCGACCCGCACACGTTGACGCACCCCGGCGAGGCGGTGCAACACCCGTAGCGTCCAGGGAAGGCGGCAAGGGAGCATTGCTGCGATCAAAGTTGAACGCCTGGACATACCGCCATTCATGTGACGCAAGTCAAGGATTGATGATGATCATGCTTGACATTGCCACCATGTAAACCCTTATCGTTCCCCCAAGGTCCATCACCATCTCGATGACCACTTCTTGGAGATCGCCATGAACCACGACCACACCACAGGGCATTCAGAAGCTGCCAACGCCAGCGGAGGCAGCCGCAAATTGATCGGCGCGGTGATCATGCTTGCGCTCATCGGGGCATTCTTCTTGCTCAGGGAGCATTGGTCGCACATCGCGGGCTACTGGCCGTATCTGCTCTTGCTGGCTTGCCCGTTGATGCACCTCTTCCATGGGCACGGGGGGCACGGCTCTCACGAAGGCGATTCGAGCAAAAAGTAATCTTGCAGGCACACAACACATTTGCAGGGAGGCCATTCATGTCCAACGCGGAACCGCACGATCACACCCACCATGGCCATCAGCATCATGAGGGGGTCCACGGGGATACACCGCCGCCCATGACGAAACTGAAAGATCCAGTCTGCGGTATGGACGTGACGGAACAATCGCATCACTCGGCGGAGCATGAGGGGCGGCACTACTACTTCTGTAGCGCCAAGTGCCAAACGAAGTTTGTTGAGGACCCGGACAAGTACGCTGTCACGCCTCCCGGTACCGACAAGGTTGCGCGAGAGCCAGAAGCCACTCAGCCCGGCACCATCTACACCTGCCCCATGCACCCTGAGGTGCAGCAGGACCACCCCGGGAACTGCCCCAAATGCGGCATGACGCTGGAGCCCATGCTCCCCACGCTGGATGAGGGAGAAAACGCCGAACTCGTGGATTTCCGGCATCGCTTCTGGTGGACGTTGCCACTGACCGTGGTGGTCACTGTTCTGGCCATGGTGGGGCACAGGCTGCAGTGGTTCGAAATGGCCACCCAGAGCTGGATTGAGCTGGTGCTGACGGTACCCATCGTGCTGTGGGCTGGCTGGCCCTTCTTTGTGCGTGGTGCCCAGTCCATCGCGAACCGCAGTCCCAACATGTGGACCTTGATCGGCCTGGGCACGGGCGCCGCATTTGTCTACAGCGTGGTTGCCACCGTGGCGCCTGGGGTATTTCCAGCCTCGTTCCAGGCCATGGGCCGCGTGGCGGTGTACTTCGAAGCCGCAGCTGTCATCATCTCGCTCACGCTGCTGGGCCAGATGCTGGAGCTGAAGGCACGCTCGCAGACCTCGGCCGCCATCAAATCGCTGCTGGGCCTGGCCCCCAAGACCGCACGGCGTATCGACGCCAACGGTCAGGAGAGTGATGTTCCCTTGTCCCATGTCCATGTGGGAGACCTCTTGCGCGTACGTCCCGGTGAGAAGGTGCCGGTGGATGGCGTGGTGGTCGAGGGGAGCAGCGCGGTGGACGAAGCCATGCTCACTGGCGAGCCGGTGCCCATCGTCAAGGGGCCTGGCGATGCCGTCATCGGTGCCACGCTCAATACCAACGGGGCACTGGTGATCCGGTCCGAGCGGGTGGGCTCCGCCACCATGCTGTCCCAGATCGTTCAGATGGTTGCGCAGGCACAGCGCTCACGGGCTCCCATGCAGCGCATGGCGGACCAGGTGGCGGGCTATTTCGTGATGGCCGTGGTGGGTATCGCGTTGCTCACACTGTTCGCGTGGGGCCTGTTCGGTCCGGAGCCACGCTGGGTCTACGGCCTGGTCAATGCTGTGGCCGTGCTGATCATTGCGTGTCCCTGTGCACTGGGTTTGGCAACCCCCATGTCGATCATGGTGGCCACGGGCCGGGGCGCGACCAGCGGCGTGCTGTTCCGGGACGCCGCTGCCATCGAAAACCTGCGCAAAGTGGACACGCTGATCGTGGACAAGACTGGCACGCTCACAGAGGGCAAGCCTTCCTTCGAGCGGGTTGTTGCCATGCCCGGTCTGTCCGAGGATGAGGTTCTGCGCCTGGCAGCCAGTCTGGATCAAGGCAGCGAGCATCCGCTGGCCGATGCCATTGTCCAAGCGGCCCGCGCCAAGGGGCTGGCCCTGGACAAGCCCGAGGACTTTGAGTCCGGGTCTGGCATCGGGGTGCGCGGACAGGTCGCTGGACGCCAGCTCGCCCTGGGCAACACAGTCCTCATGGAGCAGGTCGGGGTTTCTGCGAACCCGCTGCTTGCGCAGGCAGAGGCCTTGCGCGCCACAGGCGCCAGCGTGATGTACCTGGCGGCCGATGGCCAGCTTCAAGGCCTGCTTGCGGTCTCGGATGCCATCAAGGCCAGCACGCCGGAAGCGCTGGCGACCTTGCATGCGGCGGGGCTGCGCATTGTCATGGCCACGGGCGACGGCATGACCACCGCCAAGGCGGTGGGGGCAAAGCTGGGGATTGATGAGGTTCATGGCGAGGTCAAGCCTGCGGACAAGCTGGCCTTGGTGTCCCGGCTGCAGGCCGAAGGCCGTGTTGTTGCCATGGCGGGTGACGGGATCAATGACGCGCCCGCCCTTGCCAAGGCAGACGTGGGGATCGCGATGGGTACTGGCACCGATGTGGCGATGAACAGCGCACAGGTCACCTTGGTCAAGGGCGATCTGCGAGGGATTTCCACGGCGCGGGAACTGTCGGAGGCAACGGTGGGCAACATGAAGCAGAACCTGATGTTTGCCTTCCTCTATAACGCGCTGGGCATCCCTCTTGCCGCAGGGCTGCTGTACCCCTTCACCGGATGGCTGCTATCGCCCATGATCGCAGCGCTGGCGATGAGTCTGAGCTCGGCGTCTGTCATTGCCAACGCCCTGCGGCTTCGCAAGGGCTGAGGAAGGCCGGTCTGCACGGATTTGATCTAGGTTAAGTCCGTGGCCACCGCTGGGGATACCATTCGCACCATGATCTTCGCCAGAAGCACCGTATCGCGCCAAGGACGCTGGATAGCCAGCGTTCTGGTCGCGGCATTGCTTCTGATGCAGTTCGCGTTGGCCGCCTATGCCTGTCCAAAGCTGGACTCCGCAGCCCATGCAACGTTGATGCAAAAAGCGGGCATGGCCATGGAAGATGCCGTCGGCATGCCCTCCATGCCCGATTGCCACGCGATGGCGGGTACCATGGATGAGCAAGATCCTCAGCTGTGTCGAGCCCATTGTGATGGCGAAAGTTTGTCCTCCCCCTCGCTCCAAGGTCTCGATCTGCAGGCGCTCGCGGCGCACGCCATCTGGGTCGCCTATGTGCTGCCTGTGATCCTGGACTCCGAGCGCCACATTGACCCTCGGGCTGTCTACGCGGAGCTGGACAGTCGAGCGGGCGCTCCCCCCATCTATCTAACCCATCAGGTCTTTCGGAATTGATCGTGCACGCCTTGCGCGCTGCCTTGCAGCGTTTGCGCAAGTCTGACTTCGTGCCCCTTCATTTCGAGGACCACCATGCCCATCATCTCCTTCGGCGCTCCCTGCGAGCGCCTGTCTGCGCACCAGCGCATTCACTCCATCTCGCAGCGCATACAGGTGCGCAACCTCCGCCAACTGCGCCTGGGCGCTCTCGGGGTCCTGTTGACCAGCATCGGCTTGGCTGGCAACCAGGCCCACGCCCTGGGCTTTGCAGAGGCCTTGGATCTGGCGGAGCAGCACAGCCCTCGCATCACGGCCCAGCGGCTGCAGATTGACGCAGCCACCAGCACCCGGCAGGCGGCGGGAACGCTGCCGGATCCCAAGCTCTCGGTCGGTATCGAGAACTTTCCCATCAGCGGCATGGACCGCTTCAGCCTCACGCGTGAGTCCATGACCATGCAGCGCCTGGCGCTGATGCAGGAGGTGCCCAACCGGGCCAAGCGCGATGCCCAGATCGCCGGTGCCGAGGCCAAGGTGGAACGCGAACGCGCCACCCTGGCGGTCCAGCGCCTGCAGATCCGCCAGGAACTGAGTCAAGCGTGGATCCTGGCCCAGGCTATCGAGCAACGTGACCAGGTACTCACCGGTCTACTGAGTGAGAACCAGCGCCTGCAGGACAGCCTGCCCGCCCGCATCGCCGGAGGCACGGCCCAGGCCGCAGACCTGCTGATGGCCAGGCAGGAGGCGCTTGCGCTGTCGGATCGCAGGGACGATCTGCAGCGGGACCGATCCAAGGCCAGGGCGATGTTGCGGCGCTGGGTTGGCGCTCGCGCCGACGAGGCGCTACAGGGAACTCCTGGGCCGCTGAGCCGCCCCTTGGATCAACTGCGGTCTGAGGTACACCGCCACGCGGAACTTGCGCAGTACCCCGCCATGCAGGCCATGGCCTTGGCGGAAACGCGCGAAGCCCAAGCAGAAACCAAGGGTGATTGGTCCTGGGAAGTCGCCTACAGCCGCCGCGACCGACGCTGGGGCGACATGGTGTCCTTCCAGGTGACCTTTGACCTTCCCTGGCAACAGGAGCGGCGCCAGGGACCCCAGATCAAGGCCAAGCAGCTGGAGCTGCAGCGCCTGGACGCCGAGCAGGAAGACGTGACCCGCAGGCACCTGCAGGAGCTGGAGGACAGCGCCTCAGAGCTGGCGGCACTGAACAGTCAGATCGAGCGGCTGCAATCGGCGGGCATGGGCTTGGCACAGGGGCGTGCCGAACTCGCGTTGGCCAATTACCAGTCTGCCAAAGGCGACTTGAGCGCCGTGCTGGCGGCCAGGGCCCAAGTGCGGGAGACGCACTGGCGGCTCATTGATCTGCAGGCGCAGCGGGACACCGTGATTGCCCGTCTGAACAGCCTGATCGCGGACTGAAGGGAGAACCACATGACCAATACCGTTTTCAAGAAGACCACTGTGGCCGTGGCACTGGTGGCTGCTGGCATTGCCCTCGGTTGGGGCGTCTCCCAATGGCGCATTGCGAGCAGTCATCCATCTGGCGCTACCCCTCCATCGGCAGAAGCGGCGAAGGCCGACCGCAAGGTGCTGTACTGGTACGACCCCATGGTGCCAACGCAGAAGTTCGACAAGCCAGGCAAGTCGCCCTACATGGACATGGCGCTGGTTCCCAAGTACGCCGATGAGGACGCACAACAAAGCACCGGTTTGAATGTCTCGGCACAAGCGGTGCAAGCCCTCGGCCTGCGCACCGCCACGGTGGAGCAGCGCGACATTGGATCCGATGTGGACGTGCTGGGCACGGTCCAGCTCAATGACCGGGATGTGAGTATCGTCCAGGCGCGTTCTGCAGGATTTGTGGAGCGTGTCTATGCCCGGGCCCCGGGTGACGTGGTGGCCGCAGGCGCGCCATTGGCCGATTTACTGCTGCCTGAGTGGGTGGCTGCGCAGCGCGAGTTCCTCGCTGTCCGGGCGCTCAAGGAAGAGTCGCTGACGGCCGCTTCGCGTCATCGGTTGTCACTGCTGGGCATGCCTGCCTCGCTCGTGGCCCAGGTGGAGCGCACGGGCGAACCTCAGGGCCGCTACACGGTGACCTTCCCACAAGCAGGGATGGTGGCCGAACTGATGGTGCGCCAGGGCATGACGGTCTCTGCGGGTGCCAGTCTCGTACGCGTAAACGGTCTGGCCAGCGTCTGGATCGAAGCGGCCGTTCCCGAAGCGCAAAGCGGTCCCTTGCAACTGGGGCAGGACGCCCAGGTGCGCCTGGCCGCGTTTCCGGGCGAAACCCTCAAAGCCCGTGTCGTGAGCATCCTCCCGGAGGCCAACCGGGACACCCGCACGGTGCGCGTGCGCCTGGAGCTTCCCAACCCCACCCAGCGGCTGAAGGCGGGCATGTCCGGGCAGATTGTCCTGGCGGGACGCACCCAACCGGCGTTGCTGGTGCCCAGCGAAGCGGTGATCCGCACCGGCAAGCGGGCGCTGGTCTACGTGGTGGATGGCCCCGGGAAGTACCACCCCGTCCAGGTGCAACTCGGCGCGGAAATCGATGACCGCCTCGTCGTTCAAGGCGGGCTGACCGCAGGGCAACAGGTGGTCGCCTCGGCACAGTTCCTGATCGATTCGGAAGCCAGCCTGCGGGGCATCATGCCCGCACAAGCCAGCAGCGCGCAGCCTCCCAGTGAGCCGGGTGCCGTGCCCGCCGCTGCGCCAGCGCCCAAGAGCTATACCGTGCGGGGCGTGGTCGATGAGGTCACACCCACCGAGCTGACCCTGACCCATGAGGCCGTGCCTGAGCTGAAGTGGCCCGGCATGACCATGCCATTCAAGCTGGCGAGCCCAGAGCTGGCCAAGGCCCTGAAACCCGAGCAGCAGGTCAGGTTCACCTTCCAGCAGCAAGGCAAGGACTTCGTGATCACCTCCGTGGAAAGGGTCAAGCCATGATCGCGCGTCTGATCCGCTGGTCGGTGGCGAACCGATTCCTGGTTCTGCTGGCGACTGTCATGCTGACCGCCTGGGGCGTGTGGGGAGTGCGCAGCACCCCCGTGGACGCTCTCCCTGATTTGTCGGATGTCCAGGTCATCATCCGTACCTCCTATCCCGGCCAGGCGCCGCAGATCGTGGAAAACCAGGTGACGTACCCGCTGGCCACCACCATGCTGTCCGTCCCGGGCGCCAAGACAGTGCGCGGCTTCTCGTTCTTTGGCGACTCGTTTGTCTACATCCTGTTCGAGGACGGCACGGACTTGTACTGGGCGCGTTCCCGCGTGCTGGAGTACATGAACCAGGTGCAGGGACGACTACCCGCCACGGCCAAATCGTCGCTCGGCCCCGACGCCACGGGGGTCGGCTGGATCTACCAATATGCGCTGGTGGACCGCACCGGCAAGAACGATCTCGCCCAGTTGCGGGCCCTGCAGGACTGGTTTCTGAAGTTCGAACTCAAGAGCCTGCCCAATGTCGCGGAAGTGGCGTCGGTGGGCGGCATGGTCAAGCAGTACCAGGTAGTGCTTGATCCAATCAAACTCGCAGCCCAAGGGCTGACCCAGGGGCAGGTGCGCGAGGCCATCCTGGGAGCCAACCAGGAAACCGGGGGATCGGTGCTGGAGTTGTCCGGGGCCGAGTACATGGTGCGCGCCAGCGGCTACCTCAAGACGCTCGATGACTTTCGTTCCATCCCGCTGGTGTCTCGCGCCGGGATTCCGGTGCGCCTGGGCGATGTTGCAACGCTCCAGATCGGGCCAGAGATGCGGCGCGGCATCGCCGAACTCGACGGCGAGGGCGAGGTGGCCGGTGGCGTGGTGGTCCTGCGCTCGGGCAAGAATGCCCAGGAAACCATCAAAGCCGTCAAGGCCAAGCTCAGTGAGCTGCAAAGCAGCCTGCCCCAGGGCGTGGAAATCGTCACCACCTACGACCGCGGCGCACTCATTGAGCGGGCGATCCAGAACCTCACCACCAAACTCGTGGAGGAGTTCGTCGTGGTGGCTGTGGTCTGTGCCTTGTTCCTCTGGCACCTGCGCTCCGCGCTGGTCGCGATCATTTCTCTGCCTCTGGGGATCATGGCGGCGTTTCTGGTGATGCGCTACCAGGGCATCAACGCCAACATCATGTCGCTGGGCGGGATTGCGATTGCCGTGGGCGCCATGGTCGATGCGGCCGTGGTGATGATCGAGAACGCCCACAAGAAGCTGGAGGCCTGGCAGCACAAGCATCCCGACCGCCAACTGGTGGGGGAAGAGCGCTGGAAGGTGATCACTGAAGCTGCCGAGGAGGTGGGCCCCGCGCTGTTCTTCTCGCTGCTCATCATCACCTTGTCCTTCGTGCCCGTCTTCACGCTGGAAGCACAGGAAGGCCGCCTGTTCGGACCGCTGGCGTTCACCAAGACCTACGCGATGGCAGCAGCAGCGGGTCTCTCGGTCACGCTGATTCCGGTCCTGATGGGCTACTGGATCCGGGGCCGCATCCCCGATGAGCAGAAGAACCCGATCACGCGCGCGCTGATTGCCGTGTACCGGCCTTGCCTGGAATGGGTTCTGCACCGCCCCAAATCCACACTGGTCATCGCCGTGCTGGCGCTGACGACCACGATCTGGCCCCTGTCGCGGCTGGGGGGCGAGTTCCTGCCCAGGCTCGATGAAGGCGATCTGCTGTACATGCCTTCGGCGCTCCCGGGCCTGTCGGCACAGCGGGCGACGGAGCTTCTGCAACTGAGCAACCGGATGATCAAGACGGTTCCCGAGGTCGAGCGCGTCTTCGGCAAGGCTGGCCGCGCGGAGACCGCAACCGATCCGGCACCGCTGGAAATGTTCGAGACCACGGTGAAGCTCAAGCCCAGAGACCAATGGCGTCCAGGAATGACGCCCGAGGGTCTGATCGAGGAGCTGGACAAGGCCGTCAAGATTCCTGGCCTGTCCAACATCTGGATTCCACCCATCCGCAACCGGATTGACATGCTGGCCACCGGCATCAAGAGTCCCATCGGGGTCAAGGTGACCGGCAACGACCTGAAGGTGATCGACGGGATCGCTGCCCAAGTCGAGCAGGTCGCCAAGGGCATTCCGGGAGTGACTTCGTCGTTGGCAGAGCGCCTGACGGGGGGGCGCTACGTCGATGTCCGCATCGACCGCACGGCCGCAGGGCGCTACGGGCTGAACGTAAGCGAAATCCAGGCCGTGGTCTCCGGGGCCATCGGTGGAGAAAACGTCTCTGAAACGGTCGAGGGCCTGGCCCGCTTCCCAATCAACCTGCGCTATCCGCGTGAATGGAGAGACTCCCCAGAACGCCTGGCCCAGTTGCCCATCTCCACCCCCATGGGTCAGCAGATCACGCTGGGTACGGTGGCCAGCATCTCCATCACCGATGGGCCGCCCATGCTCAAGAGCGAGAACGCCCGCCCATCGGGCTGGGTGTATGTCGATGTGCGGGGGCGCGATCTGGCATCGGTGGCCAATGACCTGCGCGATGCCGTGAGCCGACAGATCAAGCTGGAGCCCGGGGTCAGCATCACGTACTCAGGCCAGTTCGAGTACCTGGAGCGGGCCAATGCCCGCCTTAAGGTAGTCGTGCCCGCCACCTTGCTGATCATCTTCGTGTTGTTGTACTTGACCTTCTCACGCATGGGGGAGGCAGGACTGATCATGGCGACACTGCCGTTCGCATTGACCGGGGGTATCTGGTTCCTGTACCTGATGAACTACAACTTGTCCATCGCAACGGGCGTTGGCTTCATTGCCCTGGCAGGGGTGGCAGCAGAGTTTGGGGTGGTCATGCTCATCTACCTCAAGCAGGCACTCGCAGAGAGATGTCCAGACGGCAAGCAGCCCACGCTGGAAGATCTGCTGGACGCGATCCGCGAAGGTGCCGTGCTGCGCGTCCGGCCCAAGGCCATGACCGTAGCCGTCATCCTGGCGGGCCTGGTACCCATCGTGTGGAGCAGCGGGACAGGCTCGGAGGTCATGAGCCGCATCGCGGCTCCCATGCTGGGCGGTATGGTGACCGCACCGCTGCTTTCTTTGTTCGTGATTCCTGCAGCCTATGTGCTGATGCGAAAGCCAAGGAGAGTGAAAACAGAGGCATCTGGAGGCTGAACGCTGCGTTGCGCAAGCTGGTGCTAGCGATAAACCAGTTGTTTCTCACTCCCAATCGCGCACGCTTGCATGCTATTTTGCGCACGGTGCAAGCGTCAGGCGTGCAAAATCTGCGGACTGACCGCCCGGAAAGAACAACAGTGGAAATTCGTAAGCGCAACAACGTGCATGTGATCGATGCAATTCGCCCGGACGTCCCCGTGCTCGTCTATGCGCACGGCTTTGGGTGTAGCCAGCATATGTGGCGACACATCACTCCGGCCTTTGAAGGTAAGTGCCACCAGGTCTTGTTCGACTACGTCGGCTGCGGCCAATCAGACTTGGCCGCCTTTGACCCCGTGAAGTACGCAAGTCTGAAAGGCTACGTGCAAGATCTGCTGGATGTATGCGACGCATTGGGCATCGAGCGCGGAGTGCATTTTGTTGGACATTCGGTCAGCGCCAGCATCGGCCTGCTGGCCTCCATCGAGCGACCTATGCTTTTTGATCGCCTGATTCTGGTCGGCCCGTCGCCTTGCTACATCAATCACGCTCCGGACTACCTTGGAGGGTTCGAGCGCCAGGATTTGGAGGGCCTATTGGACCTCATGGACCAGAACTTCATGGGCTGGTCCAGCTACCTCGCACCCATTGTGGCGGGAGCGCCGCAGGCAGACAGTCTGGGCGGAGAGCTGTCCGAGAGTTTCTGCTCAACCGATCCTACGATGGCTCGTATCTTTGCGCAGGCAACCTTCTTTGCGGATACCAGAGAGGAGCTGTCACGCGTGACCCGGCCGAGTCTGATCTTGCAGCATGGCAACGATGCGTTGGCGCCCCATTCGGTGGGGGAATACATGCACAAGAAGCTCAGGGACAGCACGCTGGAAGTGCTGGACGTGACCGGACACTGCGCCCACATGAGTCATCCGCACTTGGTGACGGCCGCCATGCAGCGATATCTCTCCTTAGCGTGAGCGAAACCGAGAGGGCGGAACATGCTGGCGGTTGATGACATCCCTTGCGCGATGATGATCACGGACCCGGTGGGGCACATCGTGCGGATGAACAGGGAGTTCCTTGTCCTGATCGGGGGCACGGAGGCGTTTTGGCTCGGCCACTCCATGGATGAACTGTTGACACCAGCTTCTCGAATTTTCAGCCAGACCCACCTGTTTCCCACGCTGCATCACGCCAAGAGTGCGCGCGAAGTATTCCTCCACCTGCGCGGTGTTGGCGGCGAGACTGTTCCTGTCATGGTCAATGCGGTCAGCAAGCGCCTGGAGACGGGCGACCACATCGTATGGGCCTTTTTTGTGGCCCGCGAACGCAGCCGTTTCGAAGGCGAGTTGATCAAGGCCCGTGCAGAGGCCCAGGGTCTTGCCCAGCGCTTGGCCGCCAGCAATGAACAGGTTGAATTGCAGAATCGCCAGCTTTCGGAACTGAGTCTCTCTGATCCGCTTACAGGTCTTAAAAACCGCCGTGCGCTGGAATTGACCGTGCAAGAGTGGCAACGGACGGCCTCTCGACAGAGTTCCGTGTCGTTGTTGATGGTGGACGTGGACTACTTCAAACGGATCAACGATGCGCATGGCCATCCCGAGGGCGACCGGGTGCTGGTGAACTTTGCTCGCCAGTTACAGGCAGGCGCCCGTGGTTCGGACCTGGTGGCGCGATACGGCGGGGAAGAATTCGTCCTCTGGTTACCTGATGCGGACGCAGAAGCCGCTGCCCGAATCGCGGAGCGGGTGCACAAATGCGCCAGACGGGTTCGCTCATTGGCGGGGCCAGTAACGGTCAGTGTCGGGCTGGCATGTGCAGTACACCAAACCGGAGCGGATTTCCTCGCCCGGCTGCTAAAACGCTCTGATGAAGCTGTTTACAGGGCAAAGGCGCTCGGGCGCAACTGCACAGTGGTTAGTGACTGAGTCACCCAGCCTCGCGCAGCTCACCAGCGTTTGGAATAGTGATAGCTTCCCCCGCAAAGAACGTTCGCGGTGAGACTACTTGGATGGCATGGCTGCTTGGCGGTCCACCATCATTTGCATCATCTGCTCCATCATGGCCATACGGCGCTCCATTTGAGCGTGCATGCCCATCATGCCTCCCATACCCGAGTTTCCGGAGGCTGCAGGCATGGCAGGTTTGGTCTGCGCCCCTTGCTGCATCATTCCCATCCCCATGCCACCAGAACTACCCGCGCCCATCGTGGCCATGCCTGACTGCATGAGCTTCATGTGCTCCTCCATCAGCGCTGAGCGTTCGGCGGGAGTCTTGGCCGCCTGCATTTTTTTGTGCATTTCCTGCATCGCCTTCATCTGACGATCAAAGGCGTCCGGTGCAGACGCGGCAGTGGCTGCCGGGGCAGACTGGGTTGTGACGCCGCCGCTCTGTGCATCTCCGGGGTGGTGGCCTGCGTGTTCGTCCTCAGGTTTTGGCGATTGCGCGACGGCACAGCCTGCCACGAATAGGGTTGTCAACAGCCCAGCGACGATGTTCAGACGCATGATGGTCTCCTTGGTAGTTCAACTGCAGCATGACGACGTCTGCCTTGCACCGTCTTGATCCACGTCAACAGGGGCTACGGGCCGAGACGCACAGCAGCAGCCACCGGTTGTTCGGCGAGATGCAGGACTCACCGCCGCGTCTGCTTTATATCCAGCACGCTCAATCGCTGAGCGGACAAGCTCCACGGTGCTTTCTCCGGCTTGCGCCGGGATGCGTACCTGACGTGTAGCTACGTCGATTTCTACTTCGACGCCCCCAGGCAGTTGGGCCTGAGCTATTGCACGACCAATGCGCTGGGCGCAAGTGCCGCACGTCATATCAGGAACATTGATATGGACCATGTGAGCCTCCTTTGGTTGATTCACGTTTTGACTATGAACCTTGCCACGGTGGGAAGGTCAAGGCCTCACGGAATTCAATCGGCATATAAGCTCGGAAAGCAGCAAACGAGCCCATTGCTGGTGGTGTCTCTACGAGTTAGAACGCTCGCGCCTTGGGTGAACGACCGTCGAAAATCTCCATCTCAGCCGAGGGGAAGGACACCTTTGGCGCCTTGCGCATTCCCGCCGCGTGCCTAGCGCGCAGGCGCCACCATAGCGGTGGCAATTGCCAAATGCTGGGCTGGCCCTGTACCTGCCTGAGAGAGAAAGCCCTCGGCGAACGAGAAGTTTTTAGCAGATCGAACCACATGCGCTTGGAATGCAAGCGACTCGTTGACAAGTGCAAGGGACAAAAATTTGACCGACAACTCCAGAGTGACGACGACCTTGGAATCGTAGTGACCCAAACCGGCAAGCACGAAGGCTGCATCAAAACCTGCGGCGATAACACCGCCATTGATTGCGGAGGTTCCTCCACCTCCCTGAAGGCCAGATTCGATTTTGGTGAAATTGATGATCGCCAAGCCTGGCTCTTTGAACGCCCCCCTAAACCCAAACCAAGCAATTTCTTTCCTGGCGTTGAATTGAGCCAATTGCTCTTCGCGCTGAGTGGAGACTAGGCGAAACGGGATGGTCGGACTATGCATGGGAAAGCAATGGTGCGTTTACCGTCCAAATGTACATTGAGGGCTCGTCCAAATGTACATTCAGGATGCGTCCAACCTTGCATCCAAGACACTTGCGGCAGGGGATTTCTCGAATGAAGGTTCGATAGTTAGGGCAACGCTGATTAAGGTCCACCGTTGATGGGGGTCAAACGTTATCCGCAGATGAAGCAGCAGACCCTGGCAATGGCCGCAGATCAAGACAACGGATTCGAGCATTCGCGCAAACCCACCCGACGCGAAGATTTCTTGCGGACCATGCAGACAATAGTGCCATGGGCCGCTCTGTGTCAGGTGATAGAGCCGCACTACCCCAAGGCAGGCAATGGCCGCCCGCCCATTGGCCTGGAGCGGATGCTGCGCATCCATTTCCTGCAACACTGGTTCAACCTGGCCGATCTGGCGTGCGAGCAGGCCCTGTATGACAGCGCCAGTCTGCGCCGCTTTGTGGGCATTGACCTGGGTCGCGAACGCGTGCCCGATGCCACCACGCTGCTGAAGTTGCGCAAACTGCTCCATGAGCACAAACTGGGCGAAGCCTTGTTCGCCAAGGTAGGCCAGCAATTGCAGGAGCGGGGCTTCAAGGTCAATACCGGAACCATCGTGGATGCCACCATCATCGCAGCGCCCAGTTCTACCAAGAACGCCGACAAGGCGCGTGACCCCGACATGCATCAGACTCGCAAAGGCCAGCAATGGTATTTCGGCATGAAGCTGCACATTGGCGTGGACAGTCAAAGCGGGCTGGCGCACAGCGCTGTGGTGACGGCGGCCAACGTGCACGACAAACATCCGCTGCCCGATCTGCTGCATGGCAACGAACAGCGCGTGTACGGCGACTCGGCCTACGCCGGCCAGAAAACACTGATAGCGAGCAAAGCCCCCAGGGCCAAGGACTTCACCAACCAGCGCACCCGCCGTGCGGGCGAGGTGGACGAAGTTCAGCGGGCCAAGAACCGCAACAAGTCACGGGTGCGCGCTCGGGTCGAGCATGTCTTTGCGGTGGTAAAGCGCCTGTGGGGATTCACCAAGGTGCGCTATCGCGGGCTGCAAAAGAACGCCACGCGTGCGTTCACGGCCTTGGCGCTGGCCAACATCTACCTTGCCCGAGGGCGCCTGCAGGGACATGTGCCCGTAAGGGTCCGAAGGGGGCTCAAAGGCTCCCGAAACAGGCCCTGTGGGGCAAAGCACAGTATCTTTGCGGGCCATTTGGCATTCAAATGGCTTTGCGATGGATATGACGTTACTTGTTCAGCATTGCCTTAAGCTGGCTTGAAAGCGCAAGCCATGTGAGGAGCTAATAGATTGGTGTTCTCTATCTCCATCCAAAAATATGGCCCACTACTCCGAACGACCGATGAGAGATCGTCAGCGGACTTCCATAGCGGCAGGACGAGCGACGGCAACCGCTGCAAAACAGATCTCCAGCGTGCGAGCGCCGCCACTCTCAGGCCCGCGCCACCGGCACATCCTCCCACCGCGTCGTGTACTGCGGCGTTCGCCTCTCCTGCTTCATCCCCCAGCCCTTGCCCTTGTTGGTGCCCCCCGTGGCACCTGAATGCACGGTGCCCTTGCCATAGCGCTGGTTGAGCGCATCCAAAGCCACCATCAGCTGGGTGCGGTCCCGGTGGTCTTCATCCTCCAGATCCAGCTCTCCCTGCAGCGCATTGCCCGGCACCAGGTCCAGCAGCATCACCCCTGCCTTGGCCATCTTGTACCCAGGCTCGTACATGCGGCGCATGCCAGCTACAGCCGCCCACACCAGCTTTCCCGTGTCAGCCGTAGGCCGGCGCAGTGGCACCACGATGCTGCGGTTGAATCGGGGTCCGGGTCGGAAAGGTGAGGTGTGGCAGAACACCAGCAGCTGGCTTGCCAGGCTCCCTTGCTTGCGCAACTTCTCGGCCGCACGGCTGGCGAACTCGCTCACGGCCTCCACCAGCGGCGGCAGCTCGGTCACCGCCTGGCCGAATGATCGGGTGCAGGCAATCTCTCTTTTGGGCTCAGGCGCGTCATCCAGATCTATGCACTGCATGCCCTGCAGCTCACGCACCGTGCGCTCCAGCACCACGCTCCAGCGCCTGCGCACCATGGCTGGGTCCAGCCGGGCCAGGTCCAGGACCGTATGCACCCC
>NZ_JBXAGA010000018.1:0-54619 GCF_058793595.1 Acidovorax sp. GW835-FHT14G06
GACCTTCACAGGTTGGCCATTAGCCCTGGCTCAAAATTCAATCGGCACGGTGGCTCAATTTTGAATCGGCGCCAACACTGCGGGCAAAGCAGGCCCAACTGCCCCGATTGCCGCGCACTCTTGAAGCCATCAAAGCCGCTCTGAGTGCCCATCTTCCGTCCCCAGATCTTTTTCGCTGAGGCACATCCATTGTCGGATTCTTTTCGTACTTGATATGCATATATGCAATAGGTTATGCTTTGTACATGATTGAATCGGAAGTCAAAGCACGTGCAGCAAACGCTCGTCGTATTTGTTTGACCCATGGAATAGCCCAAGCGGACATCGCCGCCCACGTAGGGGCCAGTCAATCTCAAGTCAGCCGCATTCTCAAAGGAGAGGGCGTCAGAGCCTCACGTCTGTTTGAAGAGGTGTGCCTTTTTGTGGAGCGCTTCGAGGGTGGCATCAGCGCCGATACCGTCCGCAGTAATCGGGAGTTGATTGAGGCGCTTCAAGCCACTTGGGATGGTTCTGCTTCGCATGCCAAGGCATTGGCTGCCGTGATTCGATCCTTGGCAATTCTCAAACCCGCTTGATCTGATACGGAGACAGCTGATGAACATGCTTGTGCAACCAGCTCCATTTCCAGAAGAGATGGATCGTGGTTACTTGGGGCGGATCATGCGGATCAATGGATACCGCACTCCGAAGGACGCGGTGGAGGCGATTGCTACGCACTTTGGCGAGGAAGGGCGGTCACGCCGTGAAGTCACAACGCACGAGCTTCTCAGTCGGATGGCTGGAATGACTACCGAGCAATTCGCACAGCGTCACACGACTATGCCGCTGCGCAGGGGGATTACTTCCTACTTTCCTGACCTCATCCATGGCAGTGAAGAACGAAAAAGTCTCTTGTGCATAAGCGGGACTCTGCGCAAGTATCCGGCGGCCTTCTTTTGCAAGGACTGCGTGAAGGCTGACATCCACTTTCACGGAGCCAGCTACTGGCGCAGGGATCTTCAGACACCTGGCCAGATGTGGTGTCCCAAGCACATGACACCTCTTCACTTCGTGTCGTCAGCCGACCCCTTCGTTGAATCGCCAGTAGAGTTCATAGACGAGCAGAACCAAATCCCTCAGGACTGGATTCAGCCCGCGACGGGCCTGCGTTGCCACAACGCGGGCAGACGAAGCCTTGGGGCCAGCGAAGCTTCTCCAGGAACGCTTGGCAGGCCTCTTCGGTGGCAAACCAGTCAAGAAATTCGTTCCAGGTGCGAGGGTAGTCCTGCCCGGGAGTCGGCGTTAGCATCTGGGTTTCCATCCAGCTATTCTGGCGCTGCTGGAGCTAAATAGATACCCCTTATAAAATCACAGTATTAATTTCGCCAAACCCATCCTTATCTCCGACCAGCCCCTGGTGCTGCCGGTGGCGGGTGACGTGGTGCGTGCGGGCTTTCCATCACCCGCCGAGGATTTCCATGTTGATCGCCTGGATCTGACGGCCATCCTTGTGACGCATCCCCAGGCGACGTTCCTGCTCCGGCTGCGCGGGGGGTCTCGATGAAGGACGCGGGGCTCTTCGACGGGGATCTGCTGGTGGTGAACCGCGCCCTCAAGCCCGTGCACCAGGATGTGGTGGTCGCCGTGGTGGACGGAGAGTTCACCTGCAAGTCGCTGTGGCTCAAGTTCGGGCGCATGAAGCTGGTGGCCGCGAACCCAACGTACCCTGAAATCGTCCCGAAAGACGGGCAGACAGTCGAAATCTGGGGCGTCGTGACAGCTTCGATCAAGCGCTTTCGCGGGGGCGGCAGGTGAGGTGGCCATGTTCGCTCTTTTCGACGCATCGAACTTCTACGCTTCGGTAGAACAGAACTTTCGCCCCTATCTGCACGGCCGACCGCTCGTCGTTCTTTCGAACAATGACGGCTGTGCAATTGCCCGAAGCCAAGAGGCAAAAGCACTGGGGATCAAGATGGGGGCTCCCTGGTTCAAGATTTCCCATTTGAGCGAGTCCCACGGCCTGCTGGGGCTCTCTGCCAACTTCACCCTGTACAGCGATATGTCCTCGCGCCTGATGAGTCTCATAGCGGGTTTTGGCTATCGCACTGAGGTGTATTCGATTGATGAGGCCTTTAGCTGCTGCGACGGTATCCCCGGTGACTTGACCGAGAGGGCATTCAAGGTCCGGGCCCGTATTCGCCAATGGATCAGGCTGCAGTGCGGTGTGGGCATCAGGCCGACGAAAACGTTGGCCAAGCTCGCGAACCACGTCTCCAAGGACGCAGAGAGGAAACCAGGCAGCTATCCCAGTCGCTCGCGCATAGGCGCACCAGCAAGGTAATAGCCTCGGTCAGAGAAGCCATTTCGCGGCTGGGCGGGCGTTTGCTGGGGGCTATTGTCTCTAGATAGCTCGTATTGAGAAGTAATCCTGCATTTATATGCCGCATTGTTGAAATGACTTGCGGCTTAATCTCTAGTTTGTATTGGTGCCTTATCCGGTGAAAACAGATAATGACTATTGGGCTTCTATTGAATCTTTCGCAGGGGATGAATGCATGAAAAGGCTTAATTTGGTCGAATACGACTGCGGGCCGGGGTGCTCCTCGTATGGGCAAGTCATAGCCGCAGATCTAGAACGAGAGACGGAAAACCCTCGGCCCGCAGATATTCCAGAGAGCAGCGGTGAGCCATTCCCGCCTTATATGGTCGCGCGGGGGGGGGGGCTGCGCCACTAAGACCGGCAAAAGGCGGCTTGTCGGTGAAAAAAGTCGCAAGGGCGATTTGAGCGCCGCCGCGCCTCACCAGGCCCAGAGAGCCGATTTCTTCTTGGGCTACCACCGAATCAAAACCTGACGCGGGACAAACCGCCAGAGTCGCTACAGGACCAATAGCTTACGCGTAGCTCGTCGTATCGAAAACCCTCTATCGCAATCCTACGGTGTTCGTAAGTGCGGCCAGCGAATTCGTATGCGAATTCCGAACGGGGAGCCAGGGAGCTGAAAGGCGAGGCCTAGAAACAGGACAAATACCGAGCACCAATAGGTGCAGATACCGGTTCAGGGGGAAATTGAAGCTGCGGAAATGAGGGGAGAGCACTAAACGCTGTCGGTCTAATGGGGCGACATGGGCCGTCTTCAAAATCGATGCGCAACTACATAGAAATGCATCTGCATAGGGCCTCAGCTATCGCCGCGATTGCGACGATTCCGCGAGGGGAGATTCGTCACTTCACTATAAGCCACGGAAGCCCGCAATGGGTATAGAGGAGAAGACTGTGGGAGCGCTTAACCCCGCGATGCAGGGAATCAAACTACGGAGCGTAGATTTCTTCGGGGAAAAGAAGGCGGGGGACAAAGCACGGAGCCGGTAGAGCACAAACACCACGAGGGAAATACACAGCGAGCACATCCATCCCCATCTGAGATGTCAAAGGCCCCATGTGCATCTACATAGGGCCCAGGTTTAAGTGCAAATGAAAAAGACGATTGTGGGTCAAGCTGCGGGTTCTATTGCTTTTACATAGGCCCTAGCCGACCGCCTCTTCCTCGGCCTCAACCTCATCCCCCTTCTGCGCTTTCAACACACGAATGGCATTACGAGTATTGATGATGGCTTTGACAATGTGTTTTGACTTTCGTCTGATGGATTGAAGCTTTTTCTCTGTCTTCATCACTTCATCAATTTCCCATTCTTTGGCAAAGGTATTCAACCGGTCCTTTGCATAGGTCATTGATTCTTCATTGATCGCAATCCTCACTCGAATGGACTGTCGGTTGTTCTTCTGACCAAACCAACGGATTCCCGTCCATTTGAGATCCAAGTGGTTGCCCTTTCTGGTACACGACAGTTGCAGTGTTGACCTGGACTCCCAGCCTGTCGCCTTCGCCTCAACCCCATCCACAAAGCTCATGTACTCGTCTGCTGCGACCATGGCTTGGCCATAGAGCACCTCGATGCATCGCTCAAGGCCTTGGATTGCATCTTCATAGAGGGCTAGTTCGTCTTTGTTCATTTCGGGGGTAGATCCATCTTTTTACCGTGTATGGAGATACCCGGTACATCCATCCACGGGGCCGTACTGCTCAAAACACACTTTTTCCAGGATGGAGGTGCCGGTCTAGTCCATCTTAGTAGGATGAATCTACCCGTTCTATAGCATCCGGGGTAGGAGGCTAGAAAAAGTGTCAATCCTAATAGGATGGATTCAGGGTGCCAATCCATCCTAATAGGATGGACAACTTTCAAGGCTTTTCACATGCCGGAGAACTGAGGAGGCCGTATCGGTCGGCAAAAGCATATGCAGGACTCTATCCTAATAGGATGGATGTACTAGCTCAATCTGGCAGTGATGCCGATGTTGAAGGTTACTGCAAAAAATAGGGGGTGAATTCATCCTATTAGGATGAAGGCGCATTCAACGATTTACACGTCGTTTTGACCGTGCAATGTGCCCTGGGGTAGGCCATTAGTCACTCTGTACTGCTACGAGGCCGTCCGATGCAAGGCGACTGGGCTGCGACTACGCTGCGGTTGAACTTCTACAAGAATTGCACACAATTGCATTACGTGTGCAATTCAATTGCAATTACTTTAAGGGATCATGTAATGAATGTTGTTGGCATTGATGTCGGGTATTCGAATCTGAAGCTTGCGTATGGTCCGGCTGACGGTGCGTTGAAAACCGTAATTCGCCCCGCTGGTGCAGCACCCAAAGAGCATTTCGGGAGTCGTTTTGACGGTCGCTCGCAAGATGACTTCTTGCATGTTCAGGTAAATGGACATGAGTTTTTTGCTGGCGTCTCTACAGATCGCGCGGAAATGTGGGAACGCTCCCTTCATGCTGATTACGCAAAAACTGACTCGTATAAAGCACTTTTCAATACTGGTCTTCTCCTTACTGAAATGAAGGAGATTGATCTGCTTGTCACCGGCCTTCCAGTTTCGCAGTTTCAAGATGAGTCGCTGCGTGCAGATCTGGAAGCTCGGTTTTCAGGTGAGCATCAGGTGACCAAGAAGCGCACTGTTAACGTGAAGAAGGTCAAGGTCGTCGCGCAGCCAATTGGTGGCCTTCTCGATTACGTCAATGAAGTGGAAGAAGGGCCTGAAGATCAACGCATTACGGATGAGCATCGAATCCTCGTAGTTGATCCTGGCTTCTACTCGCTGGATTGGGTATTGGTAAGCAACGGTCAATTGCAGCGGCAATCAAGCGGTACGAGCATCAAAGCGTCTTCTGTTTTGCTGGAGCAGGCAGGTATTTTTATTGCCGAAGAGCATGGAGCAAAAGTGAGTGTCGAAACGCTTGAAAATGCAATTCGCTCCATCAAGGAAAGAATCTTGCTAATGGGTGAGCGTGTCGAACTTGCTCCTTTCCTCAAGAAGGCAGGTGAAAAAATTTCGTCTGTCACGGCCACTTCGATTTGTACCTTGAAGGCGGATCAGAAACTTTCAGGGGCATTCCGGTCAACATGGGGGGTGTTGACGGGCACCTCGAACCGATCCAGTTCGCAGTGTTTATTGGCGAAACTCAACCCAAGTTGCTGAATCAGTTGAGCAGTATCTCTAAGCGCGCTAGAGCCGCACGTTTGAGGATATTGGCACTTTTGGCGCTCTATTCAGAGACGGGGAAACTCGTAGTGGACGGGAGTAAGCCGGAAATACAAGCTTCTATGGCGGCTGAACCTAGATCTCAGATTTCGTCGGACAGCCCGCGCTCAAGACAACCTGCGCTACCGACGAATGCAACTGACGTGGAGTCTCTTCCGAAGCCTGTTGACCCGGTAAAGGAGATTGCAGGTAGTCCAAGCAGTACCGAGTTGCCTCCGGTTGCATCGTCCACGACCGACGCTAGTAACAGGGTTGGCAAAGGCGTTCGAAGCTTTGCACGTTCTTTGGGTTAATTGAATGAATGAAGATCTGAAAAACACTCAGTCCGCAAGTGTTGGCTCCTGGACTGTGGGCATACCCCCAGAGGGAGTCCGAGTCGCCATGGCTTGCCGTAAGTGGTGCGGTATTCACCAAGAGCGGTATGTGGAGGTGATTGCCCACGACCCTTCGATGTACCTTGAGTCCCTCGGGCTGGAAATGATGATGAAGCCATCGGTTACCGTCATTTATGGCAGTGTTTTCACTCAGGGGAATACCACCTGCATCCTCAATGAACACGGAATGCCAGTAGGCGCATATCCCAATTCCATTCTGGCCTGGACCAGAGTGCCTGAGGATTTATTGCAGAACCTGCAAGCTGCGGTCTTGACAGACCTGGCCGTGGGACTCGCCAGCAAGCGCGCCAAGTCGTCGTAGACAGGCCTGTTTCTGCGGAGCGCGTATGCGTCAAGAGTTTGTTCGTGGAAAACGCCGGTACATCCTGAGCCTGGATGTTGATCTGTTCGATGCCTGTGTAATCAACCGCCATTGGTACGGCGAGACAAATCGCCGTCATGGGCGCAGACAGGAACTATTCACGGACCTGGATCTGGCCAAGGTCAGATTCACCGCAGTACAGGCGTACCTTTTGAAAAGGGGTTACGAGTATCCACCGACGTTTATTTTGAGTGAAGTGCGCGGGTAGGATGAGCGTTCTGATCCTTTGATCGGGTTTTGCGAAGAACAGCGCTCTCACATTACGCTCGATTCTTTGCCAAAGGGCTGACCGGTGGTCAGCCCTTTGTTTTTGGACGTGCAGCGTGAACGACTTCACCGAACTGGACGCCAGCGGGGCCAGTTGAGCACGCTCCGGGCTAAGCTCGCCACTTCCCCCTTACCGTCCATCCCAATGAAACTTCTTGTCCTCATGCCTTTGGTGTCGGCCGCAACTTTGGCGCTGACCGGTTGCGGTGAAACGACCGTCGAAGACGTGCGCAAGGCCTACGGCGCCATGAGCGATGAAAAGCTGCAGGCCGAGGCCCTGCACCAGCGGGTAGAGTGCCGCGCGGCGACACAGGATTCGGACAAGCCAGGATCTCCGTGCAGCCGCGCGAACCTTGCGGAGGAGATGGCTGAATCCCGTGGGTGGTGCTGGGGGCCCTATGCCGCCGCCAACTCGGACAAGTCTTGGCTGCGCTGCGCCGATGACGTGACGAAATCGGCGCAGGCCAAGGCAACCTGGTTCGCCGCGACCCAAAGCGGCTCCTGCCGTGAGTCCAGCCTGATCGAGGCCATCAGCAAGGTGCTGGAACATGAGGGTCCGTGGAACGTAAAGACCTCGTTTTCGAAGGAGGGGTTCTTCGACGTGTCCAGCCAGCTCAAGGACGGTACCAGCTACAAGGTGCGGCTGTACCCTGGCTGCGGTTCGGCCCAGATGGTCTACATCGCCAAGCCTGGTGATGAGGGTGGCGTGTCGGTCGCAGCTCCGCTGGGGATGTCGCCCAGAGATGCTGGCGATCTCTATGGCTTCGATGTCCGCAACTGCAGTGCCTATTCGTTTGGAGGCGGTATCGGGTGTGGCATGGGCTACCAGGCCGGCATGCAGCCGCCGATCCGCTTGAGCGACGGCTTCATTCCCTGCTCAGTGGATCGGCCCGTGCAATTCGACTTCCAGCCGCGCCGGGGCATGGTGGGTGTCACCTGCAGCGTCACGGCCGAGGACATGTCTGCGTTCGAGCAGCGGATGGCAGGTGCCTTTGGGGAGCAGCAGCGGGCGTCAGATGGAAGCCGCCGATGGCAGCTCGGTGGCTACACGGTCGGCAGTGTGGAGGTGGTCGTTTTGGGAAAGACGCTGCGGCGTGTGTCCGTCTACCAGGACTGACCTTTTCGCTCGGGTGAGCCTGTCGTGGGTTCGGGCGACAGGAATCTTCTTTCCGCCCAGATTTCCCATCCGTTAGGTGTTTCTTGTCGTGGCCCATGCACCCTGAGGGGGTGATCCAGCATCCCATCGGCTCGTCCACGGCCCCGGATGACGGTGGCTATGGAACCAGCTCAGCGCACGCGCTCTCGCATGAAGCTTCGGCCTCGCTTTCGCTGATTCCGAACGCCTCGAACATGGCGTTGCCGCGCTGAAACAGGTCAGCCATCTGGGCAGCAAGCTCATGGCGGTCAAGAAACTCGGTCCCTGTACTGCTCCCCCGGCGATGGATCTTGACCTTGCACAGCAGTGCCAACAGCAAATGGATCGCCCCTACATGCCTGTGCAGGAACCACATCCAGTGGGGCCACTCTTGGGCGAGTCGGGCAAAGAAGGCGCGCACCTCGGGGATTTCCGCCAGTTCACGGTGGTCAGAGTCGTAACCCACCACCTGGATGACCAGGCACTCTTGGTAGCGAAGGGCCGTCTCTCGGGACTCGGCGATTGCGTGCAGGCGCTCCAGCGCGCTCGCGATGTTTCCGGTTTCAATCTCGCGCTTGGAGATCTCCAGCACCAGCAGCGCGTCACCCTGGAAGGCGGCGAGGCCATCGGCATCGGTTCGCACTACTGATGGACGCGGGGTCATGGGCATGGGTTGCACTCCTGATTCACGAGACGATGGCTACTTGAGAGCCCAGAGCTGCGCGCAGAACACTGAGGTGGAGGCGATCACTGCCGGGTTGCACGAGCGGTGTGCTTGATACCTTGGTCATGCTGGCCACGCCGCGTTCGAACAGGCAGATGCAGGCGTGGTACGGGTGTTGGGCGGATGCGTACATGACACCATGGGCACCGGCCTTCCGGGCGTCGGCGGCAAAGGCCTGCGTGGTCTCGTAACGCAGAGATTGCAGCACAGGGTAGTTCTCCTCCAGCCCGCGCAGATCGGCAAGGCGCATGCCTGCAGCCGTGCGAAAGGCGACCAGTGAGCGTTGCCGGAGTTGATCCAGGGTGTAGCTGCGCGTGTCCCGCCTAAAAAGCGCCTCGTAGCACGAGGTCAACTCGCTATCGGCGAGGTAGGCGGTGGGTTCGTCGGACAGATCGAAGCGGCCGGTGGGAACACCGAAGGGCGGGAGGATGAACCCGCGCGTGCGCACGCTGTCTTTGCGCCAGCTGGTGCGCTGGATGCGGTGCCAAGTTTGGCGGTCGGGAAGTTCAATGAATGGCGGATTGAGGTCTGTCAGGTTCATGGGGCGAGGTCATTCAGTGAGCCTCAGCCGTTGCCAATGCCAGGATGTGTTTCGCTGGGACGCCCTGCTCAAGAGCGGCGCGCGGTGTCTGGCCGTCCAGCGCCGATGCCGGCGTCTCCAGGAAGGTGAGCACCTGCCAGCCATCGGACGCGCCAAGGGCCGATGCCAAGGGCTGCAGGATGGGCCACAGGTTGGGTTCGAACTGCCAGCGTGGCAATTTGAAACCCCGGCGCAGGTGGGAAACCCCGATGCAGCGGCGCGACTTGATCCAGGCGTTGATGGTCACCCGGCTGGCGCCCGCCAGCAGTGCAGCGTCGTCGGTCGTGATCATGTCGTCGGCTTCCATGCGCTCGCGGCGGTACTGCGCCCCCGAGCGCAAGACAGCGGCAGACTGGGCCGCTGTCGCGTAGGGATCAGGAGACGCCTGCGAGAGGTCTGGGGCATTGCGGTGGGCAAACGGTGAGGAAATGGACAGGGTGTTCATGGGGATTTCAAACCGTGGTGCGCTTATGGCGCGTTGCGCAGGTTGGGCTTTGCCGCCGAGAAGAAGCCAGAAGTAGATCCGTCGCGAAGGTCGGTGTTGTTGCGGCACCGTGCGCTCAGGCGCACACCACCGCCCATCTTCGGGAAGCGGACTTCCAGGCGTTCGTGGCTGTACCACTGCGAGACGCGACTCGACAGAGTGCTCATCGGGTAGGAAAAGGGGTGCCATGTGCATGACCTCCGCATCGTCTGATGCACGGCCAGGAACGCTTTCATCATGGCTACCGCAATCCTCTGCGGTTCGAACGGAACCACGCAGCCGTTGCGGCGAATGATCGCGTAGTGATCTAGCGCTGAAGGCGCTCTGGGCAGACTCGGGCCGTCTATACAAACAAGCATTTCGATCTCCTGTGGTCACGCGGCCGACATCCATCGGCCAGGCCGTGCTTCCATGGGGAAATGTACATCGCTCCTGAAAACTTCGCAAGATTAGATAGCTACGTTGAATTGAGTACATCTGATCAATCCGTTAACTTCGTTAATTTTTTGGCGCTTCGGAATCGTTTTACATTTAATGTGTACTGTCCCATAATATCCATTATGGAGCATTAAACGAGGCTCAAAAAAAGAGGAGGGGACATCCCGCTCCTTTTTCGCTTAGTTGTTCCGGCTGGGCTGGCGCTGGGGCCAGTTGGCCAAGCCGCCAGTGCACGAGGACAATTCGTCTTTCAAGGTCATGACCCACTCTACGCCCGAAATTCCTGATGCGCAACCGCCCGCCGAATCCGGCGCCCTCGCCGAGCCCGGAAAACTGGCGGTGGTGGATCTGGACGGTGGCCAGCCGCTGGAGCCCGCGCAGCGCGTCAAACCGGCTCGCCGACGCGGACGCCCACCAGGTTCGCAGACCCGGATCGCCCACAACAATGCGACGGCCGACGAGTTCGCGATGCTGCGCGCCATCGCCCAAGGTGTGGATCTCACTGTAGCAGCTCGCCAGTACATGCTGTGGCCGGGTCGTGCGCCCGAGCGTCCAGCGCTCGTCAAGAAGTACCAGGAACTTTTGGACCGGATCGAGGCTGCAGCCAACGGCATCGAGCAGTCCCAAGAGGCCCGCGCTATGGTGAGGGTCCTCAGGGACCACCAGACCATAGTGAGCGCAGTGCCGGTTGGGTCACCCGGTAGCAACACCGAGCCTCCAGCGCCCACCAGTGGACAAGTGGACATCGCCGTGCAGGCCCAACCCGTGACGGTGCAGGCACCCAAGGTGCTCAGCTTGGAAGAGTTCGCGGCCCAGTTCGACCCGGACATGTTCTCGGAGGCTGAGCTGATCGAGCGGTACGAGGAGGCCCTGGCAGAAGCAAGGGCCGAACCTGCTCCCGACCTGGCGCCCTCCCCGAGTCAGGTAGAGATCCCCCTCGCGCCCGAGACAGAACCCTCAATACAGACCGGGGCTGTGCAGGTGCTTCAGGCAGGCCGCAGTGCGGCCGAGCGGATGGCGGATGTCTTGCATGCGATCAACTGGCTGGATGAACACCTGGGCACCAAGCCCGAGCGCGCTCACCGCGTCGAACAGTGGGTTGTAATGTCCGGTAGTCAGAAGGAGGCACTGGGCAAGGCGGGCGTGATCACGCTGGGAAACCTGGTGGACTGGATCTCGTTGAAGGGCGACCGCTGGTACGACGAACTGCCTGGCTACGGCGTCAGGCGGGCAGAAAACCTGCTGGCGTGGCTGCATCGCTGGACGCTGACGCCGGCACCAGGTCTTTCGCGACTCCCCGCGCTGGCCAACAGCCGTGAACTGCAGGTCTCTTCGCCCTACGAGATGCAGCCGTTGACATCGATGCTGTGGCCAGAAGAATTGGACGGGAGCGACGGAAAGTTCCGGGCACTCACCGCCAATACGATGGAAGCGTCGAATGATGTTGAAGCGGTACAGGCGTGGTTCAGAAAGATCCAGCAAAAGTCACCCCACACCCAAGAAGCCTATCAACGGGCCATAGAACGCTTGATCCTCTGGGCCATTCATGAACGCAAGCGGGCGCTGTCGTCCCTCACGGAAGACGATTTCTTTGCGTTCAAGAAATTCCTCATCAACCCGCCAGAGCATTGGGTGCAAGTGGCCAAAGGCACAAAGCAGAAGTACACCGACGGATGGAGACCTCTGCGTGGCCCCCTCAACGCCCAGAGTCTGAACGTGACTTTTTCCGCCGTGCGGGCCATGTACACGCACTGGAAGAAATCAGGGTACATCAGTGCCAACGCAGCCCTGGCGGTGGACGGGCAAAAGCGCGATGAGGTGACGATGGATGTGTTCCGATCCTTCACGGAGGCTGACCTGCAGGTTGTGGGTGACACGTTCGCAGATCTACCGGATGGACCCGCCAAGCGCAGACTGCGCGCCCTGTTTCGGCTGATCGAGAACGCTGGGCTGCGACGGGCGGAAGTGGCGCAAGCGCGGTGGGCCCATGTGCAAACCGACCGAGCCCTGGAACGTGGCGTGGAGTCCCGCGTGTTGGAAGTCTTGGGCAAAGGCATGCGCAAACGCACGGTCCCCCTGAACGCGGCCACGATGCAAGCGCTGCGTGAGCACCGCAAGGACCGCGAAGAGCTGATGGCTCAGGGCAAGCTCGCGCTATTCACCCAGGTCAAACCTGAAGACCAGCCTCTGATCGGAGTGCTGGATGATCGATGGATCTCCACCAGAGACAAGGGATTGGCCATTGAACGCGCGCAGATGGCTTTGCGCTCCAACAAGGCGCTGCCCACCATCGAGATCGAACGCGAGGCCGAGGTGGGCAAGATCAAGTACACGGTCAATGAGCATGGGGCCTTGTCCAGTCACATGCTGTACACCATCCTCAAGAGCTTCTTCAAAATCTGCTCCGACAATGCCCACGAGATGGCGGGTGAAGGGAAGGCGCCCTTCATGCGGGCTTCGACCCACTGGCTGCGCCACACCTACGCGCACAAAGCGCTGGAGGCGGCTGGTGGAAACCTCAGTGTGGTGCAGGAGTTGCTCGGGCACAAGAACATCAACACCACCGCCATCTATGTGAAGGCCGGCATGGGAGAGCGCATCAGGGCGGTGGACAAGATGAAGACCAGTATCTGAGCCCCAGCGGGTTGCTCAGGCCAACCGCTGGAGAACGGGGCGCAGCGGTTCGTCGTCTTTTCGGCTGGACGCGCGTGCGAGTTCCAGGCGGGGACCGTCAGGCAGATGCAGGCGAAGATGCAGGAGCCCCCGGACGTTTTTGAGACCAGCGCGAAGTGCCACTTCCGGCTGGGGCATGCCAGACAGCATCCATTGCACCAGCCTGGTGTTCCTGACGATCTGCGGCCCAGCGCGAACCGGGTCATCTTGGCCAGCAGCTCGACTGGCAGCAAGCAGGTGCGCGCGCACGAGCACCAGGAGGTTTTCGTCGGTCATCGGCTTGCCCGTCTGCGAGCTGAAAAGTGCTGGTGCCAAAGCGTGCTTGCCCGCTGTCGCCTTCACCTGCAGCCAGGATTTGATGGCCGAGCGCACTTCGTCGGACACGACCATCGTGCGCAGTTGGTTGACGCCCCCCGAGGTGATGCGGATCGAGGCGCCCTTCCCTGCCCCGCCGTCTACGAAGGACTCGACTGTGAGCGCGCGGATTTCAGCCGAGGTGAGCCCCAACTCAAAGAGCACCAGCAAAAGCGCTCGGTTGCGGATGTCGATGGCCTTCAGGCCCGCAGCATCTTCGGAGCCATCTCGAAGGATCTTGAAGCACTGCTCCCAGACAACGGGCGACAAGATGGCCCCCTTGGGATCTTCAGAAGGAGGCTTTTCCTTGTCGGCAATGCCAGCAGCAGGATTTTCTGCAACCAACCCGCGCTCCACAGCGTAGTCATACACCCGCTCCAGCAGGCGCCAGTACCGACGCTCGGTGATCACGCTGATTTTGGTGTCGCCGTTGGCGCGAGACTCGATACCGGAAGCGAGATAACCCTTGACCAGTACGGGGTCTGCATCAGTCCAGTGAACCCACCTGGGGTTTTCCTTGTCCCCACCGGTTGTCAAAAACTTGGTCCACGATATCCAAAAGTACCTGTAGAAAACAAAGTCGTTGATGGCCCTCTGGTCATCATTCGAGCAATGCTCTAGCCATTGCTCGAAAAACTCATCTGCGCTCAATTCGACTTTGGAATTCATGATCAACTGAATTGTCGTGACTTATTGTGCTAGGAGCAATTGCGAGAACACGACAGAGGGCCCACCCGCTACTGCAAAAGCGCTTTGGGTAAGAGCCTCAATTGACCTGTAAGATTGCACGCAATTGCGGGTGTTGTGCAATGCCCCTATTGCGATCAATGCTTTGATTTAGTTGTAAGTCCCTACAACTGACGACCTATTTAACGCCGGGAATGGCCGGTGCATGTAATCCAAATTTCTTATTACTTGTACAGACGAAAAAAAACCGGCGCCCACGTAAGTGGTGCGCCGGTTTTATATTGGTAGTAAAAGCAACATTCGATAGCTTATACGCAATCGAAAAGAGCTGCTTGGGACTCATAAAGCACAGTGCAGCGAGCCTTGAGTTCATCCACGCTACGCTGGCCATGAAGATCCTTAGACTGCAGCCATTGGCTACGCCTCAGGATCTCGTCCATCATGCGGCTGTGGCCAAGCCCATTGGTGAGGATGCCTAGCCGCTGGTAAATGCGGTACCCCTCTGTCCAATCCGGGTTGTCGTCACGACAGTAATCCCGAATGTAGTCCTCCGCAAGAAAGGCCAGGAAGTCCATGGCTCCATCTTCGTCCACGGCGAGCTTACGCCCCTCCTCATAGTCGCAGACAAGAGCCCCGTTCTTCAACGCCTTCAGCTTGATGTCACAAGACTCGTGATGCAACTCCATGAGCGGATCTCGCATTCCAGCCATGCTGTTGATACCCGTCACTTGATACCAATCCTCGCCGACGAAAATGCGGCCGACTCTTGGTACTGGTGATGGTGGCATATAAGGCACTTCAGGCGCCTGCTCGTACATCCCCCGATCCACAACATCAAAGTAGGTCTTGATGGCCGTGAAGGGGGGGAAAAATGCACTGGCAGACCATTTGGCGTCAATCAGGATCAGCTGAGCAGCCGAGATGATCGGTACACCTGACAGCCTCTCAGCAGTCAAGGTGTAAATCAGTAGTTTGCGTAACGTTTCCGGTGAGAAGGCGTCGGCAACCACTTCAATGTGACCATCCTTGGCAATGGTGCGCCCAAGATGATTCCGTAGCGACCAGTCGTATTGAATGTTCACCAGGTAAGTTCTAAGCCGATTCAACGGCTTCAGTTGACCGTACTTGGTTGGGTTCGACTCGACCAATTGCTCTGCAGAACGATCAGTCTTCCCAGCCCGAGTGCATGACCAGCAGCCGTGCGGGTGCTGCAGGGAGTCGAAGAGCCCCGTACTGCATCAGCAGAGAGCACCACGCAGCCGCCGCCGGCGTCTCGGTAAAACTCAATCACCTCAGAAAAGTCCGAGTAGGACTCCAGTAGACCTGCAGCAGCATAGCCAAGGGTTTCCCACACATCGTCCGTGCTGAACGAGAAGATGGGCGTCAATCGAAGATCTCCATCAGCGTTTGACCAGATCCCATCCCCATGCTCGCGCCGTGCGGCAATTCGCACGTCGCGCGCTGCAGATTCGCCAGAACGAACCCCAGTCATCACGACTGGTCGATTCCAGCCCTTGTGGCCGTCAGCCTTGGTCATTGCCTCTTTAAGCAATCGCTGGCCCACGTCAACTTTCCATGACTGACTACAGTCCATCGTGGGTGATGACGGATAGGTTGGAAGGGCTCGCCCCGTGAGTACGCGCCCAGCCCAGCTTGAGTTCAGATCCGGCTCGCCCGTTAGCACAATGAGTGTGAAGTCGTGCTTTGCAGCAAAGGCTTTCATCTTTGTGAGTTCGGCCATCGCCAGGGTTGCGACAACAGGATTTTCAACCCCGGTAGAGCTGTGAGTCACATAGATCGGCGGGAGGCTGAGCCCCCTACGCCGATAGTCCGCAGCAACTGTGAGCAACAAGCAAGCCGTCGCGCTCGAATCCTTGCCCCCGCTGTACGCCAAAACGGCAATGTGCCGATCATCAAACACTTCGCGGATGAGCCGCATAGCGCGGTCCATTGGGGTGATCTCGCTTTCCCTGTAAAACGTCCCGTTAGCAGATTAGGGTTAACCCGCAAATCGACATTCTGCTTGGAGTCCGCGAGGACAGTTCGTAGACTTTGGCACGGCTTGGCAGTCTCCAGGCCATGGAAGGATCCAGCGTGCCAAGCTTTTACTTGCGGTTCGTCGGTTCAAATACGCTTCCCAAGTCGCTGTCAACGCGCGAGGCCGAAGAGTGTTTTGGGCTGAGCGCTGAGGACATTCAGGAGTTGCGACCGCCTCGATTTCGGGGCTCTGCCCGCCTTGGCGCCGCTGTGCAATTGGTAATGTTGCGAGCCACCGGGCGACATCCCGATGCATTCACGGGCCTTCCATCTGTATTGTTGCGGCACCTGACGTCTACGTTGGGCATGAACCCGACAGACATCGCCTCCATCGAGTCGCTGTACAAGGACAGAAAGACCAAGTATGAGCATCAGCTTTGGGCGCGGCAACAAGCGGGCTTTGAGCCCGTGGATGAGGAAGCCAAAGCACTGCTCGCCGATGCCCTGGGTGAGCTCTCTCGATCTGCTATCTCTGTGGATGACTTGGTCCAACAGTCGGAACAATGGTGTTTCGACCGCCGCCTCGTACTGCCCGGTGATCGGCTGTTAAGGGACATGGCGCGCGGGGCGTTTGCCGAACAGGAACGGGCGGCCATAGAGACAATTCGAACCAGCGTGCCCAGAAGGCAGATTCATGCTGCAGTGACACATGCATTTTCCAAACGGTCAGGGCCTGGAGGGCACACCGTGTTGGAATGGCTGCGAACGCCACCAGGAAAGCACGGCCAGTTTACCCTGAGCGAGGTCTGCAAGAAGGTCGAGTGCCTGAAGGCACTTCACGTTCATAAATGGAATCTGTCCGCGATTGCTCTAAACCGCCTGAAGGCCTACAGCCAGGAGGTAGTCCATCGGCCGCCATCCGCGACCAGAATTCTTGCCGACGAACAGCGTGAATTGCAGGTGGTCTCGTTCCTGCATGTGACTCTGCTCGAGCAGACTGATCTCGCCGCTGAGATCGGAGCACGTCGCCTGACAGACCTGTATCAAAAGGCCTCGGGCAAGGTGCTCAAAAAGCAGGCCGACAGCTCCGTCGATCTTCGCGCCGAGCGTTCGAAGCTCAGGGAAGTTCTCTACGACGGTAGCATGACAGATCGAGAGATTGTGGCTGCGATGCGCGAGCTGATGCCCCGAGACGAAACGGACTTTGGGGGAACACGCGCACAACTCGTCCGCGAAGCGATGGCCAAAGACCAAGCCCCGCGCGTGACCGCGCTCCTTAATTCATTGGGCGTATTGGAGATCAAGGGAGAGGAATCGGACAAAGCGCTGAAGCAACTGGAGACGCTGCGAGACCTGATCAAGCAAGGCGCAAACATGTTGCCAGAAGGCTTCGATGTCTCTATGGCAGACCCGGGCTGGCACTCGTTGCTGCAGTGCAAGGACCGTAAGCTCGCATTCGCAGCCCTCAAGGCCAGTGCAGCCTCATCACTGCGAAAAGCTATCAAAGGCGGGAGGCTGTGGTTGGAGCACAGTAGTCGTCACCGCAGTCGTGCAGACCAGTTGATACCCAAAAACGAGTGGGCCGAAAAGAGCAAGTCGCTTATCCGGGCCCTCAGTCTTACCGACGATCCGGAGAAGTTCCTGCAAAGGCTGTTGGCGAGTGTGGACGCTGGCATGGCCCAACTTGCGGAAGCGGTCGAGGAAGGTGTCCTAACCATTGATGCCCAAGGGCATATTCACATTGCCCCAATCCATGCGTTGGAGGTTGCACCCCAGGTCAGCAAAACGAGCGAGATGATGTTCGCGAAGATCGGCAATGCGCAATTCGGCAACATGCTGGTCGAAATCGACGCCAAGACCCGCTTTAGCCAAGCGCTGCTTGGCCGGGCGGCCAAGGATGTGAGCGAGCTCAAGGCGGTCTACTGTGCGCTGTACGTGCACGGGACAGAGAACAACGCCAAAGGGGTTTGCGCGATGGTCCCCGGTATGCAGGTCTCCCAGATCACCGTGGCTTTGCGTGCAATCGAAGCCAATGGTCGCCTGCGAGAGGCCAATACGCGCATCGTAGATTTCCAGCAAAGCATGCCGATCGCCAAGCTTTGGGGCCACGGGGACAAGGCATCCTCGGATTCGATGACCCTCGACACCTCTCGGCACCTGCACGCAGCGCGCATGGAACACCGTCGCAAGCAACCTGGAGTGGGCATCTACGTGCACATGCTCGATACCTGGGCTCTTTTTCACGACCAACCCATCGTGATTAACGATCGCCAAGCAGCGCCGGCCGTGCATGGTGTCGAAGCCCACAATTGCACGCGACGAGAAGATCAGATTCGACTGTCTCTTCTTGCCGTCGACACTCACGGCTACACGAACGCTGGGATGGCGATCGCAAAGCTGCTGGGCTTCGATCTCTGTGTGCGCTTGCGCAAGTTGTCAGAACGCAAAATGTTCTTAGCCCGCGGCACGAATCCGCCCGAAACCTTGGAGCGGCTTGCCATTGGCAAGGTCTCGCTGCGGAAAATTCGCGCCGGCTGGATGGACTTGCTCCGCTTGATCGCGTCCATACGCCAGGGCCGGTTGACTGCCGCTGAGGCCATCGCCCGGCTCGGTAGCGCTGCCAAGGGCGATCCAGTGCATGCGGCTGCAGATGAACTGGGCAAGCTCCTGCGTACGATTTTTCTGTGCGACTACTTCACGAACCCCCAGTTCCGCCGCGAAATGCATGCACTCTTGAATCGCGGTGAGTCTGTTCATCTGCTTCAGCGCGCGGTGTATCACGGACGCGTCGGGGTGTCACGTGGTCGTCGACTTGATGAATTGCGCGCGATCTCGACGGCTCATACCTTGCTTACCAATGTCGTTATCAGTTGGAACACTATGAAGATGCAGGAGGTTGTGGACCGGTGGAAAGCGCTCAAATTCCCGATTGACGACAACTGGATTCGTCATATCAGCCCCGGCCGTTTTGAGCACGTGAACTTCAGGGGGTCGATCGATTTCAAGTTCGATTCGTACACCGATGCGCTCATTCAGCGGCAGCCCAAGACGCGTGCGGCGGTCCTGAAATGAGCGATTCGGGCTTACCAATTCAACGGGTTAGGACTGAGATCCGTCAAAACTCCAGCTCTTTTTGCGTGCAGATCGTCCCGTTAGCGTTGCCTAAATATTAATAAAATCAACAACTTAGCAACTTACCAAAAAAACAGTCAACTCTTTCTTCGTGCAAATCGTCCCATTAGGTTTCGTCGTCTGAAAGCTCGTCTGGGGGTGGCCGAGCGCCTGGGAGAGTACGGGAGAGAGTGCAGTATTCTCTTGATGGCCCCGTCCTTCGGCAGTCCCGGCCGGGTGGACTTCGTCAGCCGAGGCCGTCGCAGCTCGCGGCTTCACCCAGGCCGTGCTGGCCCTGTGGTGGGGCAAGCCCGACGCGCCGCCCGAACTGGCGGTGCTGCAGGCCACGGTGGAGCAAGGCCGCCATGAATTCGATGCCGCGCGCACGACATTGAAGCGCGCCCTGCAGGTCGACTCTGCACAGGTGCAGGGCTGGCTGACCCTGGCCACGCTGGAGCGGGTGGCCGCCCGCTATGCCGAATCCGAGACCGCCTGCCGCAACGTCGCGCGCAATGGGGCGGCGCTGCACGCCACGGCCTGCCTGCTCGAAAGCCGCTCGCTGCAGGGCCAGAGCGACGCGGCACGCAGTGGCTTCACCGCACTCATCGGGCAGGCAGCGGATCCGGCTGGCCGTGCCTGGCTGCTGTCGCTGCTGGCTGAGAGCGAGGAACGCGCCGGCCGCGACGATGCGGCCGATGCCGCCTACCTCAGCAGCCTGGCTGCGGCGCCCGACGGGTACACCGCCCTGGCCCATGCCGACCTGCTGCTGCGCCTGGGACGCCCGGCCGCCGCCTTGGATGTGCTCAAGGCCCAGCCCACCAGCGACGCCGTGCTGTTGCGCCGCGCCCAGGCCCTGCGGCTCATGGGCAAGACCGTGCAGTCGCAGGCCCTGGCCACCGAACTGCAGGCCCGGTTCGCGGCCCTTGCGGCACGCGGCGAGGCCCTGGATGCCCATGCCCGCGAGCGCTCGCTGCTGGCGATGCGTAGTGCGGCCAAGCAACTTAAATTTGGCATCCGAGACGGGCAGCACCGATTTCGGGGCGACTGCTTTGGCCCGAGACGGCGTGCAGGACTTCTCAGCTGGCTTGCGGTCCGATAAACTGTGCATGTGCGTTCGTCGACGCCTGCTGCTCACCATGGCCCATCCGGTTCGCCGGAAAGACGTGAAGACCTTCATCCAAGCTTCCTAATGTTTCGCGGAGCACGGCAGTGAGCACCGGGAAGATCCGCGGCAACATGAAGGAATGCACCATGGAATTCATTTCCACCACGGCGACTGCCGTCGAAAAGCTCCAGCGCCAGGCCAAGACGCTCAGCAAAGCCACCGGCACACCACTGCGCGCCGCCCAAACCATCGTCGCCCAACACAACGGCTATGCGCATTGGAAGCATGTGACCGATTGCCGGGCTCAAACGGTTGCCCTTTCTCAAAAGAAGCCGCTTCCAGCGGCCCTTCATAGCGTTCTGGATCGAGCTGCCGAGCGTCAGCCAGCGTCGGTCGCATCACAGACGGCATTTGCCCACGGGTTTGTGTTCGCGATGGACGTGAAGGATGCGCAAGAACTTTCTCTGGGCACCGACTACGCTGAATGTGAGGATGGGTGGTATCTCGCGGCCGGGGACCTATGGCAGGCGCTGGCCTACCATCGGGACGAAGAAACCGGTACCGTACTCGCCGACATACAGGCTCCCGAAGACCTGGTAAGAACTGCACTGGATGACATGCAGAACTACCGCCTTTATCGCTATCTCGGTGCAGTCATTCCGACCTTGAAAGAGGCCCATGACCGTATCCAAAAGTTGTCCTTCTTTCCGCCGACCCACCTGTGGCTCAGCGGAAAGTTCATCGACTTCAGTGAAGGCTCCGATGGTCAACGGGGGGACTCTGCGGCGCCTGGCGTCAAGGTACAGCCGGCCAAGAAACGCACCCGCCTCGAACGGTTTGGCCATCTGCTGAACGAGAGCGAGCGGGCGTTGTTCGGCAAGATGACGCAGCAGGAACAGGAATTCTGGCTTCACCAGCTTGCGAAAAAGACCCCGATCGGCAAAATCCGGTACAAGCCCGTTGATGTATCGCTGAGAGTGTCCTGGGGGGCCACCAAGAGCGTGCAGACCTGAACGGAACGAACTGCGCCCAGCCGAGCCGAGCCGGTTTCTAGGTCAACGGTCAGCGCACCGATCAGCCACCAGAAGCTGATCAAGCCTACCGGTATCGAGTGAGTGCACCGCTCGGGAGGCGGTCTGGACATGCCATGGTTGGAGCCACCGCCCACCCTGCGGGTGCCGCTGCGCGGTCTTGCGCGGCGGCACCGATCTTAGGCCTTAGAAGCCATCTGCCTCGATCATGGGGAGGAAATCCCCATGGAAGCCAAAGTTCGTGACACCGCCACCAGGGCTGACCAACTGCAGTTGCCCAGCCTCGATGCGAACGCACAGGTTACCGGCATAGCATCTGAAGAAAGTGGTTCCAGTGACGACTGTGGAAGTCCCACCAATCGCGTGCTCTGGGAACTTGTGCTCCACCCAGTCGAAGATGCGGTCATGTACGGCGGCCGTCGTAGCACCGCCGATGTTCACGGCCGGGACCCCGTTGGCTGCTGGCACTGGGCCCAGAGCTGGACGGTATTGCCAGGGCTGGCCTGGAGTGGGCAGTGACCACAAGCCCCTCCCAGCCGACTGGGCGGCAGCCTGCGCCTGCGGCAAGGTGCTGCCCGCTGCAAGGTAAGGAGCGTAGGCCCACGCGCATCCTTGCGTTGCCAGGGCCGTGCCGACATGGCCTGCAGCAGTTGCGACGGCCGCGATGGTCCGGCCGTATCGATCAACACCCTCGCGGCACATCGCAACGGGCTGGTTCTGCACCAGGTTTGCCAGGCACAGGGTGGCTTCGATGCCGTAGGGCTGGCTGCGCTCGGGTGCGTCAATCTGGCTGATGCGCACGCGCTCTGGGCCCGTGGGGGTGTTCACTTGCAGCGTGTCGCCATCGATGACGTACGCGACAGTTGCCCCGACGCATTGCGCGGGAGTGGGTGCGGGTGCCGGAATTGGCGCAAGTGCGGGAACAGGCACAGGGGCAGGCACAGGAACCGGGGCGGGTACTGGAACGGGAGCAGGCGCCGGCACCGGGGCGGGAGGAGGTGGAGGCCGCGGAGCGGGCGGAGGTGGCGGGGTGTGGCAATGGCGAATGCCGGTCTTGCTGTCCACATGGCAGCCGTTGGCATCCGTACCGCCCGAGTGGCCCAGTGCCAATGCGGGAGCGAGACTGGCAGCGGCAAAAAGCCACTGTAGTTGGAGTCGAGAAGTCATGGGCAAGCAAATCGCTGAAGGTTGAACACCGTGGCACGCAGGCCGGAAAGCGCGAAATGTAACGCCCAAGATACAAATCACAAACGACGCAATTACCCGTTCGGGAGCGCGGTGTTTTGCCTGTCGGAATTCGCTGTGCTGGCGCGGTGCAAACCGTGGTCAGAATCACCGCACCGGACACCAGGACACTCGCGGTCCCAAGTACTGCTCCTGATCATGGGTCACTGCACCCAGTTAGGAGCTCGACTTGAATTCGCCCCCCTCTCTTTCCTCCATCGAGCAGCAAGCGACCTTGCCCGGCTACACGCTGTGGCAGATGGTGCGCTACATGCTGCGCCTGGGCACGCTCGGCTTCGGCGGGCCCGTGGCGCTGGTGGGCTACATGTACCGCGACCTGGTGGAAGAGCGCCACTGGATCTCGGACGCCGACTACAAGGAGGGCATGGCACTGGCCCAGCTCATGCCCGGCCCCCTGGCCGCGCAACTGGCGATCTACCTGGGCTACGTGCATTTCAGGCTCTGGGGCGCCACCCTGGTGGGCCTGGCGTTCGTGCTGCCATCGTTCGTGATGGTGGTTGCCCTGGGCGTTGCCTACAAGGCCTACGGCGGCATCTCCTGGATGCAGGCCGTGTTCTACGGCGTCGGCGCCTCGGTGATCGGCATCATCGCCCTGAGCGCCTACAAGCTCACCACCAAGAGCATTGGCAAGGACCGGCTGCTGTGGGCGATCTACCTGGTCAGCGCGGGTGTGACCATCGCCATGCAATCCGAAGTCATCTGGGTGTTCCTGGGGGCTGGCCTGCTGGTATGGGCCGTCCGTGGGCCGCTCAAGCGCACCGGCAGACGGCTTCACAGCCTGGCCTGGGCCTCGCCGCTGACCGCCTCGCTAGGGCTGGAGCAGATGGATTGGACCAAGCTTGGGCAGATTGCGGCCTACTTCACCTATGCCGGCACCTTCGTGTTCGGCAGCGGGCTGGCCATCGTGCCCTTCCTCTATGGTCATTGCATTGCTGTCTGTTGCCAATGGGGATCTGAACGCACGCTTTGGCAGCGCTAAAATGAATGCAAGACGGCCCGAGAGCGAGTGTGATACGGGCCTGCTGCCTGGTGTGACCAGGTCCTGCATATCCGCAGGGGTAACAGAGCCTCGTAAGGATCTTTCGTTGGGAGGATCCGAAGAAGGGCCTTCGGGCCCTTTTTTTTCCGCAGCCACCGGGGCGCACGGCGACGAGGGTTCGATCACCCTTCGGTCGTCAGGTCTGGGTTCAGAAATTCACTATGGTTTCGCGCGTTGAGCGAACCCGCATCGAGTTCTTCCTGACACTGCCGAAACGACTCGGATGGGATGGATTGAGGGCTGCGGCATTGGCGCTCAAACATGGGCGTGCTAGCTAACACGCCCATGTTTGAGCGCAATGGACGGACCGCGAGATCAAGTCCCACTGCCCGAGGGTGCGATGGTGACGGTAGCGAAGACCGGCCGTGCTCCGGGACCTGCCGCTTTATGCGGGGACCATGCGCAAGTCGTAGCGCTGGGCATCTTCTCGCGATGGCCACCAGCTCAGAATGGAGCCCGCATCGCCGCTGGCAATTTCGATCCCGTCATCCGTTTCTACGCGGCTGAACTCGGGGAAGTCCAAGACGAACTCCTCTCCTTCGACGTCAATGACAGCCTTCAAGCCGGTCCAGCCAAAGTCATTGGCGCCATTGTTGTCGCCGAGGTCGATCAAACCGACCACGCGCCCGAACGGATTCGGGGACAAAAACTCCCCAGGGACATTCAGGCGCTGCGCCTCGCCCGATGCATAGATTCTCATTGGCCATCCTCCATGGATACGCATTCCCCAGTCCGCCTTGCCTTCCACACTGCCGGACCACAATGCTTCACCGAAACCACTGATTTTATCAACAGGTTTCACGGTTTGCAAATTATGTCAACGCTACCTATGGTGTTTTGGTGAATGCAGGAACACCATATATAGTCCCCGCCAGGCAAGACCAGCAGATCGTTGAGTTCCTGTGTTTCGAGTTGCCTTTCTTCGCTAACGCGTGCCCTCAGGGCGGAAAGGCATCCATGTCATTGGCTCCCAGCATCGAAATCAGCTTCATCAAGAAGAACCCCCGCTACGATCCCTTCAATCCCATCTTGTACGTGGGTGGGCATTCGCCCTCCATGTGGCACCTGGAGATGCGCAGCGCGGCGCAGTTGCAGTGGGATGGCAAGGTGCGGTTCTATGTGCAACGCGGGCTGCAGCGCGTCAATGTCATTGCAGAGCACGGGCCGTCTGGACTGCTGCATCTCCGCACGATGCCTGACGGCACGCTTGCCAACAACCTTCTAAGCCTCGATGAGTTTCCGTTCTTCTATGGCTTGAGCCTTGGAGAATCCCCATCGCCTCAGGATGGGTTGCTGTCCCCTCGCGGGTTTTCCGGCCGGGGCCTGGTCGCCGAAGCTGTTGCGGCTCGCGGCTTCAAGCCGCGCGACCGTTGATGCATGTGGCCCACGTGCAAGCGGGCTCAACACCAATGCTGGGTCGCGGTTCTGCTAGGATTCGCCTCGAGCGTGCTTGAGCCTCCCTGCTCCCTAAACATACGAAGAGGCCCGCGTAGCACCCCCCATGGTCGGCTCGTAAAGGGCAAAATTTGGGACGATTAGGCAGCGGCTAATCTATGGGCGGCGATGTCGCCCACCTTTTTCGGGCCCACCCATGCGGTGGGCCTTGCTCTTTGTGCTTCAGCAGGTTGCCGGCGAAGACCGCGCAGATCGACACGCGATGCTGCTGCCAGGTGGATCTCGTCAGAGACTCCGACTGGATCCTGAGCCGGCGGAAAACGTGTCCAAGCGGCGCATCAGATCCTCAGTCATCTGTTGGCGCACTGCGTCGGCCGCGGTGGCCGCGGCGAGCTGCCGCTCCAGTTCCAGGTTGCGCTGTGTGGCCCCATGCAGTTCAGTCTGCAGGCGGGTGAGCTCTTGCTCGCGGCTCAGGGCCTTCGCAGTCAATTCTTCCAGTTGCTGTGGCAATTCGGCAAGGCCGAGGGCAGTTTGCTGCGCCGCCTGCAGCTGCGTTTCCAAGCTCTGGAGTTGCGACCTGGCCTGGCCCAGCTCCCGCGCGAGCGCCTGGTTCTGCTGGTGGTCGTTGCGCATCTGCTGCTGGTTGACCGAAACAGCCGCATTGGCCTTGGTCAGCTCCGTCTGCAGGTACTGCAGCTGCTGCTCGTGCTGGCGTAGCTCGCGCTCGCGCTGCTCCTTGGACGCTTCGCGGAAGTGCTCAAGCGCCTCTCTGGCATGGGTGTGCTTTTCTTCCAGGGACTGGCTGTGCGCTTGTGCGCTCTCAAGCCGGGTCTGCAACTGGGTTGCGTGCTCGACCAACTGAGCCTGCTCGATCGCCTTGGCGGCCAGTTGCCTGCCTGCTTGCTCGTGGGATTCGCGTTCCCTGGCCAACTCCAGTTGGGTCTGCTCTAGCTGCCGCCTGGCCGCGGCTGTTTCGCTCTTGGAGGTCTCCAGGCTGGCCTTGTACTGCGCCTCCTTGGCGCTGAACTCCTCCATCAGTGCAACGACCCTCGCATTGGCATCGAACTCCAACCTGGTAGACAGGCGGCCTACCAGTTCGGCGAGCTCATCGCTGATGCTGATTTTCGGTGCCGTGGCGGTGGCCTCCTCGTCCTCGATTTCCTTGAGGTACCTGTGGATGGTCACCTTGGAGCCGGTATTGCCCAACTCGACGCGCACCGCATCGATGGACGGGTACCTGCCCTGGCTGATCAGCCTATCCCTGGCTCGCAACACCTCAGACTTGTAGATTCCGGCTCTGGCCATGGCATCCTCCGATTTTTTCGTACCGTATTACATACCATGATATTACATACTATGTACGGCAACGGAAAGGTGCGATTTCGCAGAAACCTCAAACAAGTTAATAAGGGTTTATCTGATGTGACCTCTTCGCGGCCCCTGAAATCCCTATGTCGCAGCATGTACTGCGTCGCGAACAGGCCTTTTGAAATTTTGAACTTGCCAATGCCAGTCCGTGCTGCTGAATGCGGTCAATTTCGCCCGCCACTTTGCACCATCAAGGCCTGCAAAGCGGCGGTACAGGGGCCGCTCCTGCAGTTCTTCTTCCATGGCCCGATCGCTCAGGCTACACCACAGCTGCAGGCAGGGGATGCGCAGCATGGTTTCGATGGGAAGCGGTGGAAGGCCACCCAAGGCCTGGTGTGCGCCTCGGGCGAACGGGGCAATGAGGGCCACCGGAGTTGCTCAGGGCACGACCTGGCTCATACCTCCTGGCGCACGCGCGTCAAGCAATGCGAACGGAGCGCACGAAAATCGGCGGCGCCTGCGAGAAAAATGCTTCAATCGCCCTGGCGATCAGCTTGACTGTCCGCATCGGCGCCAGGGCTGCCTGTATCGCTGCCAGCGGCGGGGTGTATCTCCTCCCGCTGTGGAATGTGACCGCTGCTTCCCACAGAGTCGGTCGCAGGCTGGGGCGAAACAGTCGCTTCCCCTATGCTTTCCTGCAGATGACCGCCTTGGGCGGGATGCTGCTCAGGAACGGTTGCTTGCGCAGCTTTGGATGCGGGGGTGGGATCGTTTGGGGAAGTCATGGAATCTCCTTAAGACTGATGTGCTGACCGTGGCCGCAACACGAATGGCCTTATCGGATTTTGCGAACCCTGTGATTGTGGGTTTGCAGCATTTCTTCACCACTTTGCGTGGGCCTTGTCTTACCCGGATGCCAGTTGTCCTGTGCCAAGCCCCTACATCAGGGACACGGGTGTGATGCCACCAAGGCTGGTATGCGTGAATACCAACCGCCTATTCCCATCCGGCTCTTACAGCAAACTTTGCCCCGCTGGCGGACACGCAGGAGGACCGCAATGCATGCGCTCGAAACGATTCCTGTGCCTCTGGCCGTCAAGCGGCGGTACGCACCGTCAGGCCGAGCCTGCATCGACCGCCGCTTCTGCTTTCTTTTACCTGAAAGGGGATGAATGGTTGGGATCCGTGTGTGCTTCTCGCGGACAAGTCCCGGATGCGTCTGACCATGGACTGCGTGCGCCGGACATGATCTATTTATGCATTTGCGAGCATTGGCCGAATGCTACTAAATGTTGCGTTCAAAGAATTGGGTAATAACTTCTAGGAGCGTCGATTGCTTTTTATCCTGATACACGACGGATGAAGCCGGGTAAAAATGATCGACTTCCGGAACTGACACGGACTCAACAATCGGAAGTCTTTTTCTTAGGTAATCCGGAACGATACTACCTTGTTCGACAATATGTGGTAAATCCCGTTCGGCGGTCACCACCATCAAACTAGGGCTTTGGCGAATGAATGGGACGTTTGCTCGCAAGTCATCTGAATGCAGGAATGCCGAAGCCGCCACCACCGCTTTAACATCAACACCCTCGGCAAATACTGCGTTGAGCGCGCTACGCCCGCCGGCTGACCAGCCGAACAATGCTACACGCGTTGGGTCCACATTCCATCGATCAGCGTTGTCTTGAACGAAGCGAGTGGCCATGGCGACATCGTCCGCAGCGGCTTCAATGCCGCAAGCCAATTCATGCAGACTGGCGGGAGGCAAGCCAAGAACTTCTCGAGCGCGGTGCATGCGATCTGGCGCTATGGAATCATGAGATGCAAGTGCGGGAGTTGAGCCTGGAGCGGGGTCCTCTGACGTCAGGCGGTAGCCGACGCTGAATGTTACGAAGCCGCGCGTAGCCCAATACGACGCATATGCGCTTGCCGATGTATTAAACGTCTCTCCTGCGGTAAAGGAGTCATCCTCCTTGTTTCCGAAGTGAAAAGCGCCACCGAATATTGTGATAATCGCCGGAGAGCAAGTGCCGTTCCGGTTTTTGGCCTCAGGTTCGTATACATCCAGAAGAAGCGGACGCTTCTTGGGTATGCCGTGATAATCAATCACTGCTTCGCCAAAAATCACGTCGCGCGTCACTTTTACCTGATTCTTAAAGTCGTCGTATTTCATTTGAAAACTCAGTCCGCCACCATTCCGCTGTCGCGTGCAATCTTTCCATAGTTCACTACATACCCGCGAAACTTCTCTTTCCACTGCAAAGGTGTTTGCGATTCCGGGATGCTTGAACCGGTCCTTGTCAGAAAATCTTTGATTTCAGCTTGCTGAACTTCCTTTTGTACCGAGGTGTTGAGCCTCAGCGTGATCTGGTCAGGAAGGCCAGCAGGAGCAAAAAGGCCGAGCCAACCGGTGGCAGGAAACGCATAGCCTGCCTCCGCAACCGTTGGGACATCCGGGATGTCACTCACACGCGATGGCCCGGCAATGGCAAGTGCGCGCAATCGCCCGCTTTTGACAAGCGGGAGGGCTGTAATTGGATCCAACACAGCAATATCCAATTGACCACTGATCAAATCCGGAATCGAAGCACTTCCCGTCTTATAAGGAACATGTACGAGTTTGACGCCGGCCATTTTGTTCAGGCTCTCTCCTACCAAGTGAGCGGTAGATCCGGAACCAAATGAACCATACGTCATCTTTTCAGGCTCGGATTTTGCATGTGCGACCAAGTTTGCGAGCGAGCTGAGACTTGAATCTTTGCCCACCACCATGATCATGGGTGTGACCGATATTTGTGCGATAGGGGTAAAGCTTCTGATGGGATCAAATTTGAGCGTCTTGTAGATCGCCGGTGCGGTAGCCAGGCCGCCGACTGCGAGCAACAGAGTGTACCCATCTGCCTTCTGACGGGAGACGTATTCATACGCCAAGATGCCGCCCGCACCTGCTTTGTTATCGACAACAATGGGCTGCCCCACGTCTCCAGATATTTTTTCTCCCAGTTTTCTTGCGAGGCTATCGGCAACGGAACCTGGCCCTCCAGGGACCACGATAGTGATCGGGCGTGTAGGCCACTCGGTTTGGGCGTTCACAGGAATACAAAAGGCTGTGGCCGCAGAAAGCAGTGCGATGTTAAGCGTGGTTTTCATGATTTTAAACATGGGCAATACAAGAAATTTCAACCAAAAATTCGTCACGAACCAAATCAGCACGAATACAGTATCGCGCCGGTGGATTTTTTGGAAAATATTTTGCGTACACCTCGTTCATTTTTTTATAGTCATCCATGCTCTTGAGAAATATCATGCTGAAGGCAATATCCTCCATTTTTCCTCCAGCAGCCTCGACGACACTCTTGATAGATTCGAGTACGTTGACCGTTTGGGCCGCTGCATCACCAATCCCGAAGCTCTTTCCATCATCGTCGATGGGGACCATTCCCGAAATGTAAATTGCCTCACCCGTTGCGCGCGTGCCGGGAGAATAAGGTGCAAGAGGTACAGGGGAATTTTGAGGGATAACGCTAGTCTTAGACATGATGAACTCGGTAGTGGGTGTGGCTTCAGTATGCATAAAATAAAACGCTGCATGGTCAACATTTAATCCACGCAGCGTTGCCAAAACCACAACAGGCCCGATCCTTGCGCTATCACTGCCCCAAAATAGTACATATCACTTGTTGCATGCACCTCGATACCAGCTTGTCATACTTTTACGCAGTTGTACGCACCGGTTCGGTGCGTTTGGCCGCAGAGCAATTGCATGTTTCGGCTTCCGCAGTGAGCAGGATGGTGCGTCAAGTTGAGCATCGGTACAAAACACCATTGTTCGAGAGGCGCGCGAGCGGCATGAAGCTGACCCCAGCTGGGGAAATTCTTTTCCATCAATTGGGAGGGGTACTCCAGCAGATGAGAGATGCTGAAAGCCGGATTGCAGAACTCACCGGGGCACTGGGTGGGGAAATCGTGGTAAGTGGTGCGGAATCTGCGCTGCCGGCACTGATCACAGAGTTCCAGAAGATGCATCCGGGAGTCGGTTTTCGTGCACTCATCTGCAGTTCTGACGATGTTTTGCAGTCGCTGATAGCTTTTCGGTCGCACATCGGAGTTGCTTACAGTATGGCAAGCCACCCTAGCATTGATGTTATAAAAAAATTTAAGGCTCCGATCGGACTGCTCGTAAGCAAGTCCCATCCTTTTGCAACGCGAAGCTTTGTACCACTTCGAGAAGCCGTCAGCGCAAAGGTGGTTATACCTGACGTTGATTTCGGTATACGCCAATCTCTTGATTTGACTCTTAATGCAGTGGGGCTGCGTCTTCTTCCAGTTGTATCCTCCAATAATTTTTGGCTTTTGCGAACACTCGTTGCCAGCGGTGACTACGTCACATTTGCATCGGCACTTACAGCTCGATCTGAGATAAACGCAGGTCAGTTGGTTGCTGTGCCGCTTTCCGATGCGATGGACTTCACGGGATCAATAATTATTGCAAAACGCAATGGCCGCACCCTTCACTCTGCTGCAGAGAAATTCATAGAAATGATCTGTGAATTCTATGGAAAAGAGCTTGCTGGTTAGCATGAAAGGGGTCGGTGTCTGCAGGTGTGCGATATTTTGGAACGCTACGTTGCGCAAATTTAGACCATGAACAATGAGTGCTGCCAGACAATCTGACATCAAATAATTCAGGCCTGTGGCCCGTTCAAGGTGAAGTATGTCAGGAAATAATTCTATGCTTGTTAAACGTGCAGGTACTCGGCCGACCTCGCCGGGCCCGTCCGAGTGGTTTACTGGCGCCGTCTGTTGGGATCCGTTGAATTCACCACCCGAGCCAGCGACAGCGTCGTCGGTCAGCGTGACGTTTGAGCCAGGTGCGAGGACTGCTTGGCATTCGCATCCTTTGGGGCAAACACTGATCGTTGTTTCCGGGTGCGGATGGACGCAGTGCGAGGGTGGCGAAGTGGAAGAAATCCAGGCCGGGGATGTTGTGTGGTGCCCCCCCGGGGTCCGTCACTGGCATGGGGCTTCCCCGACTACTGGAATGACCCACATAGCTGTTCATGAAAGCGTCAACGGCAGTTACGTGAATTGGATGGAACATGTCACCGAAGAACAGTACGCCGGCAACCTGACGTTGAAAGTTTCAGGCTGACCTTCATAACGTTTGTACTCGTTTATCCGGATTTAACTACTGCTCGTTACAAGTGCAGAAGGACTGCGGATGCGAGGCAGTGCTCGCGCCATATCGCGGGCTTGCTCTTGCTGATTCCGTGCCTGCACTTGGTCGCAGCAACATCTGCCTATCCTGCCTTCCATGACCCAACGACTTGACCGTTGCCACAACCTTCACGATTTTGAGCGCGAGGCCGAGGCGGTGTTGCCGCGGCCGATCTTCGGCTATGTCCACGGCGCGGCGGAAGACCGGCTGGCTTTCGACGGAAACTACCGCTCCTTCCGCAAACACAGGCTTGTGCCGCGGGTGCTTGTTGACGCTACTAGCCGCAGTCCCGCCACTGAGCTGATGGGCCAAGCCTGCTCGCAACCGTTCGGCATGGCTCCGGTAGGCTTGAGCGCGCTTTTCGCTTACCGTGGTGACTGCATGCTGGCCAAGGTGGCGGCGCAGCGCGGCATCCCTATGGTGATGAGCTCATCTTCGCTCATTTCGATGGAGGAGGTGCCGCCATTGAATCCCGAGGCCTGGTTTCAGGCTTATGTGCCGGGCGACCGCGTCAAGATGGAGGCCCTGGTGGCGCGCATCCTGCGCGCCGGCTTCAGGACTCTGGTGATCACGGTGGACACTCCGGCCTACCCCAACAAGGAAGCCTATCTTCGCGCCGGCTTCACCAGTCCGCTGCAGGTTACGCCACGCTTGCTGTGGCAGGGACTGACGCATCCCACCTGGAGCTGCGGCGTCTTCGCCCGCACCGTTCTGCGGCATGGGATGCCGCATTTCGAGAACAACTACGCCACCCGCGGGGTGGCCATCATCGCGCGCGACGTTGAGCGCAGCTTCACAGACCGCAGCAACCTGAGCTGGGACCATTTCGCGCGCATCCGCGAAATGTGGCCATACCGGCTGGTGATCAAGGGCGTGCTGAGCCCGCTAGACGCGGCCCAGGCGCACAAACTGGGGGCCGATGGCGTTGTGCTCTCCAATCACGGCGGCCGCCAGCTAGACGACGCCGTGGCGCCGCTCGACATGCTGCCCGCAGTGCTGGCCGCCTGCCCCGGTCTTCCTGTGATGATCGACGGGGGCATCCGCCGCGGCACCGACGTGCTCAAAGCCCTGGCCCTGGGAGCGAGTTTCGTTTTCCTGGGACGCCCCTTCGCATATGCGGCTGCCACGGCAGGCCAGGCAGGGGTGGAAAAGGCTGTTGATCTGATGGCCGCCGAGATTGACCGCGACATGGTGATGCTGGGTGTACGCAACCTAGGCGAGATCGGACCTCAGTGCATCGCCCCTGCCTTCAATAGCTGAGGCGAACTTGGCGAAATCGAGATCGCCGCGCTGACATGCTCCATCCGCAAGCGCGACGATTTCGTGCCCACCTCGCACCCCCTCCGCCCCATCCGCCAGATGGTCAACACCTCCCCGGACGGGAAGGATGCCTTGGTCTCGCGCATGTACGCGCCAGACCTCGTGCATAAACATCTGGATCGCCTTCAAGAATTGCCGTCGCAAGTGAAGACCGGCGATCAATTGGATCACGCAGGCCGCTGGTATGCCCGACCATGCCAGGCCCAGCGCTTTTGCAGGTGGACTGCACCTACATCCCAAACTCGGGCTTGCTCAGAAGATCCACAAGGACTTGGCCGATCTCTGCCCTACGCGATGGTGTCATGCGCGGCTTGATCGCCGCGATGGAGATCGCCGCGAATGGCACGCCGCCTGGGTCAGGGATTGTGGCACCTACGCCCGCCACCCCCTGCGTGACGGTGTCCACCATCTCGGCATACCCCTGCTTCTGTGTTTTGGATACCACCTTGCCAAAGCGCTCTGCCGTTAAGCCTGCCGCGTCGAAGGCTGCGGCATGCTGCTTGCGTATGCGCGCAATGTCCTGTTCCCCCGCGCTGGCCAGCAAGGCCATACCGCCCACACCAATGCCCAAAGGCCTGATGTCGCCCACGCGCGTGCTGAAAATCTTGACGGGAAACGCACCGTCTTCGCGTTGCAGACAGACCGTGTAGTCACCCTGACGCACCAGCAGAAAGACAGTGTCTTCCGAGATGCGTGCCAGTCGGCGCATCAGGCCGCCGTAGGTAGCCACAAGTGGTGCCCGGCTCAGCGAGGCAAAGCCCAGGCGCATGACCTCCAGGCCCAAGCTGTAGCGGCGCGTGAGCGGGTTGCGGTCGGCGAAGTGCTCTTCCACCAAGCAGGTCATCAGGCGATGAGCAGTTGAGCGTTCCAGCCCGGTGGCAGCTACAACCTCGCTGACCGACATTCCTTGCTCATGGTGCTCGCCCAGCACGCGCAGGATCTGCAGTGCCCGCCGCATGTTCTGGGCCCCCGGGGTTTCCAGAGGTTTGCTCACTATGTGGGATTTCTTTGCAGTGATGTTTGTCATGTGGACATTGTTACCGGACCATCGATGCATTGCCAAGGACCATCCACATGCATCAATCCTCAGAACCTATCTCCACCGAAACACTGGGCGCCGTGCGCCGCATCTGGCTGAACCGGCCCGAGGCGCGCAACGCGCAGAGCCAGCAGATGCTGGAGGCCCTGGACCAGGCCTTCACCCAGGCCGAGCACGACCCCGCCATCCGCGTGGTGCTGCTGGCCGCCCGGGGCGCGCATTTCTCGGCCGGCCATGACCTCAAGCAGGCCCAGGCCGAGCGCGCCGAGTTCACTGTGGAGCAGCGCTGGGCCTATGAAGAAAAGCACTACTACGGCTACTGCCTGCGCATCTGGGACTTCCCCAAGCCCACGGTGGTGCAGGTGCAGGGCGCCTGCATGGCGGCGGGCTTCATGCTGGCCAACATGTGCGACCTGGTGGTGGCGGCCGAGGACGCCTTCTTCTCCGACCCCGTGACCCACACCATGGGCGCGGCGGCCACCGAGGTGCTGATCCACCCCTGGGTGATGGGGTTGCGCCAGGCCAAGGAGTTCCTGTTCACCGGCGCGCGCTGGAGCGCGCAGCAGGCACGCGAGGCCGGCTTCGTGAACCGCGTGGTGCCCACGGCCGATCTGGACGCCGAAACCCTGGCGCTGGCCCAGCGCATCGCCCAGGCGCCGCCCTTTGCGCTGCGCGTGCTCAAGAAGTCGCTCAACCGCTCGGTGGATGTGCGCGGCCTGCGCGAGGCGCTGTCGGCCCACTTCGACCTGCACCAGCTCAGCCATGTTAGCGAAGAGTACCGCCAGACCAAGGAAGCTGGCCTGGCCAGCGCCATCGCCAAGGGGGCCCGCGCATGACAACGAACGCCCACCACCCGCAGCGCCTGCAACCCCTGCTGGCCCCGCGCTCCATCGCCCTCATCGGTGCCAGCGACAACCCGGGCCGCATCGGCGGCATGCCGCTCGATCTGCTGCGCCACTTCGGCTTTGCAGGCGCGGTCTACCCGGTCAACCCCAAGTACCAGGAGGTATTCGGCTACCGCTGCTACCCGGACATCGAATCCCTGCCCGAGGCCTGCGACCTGGTGGTGCTGGCGATTGCCGCGCCCGAGGTCACGGCCATGCTGGAGCGCTGCCACGCCCGGGGCATCCCCGCCGGGATTGTCTACGCCGCCGGCTTTGCCGAAGCGCCGGGCGAGGGCGAGGCCCTGCAGCGCACGCTGGAGGCTTTCGTGCAGCGCAGCGGCATGGTGGTGGCCGGCCCCAACTGCATGGGCTTTGCCAACCTGAACCTGCACGCCTACACGGCCTTTGCCTCGGTGTTCAAGAACGTGCCGCCGCAGACAGGCCCCGGGCGGGCCAGCATCGTCACGCAAAGCGGCAATGTCTGCTCGGCCGTGTTCGCCCTGGCGCGCCGGCTGGGCGTGCCGGTGAGCCACTTCATCAACACCGGCAACGAAGCCTGCGTGGAGTTCTCCGAGTACCTGCAGTACCTGGCGGCGGACGAGTCCACCGAGTGCGTGGTCGGCTATGTGGAGCAGCTGCGCGACGGGCCGCGCTTCATCGACGCGGCGCTGGCCTTTGCGCGCCAGCGCAAGCCGCTCATCCTGTACAAGGCGGGCGAAACGGACAAGGGCTCCGAGGCCGTGCGCTCGCACACCAGCGCGCTGGCCGGCGACCTGGCGCTGTACAAGGCGGCCTTCGAGCAGCTCAACGTGATCCGCGGCACGGACTTCGCCCAGATGGCCGACCTGGCCTACCTCAGCGGCTTTCGCGCGCGCCAGGGCGGGCCGCGCGTGGCCATCGTCACCATGTCGGGGGCGCTGGGCGCCATCCTGGCCGACAAGTTCATCGGCGCGGGGTTGGAGGTGCCCACACTGAGCGAGGACCTGCAGCACACCCTGCGCGAGGGCATCCCGGACTACGGCATGGTTTCCAACCCCGTGGACGTGACGGGCAACGTGGTCAACTCGCCGCAGTTCGTGCGCACCATCCTGGGGGCGCTGGCGCAGTCGGACCAGGTGGACACCGTGGTGGTCTATGCGCCGGGCTACCTGCTCGACCGCATGGCCGAGCCGCTGGTCGAGGTCTGCGGCCAGTGGAACAAGCTTTTCGTGGCCATCGACACCGGTGCCGCCCGGTGCCGGGATCAGCTCGCCCAGGCAAGCGTGCCGGTGTTCGACGACATCGGCCGTGCCACGCAGGCGCTGGCCCCGTTTTGCCAGTGGCTGGCGCGCCACGAGGACGTGGCCCGCTGGGCGGCCCTGCGCCAGGCGCAGGCGGTGGTTCAGCAGGGCGCGGCACCGGCGCTGCCCGCAGCGCTCAACGAGCATGCCACCAAGCTGCTGCTGGCGGGCTATGGCGTGCCCTCGCTGCAGGGCCTGCCGGCCCGCGATGCCGACGAGGCCGTGGCGGCCGCCGGGCAGCTGGGCTACCCCGTGGCCCTGAAGATCCTGAGCGCCGACATCGCCCACAAGACCGAGGTCGGCGGCGTGCGCCTGAACGTGGCCGACGATGCCGCGTTGCGCACGCTCTGCGCCGACATGCTGGCCAGCGTGCAGCGGCACAGCCCTGCGGCGCGCATCGACGGCTTTCTCGTGCAGCCCATGGCCAGCGGCGGCGTGGCCGAGCTGATCGCTGGCATCACGCACGACCCGGTGTTCGGCCCCGCGCTCACCGTGGGCCTGGGCGGCGTGCTGACCGAGCTGTACCGCGACGCCAGCCACCGGCTGCTGCCCGTGGATGCCGCCATGGTGCAGACCATGCTGCGCGGGCTGCGCGCCTGGCCGCTGCTGGACGGCTTTCGAGGGCGGCCCCTGGCTGACGTTGACGGTGCATGCGAAGGAATTGCCGCGCTATCACGCGCCCAGGCTGCCTTGGGCCCTCAAGTGCAGGAGATCGAGATCAATCCTCTGCAGGTGCGAGCGCAGGGGCAAGGCGCATTCGCCCTGGATGCACTGGTCGTCGTCCAGGGCTGACTATTTCCCACTTCACAAGGATCATAAGGAGACAAGCATGGCAAACCTCTTCACAAAATTCGCTTCTGCACTGGTGGCTGCTGCCGTGTTGGGCGTAGCGGCCCCTGCAATCGCTCAGGACGGCTACCCCAACAAACCCATTCGCATGGTGCTGCCGTTCCCCCCGGGTGGCGTCACGGACCTGCTGGCGCGGGCGCTGGCTGACAAGCTGGCCCCGCGGCTGGGACAGCCTGTGATCGTGGACAACAAGCCGGGCGCTGGCACCGTGTTGGCATCCGACATCGTGGCGAGGGCGCCTGCAGACGGCTATACGTTGCTGCTGGCTGCGTCCTCATTGGGCACCGCTCCACTCATCTACAGCAAGGTGAACTACGACGCAATCAAGAGCTTCACCCCTGTCACCCAGGTGGCCTCGGTGGTGCACGTGCTGGTAGTCAACCCGGCGCTCCCTGTGAAGTCGGTCAAGGACCTGGTCGAATACGCGCGCGCAAACCCAGGCAAGCTCAACTACAGCTCTACCGGGACTGGCACTTCGACCCATCTGGAAGGGGAACTGTTCAAGAGCATGGCCAACGCCTACATGGTGCACATTCCGTACAAAGGCAGCGGGCCGGCGCTGACCGACCTGGTGGCGGGAGAGGTGAACGTCATGTTTGATGCATTGGGTTCCTCAAGCCCTTTCATCAAGGCTGACAAGTTGCGCGTCCTGGCCGTAACTACCGCCAAGCGCTCCGAGTCCATTCCCGAACTGCCCACCGTGGCGGAGTCCGGCGTGCCGGGCTACGAGGCCATGCCCTGGCTGGGCCTGGTGGCGCCGGCCGGAACGCCCGCACCCGTGGTAGAGCGGCTGCACAAGGAGATCGCCGCCATCCTCAAAGAGCCGGACATCCGCGAGCGCTTCAAGGGCTGGGGGCTGGACATCATCGGCAACACATCTGCCGAGTTCACGACCTTTCTGCGTCGCGATGTGGACCAGTGGGCGCGTGTGATCAAAAAAGCCAACATCAAAGCGGACTGAGTCTCATGCGTTTCACGTTCACCGAGCAGCAGCAGCTTATTCAGGACAGCGCGCTTGATTGGCTGCGCGACAACTACGATTTCCATCAGCGCGCGGCGAGTGTGCATTGCGAAGGTGGCAACTTGCAGGTGTGGCAAGCCCTCGCCGACCTTGGCTGGTTGGGCCTGCCTCTGGCGGAGGACATTGGCGGATTGGCTGGCGACGCGATCTCCGTTGGACTGGTAGCTCAAGCTCTGGGTCGGCATCTGGTTGTCGAGCCATACGTGGCACATGTTGTGTTGGCGATGCAGGCGATGGACCGCTGCGCAACCTCTGCACAGCGCCTGAGCTGGTTGCCACCACTGGTAGCAGGACAGCAGAGGTTGGCCTGGGCCCACGCGGAGCCTGGTGAGGTCAGCCCGTTTGACGCCCGAGCCTGCACCGCAGAGCACACAGGGGGGGGAATACTGATCAGGGGAGCCAAACAGGGCGTTCGTGGGGCAGCAGGCGCTACCCACTGGCTTGTATCGGCTACTTTAAAACACAACGGTCAGCAACTTCTGCTGCGCGTGCCGAGAGAGCAGGAGGGCGTCCGTATAGACGGGTACCGCACGAGCGATGGGGCGTGTGCGGCGGATCTGTACTTTGATGGCGCGCTGGTGCCAATGGCGAGTGTTCTGGGTGACGGCAACACAAGTACCAATGCGCTGGAGTCTGTGGTTTGCTGGGGCATCGTTACTGCCTGTTGGCAGGCGACTGGCGCCATGCAGGCAGCATTGGAACAGACCCGGCGCTACACCGCTGAGCGACACCAGTTTGGGCAGGCCTTGGCCCAGTTCCAAGTCGTCCAGCACCGCCTTGCGGAGATGGGAGTGCTTTGCCTCGAAGCGCAAGCTGCGTGCGAGCTTGCCTCCATGCGGATGACCCGAATCCAGGGAGAGGGCCTGAGGGCCGTAGCTGCCGGAGCCCGAAGCAAAGTTGCGCGTGCGGGAACCATTGTCTCGCAGGACTGCGTGCAGCTGCACGGCGCCATGGGCGTTTGCGAAGAACTTCCCATTGCCGCCACTTTTCGATACCTGCTTGCTTTCGAAGTTGAGGACGGTTCAGCCGATGCCCATGCGCAATGGTTGGGTGAGCACGCTCACACCTCACAAAGATACGCGATCAGCCAGACATTGGGAGACCTGTGATGGATTTGGAACTGAGCCCTGAAGACCAGAAGTTCCGGCAGGAGGTGCGGGAATTCTTGTCGACGCATCTCACAGACACCTTGCGTGTTGGACAGCTACGCACTACAGCGATGTATCCGGATCCCGACGTATCCGGTCCTTGGCAACATCTACTCAATCAGCGTGGGTGGCTTGTTCCGCTCTGGCCCGTGGAATGGGGTGGCACCGGCTGGACAGCATTCCAGCGCTTTATCTTCGAAACAGAATGCGCGCTTGCGGGTGCACCGCTGGTTCATCCGATGGGTGTTCGACTGGTCGGCCCCGTGTTGCTCAAGTTCGGCACTGACGCCCAAAAGCGCGAGCATTTGCCGCGAATCCTGTCTGGCCAAGACTACTGGTGCCAGGGATTCTCTGAGCCCAACGCAGGGTCGGACCTCGCGGCGCTGCAACTTCGAGCGGACCGGGATGGAGAAGATTATGTGCTCAATGGCTCCAAGATCTGGACTACGCACGCGCATTTCGCGAACCGCATGTTTGCTCTGGTACGCACCAGCAATGCGGGACGCCGGCAAGACGGTATCTCGTTCCTGCTGATTGACATGTCCTTGCCTGGCGTCGGCGTGCGGCCGATTCACACCATCGGAGGAGACCACGATGTGAATGAGGTCCACTTCGACAATGTGCGCGTTCCTGTCTCTCAACGTGTTGGGGAAGAGAACGCCGGGTGGGAGTATGCCAAGTATCTGCTCGAGTTCGAGCGTGGTGCAGGCATCTTCAGCCCGCGCCTGCGATCCCAGCTCAAGCGCGTGGCCAGCGTATTGCCGTCGACAGGCTCTGGCGATGGCCTTCTGCACAAGGCCTTCGGAGATCTGAATGCTGATCTGGACGCTTTCGAATGGCTTGAAGCGCGCAGCATGGCTTCGTTGGCGCCCGGATCGAGTCCAGGACCCGTGGCGTCGGTGCTGAAGCTGCGCGCGAGCCGCCTCAAGCAGGCAATCGGCGCTCTAGGACAACGAGCGCTAGGTCGCAGTGGGCTGCGATGGCACAGTGAATCGCCCTTCTCGGACGCCACCCAGCCTCAAAACATGTCCCTGGTTCCTGAATATTGCAACAGCCGGGCTTTCACGATCTTTGGAGGAGCAGCAGAGATCCAATTGGGCCTCATCGCGAAGAGCTACGCGTGAGCAGCGTCTGCAGGTTGGGCAGATCGACGATCCTCGCCCTGCAGGCGGCATCAACATCCGAAGCGAAGACACCGCAGCTTCCTCGCTGAATTCCACGCAATGGTCGACGGCAATGGCCGGCGCAAAGAGCGAGAACGGGTTGCCAAGTCACTTGAGTCAAGCCACTGAGCACTTAACCAGGCGCACACCTGCGGGCCTTGCGAAACAGTGCAGATTTCCTCCCGCGTCCAATGGTTGGTAGCACAAAGTTACACCGTCACCCCGGCCAGGCATGCCGGTCCCACCGCCAGGGTGCGCATGCCAAACAGGCATGCGAGAGAGCCAGTGCTTCCGCCACATCTGCTGAAGCGCGACACCCAGTCGAAACACATCAAGCGAGAAAAAGACGCACCGCCAGCGTACTGCGGACCTACACGGTCTAGTGCAGGGAGCACCATGGGCTCGGGCAACACCAGATCAGCCAAACATATCGTAAACACCAATATTAGATATGTATAAACTGCAACTACAATGGGCCCCAGCGGCTGAATGACGCGAACAGCGGATAGGCCGTGACGTAGCTGAACTACTCAATGAGGAGACGCAATGGCCACCCTGTTCATGGACACCAACAAGTACGACGACGGCGAAGGCCCCCCTATCGTCGAGGCGTACCACAGTGCAATCAAAGACCTCATCAGGCGCAGGCTGGAGGAGCGAAAGTGCACCTGGGCTGAATTCGTGTTCGGCGCAAGCTACGAGCTGATTACGGCCGAAGACATGAAGTCGATCGAGGCGCAAGTCCTGGCGAACGGATACCGGTTCACCAGCTCCGCCATGATTTCCGCGCTTGAACGCCCGAACGCCTACCTGCCCATCCCAGGCGCGGAAGGCAATCCCGACGAATTCTCGTTCGAGCACGGCGAGGCCAACATCGCAGCGGCCGACCAAGACGGACGACAGCTTTGCGGCCAGGGCGACAACGTGGTCGAGCACCCCAAGAACGTGCGAGGTACTGCGCGTTACTTCCGGTCGATCAAGGACGTGGCAGATGCGCTCGCCGGCGGCGTGCCTGTGAACACCATTGCCGTCATCGACGACAGCGGAGGCACGTTGACCGCGCCCATTCTGGAGCAGTTCGCCGGGGTGATCTGTGCAGGCGGCACTGTCCGTTCCCATCTGGGAATTCTCACGCGTGAGTACGGCATACCTTGCCTCATGAACTCCAAGATCAAGGGGATCAGGAATGGCGACCTGGTGGAGCTTGAGGTCAGTGCTCCAGCAAAGACAACCGAGGCCTACCAGTCGGGCACCGATATGTCTGTGCGAGTTTGGAAGATCGCTCGCTGATAGCGCAATCAATCAAAACTGAAGGAGACAGCCATGCCCCGTCCAAACCTGACCTACAGCCAGATTCTGGAGACAAACAACATCATGCGTGCCGCCGGCGAGGAGACCTACTACCTCGGCGTCACGCGTACCGTCCAAGAGTCCAAGTTCTTCCCGGTGTCGGCTTACGTGATGCTGGGATACCTCAATGCGTTCTACCGCTATCCGGCACTGCTGCGAAAAATCGAATCGCACATGTCGCCGGAGGACATTGCTGATCGCATCCGCAACTGCACCACCAAATTGGAGTCGATGGGCATCAACTGGTGCATGATCAACTTCTATCTCCTGGGCCGGGAGATGCTCATCAACATGGGTGTGATCCGCCCGCACGACGCTGCGGAAGACCTTGCCTACGTGCTCAACTTCTGGCGCCGCTTTCAACTGGCGCGTCGACGGGAAGATGGACGCCTGACGTGCAAGGAGGCCGGGCACCGTTCCCAAATCCTGGCAGAACGCCGCATCCAGGTCTACCACGCCGATATGTATGAGTGCGCCCATGGGGACGAGCTCCATACAGCAACGGACCAATTCCTCGCGGCACTGTCCCAGTACGCCGTTCTGGTGGCCTGCGAGAGCCGGGTATGCATGACCAACCACGGGCCCTACAACCTGGGCAATGGCCGCGAGATGCTGGTGCGGGACTTCTTCGACCTGGCGGAAGGCGACATGCCATGGTTGGATGGCATCGCCACCGAGGTGCCCTATGGCCGGATCACGGTAACCACTGCGGTGAAAGACACCCACTTCTACATTGTCGACGACTGGGGGAGCTTCGAATCGAAGCCTGAGTACAAGGCTGAGAATCTTTGCGGGGTAGGCCTCTATACCTCTGACGAACTGTCGGAGACCCAGATCCCAATCGGCATGGGAAGCAAGGAAGAACTCACGAAGACCCTGGTGGAACTCACCAACATCTTCAAAGACACGACGGCCAAGTTGTGGAAACGCTTCGCCTCCTACCACCGCGAGCAACTGATGGATGCGGGCGCACTGACGTACTACAACATCATCAAGGATTTCGCGCATGTTGCCGGCTGCTATGAGGCCGACGACTGGAACAAGATCGACGAACGCGCGGATCGCTTCCGTCCACTGCTCAACGACGAGTACGGCAACCAGATCCTGGGTGCGCTCTTTGTGCCGTTGTCCTGCCCAAGTCACCAGGTCAGTCCCTACGTGATGATGCAGCACTCCAATCTGCCCAAGCGTACCTACTCTCCGCTGTCCGCTGCAGCTTCGGTCGACGACGGCTGTGTTCCCACGGTTGGCAACCGGATTCATCCGGGGGTCACCTACCTGCCGGAGAAGGTCGATAAATACCGAACGACCCAGGGTGACCTCACGCTGCAGGAGTTGAACAAGCGCTGCAAAGAGTTCATGCCCGCCCTGTGCAAGGAGCCTTTCCGGTATCTGGACGACACATGGGTGAAGTACCACTTCGATAGCCCTCTCGCCGATGAGCTCTACAAGCTCGAGCAGCGGCAATCGAGGACTCTCAAAGGCAAGGGAGCGCGTGTCACGCGCGATGAGATCAACGCACAGACTTTCGAATGAGCCATGAACGCTGAACAACACTTGGTACTTCACGGCCTTGCCATCAAGAAGTATGCGCACCCCGATGCGATTGCATCGCTTTTGGATCTACCTCCCGGGCGTGTGAAGCAGGTCGTCGACGAGGGCGTGGCCAAAGGGACCGTGATCGACGTCGGTGGAAAGTTCGCAGTTTCGCCGGCGGCTCGCCTGTCGCTTCACGCCAACTACAGCCGGTTCTACGGAGCGCTGCGAAACGACAAAGCGTTCCGTGACGCGCATCTGGACTTCGAGAAGATCAACCACGACCTCAAGTCCTTGATCACGGACTGGCAGACGATGAAAGTCGCTGGAAAGTTGGTCCCCAACGATCACAGCGACGAGGCCTATGACGACAAGATCCTGTCACGGCTCTCAAAGCTGCATGAGCATGCGAAGCGCATCCTCGCTGCACTTGCTCAGAGTTTGCCTCGCATGAAGGTGTACAGCGAGAAGCTCGAAGAGGCACTGGACAAGGCCGAGTCAGGAGACTTGGCCTGGGTCAGTGACGCAAAAACCGACAGCTACCACACCGTCTGGTTCGAGCTCCACGAAGACCTCCTGTGCCTCTTGGGCGAGCAACGCAAGGAATGAAGCCATGATTGCCATTACAGAGGCACCTTCGACATTGGTGCTGGATGGATCGAACCTGCCGGAGCGAAGTCTTGTGGGCGGAAAGGCGTGGTCTATCGCCCACATGATGCACCTTGGATTGAGGGTGCCCCCAGCATTCGTGATCACTGCGCCATCCAATGCGAGGTATCTCGAAGAGGGTCGGCTATGGCCCTCGCTTCTCGAAGAAATCCAGGCGGGCATCGGCTACTTGGAGCGTCAAAGCGGGCGAGTGTTCGGAGGAGGCCCGAGGCCGCTTCTCGTGTCGGTCCGCTCCGGAGCGGCTGTGTCAATGCCGGGCATGATGGATACCGTCCTCAACCTCGGCATGAACGACGATGTGCAGGCGGAGATTGCGAAGGAATGCGGCGACCCGGCGTTTGCAAATGACACGCACAGGAGATTCCTGCAGCTGTTTGCGAGCGTGGTGTTGAAGGAGGACATCGAGGAAGGTCACTCGACAGAACTGCAATCCATTCGCCAAGCCCTCATCAACCGGAGCGTGGGCGTGCCGAAAGATCCCTATGCCCAATTGCATGCGGCAATCGAGGCTGTGTTCGCATCGTGGAACTCCAGGCGGGCAAAGCGGTACCGCGAGCACCATGGCATCCCGCACGACCTAGGCACGGCTGTGACTGTCCAGGCAATGGTCTTCGGCAATCTCAATGAGCGCTCCGGGACTGGGGTGCTCTTCAGCCGTAACCCACTTACCGGAGAGCGTCAGCCATTCGGCGAGTACCTGAGCAAGGCGCAGGGTGAGGATGTGGTCTCAGGCCGGTTCACGCCGCAGCCCTTGGATGACCTGAAGCAGAGACTAAGCAGTGCGCACCAAGAGCTGCTGAGTGCCGCCGAGACCTTGGAGCGAGCCGCGTCAGAGGTACAGGACATCGAGTTCACCGTGGAGGACGGTCGGCTGTTCATTCTTCAATCGCGATCTGCGAAGCTGGCTCCGCAGGCGGCGGCGCGGACGAGCGTTGACTTTGTGAAGGAAGGCCGGATCTCGCGGGAGGCAGCATTGAAGCGTGTCACACCTGACCGACTGCGTCAGCTGCTTGCACCTCAGATACCCGCCTCGTCCATTCAGGGAAAACTGCCAGTCGCCCAAGGTGAAGGCGCTTGCCCTGGCGTCGGTATCGGCATCGTTGTCAACGATGCGGATCAGGCTGAAGTCCTCATTCAGCGCGGAGAGCGCGTCGTGCTATTTCGCCCCACCACCAGTCCAAACGATCTGCACGGAATGATTGGTGCGGCAGCGGTCGTGACCGAGGAGGGAGGAAGCACCTCTCACGCGGCCGTGGTCAGCCGTTCGCTCGGTGTCCCGTGTGTCGTCGGGTGCGGTGCTGGAAGGCTACGGGAGCTAACAGGTCGCATTGTTACGGTCGATGGCCAGAACGGGACCGTCTACGACGAAGCTCTTCAAGTTGAGCGCGCTGATGAACGCAGCGATCCTGTGCTTGGTGAGCTGTTGTCTTGGGCTGCGGCGCGGTCGCCAATTCGCGTTTTGCGGATTGGTGACTCCACTGCCCAGCCTGTACTGGATTTGGATGGGGATGAGGAAGCCTGTGACGCGGACACCGTGGATGCAGCACTCGCGCGGCTCCTGAAAGGCGGCTCCTACAAGGGGGCAAAAGGCGGTGCCATCGCCACCGATGCAGGGATTCACGCGGCTGTCAGGCATGGCCTGGACTTCGTTGTCGCAGATCCGGTTCTTCCTCCTCTCGTCGCCGCAGTCGCCGGCGCCCTTCGCTGAATTTTGCGGCTCGGAGCCGCCAACCATCCTTCCATTTCTATCCACCTCTACCCAAGGAACACTCCGTGCTGAACATCAAGTCCCAAGATATCGCTGCTCTCATCGAGGCCTTCGAGCGCAGCAGCTCGCGAGAGATGCGCGTCGCTGCGGGCAATCTCGAACTTCAACTTTCCAAGAACGCTGACGGTGTGCGGCAGATTTGGAAGGGACGCTCTGACGTCCCGTCGCAAGCTCCCGCAGCGCTTGCCCCAGCGACTCCGGCTCCTACCGCCACCACGACACCGCCCGCCGCTGAAAAGGCAACGCAGGCAGCGGCCCCCGCAGCGGCAGCGGCAGTGTCTGGTGCTGCCCCGGATGGGCACGTCTTCGTCCGTGCGGCGAACCTGGGAACCTTCTATCGCGCCCCAAAGCCAGGTGCCGAGAAGTACGTCGAGATCGGATCGCGTGTATCCAAAGACACTGAGGTCTGTCTCATCGAAGTGATGAAGCTCTTCACTCCCCTCGTGGCAGGAACAGAAGGCATCGTTCGCGAGGTCTATGTGAGCGATGGCTCATTGGTCGAGTTCGATCAGCCGCTGTTCCTTGTGCAGCTCGAATCCTGAAAGGGCCTCCAGTGATCCGGAAGTTGTTCATTGCCAACCGCGGAGAAATCGCGCTTCGTGTGGTGCGGGCTGCGAAAAAGCTTGGCATTCACTCGGTACTGGCCGTATCCACTGCTGATCGCGAGAGCATGGCGGCAAAGGAGGCCGACCAGGTCGTGGTGGTAGGACCTGCTCCTGCACGCTCCTCCTACCTGAATGGGCCGGCTCTTGTCCATGCTGCGGTGACAACTGGGTGCGACGCGTTGCACCCAGGTTACGGCTTTCTCTCGGAGCGGGCATCCTTTGCCAAGCTTTGCGAGGACCAGGGCATATTGTTCGTAGGACCTCGATCCGAAACCATTGAAGCAGTTGGAGACAAGCTTGCCGCGCGTCGCTTGGCCACGACGGCCGGAATTCCAATGGTGTCGGGAACTGGCAAGGTCTCGTCCACTGAGGAAGCGCTCAGTACCGCTGAGCGAATCGGCTATCCAGTAATCACCAAGGCGTCCGCTGGCGGTGGCGGCCGTGGCATGCGGGTTGCGCGCAATGCATCCGAACTGCGGGATTCTTTCGACCGCTCATCGCAAGAAGCGCTTGAGGCATTCGGAGATGGAACGCTCTATTTGGAGCGTTTTGTTGAACGAGCGCGCCACATTGAAGTGCAGGTACTGGGCGATGGACACGGTGAAGTTCTTCACTTTGGAGAGCGTGACTGTACCCTGCAGCGTCGGTACCAGAAGATGATGGAAGAGGCGCCTGCAATTGCCCTTTCGGAAGGTGCAAGACAGCGCATTCATGCGGCTGCAATTGGTCTGCTGAAGCCGTTGAAGTACCGGAATGCTGGAACGGTGGAGTTCCTGTTCGACCCGGATCGAGACGAGTTCTACTTCATGGAGGTGAATGCTCGAATCCAGGTGGAACATCCCGTCTCCGAGATGATCTGCGGCGTGGATCTGATCGAGTTGCAGCTTCAAGTCGCCGCCCTTGAAAAGCTTCCGCTTCAACAATCAGACATCCGTTTCAATGGCCATGCCGTGGAGTTGCGAATCCTGGCGGAAGACCCGCGCCGAGATTTTCAGCCAAGCCCTGGCCGTCTCACGGAATGGCACTTCGACACGAACAGTGATGGTCGCCGCCTGGATAGCGCGATGCATGTTGGTGCCCTTGTTCCCCCGTACTACGACAGCATGATCGGAAAGCTTCTCGTCCACTGCAACAACCGAGACGAGACCATGCGAACCATGCTTTCGGTGGTACAGGGGGCCCGCATTGCTGGCATTCGAAGCAATGTCGAACTCCTGCGCTTCCTCCTTGCGCACCCGGACGTCTTGAAAAACGACGTCGATACCCGATGGGCTGAGCGCGTACTCATGCCTCAATTTCTTCAAGCTCAATAAGTACTGCTATGGCACACATTCACATCTTGGATACGACAATTCGCGACGGACAGCAAGCGCTGTGGGGTATGCGGATGAAGGCTGGAATGGCGCTCCCAGTCGCTCCTATCATTGACAGGACCGGCTACAGCGTCATTGATACAACGGCTTCCTCTCTGTTTGAGGTACTGGCGCGCAGTTGCCAGGAGAACCCCTGGGAAGGCCTGGACCTGCTGGTGGAAGCCATGCCAAGGACACCCAAGCGGGCGGGAATGCGCTCCAACGCAGCGGTCACCTTCTCCATCACGCCTGACGCGTTGATGGACGCGTGGATGCGCCAGTTGAACGTGCACGGGCTGCGCAGCTTCTGGGTCTACGACGTACTTTTCAACATCGACAAGATGCTGCGTCTCGCCAAGGTCGCCAAGGAGTTCGGATCGACCTGCGCGGGAGCCCTGATGTTCACGCTTTCGCCTGTGCATACCGATGCCTACTACGCAGACAAGGCAAAGAAGCTGGCGGCTTCCGACGATATTGACTCGATCCTCATCTACGACACTGCAGGTGTCTTGGAAAAAGAGCGCCTGAGCACGTTGATCCCGGCAATCCTCGCGGTCTCGCGCGGCAAGCCGATCGAGCTTCACGCCAACAACATCCTGGGCCAATCGGGCAAGGCCTATCTGGATGCGGTCGAGCTCGGAGTCACCATCCTTCACACCTCTTCTAGGCCGCTGGCCAATGGGCCTGCCGTTCCTTCGGTCCAGATGTTTGCCCACAACCTGGAGGTGATGGGGCACACCCACGACCTGAATCTTGACCTTCTCGAGCCGGTCGCCACTCACTTCGAACGGGTGGGACGCGCCGCTGGCTATCTGATCAATCAGAACAACGAGTACGACGTGCTTGCTGTGAAGCATCAGATCCCTGGGGGGATGGTCGGTACGTTGAAGGCGAATCTTGCCACGCACCGCATGGAGCACAGGCTGGACGAGGTGCTCCGCGAAACTGCGGTTGTGCGGCGCGAGCTTGCATACCCCGGCATGGCGACTCCCTTCAGTCAGATCGTGGGCATCCAGGCTGTTCTGAACATCGTCACTGGCAAGCGCTACTCGATCGTCTCGGATGAGGTGATCGCATACGCCGCAGGTCACTACGGCGAGATGGTTGCGCCCATCGAGCCAAACGTTCTCGACAAGATCATGTCGAACCCGCGTGCCAAGCACGTCGTCGCCAACCCTCCCGAACAGCCGACCATCCAGGAACTGAGGAAGCGCCACGGCACGGAAGACGACGACGAACTCTTGTTGCGGGCCCTTGTTCCGGAAGCCGACCTGGTGCGCATGCGCGCCGCCGGCGCCGTGCGACGCGACTACCCGCTCTTCTCCAGCCCAGAGCTGGAAGAGGTGTCACGACTCATCCTGGCGACGAAGCTGCCCAGCGCTCAACTGCGATTTGGTGAGATCGAACTCGAGCTTTATGGGAGCCAAGCGGTATGACCTCCAATGAGTCGATTGAAGCTTTGACACGCCGCATCGTTGTCGTGAATGACGACGGCGTGCACGCCCGCGGCCTGGCCCTGCTTGAGAAGGTCGCCGCGAAGTTTGGCGGCGAAGTCTTCGTTGTTGCTCCCGACGAAGAGCGGTCGGGCGCTTCGCAGTCCATCTCCCTTTCCCTGCCACTGCGTGTCCGGCAATTGGATGAGCGTCGATTCGCCGTCAAAGGTTCGCCAGCGGACTGCGTGATGTTTGCGCTCGGACACCTGCTGAAGGACTCTCCGCCCACGCTTGTGCTTTCGGGCGTCAATCATGGTGAGAACCTGGCCGATGATCTTGCATATTCGGGGACTTCGGGTGCGGCGATGGAGGCTGCGCAGTTCGGCATCCCTGCTATCGCATTCAGCCAGGTGCGTGAACTCGGTCAGATGCCGAACTTCGACGTCGCGGAGCGACACCTGGAACCAGTCCTTAGAAAGCTGATTTCGCAACCGTTCGTGGATGGATTGGTGTTCAACGTGAACTTTCCTGCCAATCCTGGCGGCGAAGTGACAGGCGTTCATGTAGTCCCTGCAGGCCGTCGTGTCCGAAGGCCGTTCTTCCCTGTGGAAAGCCGCGATGGGCGCAACATTCCGCTGTACTGGGTTCATGTGGACTATGCCCACGAAGTACCCGCGACGCCCGGCACTGACTTGGCGTCCGTTCGCTCAGGCGCTATCTCCGTCACCCCCCTGCGCAGAGACCCGACTGACGAGTACATCCTTGGGCGCATCGAAGAGGCTTTCGCATCATGACTACCTCCGTGAGCCGCAAGGCCATCATTACGTGTGCCATCACAGGCGCTGTACACACTCCGACAATGTCGCCGGCTCTGCCGGTGACCCCGAAAGAGATTGTCGACTCCAGTCTGGCCGCCGCAAAGGCAGGTGCAGCGGTAATTCACTTGCATGCGCGGGATCCGGTCGATGGACGCCCAACCCCTCGGCCAGATGTCTTCATGGAGTTTCTTCCCGAGATAAGCGCGCGCACGGACGCAGTTCTGAATATCACCACCGGTGGTAGCACCCGCATGACGCTCGAAGAACGTCTGGCTGCACCGCTTCAGGCGAAGCCTGAGTTGTGCTCGCTGAACCTGGGTTCGATGAACTTCGTGTTCTCTCAGATGGCGTCCAAGTACGACACATGGAAGCATGCTTGGGAGAAGGACTATGTAGAGGGCAGTGACAACGTCATTTTCCGCAATACCTTCCGAGACATCGACGGCATCCTGAGGCAACTTGGCCACCAGCACGGCGCTCGGTTCGAGTTCGAATGTTACGACCTCGGCCACCTCTACACGTTGGCGGACTTCGCTGATCGGAAAATTGCCCAGCCGCCGTTCTTCGTGCAGATGATCTTCGGCGTACGCGGTGGAATTGGCGCAGATCCCGCGCATCTGACGCACATGAAGCGCACGGCGGACAAGCTGTTTGGAAACGACTACGTGTTTTCGGTCATGGCTGCCGGCCGCCACCAAATCCCATTCGCAACCCAGAGCGCAGTGATGGGAGGCAGTGTGCGGGTGGGATTGGAAGACAGTCTTTTCATCGCCCGCCGGACCCTCGCCGAATCGAACGAGCAACAGGTTGGCAAGATCAAACGCTTGCTGGATGAGCTCGGCATCGAGGTGGCAACACCCGATGACGTCCGATCGATGCTCCAGTTGAAGGGGCGTTCAAACGTCGGCTTCTAGTTGGTTGTCGAGCCTATTCGTCGTTCATCATCCAGGGCTCATTCTCGTGGGAGGTCACCTCCCCCAGAATGATGTCCTCCATGGCTTTGGCTTCAGGGGATTGATTTCTTTCGCGAAGCCTTGCCATGTAGAGCGTCCGGCTGAGTGCCGGACGCAGTGGCTTTGCAACGAATTGTCCGGATTCAAGTTGTTCCTGGCAGGCCATTGCAGGAAGAATTGCACAGCCAAAGCCTTGAGAAATCATCCCTCGCATGAGCGAGACACTGTCCATGCGGACCATCGGGTCAAGCTCGATGTTGCCGTCTTGCAGATAGCGCTCTATCACAAAGCGTGTTCCGTGGGTGGCGGCAGGAAGCAGCAGGTCCGGGATCGCGCTGAGTCTTGATCGATCAATCAACTTCTCGCCGACCAACGGATGGTCGTTTCTCATCGTCAACTCCAGTGGTTCAACAATGATCTTGCGGGTTGCAATCTTCTGCGAGTTCGGATTGTGGAGAACCACGGCCAAGTCGACGGCCCCGTCCGCCAGATACTGGTGGACATGGCCGCTTGAAGCCTCCAGCACAGTCAGCTTGGTCTTGGGGAATTCCTCCCTGAAACGGCGGATTACACCTGGAAAGTATCGCGAGGAAAAAGGACGCGGGGCCGCAATGGTGACTCGGCCTCGCGTCGTTCCCCTCGTCATGCTGATCTGTTCGCGTGCAGACTCCATCTCGCGAATGATCAGTTCGGCCTGGCCCAGCAGAACTTCGCCGGCGTGCGTCAAGGTGACTCCACGGCTTGCTCGCAAAAGCAGCGGGGCGCCCAGTTCCTCTTCCAACTGCTGGATCTGGCGACTGAGAGTCGACTGTGCCACGTCCAGCGCCGCCTCTGCAGCGGTGAAGCTCCCCATCTTGGCGACTTGCGAAAAGTAGAAGAGGCGGCGGCTATCTATCAGGTGCTGGGCGGCACGTTCGCCAAGCTCGCTACGCTTGTTCCGTGAGGAACTTGGGCTTGTATCGGCGATGCTCGCCTGATCATCCTCCGCCATGGGCAGTGCTTTTTTCTTGGTACTCATGTAAACCTAAGTGGCTATGCCGCAGAACTGCGGCCACAGCCAAGGGCTGTGAAGCTAGATTCAAACTCTGCACGTTGTCGACGTGCGTTGCGCTGGTCAATTTTACGGGGGGGCGACTATGCCGGCAGTCCTCGAAATCCCGAATCTGCCGGTCGTCATTGCCCGCATCGACATATCGAAAACCACTATGGAAGATATGTACAAAACGGATTGTAATTCACGGAAACCCGCCTCTGGTTGATGGCTATCGATCAGGGCAGCCAGCTTTTGCATAGGTAAGAAAGAGACAAGTATGCTGAAACTCATTGATGTGCTTCTATATGGCATTACGACATGCCGCCGCATTGCTCTCGCGATTGCTCTTCCGTGCATTGCACTGACAGATTTTGGAGCTGCGGCATATGCAGCTGAGCAAACAACAGCGGAACGCAATACTGCGCCAGCAGTGAAGATGGCGCTGATCGAAAGCCTCTCGGGCACCTTCGCCAACACCGGCGAGGCCGTCTACCGCAACATCTACTGGGCCATGGAGCGCGTGAATGCGCGCGGCGGCGTGGCGCTGCCCACCAGCGCCGGCGGCCCGCGCCCGCTGGCGCTGGAGCGCTACGACAGCAAGGGCCAGAACGAAGAGGCCCTGTCGGCCCTGCGCGCGGCCATCGACGATGGCGCGCAGATCGTGCTGCAGGGCAATTCCTCGGCCACGGCTGCGGTGCTGATCGAGGCCATCAACAAGCACAACGAGCGCGAGCCGAACAAGCGCGTGCTCTTTCTCAACTACTCGGCGGTGGACCCCATCCTCACCAATGAGAAGTGCAGCTTCTGGCACTTCCGCTTCGACGCCCATGCCGACATGCGCATGGCCGCGCTGATGGAGGTGATGCGCGAGGACAAGGCGCTCAAGAGTGTCTACCTGATCGGCCAGGACTACAGCTTCGGCCAGGCTGTGCTGCGCGAGGCGAAAAAGCAGCTGGCGGCCCAGCGTCCCGACGTGGCCGTGGTGGGCGACGAACTGCATCCCGTGGGCCGCGTGAAGGACTTCGCGCCTTACGCCGTGAAGATCAAGGCCAGCGGCGCGCAGGCCGTGGTCACGGGCAACTGGGGGAACGATCTCACGCTCCTGGTCAAGGCCGCGCGCGAGGTGGGCTACGAAGGCAGCTTCTACACCTTCTACGGCAATGCGCTGGGCGCTCCGGCAGCCATCGGCGACGCCGGCATCGGCAAGGTGGTGGCCGTGGCCGACTGGCTGCCCAACGTGCCGGGCGCCCAGAGCGAGGTCTTCTACCAGGCCTTCCGCGAGCGCTTTCCCAAGCCGCAGGACGACTACGTGCACATGCGCATGCAGCTCATGGTGGAAGCGCTGGCCCAATCCATCGAGCGCGCGGGCAGCACCGACCCGGTGGCCGTGGCGCGCCAGATGGAGAAGGCCAGTGTGCAGCTCTCGGGCCAGGGCGGCAGCATGCGCGCGGCGGACCACCAGTTCCAGCAGGCGCTGGTAGTGGGCGTGATGGACAGGAAGGGCGCGCCCGGCGTCAAGTTCGACGTCGAAGGCTCGGGCTATGGCTTCCGTGTGGTGCGCCAGATTGCTCCCGCCAAGGCCGAACAGCCTCATGGCTGCAAGATGTCCAAATACTGATGAGGGCGTATATGTCGACTGCTTCCATCGACGATCTTTTCGTCAACAACCGCACCTGGGCCAGTCGCATGGAGCGCGAGAGGCCGGGATTCTTCACTGACCTCATGAAGCAGCAACAGCCGAAGTTCATGTGGGTCGGTTGCTCGGACAGCCGGGTTCCCGCGAATCAAATCACGGGTTTGGATCCAGGCCAGATCTTCGTCCACAGGAATGTGGCCAACGTCGTGGTGCCAACGGATCTGAACAGCCTGTCGACCATTCAGTTCGCTGTAGATCAGTTGCACGTTGAGCACATCATGGTGGTTGGACACTATGGCTGTGGTGGTGTTCAGGCCGCTCTTCAGAACATCCGCGTTGGATTGGCAGACAACTGGATCCGCCACGTCAAAGACGTGCGAGATCGGCACCACGAGTTGATCGAGAGACTCGATCCCCAACATCACCTGGATGCACTATGCGAGCTCAATGTCGTAGAGCAGGTCATGAACGTTGCACAGACGACCGTAGTACTCGATGCGTGGAAGCAAGGGCAAGCGCTTGCTGTGCACGGGTGGTGCTACGGTCTGAAGGACGGGCTCATCAAGGACTTGAAATTCTCCGTGCGCAGTACTTCTGAACTAGAGACCAAATACAAAGCCGCAGTTGCCTCGATCACACGAAGCGAATTGGAAACGCGGTGTGAGGACAAAGCTATCGAGCAATGGCGAAGCCGTCAGGCTTCTTGAAAAGGCACGCGCTACGTTGGGAGAATCCCTGCAAGCGTTGTCCTCAGACAGTGTTCAAAAGCCTTCACATCCATGGGCTCTGGAGCAATGCGACGTTGCACAGAGCCCTGCGCGAGCACAGTCATCAATTCGTAGCGGGCAGCCAACTCACTGTCGACCAGGTCTGGATAAGCTGTCCTGAAAATCCTCATGCAGGCTGCATAGGTTTGCGCGTCCGAATGGGAGACGATCTTGGCGACTGCCGGATCGCGGAATGCTTCCGCAGTCATGTGAAGCACGAGCAACTGATTTTCCACACTCTCGGTGTCCGCATTCGCCATCCGAGAGGCGAAGACATGCGCCCAATCCATCCGCAGACCTGTCTCCTCGATACGTTCTAACCGCCAGGCTGCTATGCCTTCCATGATGGCGTGAACGATGGCTTCCTTGTTGTCGAAATAGCGGTAAATCTGCCCAGCGCTCAGGCGCGTGCGTTCCGACAGCCGCGACATCGTCAAGCCGGCAAAGCCATGCTCAAGCACACACGCACGCGCCTGGCGCAGGATCATGCTTCTACGCTCCTCATAACGATCGCTTTTCGAGGATTTCCGTTCCGGGTCTAAGGCCATTGCCTGTTGTCTTACAGAGCTATTCATGTGCTCATGATAATAATTGAGAATGATCGTTCTCAATTCACCAATTTCTCCTTCCGAGCCGCAGGCTCGGCTAGCTCTTCCATACGGTGCATTCATCGCCATAGGGGTGGTGCTTGCGGGTTGCGGCGAGCCGCCACCGCCACAGAAAGCGGGCCCAGTAGAAGTGGGGATCGTGACCTTAAGCGCTCAGCCCGTGTCGCTGCAGAAGGAGGTGTTCGGGCGGACAGGGGGTCTCCTCGTTTTCAGTGCAATAAGTGACGGTACGCAAAGCTAGCACTGGCGCGGGGGTGGTCTGGGTAGACCG
>NZ_JBXAGA010000019.1:0-45539 GCF_058793595.1 Acidovorax sp. GW835-FHT14G06
GCTCAACAGCTCGGATTCGATCTTCGTAGGAATACATGAACTACCTCCTGGTAGTCCAAGTTTTTGTCCGCATCCCCGGGGTTAGTGGGTCACTTCTGCGTGGAAATCAACATGAAGAGATGATCTTCAGCCCGCTAGTGTGGTGTCTCAAAAATAGATATAACTATTTTGACCGGTGTTGGTCGAAGCAGCTTGCGTATAGGAGACTACGCTGATGGCCCACCCTGGACGCCCCGCCACGAAGCTGCAGATCACCGATGCCGAGCGCGCAGAGCTGCATGCGCGACTGCGCGTACGCAAAGCGCCCGAGGACGAGAAGCTGCGCATGCGAATCGTGCTGGGCTGCGCAGATGGGGAGTCGGGCACCATGATTGCCCAACGCTTGGGCACGACGGTGCAAACTGTCTCCAAGTGGCGGCGGCGCTACCAGGCGTATCGTCTGGCGGGTTTGACCGATGCCCCGCGCGCTGGCCGCCCGCGCAGTGTGGGCGACGAGCAGGTTCAGCTCATTGTGGACAAGGTTCGCCAGAGCAAGCCTGACAACGCCACGCACTGGAGCGTGCGCCAGATGAGTCGGCACGCTGGCGTATCGCCCGCGACGGTGCAGCGCATCTGGCATGCCTTTGGGCTGAAGCCGCACCTGCAAGAAACCTTCAAGCTATCGACGGATCCCCATTTCGTGGACAAGGTACGGGATGTGGTGGGGCTGTATATGGCACCACCCGATCGCGCCTTGGTGCTGTGCGTGGACGAGAAGAGCCAGATCCAGGCTCTGGATCGCACCCAACCAGGGTTACCACTGGCGTTTGGCAAACCCAGCACGCGCACGCACGATTACAAGCGCCATGGCACAACGTCGCTGTTTGCAGCGCTGGATGTGGCCACTGGCAAAGTCATAGGACAGCTCAAGCGCCGTCACCGCAGTGTGGAATTCCTGCAGTTCCTCAAAGCCATCGATGCAGCGGTGCCTGGCGAACAAGACATCCACCTGATCATGGACAACTACGGCACGCACAAGACGCAGGCAGTGCGGGCCTGGCTAGCAGCCCATCCTCGCTACCACGTTCACTTCACGCCCACCTCAGCGTCCTGGCTCAATCTGGTCGAGCGTTTCTTTAGCCAGATCAGCGAGCAGTGGATCAAGCGCAGCGCCCACACCAGCGTTGCTCAGCTGGAGCAATCCATACGGGAATACATTGATCGTCACAACGAGGATCCCAAGCCGTTCGTGTGGCATAAAAGTGCGGACACCATCTTGGCATCTGTGGCGCGGGCAGCGAGTACCATTATTTGATGCTTACTTTTGAGACACCACACTAGTAGTCCAAGTTTTCGTCCGCACCCCCCGCGGGTCAGAGATCGGTGGAATCCAACAGAAAAACTCAGCCCCGCTGATATTTCCAGTCGAAAGATGCTGGTGAAAGGCGTCAGAGTTTTTGCAAGTGATGAGAATTTTTGCATCTACTCTGAGAACCTACACTGCGTCCATCGAGCTTGGGCAACAAGGCCCGTTGGCATGCCGACTTGTTGAAGCGTTGCCCCGCGACAGAGTGGACGTATTCGATGGGCGCGATGCTGTCGGTGGCTGAAAACCACTGACTTCGGTTGCCACTTGCATTTTTAGAGACAATCGGTCTAATATTGTTCGATGCAGGTGCAAGACCCCATCCGCCGCCGTGGCCGGCCTCCGAGACAGCGCGACGGCCTAACAGATGCGCGCGAGCTGCTTATGCGCGCCGGCCTGGAAGTTCTCACCGAAAAGGGCTTCTCGGCGACGGGCATCGAGGAAATCCTCAGCAGGGTGGGTGTTCCCAAGGGCTCCTTCTATCACTACTTCGACAGCAAGGAAGCTTTTGGCCTGGGCCTGATCGATCGCTATGGCGAATTCTTCGCGGCCAAGCTTGACCGTCACCTCCTGAACCGGACGCTCACACCCCTTGCCCGCCTGCACGCTTTCATCGATGACGCCAAGTCGTCCATGGCGCGCTTTGGCTATCGCCGGGGTTGTCTGATCGGCAATCTCGGCCAAGAAATGGGCGCATTGCCTGAGAGCTTTCGGGCGCGGCTGCAGCACACCTTCGAGGATTGGCAGCGACGTTTCGCACTGTGCCTGGTTGAAGCCCAGCAGGTGGGCGAACTCACGAGTGAAGTGAATGCGCAGCAAGTGGCCGAGTTCTTCTGGATCGGCTGGGAAGGCGCAGTCTTGCGCGCCAAGCTCGAACGCCGCGCCGCGCCGCTGGATGTGTTCACGCAGTTCTTCTTCGCCGGCTTCCGGTCGAAGTGATTTTTTTGTCAACCACTAGACGATCGGTCTATTTTCCAAGGAGAGCAAATTGTTCAACGGCATCTTGATCACGAAGGAGGAATCGGGTTATCGCGCAGCGGTTGCGCAGATGGACGAGGCGCAGTTGCCCGCAGGTGATGTGAGCGTGCGGGTCAGCCACTCGACGCTGAACTACAAGGACGGCCTGGCCATCACTGGCAAGGGTCCGGTGGTGCGAAGTTTCCCCATGGTCCCGGGCATTGACCTCGTGGGCGTTGTTGAGGAGAGCGCCAACCCCGCTTACCGTGCGGGCGACACCGTGCTGCTCAACGGTTGGGGGGTAGGCGAAGTGCATTGGGGTGGCCTGGCCCAAAAGGCTCGCCTCAAGGGCGACTGGCTCATTCCTCTTCCTTCGGGGTTCACGCCGCAGCAGGCGATGGCCATTGGTACCGCAGGCTACACCGCGATGCTGTGCGTGCTCGCGCTTGAGCGCCACGGCGTCAAGCCGTCGGATGGCGAAATCTTGGTCACGGGCGCGGCTGGCGGCGTTGGCAGCGTGGCCGTCGCGATCTTGGCCAAGCTGGGCTACACGGTCGTGGCCGCTACCGGCAGGACGAAAGACGCGGACTACCTCAAGCGCTTGGGTGCCAGCGAGGTGATCGAACGCGCTCAATTTGCTTCCCCCGGCAAGCCTCTGGGTAAGGAGCGATGGGCTGGTGCCGTGGATGTCGTGGGCAGCCATGTGCTGGCCAATGTCTGCGCCACAACCAAGTACGGGGGCGTTGTGACTGCCTGCGGCCTGGCCGCAGGCATGGACTTCCCCGCCACCGTTGTGCCTTTCATTTTGCGCGGCGTGACCCTCGCGGGCATCGACAGCGTGATGTGTCCGCGTGCAGACCGACTCGTCGCGTGGCAACGCCTGGTCACGGATCTTGATGTAGCCAAGCTTGGCGATATCAGCCGCGAAGTCGGCTTGGCAGAGGCGATCCCGTTGGCCAACCAGCTCCTAAGCGGCGAAGTGCGTGGTCGCATCGTTGTCGATGTGAACCGCTGAAATCACGATTTCCCCCGCCAGCTTCGATTCATCAATCAAGAGAAAACCATGAACTAAGATACGCAAGCCACCGTGAGTCGCTTTCCCGTTCCTGCACTCAAGGACATGCCCGAGGACATTCGCATGCGCATCGAGTCCGTGCAGGAAAAGTCCGGCTTCATCCCCAATGTCTTCTTGACGTTGGCGCACCGCCCCGACGAATTCCGCGCCTTCTTCGCGTACCACGATGCCTTGATGGAAAAGCCTGGCAACCTGACCAAGGCCGAGCGCGAGATGATCGTGGTGGCCACCAGCGCCGCCAATCAGTGCCAGTACTGCGTGATCGCGCACGGCGCCATCCTCCGCATTCGTGCCAAGAATCCGCTGATCGCCGATCAGGTCGCCACCAACTACCGCAAGGCAGACCTGACAACGCGTCAGAAGGCCATGCTGGATTTCGGCATGAAAGTTTCCCAAAGCGCACAACTGGTGGGTGAAGCTGACTTCAACATGCTCAAGAGCCACGGCTTCACCGAAGACGACATCTGGGACATCGCAGCCATTTCCGCATTCTTTGGCATGTCCAACCGGCTGGCCAACGTAACCAGCATGCGGCCCAACGACGAGTTCTACGCGCTGGGGCGCGGCTGATCACCAAGGGGCCCAACGATGTTCAAGAACTGGAAGGACTATCTTCTTGTCGGCCGCCGTGCAGGCGCGGCGCTTCACAAGGCCAATCCACGGATGGTCGCGGGCTTTCAGGCGCTCAGCGCAGGTCAGAACGGCAACGGCGCGCTCGACGCGAAGACCAAGGAGCTGATCGCGCTCGCCGTCGCGGTCACCACGCGCTGCGACAGTTGCATTGCCGTCCATGCGCAAGCCGCGCGCAGGGCGGGCGTGACCGAGGCGGAGCTCACCGACGCGCCATGGGCACCGCGATCGCGCTCAATGCGGGCGCGGCGTACAGCTATGCGATGCGCACACTCGAGGCCTACGCTACGATCAGTTCGGTGAAGCGGCGAGATGACATGTTCGATGTGGGTCGACTTGCCTGTGCCGTGGTATCCCTGAATCATCACGCGGCGGTTGTGCACAAAGCTCGCGAGAATTGCCAGCGTGGTGTCCCGGTCGAAGATGTAGTCGGGATCGAGATCGGGAACATGTTCGTCGGCCTGGGCGAAACCCATCACCTTCATGTCGGTGTCGAAACCGAATACGTCCCGCACGTTGATGGCCACGTCGGGAACTGTAAGCTGAGGCGAAGGCGTCGGCGCGGGTGTGGCGGGTACAGCTGCAGTCATGCGCAATGGGTCCTCAGGGGCGGCCAGCGTTCCTCAATTCGGGTGTGCCTCAACCCAAAAAAGTCGAGACGGTGGCCACAAACTCGCGCGGTTTCTCGGCGTGCAGCCAATGGCTCGCTCCAGGAATGCACGCGAATTGAGCCTTTGGAAACAAGGCTTTGATCGTGCCGCGGTGATCTGTTGAAACATAGGTCGACACCTCGCCAGACAGGAACAGGGTCGGCCCGTCAAAGGATCCGGACAGATCGGGGAAGCCGATGATCTTGTCCATCTCGGCAGCCAGAACGTCCAGGTTCAGCCGCCAGCGCTTGTCTTTCAGATCAAGGTTTTGCAGCAGGAAATCATCGATGCCGGGGTCCAGATCACCCAGTTGCGCCTTGGCCTCGGCCCGCGTTGTCACGCTGGTCAGATCGACGCGCCGCATCGCCGCAATCGGGCCCATCTGCGTATGCCGATAGGTCACCGGGGCGATATCCGCGACGATCAGCTTGCGCACTTTGTCGGGGGCTTGCAGCGCGAGCACCATTGCCGCCTTGCCGCCCATGGAATGCCCCAGCACATCGGCAGGTGCGTCCAGCACAGCCGCCAGATCGGCGGCCATATCTTCATAACTGTGGGTTGCCGCCCATTCCGAAAACCCGTGATTGCGCATGTCCACGACGACCACCCGCCGTGCTTCGGACAGGCGTTTGGCCAGCACCCCCCAATTGCGCGCTGATCCAAACAGCCCGTGCGCGATCAGCAATGGCGGTCCCGGCGCGTCCCCATAAGTGACAGTGTTCAGCATGCGTCGGTCCTCGTGCTTTCCGTGTTGGCCCCGAGCATACTGATTGAGCTTGGCGCGCGCTGCAACATGTCCGAGACGGCCCACACACCAAGCATCATCTTACGCCCGGTCTGAGCAAGAGATGTGCGGGCAGCTCAGAAGCGGTTGAAGCCGCCTTTTTGCGCAATGTAGAGTGGAGAGATGCCCGCCAGAACGCCCTTGATATAGGGCGTCGCGTTGTCCGACACGATGCCGGTGCAACTGGTCACCAACTCGAAGAAGCGGCCCGCATAGCCCTCTGCGAAGCCCTTGACGTGCAGATCACCGTTTTCGGCATCGGCGTAACGCTCGAGGATGTGCCAGGTGCTGGTATCGCCCACCTCGTACCACTCATAGACGAGCGTTCCGGGCTATTTGCGCGTTCTCTCGACCAGTTCGTTCATCAAGGTCATGAAACCAGCGCGCTTGGTTTCGGGCACTTTGACCTCAAGATGGATGTGGATGGTGTCGGTGGACATGGTTTGTTTCCTTTGTTGAAAAGTTCATTGGGTTTGAAAGATGGGCCAGTTCACCCCGCGCTGCGGCCAACAGGTTTTCGGCGGGTAAATCGGTGTGATGTGTTGCACTGCAGAGGCTGGTGTGGACGTCGGCCTTGACCGGGCTCAGACCGAGGTCGCGATGAAAGGCGGAAACGCTGTCCGCGCCTGACGCGATATCCCCTGACACAAGGACCATTGCATGGGCCAGAACGCGCGGGCTCCCGTGGTGCGTTGGCCGCCACCGTTGCGCGGTGCCGACCAGTTTTCTACCATTTATCGAAAGGTTCCAGTCGCCGTCGCAGAAGCTGCCGGGGGTGTTCCCAATATCCAGTGTTTCTACGCGCAGCCCGGCCCTGAATATCCGGGTGAGCAAGCGGTAGCCGTCTTCGATGGTGAAGCCCTCCGGCGCATCAAAGCTGAGCGCCAGGTTGGCCATGCCCCGGCCTTGCGGAACGGTGCCACCTCCGGTCGGGCGCACATGAACGGGCCAGCCTCGCGTGCTCGATAGGCTGGCGGCCTGCGCGAATCCATTGCGTGTTTCATAGGCGCGCGGGCACACGAGTGCATTGGCATCTGCTGTCCACAGGCCCACCTGCGGGCCCTGCGCTGAAAAGAGGCCTGCTTCAAAGGTCAAGCCTTCGGACACAGACCCAAATCGGCGCAAAGGCGTCGTCACCCGGACATTCCTTCGACTTCTTCACAGATCGTGGTCAGCAGATCGCCCGCCGGCGCGCCATCCAGCGCACGGTGGTCAAAGGTGAGCGAGAGGCCGACAAAAGGGCGAAGCTCTATGCCGCCATCAGGTGCCCGTACCGGGCGATCCGTCATGCAGCCAATACCTAAGATGCAGATCTGTCCGGCGTTCAGGATTGGAGTGAAGTGCTCCACCCGCGTCAGGCCGAGGTTGGTGATCGTGAAGGTGCCGCCCGTCATCTCGGTCACGGTGAGCTTGTTGATCTTGGCCCGCGCCGCCAAGTCCTGTCGCGCACTCCGCAACGCGCTCACATCCATATCACCCGCACCAGAAATCGCCGGGGCCACCAATAAGTTGCCCGGCAGTGCGATGGCAACAGACAGGTCAATCGCTTCGTGCAGATGAACCTCGCGGTCCTTGGTGCGGCCATTCGCATCGGGATGCTTCTTGAGCGCGCGGATCACGGCCAGCATCAGCAGATCCTCCACCGAGGCCTTGGTCCCCTCTTCCGCCAGCCGCGCCTTTTCCGCCAGCAAAGCAGTAGCGTCCGCACTGCCGTGATGGGTCAGCTGCGCCGCGGTGGCCAGGCTCTTGACCATGGCGTCCGCGATCATGCCGCGCACGCCTTTCAGTGCTACGGTGCGCACGCCGTCGGTCATGCAATTGTTCCGATGACAGCGCCTTTGGAAACCACCGCGTCGGCCTTCTCTTTGATAGCTACGGTGCCCGACGCGGGCGCGTGGATTTCGTATTGCACCTTCGCAGTCATGATTTCGGCGATCAACGCGCCTTTTTCAACGGTGGCCCCGTCGTTGACCAACCAAGTGGTGATGACGGTTTCTACGTCTTCTTCCCAGAGGTTGGTGGGGATGATGATGTCTGTCATGGAGCTTTCCTGTGTTGGGTGGGACCGCCTGTGAAGGCGGCCCCGAGACGCACGGTCAGGCCGCTTTCATGCTGTTGAACGCGGCAACGATCTTGTCGGGGTTGGGCAGGCAGAACTGCTCCATGACCCTTGCGTAGGGGATCGGCACATCTGGATACGCCACCCGCTTGGGCGCGGCCTTGAGGGCCGAGATGTCATGTTCCGTCACGCTGGCGATGATCTCGCCGGAGACGCCGTAAGACATGTAGTCCTCGTCCACGACGATGAGGCGACCCGTCTTGGCGACGCTGGCGCGGATCGTGTCGCGATCCAGCGGGACCAGGCTGACCAGATCGACCACCTCAGCGCTGACGCCTTGGCTCTCCAGCTTCTCGGCTGCTTTCAGAGCGTTGTGCACGCCCATCCCGACGCTGACGATGGTGACGTCTTTTCCTGAGCGCACGACCTTGGCTTTGCCGATTTCGACCGTGTAGCTTTCCACTGGGGTGTGCACCGTTGCGCCCGCTTCTGTGGCAAGCCATCCCATGCCTTGCAGGCCCTTGTGGTACATGTAGACGACAGGGCTGTCATCGCGCATGGCGGCGGTCATCAGCCCCTTGGCGTCATAGGCATTCGACGGGCAAACCACCTTCATGCCGGGCAGGTGCGCAAAGGTGCCATACAGACATTGCGAGTGCTGCCCGCCGTCGGAGTAACCGCCACCGGTCGACGTCATCAGCACCATCGGCACCTTGAAGTTGCCACCCGAAAAGTAGATGTTCTTGGCCATCAGGTTGTAGATCGCGTCAAAGCAGACGCCGAAGAAATCGACGAACATCAGTTCGACAACCGGGCGCATCCCGTCTTGGGCAGCCCCGACAGCGGCGCCGATGAAGGCGGTCTCGGAAATCGGCGTGTCGCGAATGCGCTCAGGGCCAAATTCCTCCAGCAAACCGCGTGTGTTGCCGTAAACGCCGCCGAGGGCGCCGATGTCCTCACCCATCACAAAGACGGTGGGGTCGATCTGCATTTCCTGTTGCACGGCCTCGGCCATGGCGCGAGCAATGGTCAGTTTTCTTTCGTTGGCTACGCTCATGCTCTGTCTCCTTAAGCGAACACGGAAGTCAGCGCGGTTTCTGGCGCCGGATCCGCACTTTCGCGGGCAAATTTGATGGCTTGTTCAACGCGGGCAGCGGCCTGTGCCTCTATCGCGTCGAGCTCTGCGCCGGTGGCCACGCCATCGGCGATCATCTTGGCGCGCATCTTCGGAATCGGGTCCTTCGCGAACAGCGCGTCCTTCTCGCCCTTGGGGCGGTAGCCTTCGGCATCACCCATGAAGTGGCCAGCGAGCCGATACGTTTCGATCTCCAGCAGGGACGGGCCTTCACCAGCGCGGGCGCGGGCAATCGCTTCACCAGCGGCCTCATAGATCGCGTAAGGGTCGTTGCCTGCGATGCGCTTGCCAGGTATGCCGTAAGCGGCCGCACGGTCTGCGTTGTTGGAGATCGCGGTCGAAGCCTCCTTGGACACCGAAATCCCCCAGGCGTTGTCTTCGATGACGCAAATGAAAGGCAGCTTCCAGGTCGCGGCGAGGTTCATCGCTTCATGCCAGCCGCCCTGGTTCACGGCACCCTCGCCAACGAAAGCCACGGCAACGCCGGGCTTTTTCTGCATCTTGCGGCTAAGGGCGGCACCGACGGCTGGGCCCATGCCCTGGGCAATGATCCCCGAGCAGGCAAAGTTCACCTTCGGATCAAAGAGGTGCATGTGCCCGCCACGCCCGCCTGAAAGGCCGGTCGCCTTCCCGAAGATCTCGGCAGCCATCTTGTCGAGGTCCACCCCCTTGGCAATGGCCTGGTGGTGCGGACGGTGCGTGGCGGTGACGATGTCGCTTGCTTCGAGATGCGCACAGACGCCCACCGCCACAGGTTCTTGCCCGTCGGACAGGTGCATCTCACCGGGAATCGGGCCGTCGGCCATGCTGAACACGGGCAACTTGCCCTCGAAATAGATTTTCGCAATGGTCTCTTCGAACTTGCGGCTCGTGACCATGTTGCGATACATCCAATGCTGTTTCTCGCGGTTTGGTGTCATTGGTTTGTCTCCTATAAAATGCTCAGATACACGAACGACGCAGGTGCGCCGCCAACTCGTCGACGTCGGACCGCTTCGCAAGCAAAGTGGTCACCCCCTGGTGGCGCGTCTCGCAGGTACTTTTTTGCAAAGGCCATGCCATAAGTCGGATCTGTAGAAGAATCGCGGGAATACCCTTAAAGAGACCGCACTAAAAGCCGGTTTGAGGGCGTTCCAAAGGCTTTGAGGGCGGTGTGTCGGCCTGCTGAATGCCCATGGCAGCGACACCTGTGTGCTACAGGTGTCGCACCAGCAAGCGAACGAGCGACAGGTGTCGCACCTGCGTATATCTGCAACCCCGCCGCCAACTAGGAAAGCCAGGGCTGGACCTCTCGCGGCCAATCACGCCAAAAGCGGAAAGTGCCGGCGCCTTCTGATTCAGGCCTGCTGATTGGGGCTGACGATGCCCAACTTTTGCATGCGACGGTAGACAGTCGCTCGGCATATGCCCAGGCTGCGCGCCGCATGGGTGATGTTCCAGTGGTGCGCTCTCAGAACCTGCACCAAATCATCCCGCTCCGAACCAGCGGCGGCATCGACAGGTGATGCTGGTAAGCCAATCGACAGCATGCGGGGTGGGGGCAAGCTGGCACGCATGGCACCCTGGATGTCGAGCGGGAGGTGTTCCAGTTCGATGGCCTCGCCACCGCTCAAAGCCAGGGCGGCGCGCAGTATGTTCTTCAGTTGGCGGATGTTGCCTGGCCAGTGGTAGGTCTGCAGCGCGGCCAACGCATGGGGGGAGGCCGTGCCCGCACGGGCATAGAGCGACCGGCCTTCCTCCTGCAGCAGCTGGCGGATCAAGCCTTCCTTGTCTGTGCGCTCATGCAAACTGGGCAACGCCAGCGTGACGCCATTGAGGCGGTAAAACAGGTCCAGGCGGAAAAGTCCGTTGGCGACCAGCTCGTTGAGGTCCCTGTGCGTGGCGCAAACTATCTGTATGTCCACGGGCACCGAAGTTTCTGAACCCAGCGGCGTGACTTCCCTTTCGGCCAGTACGCGCAGCAAGCGGGTCTGCATCGCCAAAGGCATGTCCCCGATTTCGTCCAGAAACAGCGTGCCGCCGTGGGCCTGCTGAACCTTGCCCCTGGCCCCCTTGCTGCGTGCGCCGGTGAATGCGCCCTCTTTGTAGCCAAAGAGTTCGCTTTCGATCAAGGTGTCCGGGATGGCAGCGCAATTCACTGCGACAAAGGCTTTGGATCGCCGCGTGCTCGCCTCGTGGATCGCTTTGGCAAAGGCCTCTTTGCCGGTGCCCGATTCACCCTGCAGCAAGATCGCCAGGCCCTTGTCTACCACACGGAGGGCCTGCTGGGCATTGCGCGTCATGCTGGCATCGTTCCCAGCAAGTTCACGCAGCGCCTTGTCATCCGGGGTATGCAGCATCGGTCGTTGGCGTTCGGTCACTGGTGTGAGCTTGCGTGGCCCGCGCGCCAGGGCAAAACACCGCTCGCCCGAGTGCAGCAAACGCAACGCCAGCGGCTCCGGGTGGGCCAGTGAAGCGCCAAGCAGTCGCTCCATCCGCGCGTTGAAAACGTCTTCGACATGGGCGCCGGTCAGCATCGCCGGCGTGCGCCCCACGGATTGCAGAAAGGCCTGGTTGGCCGCAACGATCCGGCCTTCCTCGTCCAGCGCGAGCAAGCCCTCTGTCGCCACTTCTAGAAAATCGCGCCGTCCGGCCAGACGCAGCACCAGGTTCCGGTCGAATTGCTTGAGAAACTGGGCGTTCTCGATCAAACGAGCGGTCGACTTGACCATCTGCAACACCAGGTGCTGACTGCGCTTGTCGTCCGGCGAGTACAGGGCGGATGCATCCAACACCGCCTGCACCTGGCCATCGACGCCCAACAGGGGCGCGGCGCTGCAGCTCAGGGTTCGGTAGGGCACACGAAAATGTTCTTCATGATGAACCGTGATGGACCGTTGCTCCAGGTTCGCCAGCGCCACGGCGCATGTCCCCTCCGTCTCCTCTGACCAGCAACTGCCGAGGTACAGGCCGGCCTGTCGCAGCTCGCGGTCCAGCAATGGGTTGCTGATGAAGTCGACGGCGACGCCGTGGGCATCCGTGAGCAGTATCACATACCCGGCGTCACGTATCTGCAGGAACAACGACTCCATGCCGCTGCGCGCAACATCCAGCAGGTCTTCCATCGGCAAGCGATGGTCTTGCAGGGCAGTCGCGGTGAGGACGCGCGGCGGGTCACTGCGTCCCGGGTCGAGCCTGTGAACGCCCATCGACCGCTGCCTTGAGCGCTCGATCACGTCGTCTGCACGCCAGGATATGTCCGAGGTGGCCTCATGACCGGGTGCACTCCAGTGGCTGCTGAATGCCATGTTTGTCTCCTGGCTTCTTTATGCTGGCACCCGCATCAAGGCGGGTTTATCCAGGCGGTCGTGTCTGTCGCAATGTGGCGAGACCTACAAGCTCTGCCGCAGCCTCACCGCGACACCGTTGGCCTTTGCACGCTCAATGATAGGTCCGAAGCTCGAAAAAATGACCATATCGGGATTTGACCTGACCTTCACCAACCGTACCAAGCGGAGGTTAGTGAAGTCCGTCAACCACCAGGAGAAAGACGAACATGAAGAAGAGCAGATCATCCGGTTCTGGCGGCAGTCCGAGGCCGACCTGTCAATCGTATTCGTTGCGGCCCTTCAGAACCCTTCGAGCACGATCTTGCCGCGCGCCGTTCCGCTTTCGATCTGCGCGTGCACCCGGCGCAAGGTCGCGGCATCGATCCTGCCGGCGGTCTCGGTGGCCGTCGAGCGGATGCGCCCGGCGTCAACCAGCGCCGCCACCTCGGTCAGCATCTGCCCCTGGCGCGCCATGTCCGGCGTGCCGAACATCGAGCGCGTGAACATCAGCTCGAGGGCTCAGGCACCCCTGATCGACGACGGTAATGTGCTGGCTAACACCTTCGGCCCCGAATACCGCATGCTGCTGATCGGCGCCGGCCAGCTCACCGAGTACCTGGCCACCATGGCCGTGTTCAGTGGCTTTGCCGTCACCGTGTGCGACCCGCGCGAGGAGTACCGAGGCGGGTAAAGAGGGTATGAATGGCGATGAACTGGGCAGCTTTGTGTTCCGGACGACGGGGTTCAACAGCATTCGGACACTGTCGACCCGGCTGCGGTATCTGTTTGCGGTGTCCGGGGGCTTGCTGGCCGGGTTGCCCCTGGAGCTTCGGCTGCGGGGCAAGTCCACGACGCTGTCACACCGCACGCCTATCTACTACGTGGATCTGACGCTCAGAGCGGGAAGCAGCTTGGCCCAGATCGTCGCACTGGCACGGAAGGAACGCGAGCAGCAGGCTGCGCTGGGGCTGGATCAGGCGGCGCTGGATGAAGCGGCGCGGCAGGGTTTGGCGCTGGGGGAGTTCGAGGAGTCGGAAGAGGAAGGGGTGGAGGTCGTCGAGGAGTTCTATCCGGATTCCGATGCGGATGGAGATAGAGAGGGTGGAACAGGGCAAGCACCTGCGCCGATCTCCCTGCGCGGCAAGTTGCATCGCAAGCAGGAGGCACTAGGCGTGCGTGCCACCGCAACGGGTGATCCGGGGGCTTCCCATGCGGTTGCCTGAGGGGCTGGTTCGGCGCTATGCCATGGGACTGGTGATGGAGACGGTGCCCTGCTATCGCAGTGGGCTGGATTCAGAACCAGGCGCCAAGGTGCTGCCGGGGATTCTGGTGAGGCATCGAGCGCCGCCCCATCGCACGGGGGCGGTGGTCCTACAGCAGGCGGTGGCCTTGCTCACCGGCCAGCGGGTGGCAGTACCAGCTGCGACCAGTACGGCAGGCTTGCTGCGCCATGCGCAGCGGCTCTTGCCCGGGTTTCATGCTCAGCTGGTCTGGGAGCAAGCGCCTTCAGACTGGCTGGCGCTGTGCCACGACGCGGTTCACCGGGGTGGCCTGGTGCTGCTGCTGTGGCAGTCGATTGCCAGGGAGGTGCGGGGAGCTCCTCGCCCGCCCTCCCCGCCGCCTCAATGGATGCTGGTGGTCGGGGTGGAGGGGCCTTGGAGACCTGTGGGGGACGGATCAGGCAACGCAGTGTGCACTGAGGCTTCTGGCCTCTTGGTCCTGGACACCCAGGTGCATCCCGGATGGGGATTGGGGCACAACCAGTGTTTGGTCCCTGGCGCCTACCCGTTCCACGAGGCAGCCATGCGGGTGGCGGAGTGTCGTAGCGTGTGGTCGGCGCGTACGTTGGAGGGCAACCTGGACTGCGGGTTCGTCCTCTCGGCGATCTCAGTGTCTCCCGGCAAGGGCCGAGGCGCCCAGTGATCCGGCGGGAGCTCAGACAGTGCATCCGCACTGGCTGGCTCCCATTCCGTACCGATCAGGCAATCACAAAGGGCGTGCGGTCCTTGCCCGCAATCCACTGGGGCGGTTTGCCCCGGCCAGACCAGGTGGCACCAGTGGCGGGATCCCGGTACTTGGCGGCAACCTTCTTGGGCTGGGGCTTCCAGGGGAAGACTTGCTGGGCGGTGAAGCCGAATTCCTGAACGAGTTGCAAAACGGTTTGGAGGGCCTGTTCGGACTCGGCCTTCTTGGCGTTGGCGATTTGTTCGTCGAGGAGTTTTTTCTGGGCGAGGAGTTCGGCGTAGCTGGTCATGCGGGTGCGTTGTGCAGTGAGTGCTGGGGTGTTGTGATTTGGCCCGAGGAGGACCGTTTTAGGCACAGGGAGCACTCTACGCGAACCAAGGCCGAGGCACGCTCAATTGGCAGCTTCAACGGGGGGAGTCGTGGATTCTTGTGTCCCGCTATTGCGCCAGACCTGCAGGTTGGCGTATTCGCGGCCGCAACCTGTGCACCGCAGGGCTTCGGTGTAGCGCATGACTCCGGCGTCATCGCGTGCGAGCACCCTGTGGTAGCTGGTGGCACCGCAGTAGCCGCAGCGATTGGAGACAGTGGTCGAGTTCAACGGGATGGCAGAGCGCAATTAATTCAATCAGGCGGGAGGGGTTTCCTGGCTGATCGTAACAAGATGTGGAAGTGGCAGCACAGCTGCTGGGTCAAGCTGGTCACGGGCAGGGATGTTCTCGCTCCATATGGAACATCTCACACGGTAGCGGCTGAGCTGCGGCAAAGATCTCGCAGCCACTTCCCCATCCCTGCCCGTTCAGCAATCGGTCAACCGATGGTCTTTGGTTGGCGTTCAATTGATGCATTTGCATCACATATCATTTACCAATAGAGAGGGAGTTCTATGCAGTCCGTGAGAACAAGGATGCGACTTGCGCGCAGCCGGGTGTTGGTGTCGTTGGCGGCGTTGGCGGTGGTGGTGCGGCGGGCTTGCTGGCCGGTTGCCAGCGCAAGGAGGCCGAGGTGCAGGCGCCTGAGTTGCCGGTGCAAACGGTCTCGGGGTTCCTGGAGATCGGTGGGGTCTTGGATCGCCGGGGGGAACAGGGGGCGGTGTTCGAGGTCAGCCCGGAGACGGGGGATCTGGTGGCGTTTGTGTTCGATCCAAAGAGTGCTCTGGGACAGCGGCTTTTGTCGCAGTGCGTGCAGAACATGCCATGTCTGGTGGAAGGGGTACGGGCCAGGCCACTGGATAGCCAGGCACCGGCCACGAAGGTGTTGACGGAACTGGGGTTTAGTGTGTCACCGTCGGCTTGGTTGGGGATCATTGATGCGGGCCCTACCCGCGTGGAGTCGGCACTGGAAGAGCCTGAGATGCAGGTCAAGACCCGGTTTGGGGTGGTGGCTGTGCAGGAGAGGGATTCCTCCGTTGTTTTGAACGGGCAAACCGTTCTACCGCCTCAGGAGGAATCCGTGAGCATCGTGCGCCAAGCCCCGGTGGGTGGAGAAGATGTGCTGTTGCTGCAAAGCGGATCGGGGACCTCCTGCCCCGCCCTGTTCCAGGTGCTGGTGGTATCGACTCAGGGGGTGCAAGTGTCTCCGAAGTTTGGGTCTTGCTCCGACTTGGTGTTTGCTGTGGTCGAGGAGAAGCGGAACCAGGCGCCCCGACTGTCCATCCGGATGTTGGACTTTGCAGGGCCGTTTGAACCCGAGGAAGAGCAGCGCAAGGCGGCTCAGAAGCTGGTGGAGTTTGTGTACCAGCAGGGGTCGCTCACGCGGGACGGCAAGCCGGTGCCTTCGCAATGAAGGGACTGGTACCTTTGCGTACGACTGCAGGCTCACGCTTTGGCGGGGGGTTTTCTGGCTGCTTTGCGGGCGGGCTTGATCGCCTGCTCTGGGGGTTTGAGCAGGGTCCAGGGCTCTACCCCCAGGGCCTGTGCCAGGCGCTCGATGTTGGCCAGGGCGATGTTCCAGCGGCAGCGCTCTACCGCCGAGACGTAGGTGCGGTCGAGTTCGCACTCGTGGGCCAGGCGCTCTTGGGACCAACCCTTTTCTACACGCAGTAGCCGAATCCAGTACGCGAGGACTTCGCGCACGTTGCCCGGGTCGGGCAGATGGGTCGGGGGCGTGGGTTTGGCAGACACCGCGGGAGGATGCGGTTTTGCCTTCTTTGCATCTACGGAGTTTGCATCTCCTTTGACCCTCTCTCGGAGTTTGGAGCCGTGAGTGGAGTTTCAGGATTTTGATTTCTTTCGGGTTTCTTTCTTTTATCTAACAAGGAGTGGGAGTCATGCGTTTTTCTACAAGGGCTTTGGGCGTGGCGTGCGCGGTCATGCTGTCGGGTGCTTTGCGGGCGATGTGTCCGTGGTCAAGGCGAGCAGGATCACTGGGTGGTCACAATTCACGGTGGAGCAGTTGCTGGACAAGCGCAAGGCTTGCTCCAGTGTGGAGTGGAAGAGTTTCAAGGACACCAGGGATCGCAGTGTCGTCGAGTACACCTGCGAGTCTGCGGCTGGTACGGCCTATCTGCAGAGTTTGCACACCAGCGCCGTCGAATCAGCACAAAAGAGTCTGATGGGTGCTTCGCAGCATGATGCAGCTTTTGCGGAGATGGATAAGCAACAGACCCAACTGGCCAAAGAGACTGCAGAGGAGCAGATGGGGGAATTGGCCAATCGGCAAGCGCTCATCGCAGCGCTTCAGCAGGACATTTCTCGAATTCAGGGGCTCACATTGGCTTCATGCCGTGAGGTGAATGCCAATTCATTCAACCGGGCGATCTCTGGCTTCATCCAGAGTTTTCAAAGGGGCTGCGCGAAGGCGATCCAATACAACGAGCCTCGGGACTTGGAGATTGACAAGAATGTGTTGATCCGAGTTGCGCAGACCCAGATCTCAGACCAAGAGAGCGCCATCCAGAATCTCAAAACGCAGATTGAGATGACGCAGTCGAGAGCTGAGCAACAGGTAGCACGTGCTGAGAACAACAAGGTAGAGCGAGAACAAGCGGCTATCAAGAAGCGCAATGACGCCCAAGCAGATCTGGCTGCCTTGGAGCGCCATTGGGCGAATGTCAAAGGCGTCCGGGAAATGTCGCAATGGGTGATGCAAGGCAAGGAGCCCATCTATCTTGGGTCGCGCATCGACTTGGTGCTGACCGACAAAACGATCGAGGTACCGGTCACTGCGCGTTTGGTGTTTAACCAAGCGGAAAAGGATGGGGAAGATCTGACCCCAGCCTATGAGTTCGCTCTTCGTGAGGCGTGGAATCGCTATCCCATGAAGCCCTGAGTGGGCAATGCCAGCGTGGTGTGGGTCGTCAAGACTTTCATCGCGCGTCTTCATTGACGGAGTTTGCATCGCTATTGGCATGCATGAGCCGTCGATCTTTTGCTGATTGATTGAAGGGGGGATATCGATGAAGCGTGTTGCTTGGGTTCGCTGGGTGTTGGTGGGGTATTTCTTGATCGGGCTGCTGTATGCGGTTTATGCGAACAACTGGGGGGATGAGCCCTACAGGAGTTTTGCGTACCACCTGGGTCAGGGGCTGGTGTGGCCAGTGGTGGTCTTGCCGGGTCTAGGCAAGTTCATCGGGGGCTTGCTGATCGTGGCCATGGTGGCGTTTGTGATGGCCAGTTGAGAACCAGGAAGGAGCAAGCGCCATGGCGTTTCTGGCCCAGCTGATTCTGGGGTGTTTGATGGTCTACCTGTTCTTCGCCACGCTGGGCTTCTGGTTCGGTCTGGGAGTGATCGTGCTCTGGCTGCTGATTGGGATGGCCAACAGTGGAAAACGGTGAGGGGGCTTTGAACGGGCAGGCAAAACGACGAGCGCGCTTGGGAAGCCGGGTGCGCTGCTTTTTTACTCAAGGAGGGGTTATGAGATCAGTGACGATGCCTGCAGGTCAGGCAAGAATGGGAAGGCTCATGCGGACGGCCTACAACCTCGCTTTGGTGGGGCTTGTGGTGGCGCTCGCCGGGTGCTCCGGATCACAAGGAGAGCGCATCCTGATGAAGGGCTGCAAGGAAGGCGGGGTGAGTGACAAGGACTGCCAGTGCGCTACGCGCGAAGTGGGCAAACGGTATGACTTGAAAAATCTTCAGGAATTCATGAATGACCGGGCGATTCCGATGCAGACACTGCAGATGGACTTTGTGAAAGCCTTGGCGATGTGTACTGCCAGGCCGGGCAGTGAGATGCGGTAAGGGAGCCTGAGGGCTCTGGGGAGAAAGGGACTGGGCTGTGGCCTGGTCCCTGGTTCAAGGGCTTCTTTTTTTCGTCACACTTGGACGTCATTCAATCCTTACCCTACGAATGAGGTCTTGAAAAGACGATGAGGTTGTTCGGATCGGCAGAGACGTTACATGGGACCTACGGGACACAGACTCCTACCTCAGATGGTTACCGGCATTGAAGTAGATGACGCGCCCCCCCGCTGGTTACCCCACCCGACATTCGCGCTTTTCATTACATGCGGCTCGGCACTCCGTACATCGACGCACTGCAAAGTGTCCTCGGGTATGGAGGGGACACAGATACGAATGCTTGCATAGTCGGAGGACTTGTAGGTGCGCGGATCGGGATCACAGGTATTCCCCCAAACATGATCGATGCAGTGCTCAGATGCGACACGAAAAAAGGTCGTCCGCGCCCAGCCTGGCTGAGCACCCAGGACGCCTTGGAACTTACCCAGGGACTTCTGAATGAAGAAGTACATTGACCACGAGTTGGTTCAAATCGGCTGACTTGCTGGCGGCTGCCTAAAAGCTGATGTGAGACATGCGCGGAAGATGACTGGACGGCGGTGAGCGCCAACAGCGGTCATTCAGAGCCCTTGACCTCGAACAAGTGCTGCGCCGCCGACGGCAGTCGTTCGATCGCACTCCAACCAGCAAGTCCGCTTCAACGTCGACACCTGCGCAGAGTGACTGGCTCAATACGTCTCATCGCAGTGCTTACACCGTCTTGTTGACGGACTTCTTTGGACAGGTTGCTACTGCTAGAGGCACGTAACAATGCAATCAACTGTTTACGACAAGTCGCAGGGCAACCCCGTTGTGATCCGAGAGTCTGCCAGGCTCATTGCGGTCGCACCAGATATGAAGAGGTTCGCATGAGATCAGATCAGAGCTGCTCCAAATGTGATCCACGATTGCCCTATCTGCGGCCCTTGTCGCGCGAATGTCTTCCAGCGTGTGACAGGTAAGGCCAATGCTGGTTAGGGCCTGTTAACACAAATTACGAAGGCCGTCGGCCACCAGCACGAAGCTGAGAAAGCCCAGGAACATCGAATCGAGCTTTTCGAACCGCGAGAAGATGCGACGGTAACCCTTCAAGCGCCGAAACAGTCTCTCGACCTCGTTGCGGCGCTTGTACATCGCCCGGTCGTATTCCCAAGGCTCGATCCGGGTCCTCAGCGGAGGCACGACCGGGATAAATCCCAGATCAAGGGCAAGCTGGCGAGTCTCGTTGCCTTCATAGGCGCGATCCATGAGCAAGTGAATTGGACGGCTCGCAGGCCCCAGGCTTTGCAGCAGGCGTCTGCCCTCGGGCGCATCGTGGGCCTGTCAAGGCGACAGGCAGAACGTCACGGCCGTTCGAGCATCCGCGGCAACCATATGAATCTTGGTGTTCCATCCGCCTCGGGACTTGCCAATGGCCTGTGGGCCGTTTTTTTTAGAGCACCGGTTCCATCGGGGTGCACCTTGATGCTCGTGGAGTCCAGCGAAACCGCCTCGATCTTCACGCGCACCAGCTGCTCGCGCTGCAGCTCCTCGAACATTTTGTCCAGCACACCCGCCTTGGTCCAGCGCCGCATGCGCGTGTAGATCGTGTGCCAGTTACCGAACCGCTTGGGCAGTCCGCGCCACTTGCAGCCGTGTTCGGCAACATACAACATGGCGTTGACCACCTGCAGATTGCTCAGGCTGACGTTGCCGCGCTGCACGGGCAAGCAGTGTTCGATGCGTTTGAATTGCTCGGGTGTGATCTCCATGCCTGCAGTTTCACATTCGGTGACTTCCATCGCAATTAGTGTTAACACGCCCTAGACGATCAGCGTGGCTTGCAGGGTGTTGGTCAGCCACGCCATCCATTTGTAGAAATGGGCGCGCTCGTGCGTGCCCAGCGCGGGCGCCAGACCCGCCTGCGGGCGCGTGTCGCACAGGTGCAGGCAGATGGCCGCGGTTTCGTAGAGCACGAGGTCGCCATCGATCAACACCGGGATCAGTCCGTTGGGGTTCAGGCGCAGGAAGTCGGGCGACTTCTGCTGGTCGCGCATGCGGTCCACCAGCACCAGCTCGAAGGGCTCGCCCAGCTCTTCGAGCAGGATGTGCGGCGCCATGCTGGCGGTGCTGGGGTAGTGGTGCAGCTGGATCATCGGTTCGCGGGGGTCAGCCCAAAGAGTCGGGCGCCATCGTTCCACGCGATGCGGCGCGCCACGTCGGCCGGCAGGCCGCCCAGCCACGCGCGATAGCCCTGCATGAGGTCGTCGTAGTACAGCCAGCGCTGGTTGACCCAGGTGTCGGAGCCGATGAGGAAGCGGTCGGGGTACTTGAGCAGCAGGGCGCGCCATTCGGGGCAGAGCTGGCCGCCATCGCAGGTCAGCCCCGGGCGGTAGGAGAGTTCGCCCATGAGCTGCGGGTAGCGCGCCAGCAACTGGTCCACCCGTTCGATGGGTGTTCCACCGATGCCGGTGTGCGCCCAGACCAGCTTGAGCTTGCGGCCTTTGGACGGCGCGTTCGCCATCAGCAGATCGATGGCCACGTCGTCCACGTGCGCCAGAACGGCCAGATCCTTCTGTTCGGCGAGCGCCATCAGCGCCTGCGCCACCGGCCCGTTGGCGTTCGCACTGTCGTAGAGGTGAGTTCACCCAGGCCGCGGTAGGGGCCGCTCGGGGTGCCGCGCGCCAGCTCGGTCTGCACCAGCTCGGCGATGCCGGGGTCGCGGAACCAGTTGTGGTAGCCCGCCCGGTCGCAGTAGAGGCGCACGAAGGGCACCACCATCACGCCGGCGGCCTGGGTCTGCGCACGTGCCTGGGCCAGCGCCCGGGTGCCGTCGTTGGGGCGCGAATTGGCGACGATGGCGCGCACACCGTTGCGCTGCATGCGCGCGAGCACGTCCTCCAGCGGGTGCGGGCAGGCGGGCTCGGGCGTGGCGTGCACGCAGGCTTCGTCGTTGTAGTGCAGGTGGGCGTCGAACAGCGGGCCGGCGTAAGGCGTCTGCGCCTGAACCGCCGTGGCGGTGGCGGCCGCCAGCAGTCCCAGCAGCCGCACGGCGGGTGACATGGCCGTCAGCCCAGGTGTTGCGCCAGAAAGGCCAGGCTGCGCTCGCGCGCCAGGCGGGCGGCGTCGGCGTTCCAGCTGGCCCGCTGGTCGCAGTTGAAACCGTGGTGGGCCGGGTAGGTGTGCACCATCACCTCCGGATGGGCCTGGCGGAAGGCCTGCACGCTGTCCAGCGGGATCCATTTGTCTTCTTCGGCAAAGTGGGCCAGCACCGGCACCTGGGGCTGGCGCGACACCTCGGCCGGGGTGGTCATGCCGCCGCCGTAGTAGGGAACGGCAGCGCTCAGGCCCACCAGTTCGCAGGCGCTGCGCCAGGTGAGCAGGCCACCCCAGCAGTAGCCCACGATGCCCACTTTGCCACCCTGCGCGGCGTGGCGGATGGCGGCCTGGATGTCGGCCAGCACGCCGGGCGCGGGCAGGGCTTCCACCGCCGTCTTGAGCTCGAAACCGGCGCCCATGTCGGCCTCGGTGTAGCCCAGCTCGACGCCGGCCTTGACGTGGTGGAAGGTGGACGGCGCGACGACGAAATAGCCGTCGGCGGCGTAACCGTCGGCCACGGCCTGGATGTGGCTGTTGACGCCGAAAATTTCCTGCAGCACGACCAGGCCGCCCTTGGACTGGACGGCGGGTTGGGCCACGTAGGCGGGGAAGGTGAAGCCGTCGGCGGCGGTGAGCTGGGCAAAGGTTCCCATGAAGTCTCCGAACGATGGGTTGTTGTGGGTCCGGTCGGCGACAGGCGAGGCCCCCGGCGCTGCGTTATGTTCCGGTAGATGCGGTTGTACCGCTGTTTCGGGCCGTTTGCAGGAGGCACAGACATGAACAAGGTTTTGCTGGTCACCGGTGGCAGCCGCGGCATCGGGGCGGCCACCGCGCTGCTCGCGGCGCGCCAGGGCTGGGCGGTGGCGGTGAACTACACCGCGAATTCGCTGGCGGCCGACGAGGTGGTGCGCAGCATCCGCGCCAGCGGCGGGACCGCCATCACCGTGCAGGCCGACGTGGCCGACGAGGCGCAGGTGCTGCGCATGTTCGAGAAGGTGGACGCCAAGCTGGGCCGGCTCACCGGGCTGGTGAACAACGCCGGTGTGGTCGACGTGACGGCCCGCGTCGACGAGATGAGCGCGGCGCGCTGGAAGCGCATGTTCGACATCAACGTGTTCGGCAGTTTTCTCTGCGCTCGCGAGGCGGTGCGGCGCATGAGCACGCGCCACGGCGGCGACGGCGGGTCCATCGTCAACCTGTCCAGCGCCGCGGCGCGGCTGGGTGCGCCCGGACAGTACGTGGACTACGCGGCGGCCAAGGGCGCGATCGACGCCTTCACCATCGGACTGGCCAAGGAAGTAGCGGGCGACGGCATCCGCGTCAACGCGGTGCGACCGGGCCTCATCGAGACCGAGATCCACGCCTCGGGAGGCATCCCCGACCGGGTGAACCTGCTCAAGCACCAGGTGCCCATGCAGCGCGGCGGCACGGCCGACGAGGTGGCGCAGGCCATCGTCTGGCTGCTGTCGGATGCTGCAAGCTACACCACCATGTCCCTGATCGACGTCTCTGGAGGACGCTAGAACCATGACCGCGACCACACCCGAGAACAGCCCGCACATCAAGATCTGGTGGGAAGACCTGGAGATCGGCCAGACGCGCGACCTGGGCAGCATCTCGCCGACGAAGGAAGAGATCATCGCCTTCGCCAGCCAGTTCGACCCGCAGCCCTTCCACCTCAGTGAAGAAGGCGGCCGGGCCTCGGTGTTCGGGGCGCTCAGCTCCAGCGGCTGGCACACCTGCGCCATGGCCATGCGGCTGATGGTGACCAACTTCCTGCACGAGACCTCCAGCCTCGGCTCGCCCGGCCTGGAGAGCCTGAAGTGGACCAAGCCGGTCTACCCCGGCGACGTGCTGCGGCTGCAGCACACCATCACCGAGAAGCGGCCGATGAGCAAACGCCCCGACGTCGGCCTGGTGCGCACGATCTGGGAGATGTTCAACCAGCAGGGCGAGAAAGTGCTGCACATGGAGGGCTACGGCATGTTCAGAAGACGGGAGCCCGCACAATAGCGGCATGGACTTCAAGCCCCTGATCACCCTGCTGGCCCTGGTCAACCCGCTGGCCATCGTGCCCTTCTTCATCCACTACACGCAGGGCTTCAGTGCGGCGCAGCGCAAGCGCACCATCCTGATCTCGTCATTCAGCGCCTTCGTGGTCATCGCCACCTGCGCCATCATGGGCCTGCAGGTGCTGGAGTTCTTCAGCATCTCGCTGGCGAGCTTCCAGGTGGGTGGCGGCATGCTGCTGCTGACCTCGGCCCTGTCCATGCTGAACGCCCAGCCGGCCGAGGCCAAGGCCACCAAGGGCGAGGTGGACGACGCGGGCACCAAGGCCTCGATCGCGGTGGTGCCGCTGACCATCCCGCTGCTCACCGGCCCGGCCACCATGTCCACGGTGGTGATCTACGCCGACCAGGCCAAGACCTTCTTCCAGCACGCCGCCCTGGTGGGCTACGGCGTGGTGATCGCGCTGGCCACCGCCGTGTGCTTCGCCGCGGCCCGGCCCATCGCGCGCTTCCTGGGCCAGACCGGCATCAACGTGATGACCCGGCTGATGGGCCTGATCCTGGCCGCGCTCGCGGTGGAGGTGATGGCCGCCGGTCTGGTCAAGCTGTTCCCGGCGCTGGGCGCCTGAGCAGCGACCCCGGTTCAGCCGAACTTGATGAACAGCTTGCTGTAGGGCGCCTTGACCTGGCCGATGGCCTTCTCGATCAAGGCCCTGTCGCCCGCCGCCACCGCCGCGTTCAGCGCCTCCACCGACCGAGTCACCGCGCCCAGCAGTTCCTTGAACTCTGGCGATGACTGCGCCGCCGCAGTGGCTTCGCTGGCGAGCAGGCCCGCCAGGTAGTTCAGCACGCCGGCCTGCGCGGCCAGCTTCGGCAAACCGCCGTCCGCCTGGAGCCACTTCGGCCCCTCGTCCAGCAGATGCTCCATCTGGGCGTGGTAGGCGTTCATGTGGTCGCTGTAGACGATCACCTGGTTCTGTCGCCGCAGTTCACTGAGCAGGTCGCGCACCGACTCCAGCGTGGCGTGTGCGTCGGTCAGTTTGCCAGCGGCCACCTGTTGCGCGGCCACCGCGTAGTACCCGTCGACGCCCGTCAGCGTCTTGGCCATCAGCGCATCGTTGGCATAAGGCACGGTGGGCTGGGACTTCACCAGCTGGGTCACCTGGGCCCAGGCCTGTTGTGCCTGCTTAAGCGCTTCGGCGGACTCGCCGGCCTGGCCGGCGTTGGTCTTGAACAGGGCAGCACGGTAGGGCACGTAGGCCTTCTGCAGGGCATCGGTGACAGGGTCGGCCGCCCAGGCGGGCCAGGCGCAGGCGCCCGCGGCAAGGACAAGCACGGACAGGACTCGGAGGTGTGGGTACTTCATGGCCGTTGCAGGTGGACAAGGGGAAGACCATGGTACCCCTACCCGTATTAAGACAGCTTAAATCCGCCCCCTGCCGCCGCGTCTGCGTGCCGCGTCAGGATGTCGCAGGTCAGGCGGATGTGGGCTTCCAGCGCCAGCGCGGCGCGCGCCTCCTGCCGCGCCATCGCCGCCAGAAAGATGCCCTGGTGCTCGGCGTGCACATCGCGGTCGAAGCCCGGCGTGGCGCCGATGCGGATGGCGATGTGGCGGTAGCGCTCGCCGTGGCGGTAGAGGATGTCCAGCAGATGCCGCGTCCAGGGTGAGCTGTGGCCCGCGATCAGGGTTTCGTGGAAGTGGCGGTTGGCGCGCTCCCACTGGTCCGGGTCGCGGCCGGCGCCGCCCTCCTCGGCCACGCTGAGCTGTGCAAAGGCCCCGCGCACCGAGCGCTCCCAGCCCGCGTCGCCGAGCCGGATCGACTGGCGCAGCGCTTCGGTTTCCAGCCGCACGCGGGTGTCGGTCAGGTCGCGCAGATCGTCCAGCGAGACCGCGCTGACGCGGTAGCCGCGCTGGCCTTCGACCGTGACCAGCGCGTCGGACACGAGCAGCGCCAACGCCTCCCGCAGCGTGCCGGCGCCCACGCCGTAGTGGTCCTTGAGGTGCTCGACGCGCAGGCGCTGGCCCGGCTGCAGATCGCCGCACACGATGTCGTGACGCAGCGCCCGGTAGGCGCGTTCGGTGAGCGTGCGGGGTTCGGGTTCGTCGCTGCGCGGCGCAGGGCCGGCAGCGTGGACGGGTTGGAGCAGTGTGTGCAACATGAACGTGCTCAGTCGGGTTCGGGGTTCTGGGCGCGCTTGAGCCGGTAGGCCAGCTGCGCGCGGCTCAGACCCAGCAGGCGGGCGGCGCCGGCCAGATTGCCGCGGCTGCGCTCGACCGCCAGGGCCAGCACCTGCGCCTCCAGGGTCTCGATCGGCACGCCGGCATCGAGCACCTGCGCGCACAGGCGCAGCTCGTCCTCGGGCGCACGGCGCGCCAGCCGGCCCTGCGGGTCGATGCCGTCCTGCGTCGGCTCGGACTGGTTGGGGAACAGGTGCTCGGCCTCGATCACGCCGCCCTGCGCCGCCAGGATCACGCCGCGCTCGACCAGGTTCTCCAGCTCGCGCACGTTGCCGGGCCAGCGGTGGCGAGCCAGCGTCTGCAGCGCACGGTCGCTGAAGCCGCCCAGGCGCTTCTGGTGCAGCGCGGTGAAGCGCGCCAGCAGGTGCCGAGCCAGCGGCTCGATGTCGCTGCTGCGTTCGCGCAGCGGCGGGATGCAGATCGGGTAGACGTTGAGGCGGTAGAACAGGTCGCGCCGGAACTGCCCGCGTTCGACCGCGGCTTCGAGGTTGACGTTGGTCGCCGTCACGAGGCGCACGTTGACCTTGCGCGCGCTCTCGCTGCCCAGGCGCTCGATCTCGCCCTCCTGCAGCACGCGCAGCAGCTTGGCCTGCGCCGGCAGCGGCATGTCGCCCACCTCGTCGAGGAACAGCGTGCCGCCTTCGGCCCGCTCGAAGCGGCCGGCCCGCGCCGCATGCGCGCCGGTGAAGGCGCCCTTCTCGACGCCGAACAGCTCGGCCTCGATCAGCTCGGCCGGCAGCGCCGCGCAGTTGACCGCCACGAACGGCCCGGCGGCGCGCTCGGAGTGTTCGTGCAGCGCGCGCGCGAAGCGCTCCTTGCCCACGCCGGTCTCGCCGGTCAGCAGCACCGTCACCTGCGTCGCCGCGGCGCGGCGCATCAGGTCGTGCGCGTGCTGGAAGCCCGGCGAGGAGCCGACCAGCATGCCACCCGACTCGGCAGGCTCCAGCGTGTTCTTCAACGCCTCGACCTGCTGGTTCAGCGCGGCCATCTTCTCCAGCAGCGAGTCGTCCTCGAAGTACTGGCGGTGCGCATCGCCGTCGGGCCAGTCGTCGATCGGGCGGCCCTCTATCAGGCAGTGGTCGTCGCCGCAGGCCGAACACTTGATTTCCTTGAACAGGATCAGCCGGCCCATGAAGGCGCTGCTGTAGCCGCTGGCGTAGCCCAGCAGGGTCCAGCAGGCCGGCTCGTCGACCACGCCATAGTGAAGGCGGTGCGCGTGTGCCTCCCACGAATCGTCCCAGCGGAACACGCCCTCGAAGCGGCCGGCCGCGGCGTCCATCTCCAGCCGCACCGGCGTGACCCGGGCCGCACCCTCGAGCATGTGCAGCTGCGGCCCGACCAGGAACATGTCTTCCAGCGTCTTCTTGCCGCGCGTCTTGGCCGCGAAGCCCGCATCGTGCAGGCCGCAGGCATAGCCCATGCGCGTGAGCAGGCGCCGCGCGTGTTCCTTGCCGACCGAGGTGATGAGGTCGTGGCGCAGCGCCGTCAGCGCCGCGGTGTGCAGCAGCACCATGCGCCGCTCGCCCAGCCAGATGGCGCCGCTGTGCGGCTCGAAGCGCAGCAGCCGGCGCAGGTCGTTGTCGGGCGGGTAGGTCAGGTGGGGGTCCAAAGGTGTCTCCGGTGGGTCGCTCTGCCGCGACTGGAATCTCGATATTTTCCGCCAAGCACCCCCAAATCGACAAACCGGCGAAGCAGTGCCTGAAATTGATCATTTGATCACTCGCAGCAAAAAGCACCTCATCAAATCGAGATTTTTCTCACGTGCTGCGCCGCAACAGTCCAAGAAACAGACTATCGAAGGGTGTCTGGCGATCCAGATGCTGCGCTGCACACCGACATTTTTCTCAGGGATTTCCCTGAAATATCGAGATTTTCGACCCAACCCCGGCAGACTGGCACGCCACCTGCGAAAGGGGACGCGTCCGACAACGCACCGACCGCCCCAAGCACCATGCCCCAGACCACCGACACCTCCCTGCCCGCCGTCGACACCTCGCTGCGCTTCGTGCGGGTGATCGAACGCCGTGCCGACGGCCTGGTCGCCTTCGAGTTCTCGATCGGCTGGCCGGAGCTGGCGGTGGAGCTGATGCTGCCGGCCTCGGCCTTCGAGGCCTTCTGCGCCAACAACCGGGTGCAGCGTCTGGACACCTGAGTTCCCGAGAGCCGTTCAACAACCATTCCAACGGAGACAAGCACCGATGAACATCGACCTGCAGGCGCGGGAGATCACGCCGCTGCGCCAGACCTACGCCCACGTGGCGAAATACATCGGCGGCGACAAAACCGCCAGCCGCTACCAGGAGGCCACTTTCGGCGCCCAGCCGATGGTCAACTTCCACTACCGGCCGACCTGGGACCCGGGCCACGAACTCTTCGACGCCAGCCGCAGCAAGATCGTGCTGGCCGACTGGTACGTGCTCAAGGACCCGCGCCAGTTCTATTACGCCACCTGGACCATGGCCCGCGCCAAGCAGCAGGACGCGATGGAGGCCAACTTCCAGTTCGTCGAGCAGCGCGGCATGGTCGGCATGATGCCCGACGCCGTGCGCGAGAAGGCCCTGAGCGTGCTGATGCCGCTGCGCCACGCGGCCTGGGGTGCCAACATGAACAACGCGTCCATCTGCGCCTACGGCTACGGCACCGCCTTCACCGCGCCGGCCATGTTCCACGCGATGGACAACCTGGGTGTGGCGCAGTACCTGACCCGCCTGGGCCTGGTGCTGGGCGAGCCGCAGTCCATGGAAGACGGCAAGCAGGCCTGGCTGGACGCCCCCGAGTGGCAGGGCCTGCGCCGGCTGGTCGAGGACAGCTTCGTGGTCAGCGACCCGTTCGAGCTGTTCGTGGCGCAGAACTTCGCGCTCGACGGCCTGCTGTACCCGCTGATCTACGGTGGCTTCGTGGACGACCACGTCGCCCTGCAGGGCGGCACCGCGGTCGCAATGCTGACCAGCTTCATGCCCGAGTGGCACGACGAAACCGCGCGCTGGATCGACGCCGTCATCAAGGCCGCGGGCGCCGAATCGGACGCCAACAAAGCCCTGCTGCGCGGCTGGGCCGGCCACTGGATGGACCGCGCCCAGGCCGCCCTCTCGCCCATCGCCCGCCTGGCCCTGGGCGAGACCGGAGAAACCGTGTTGAGCGACGCCCGCGTGCAGCTGCAGGCGCGCCTGGCCAAGACCGGCGTCACCGCCTGACCAGGCCTGAACAGGAGACCACAACATGTCCGACGTATTCATCGCCTTCCAACACAACGAAGAGTCCCGTCCGGTGATCGACGCCATCGTGGCCGACAACCCGAACGCGGTGCTGACCCACCCGACCGGCCTGGTCAAGATCAACGCGCCCGGCAGCCTGACCATCCGCCGCGAAACCATCGAGGGCCTCACCGGGCGGCCCTACGACCTGCAAGCCATCCACGTCAACCTCGTCACCCTCTCGGGCTACATCGACGAGGACGACGACCAGCTCACGCTGAGCTGGAAGCACTGAACACAACGCAGAAGGAGACAACGCATGGACACCCGTGTTGCCAGCAAGAAGCTCGGCCTGAAAGAACGCTACGCCGCCATGACCCGCGGCCTGGGCTGGGAGACCAGCTACCAGCCGATGGACAAGGTGTTCCCGTACGACAAGTACGAGGGCATCAAGATCCACGACTGGGACAAGTGGCAGGACCCGTTCCGCCTGACGATGGACGCGTACTGGAAGTACCAGGGCGAGAAGGAGAAGAAGCTCTACGCCGTCATCGAGGCCTTCGCGCAGAACAACGGCCAGCTCGGCGTGACCGACGCGCGCTACGTCAACGCGCTCAAGCTGTTCATCCAGGGCGTGACGCCGCTGGAGTACTACGCGCACCGCGGCTTCGCCCATGTGGGCCGCCAGTTCACCGGCGAAGGCGCCCGCGTCGCGGCGCAGATGCAGTCCATCGACGAGCTGCGCCACTACCAGACCGAGACGCACGCGATCAGCCACTACAACAAGTACTTCAACGGCATTCACCACTCGAACCACTGGTACGACCGCGTGTGGTACCTGTCGGTGCCGAAGTCCTTCTTCGAAGACGCCTGCACCGGTGGTCCGTTCGAGTTCCTCACAGCCGTCAGCTTCAGCTTCGAGTACGTGCTGACCAACCTGCTGTTCGTGCCCTTCATGAGCGGCGCGGCGCACAACGGCGACATGTCCACCGTGACCTTCGGCTTCAGCGCGCAGAGCGACGAGAGCCGCCACATGACGCTGGGCATCGAGTGCATCAAGTTCCTGCTGGAGCAGGACCCGGACAACGTGCCCATCGTGCAGCGCTGGATCGACAAGTGGTTCTGGCGCGGCTACCGCCTGCTGACCCTGGTCGCGATGATGCAGGACTACATGCTGCCCAAGCGCGTGATGAGCTGGAAGGAAGCCTGGGAGATGTACGCCGAAGAAAACGGCGGCGCCCTGTTCAAGGACCTGGCGCGCTACGGCATCCGCGAGCCGGCCGGCTGGAAGCAGGCCTGCGAAGGCAAGGACCACATCAGCCACCAGGCCTGGGCCACCTTCTACAACTACAACGGCGCCGCCCCGTTCCACACCTGGGTGCCCAAGGAAGACGAACTGGCCTGGCTGAGCGAGAAGTACCCCGAGACCTTCGACAAGTACTACCGCCCGCGCTGGGAGTTCTGGCGCGACCAGGCCGCCGAAGGCAAGCGCTTCTACAACATGACGCTGCCGATGCTGTGCACCACCTGCCAGATCCCGATGCTGTTCACCGAAGAGGGTGACCCCAGCAAGATCTGCTACCGCGACAGCGACTACAAGGCCTACAAGTACCACTTCTGCAGCGACCACTGCAAGAGCATCTTCGACCACGAGCCCGAGAAGTACGTGCAGAGCTGGCTGCCGGTGCACCAGATCTACCAGGGCCACTGCTTCCCCGAAGGCACCGACCCGACCGCCGAGGGCTTCGACCCGCTGATGGCCGTGCTCAAGTACTACGAGATGGAAGTCGGCCGCGATAACTTCGACTTCGAAGGTTCGGAAGACCAGAAGAACTTTGCGATGTGGAAAGGAGACACGAAATGAGCGTCGTCGCCATCGCCCCCTACGAGTTCACGCCCAGGGATGTGCGCGAGAACTTCCCCGCCCCGCTGCTCTACATCGGCTGGGAAGACCACCTGATGTTCTGCGCCCCCGTCTGCCTGCCGCTGCCGCCGGACACCCCGTTCGGCGCGCTGTCGGCCGCGGTGCTGCCCGGCATCTACGGCTACCACCCGGACTTCGCCAAGATCGACTGGGCCCAGGTCGAGTGGAAGAAGAACGGCCAGCCCTGGACGCCCGACCCGGCCAAGTCGCTGGCCGAGAACGGCCTGGTGCACAAGGACGCGATCCGCTTCAGAACCCCTGGGCTCACAGGGATCAAAGGTTCGTTCAGCTGATCCGGCCATGAGCTACCAACTGACGATCGAGCCGCTGGGCGCGACCATCGAGGTCGAAGAAGGCCAGACGGTGCTGGACGCGGTGCTGCGGCAGGGTCTCTACCTGCCGCACGCCTGCGGCCACGGCCTCTGCGGCACCTGCAAGGTGCAGGTCTGCGATGGCGAGGTGGACCACGGCGCGGCCAACCCGTTCGCGCTGATGGACTTCGAGCGCGACGACGGCAAGACCCTGGCCTGCTGCGCCACGCTGCAGGCCGACACCACCATCGAGGCCGACATCGACGAGGAACCCGATGCGCGCGTGATCCCGGTGCGCGACTTCGCGGCCACGGTCAGCCGCGTCGAGGACCTCACGCCCACCATCAAAGCGATCCACCTGCAGCTGGACAAGGCCATCGACTTCCAGGCGGGGCAGTACGTGCAGGTGGAGATCCCGGGTGTGGGCAGCCGCGCCTTCTCGATCGCCAATCACCCCGCCGACGTGGCCGCCACGAAGGGCATCGAGCTCAACGTGCGCAAGCTGCCCGGCGGCGCCGGCACCACCTGGCTGCACGAGCAGCTCAAGGCCGGCGACCGCCTGCGCGTGGCCGGCCCCTACGGCCGTTTCTTCGTGCGCGAGTCGGCGCGCCAGCCGATGCTGTTCATGGCCGGCGGCTCGGGGCTGTCAAGCCCGCGCTCGATGATCGTGGACCTGCTCTCGCGCGGCTGCACGCTGCCCATCACCCTGGTCTACGGACAGCGTTCGCACGAGGAGCTGTACTACGACGCCGAGTTCCGCGCGCTCGCCGAACAGCACGCCAACTTCACGTACGTGCCGGCGCTCTCGCACGAGCCCGAGGGCTCGGACTGGGACGGCTTCCGCGGCTTCGTGCACGAAGCGGCCAAGGCGCATTTCGGCGGCAGCTTTGCGGGCCAGAAGGCCTACCTGTGCGGGCCGCCGCCCATGATCGAGGCCTGCATCTCCACCCTGATGCAGGGCCGCCTGTTCGAGCGCGACATCTACACCGAGAAGTTCCTCTCGGCGGCCGACGCGCAGGCTGCCCGCAGCCCGCTGTTCAGGCAGGTCTGAGGCCGTTGCCGCCCTTCGTTTCGCTCTTCCCATGCGCACGCACCACCTCCAGGAACATGGCCAGCACCGGCGACGGATCGCCGCGCCGGTAGAGGCAGCTCAACTCCAGGTCCTTGAGGTGGCGGCTGCGCAAGGGCACGAACACCACGCCCGGCAGGCGCAGGCTGGCGGCCGACCGGGTGGCGATGGTCAGCCCGAAGCCACTGGCCACCAGGGCCACGGCCGTCACCACGTCCTCGACGTCCTGCTCGACCGCCAGCCGCACGCCTTCCTGGCGGAAGGCCTCGGCCACTTCCTGCGCCAGCCCGTGGATGGCCTCGTTGGGGTAGAGGATCATGGGCAGCCCGTCGAGGTCGGCCATCCCGACCTGCCTGCGCTGCGCCAGCGGGTGCGCTTCGTGCATCGCCACCAGCAGCGGCTCGCGCAGCACCGACTCGACCACCAGGTCCGGCTCGGGCGGGACCAGTCGGTTGAAGCCCACGCTGATGCGCCGTTCGCGCAGCGCCTGCAGCTGCTCGGACTTGGTGAGGTTGTGCAGCGCGATGCGCACCTCGGGCCGCTGCGCGTGGAACTTCGCGAGCACACGGGGAATGACGTCCAGCACGCCCGAGCCGTAGATGCCCACGTCGAGCTGTCCGGTCAGCCCCTGCGCCGCGCGCCGCGTGCGCTCGGCCGCGCGCTGCGCCAGGTGCAGCAGGTTGGGCACCTCGTCCAGCAGCGCCTGGCCCGCCTCGGTCAGCTCCACACCGGCCGGCGTGCGCAGGAACAGCGGCGCACCCATCTCGTCTTCCAGCGCCTTGATCTGGCGCGACAGCGGCGGCTGCGCCATGTGCAGGCGCTCGGCCGCGCGGGTGAAGTTGCGCTCTTCGGCGACCGCCAGAAACTGGCGCATGTCTTTGAGATCCATGGGGCCTCCTGGTTCGGTTCGCAATACCTCACCAGTATAGGGTCGCAAAAATTCGGTATTGGACGGTATGACCGCTCCGCCCTATCTTTGGCAGCTGAAGCTGCTGCGTTGAAGAAGAACTGAGACATGTCCCTGTTTGATTCCCGCCCCAAGTTCGCCGTGCACGTCGCCCAGACGGACGAGACCTATCTCTGTGCCGGCAACGAAAGCCTGCTGACGGGCATGGTCCGGCTCGGCCGCAAGGGCATCCCGGTGGGTTGCGTCAACGGCGGCTGCGGGGTCTGCAAGGTCCGCATCGTCGAGGGACAGATCAAGGCCCTGGGGCCGATCAGCCGTGCACACGTGACGCTCGACGAAGAGAACCATGGCTACACGCTGGCCTGCCGCGTGGCGCCCCAGACGCCGGTGAACGTCGAAGTGGCCGGCAAGTTGAGAAAACCGTTTTCCAAGGGGCGCGCAGAGTCTGCGACTGCCGGCCCTTCAATTCAGCAGCAGTAACCAACCACAAGGAGACAAAACATGGGTGTGATGCGCATCGGGCACGCCAGCCTGAAAGTGATGGACATCGACGCGGCCGTCCGGCACTACGAGAACGTGCTGGGCATGAAGACCACCATGAAGGACAAGGCGGGCAACGTCTACCTCAAGTGCTGGGACGAGTGGGACAAGTACTCGGTCATCCTGACCCCATCGGACCAGGCCGGCATGAACCACCTGGCCTACAAGGTCGAAAAGGAAGCCGACCTTGAAGCGCTTCAGCAGAAGATCGAGGCCTGGGGCGTGAAGACCATCATGCTCGACGAAGGCACCCTGCCCTCGACCGGCCGCATGCTGCAGTTCAAGCTGCCCAGCGGGCACGAAATGCGCCTCTATGCCAGCAAGGAGTTTGTCGGCACCGACGTGGGCAGCACCAACCCCGACCCTTGGCCCGACGGCCTCAAGGGCGCAGGCGCTCACTGGCTGGACCACTGCCTGCTGATGTGCGAGATGAATCCCGAGGCCGGCATCAACACCGTGGCCGACAACACCCGCTTCATGACCGAGGCACTGGACTTCTTCCTGACCGAGCAGGTGCTGGTCGGACCCGAAGGCAACATGCAGGCGGCCACCTGGATGGCCCGCACCACCACGCCGCACGACATCGCCTTCGTGGGCGGCCCGCGCAGCGGCCTGCACCACATCGCCTTCTTCCTGGACTCGTGGCACGACGTGCTCAAGTCCGCCGACGTGATGGCCAAGACCAAGACGCGCATCGACGTGGCCCCCACCCGCCACGGCATCACGCGCGGCGAAACCATCTACTTCTTCGATCCCAGCGGCAACCGCAATGAGACCTTCGCCGGCCTGGGCTACCTGGCCCAGCGCGACCGGCCGGTGACAACCTGGACCGAAGACCAGATAGGCAGCGGGATTTTCTATCACACGGGCAATCTGGTGCCGTCTTTCACCGAGGTGTACACGTGATCTACCCCCTGCGCCGCTGACGCGGCTTCCCCCCTCTCTGGCGCGCCTTCGGCGCTTGGAGGGGGGACGGCACCTGAGGCCCGGCGGAGCCGGTTCCTCGGTGCCCCTCGAACCGGAGTCACCTTTCTCTCGCCGCTTCTTCTTATGACATCCGCTCTCTCTGTTCCCTCTTCCGTCATCACCGCGTCGGCGGCTTCGATGGCCTGCCAGGCGGCGGTGGCGCACGCGGAGGCATTGGGCATTCGCATCAATGTGGCCGTGACCGATGCCTCGGGCACGCTGGCCGCTTTTCTGCGCATGCCCAATGCCTTCCTGCATTCGATCGACATCGCGATCGACAAGGCCTACACCGCCGCGAGCTTCGGCTTTCCCACCTCGCAATGGGGCGGCGTCATCGGTGACGACGAGCTGCTGCGCATTGGCCTGAACCAGCGCCAGCGCCTGGTGCTGTTCGGCGGCGGCCTGCCGGTCGTGACCGACGGCCAGCGCATTGGCGGTATAGGTGTTTCCGGCGGCTCGGCCGAGCAGGACGAGGCCTGCGCCCGCGCCGGCCTGAAAGCCCTGGGCCTCGACTGATTTTTCATCTCACTCACGCACCATGAAACAGTTCCTGAACTTCATCAACGGCGAATTCGTCGCCACCGCCAAGACCTTCGACAACCGCAACCCGGCCACCAATGAAGTGGTCGGCCAGGTGCACGAGGCCGGCCAGGCCGAGGTCGACGCCGCCGTGGCCGCGGGCCGTGCCGCGCTCAAGGGCGAGTGGGGCACGATGAGCGTGGTCAAGCGCGCCGAGCTGCTGCACGCGGTGGCCGACGAGATCAACCGCCGCTTCGACGACTTCCTGGCGGCCGAACTGGCCGACACCGGCAAGCCGCGTTCGCTGGCCTCGCACATCGACATCCCGCGCGGCGCGGCCAACTTCAAGATCTTCGCGGACATCGTCAAGAACGTTCCGACCGAGAGCTTCCAGATGACCACGCCCGACGGCGGCACGGCCATCAGCTACGGTCTGCGCACGCCCCTGGGCGTGGTCGGCGTGATCTGCCCCTGGAACCTGCCGCTGCTGCTGATGACCTGGAAGGTCGGCCCGGCCCTGGCCTGCGGCAACACCGTCATCGTCAAACCCTCGGAGGAAACCCCCGCCACCGCGACCCTGCTGGGCGAGGTGATGAACGCGGTCGGCGTGCCCAAGGGCGTGTACCAGGTGCTGCACGGCTTCGGCCCCGGCTCGGCCGGCGAATTCATCACCAAGCACCCGGGTGTCAACGGCATCACCTTCACCGGCGAGACCCGCACGGGTGAAGCCATCATGGCCGCCGCCGCCAAGGGTGTGCGCCCGGTGTCGTTCGAACTCGGCGGCAAGAACGCCGGCATCGTTTTCGCCGACGCCGACTTCGACAAGGCCATCGCCGGCATCACCCGCAGCGCCTTCGAGAACTGCGGCCAGGTCTGCCTGGGCACCGAGCGCGTGTACGTGCAGCGCCCGATCTTCGACAAGTTCGTCGCGGCACTGAAAGCCAAGGCCGAAGGCCTGAAGATCGGCGGCCCCGACATGCCGGGCGTGGGCATCGGCCCGCTGATCTCGGCGGAGCACAAGCAGAAGGTCATGGGCTACTACGCCAAAGCCAAAGCCGAGGGTGCGACCGTGATCACCGGCGGCGGCGAACCGGCCATGACGGGCGAGTACGCCAACGGCCACTTCGTCCAACCGACCATCTGGACCGGCCTGCCCGAAAGCGCCAGCGTGATCCGCGAAGAAATCTTCGGCCCCTGCTGCCACATCGCGCCCTTCGACACCGAAGAGGAAGCGATTGCCCTGGCCAACGCCACCGACTACGGCCTGGCCACCACCGTGTGGACGCAGGATCTGGGCAAGGCCCACCGCATGGCCGCGGCCATCGAAGTCGGCCTGTGCTGGATCAACAGCTGGTTCCTGCGCGACCTGCGCACCGCCTTCGGCGGCAGCAAGGCCTCGGGCATCGGCCGCGAAGGCGGCGTGCACTCCCTGGAGTTCTATACCGAGCTCCGCAACGTGATGGTGAAGCTGTGATCTCCCCCCCTGCGCCGCTGCGCGCCCGCCTCCTCCTTTACTTCACTGCACCAGTCGCCCCGGCCCACTCGCCGCACCTTCAACGCAAAGACCTCAAGGACAAGACACATGAATGCCCCACACAACCCTGAAATTGCGCTGAGCGTTCGCACAGGCAGCTTCAACACCAACGTGCACGACCTCGGCAGCTCCAAGCCGGGACAGCCTCCGGTGCTGTTCATCCACGGCTCCGGCCCCGGCGTGAGTGCCTGGGCCAACTGGCGCCTCGCGATGCCCGTCATCGCAAAGGACCGCCGCGTGATCGCGCCCGACATGGTCGGTTTCGGCTACACCGACCGCCCGGCGGGCATCACCTACAACATGGACACCTGGGTCCAGCAGGCGCTGGATGTCATGGACGCGATGGGCGTCGAGAAAGCCGACGTGGTCGGCAACAGCTTTGGCGGTGCGCTCTCGCTGGCGCTGGCGATCCGCGCGCCGCAGCGCGTGCGCCGTCTGGTGCTCATGGGCTCGGTCGGCGTGCCCTTCCCGATCACGCCGGGCCTGGACGCGGTCTGGGGCTACGAGGCTTCGCTGGACAACATGAAGCGCATCATGGACGTGTTCGCACACAACCGGGGCCTGATCACCGACGAGCTGGCCGAACTGCGCTACCAGGCCAGCGTCCGCCCCGGCTTCCAGGAATCGTTTTCGGCCATGTTCCCCGCCCCGCGCCAGCGCTGGGTCGACGCCATGGCCAGCCCCGAGGCCGCGATTCGCGCGCTGCCGCACGAGACGCTCATCGTGCACGGCCGCGAGGACCAGGTGATTCCGCTGCAGACCTCGCTGACGCTGAGCCAGTGGATTCCCAACAGCCAGCTGCACGTGTTCGGCCACTGCGGCCACTGGACACAGATCGAACACGCCGCGCGCTTCGTCCAGCTGGTGTCGAACTTCCTCGCCGAAGCCGACGCGCAGAGCGCCGCGTCCGCCTGACCTCTTTTCCCACACAGAACACCATGGACAACTCCAAGATCCAGCAGTACGGCGACGAGCTCTACCAGTCGCTGCTCGACCGCCAACCCGTCGCTCCGCTGACCGACCGCGAAGCGGACATCACCATCGAGGACGCCTACCAGATCCAGCTGCGCATGATCCAACGCCGCCTGGACGCGGGCGAGCGCGTGGTGGGCAAGAAAATCGGCGTGACCAGCAAGGTCGTGATGGACATGCTCAAGGTCAACCAGCCCGACTTCGGCCACCTGCTCTCGGGCATGGTCTACAACGAAGGCCAGCCCATCCCGGTGGGCACCATGATCGCGCCCAAGGCCGAGGCCGAGGTCGCCTTCATCCTGGCGCGCGACCTCGAAGGCCCCGGCGTCACCGCGGCCGACGTGCTGCGCGCCACCGACTGCGTGATGCCGTGCTTCGAGATCGTCGACTCGCGCATCAAGGACTGGAAGATCAAGATCCAGGACACCGTGGCCGACAACGCCTCCTGCGGCGTGCTCACGCTCGGCGGCCTGCGCAAGAGCCCGCGCGACCTCGACCTCGCGCTGGCCGGCATGGTGCTGGAGAAGAACGGCGAAATCATCAGCACGTCCTGCGGCGCATCGGTGCAGGGCTCGCCGGTCAACGCGGTGGCCTGGCTGGCCAACACGCTCGGCCGCCTGGGCATCGGCCTGAAGGCCGGCGACATCATCCTCTCGGGCTCGCAGTCGCCGCTGGTGCCGGTGGTCGCGGGCGACAGCCTGTATTGCAGCGTCGGCGGCCTGGGCGGCACGTCTGTGCGTTTCGTCGCCTGAGCGGGAAGGAAACAACCACATGAAACTCGACAAGAACACCCTCGCCCAACTGGCCGAGCACCTGGAAAACGCCGAGCTGAAGGCGCACGACGTCACCAAGATCACCGACGACCACCCGGACATGGACTGGGACGACGCCTACGCGATCCAGGACCTGATCCGCGCGCGCAAGGAAGGACGCGGCCACAAGACGGTGGGCCTCAAGTGCGGCCTGACCTCCTACGCCAAGATGAAGCAGATGGGCGTGGACACACCGGTCTTCGGCTTCGTCAGCGACTACATGGCCTGCGCCGAAGGCAGCGACATCAAGACCTCCGAACTCATCCACCCCAAGGTCGAGGCCGAGATCTGCGTCGTCACCAAGGCGCCGCTCAAGGGCCCGGGCTGCCATGTCGGCGCCGTGATGGCCGCGATCGACTTCGTGATCCCCGGCGTGGAGATCATCGACAGCCGCTACCGCGACTTCAAGTTCGACCTCAAGAGCGTGATCGCCGACAACACCTCGGCCTCGCGCTTCGTGATCGGCTGCCGTGCCCGCCGGGTGGAAGAGCTGGACCTGCGCACGCTGGGCGTGGTGCTGGAGAAGAACGGCCAGATCGTGGCCATGGCCGCCGGCGCCGCCGTGATGGGCCACCCGGCCGCCGCCATCGCCGCCCTGGCCAACCACCTGGGCGCGCGCGGTCAGGAGATCCCGGCGGGCAGCTTCATCATGACCGGCGGCGTGACCGAAGCCATTGCGGTGCAGGCCGGCGACAGCGTGAACGTGCGCTTCCAGGACCTGGGCACGGTCGGCATGCGATTCGTCTGAGCGCCGCCCTGAGCCGCCTGCACCCATGAACGCACCCGCCACCCCGTCGCGCGCCGTGACCGTGCTGGTCACGCGCCGGGTCGCACCCCAAGGCGTGGCCGGCTTCGAGGCGGCCATGGCCGGCATGATCGAGGCGGCGACCCACTTCCCCGGCCACCTGGGCGGCCAGCTGGTGCGCCCCGGCGAGGCCGGCGGCGGCGACGAGCCCCTGCTCTACCACGTGGTCTTCGCCTTCGACAACGAGGCGCACCTGGCCGCCTGGCAGGACTCGCCCGAGCGGGCCCGCTGGCTCGCGCAAGTCGCACCCCACACCGTAGGTGCGCAGGAGATGCGCCGGGTCAGCGGGCTGGACTACTGGTTCGCGCCGGCGGGCAGCACCACCAAGGCGCCGCCGCCGCGCTGGAAGGTGGCGATCGTGACCTGGCTGGGCATCTTCCCGACCGTGCTGCTGCTGTTCCTCACCGTGGCGCCGCTGCTGGCCGACTGGCCGCTGGTGCCGCGCACCATGGTCATCACCGTGCTGGTGGTGGTCCTCATGACCTGGGTGGTGGCGCCGCGCCTGACCCGCTGGCTGGCAGGCTGGCTGCACGCCCGTCCGCCCGCAGGAGGGCGCCCATGAGCCCGGCACCACGCCCCCTGGCGGGGCAGACCGCCTTCGTCTCGGGCTCGACCGCCGGCATCGGCCTGGCCATCGCCCAGGCCCTGCTGGCCGACGGCGCCCATGTGGTGCTCAACGGCCGCGGCGAGGCGTCGGTGCAGCGCGCACTGCAGACCCTGCGCCAACAGCACCCGCAGGCCGAGGTGTCCGGCATCGCCGCCGACCTGGGCACCGCCGCCGGCTGCGAGCAGGTGGCGACCCGGCTGGCCGATGTGGACATCCTGGTCAACAACCTCGGCATCTTCGAGCCCAAGCCCTTCGAGCAGATCGCCGACGCCGACTGGCAGCACCTGTTCGAGGTCAACGTGATGAGCGGCGTGCGACTTTCACGCGCCGCCTTGCCGGGCATGCTGGAGCGCAACCGCGGCCGCATCGTCTTCATCTCCAGCGAGTCGGGCATCTGTCCGCCGGCCGAAATGGTGCACTACGGCATGAGCAAGTCGGCCCAGCTGTCCGTGGCGCGAGGCCTGGCCGAGTGCTGCGCCGGCACCGCCGTCACGGTCAACAGCGTGCTGCCCGGCCCCACGCTGACCGAAGGGGCACGCGCTTTCTTCGACACGCTCGCCACACAGCAGGGCCTGAGCTTCGACGAAGCCGCGGCCCGCTTCTTCCGGGAAGCGCGGCCCACCTCGCTGCTGCGCCGCTTCATCCGCCCCGACGAGGTGGCGGCCATGGTGGCCTACGTCTGCAGCCCGCAGGCCAGCGCCACCACCGGCGCCGCGCTGCGGGTGGACGGTGGCGTGGTGCGCACGCTCACCTGAACCTTTTTTCTTCTTCCCCCAGGAGTCAACCCATGACCAAAAAAATCAAGTGCGCCCTCATCGGGCCCGGCAACATCGGCACCGACCTGCTGGCCAAGCTGCAGCGCAGCCCCGTGCTCGAACCCGTGTGGATGGTGGGCATCGATCCCAACTCCGACGGCCTCAAGCGCGCCAAGGAGATGGGCATCAAGACCACCGCCGAGGGTGTGGACGGCCTGATTCCGCACATGAAGGCCGACGGCGTGCAGATCGTGTTCGACGCCACCAGCGCCTACGTGCACGCCGAGAACTCGCGCAAGGTCAACGAACAGGGCGCGATGATGATCGACCTCACGCCCGCCGCCATCGGCCCCTACTGCGTGCCGCCGGTCAACCTCAAGCAGCACGTCGGCCAGCGCGAGATGAATGTGAACATGGTCACCTGCGGCGGCCAGGCCACCATCCCCATGGTCTACGCGGTCAGCCGCGTGCAGCCGGTGAGCTACGGCGAGATCGTCGCCACCGTGTCCAGCAAATCGGTCGGTCCCGGCACGCGCAAGAACATCGACGAGTTCACCCGCACCACGGCCGGCGCGGTCGAGAAGGTGGGCGGCGCCAAGAAGGGCAAGGCCATCATCGTGATCAACCCGGCCGAGCCGCCGCTGATCATGCGCGACACGGTGCACTGCCTGGTCGAAGGCACGCCCGACGAGGCCGCGATCACGAAGTCGGTGCACGACATGATCAAGGAAGTGCAGAAGTACGTGCCGGGCTACAAGCTGGTCAACGGCCCCGTCTTCGACGGCAACCGCGTCTCCGTCTTCATGGAGGTCGAGGGCCTGGGCGACTACCTGCCCAAGTACGCCGGCAACCTGGACATCATGACCGCCGCCGCCGCGCGCACCGCCGAGATGTTTGCCGAAGAAATCCTGAAGGGCGAGCTCGTGCTCGAACCCATCGCCGCTTGATCCGGAGCACCCCATGAGCCAGCAAAAAATCACCCTGCACGACATGACCCTGCGCGACGGGATGCACCCCAAGCGCCACCTGATGACGCTCGACCAGATGAAGAGCATCGCCTGCGGCCTCGACGCCGCCGGCGTGCCGCTGATCGAGGTCACCCACGGCGACGGCCTGGGAGGCTCCAGCGTCAACTACGGCTTCCCGGCCCACTCCGACGAGGAGTACCTGGGCACCGTGATCCCGCTGATGAAGCAGGCCAAGGTCTCGGCCCTGCTGCTGCCCGGCATCGGCACCGTCGACCACCTGAAGATGGCGCACGGCCTGGGCGTGCACACCATCCGCGTGGCCACGCACTGCACCGAAGCCGACGTGAGCGAACAGCACATCACCTACGCCCGAAAGCTCGACATGGACACCGTGGGCTTCCTGATGATGGCCCACATGAACAGCCCCGAAGGCCTGGTGAAACAGGCCAAGCTGATGGAGGGCTACGGCGCCAACTGCATCTACATCACCGACTCGGCCGGCTACATGCTGCCCGCCGACGTGAAGGCCCGCCTGCAGGCCGTGCGCGACGCGCTCAAGCCCGAGACCGAGCTGGGCTTCCACGGCCACCACAACCTGGCCATGGGCGTGGCCAACTCGGTCGCCGCCATTGAATGTGGCGCCACCCGCATCGACGCTGCCGCCGCCGGCCTGGGCGCGGGCGCAGGCAACACGCCGATGGAAGTGCTGGTCGCCGTGCTCGACCGCATGGACGTGCAGACCGGTGTGGACGTCTGGAAGATCCAGGACGTGGCCGAAGACCTGGTCACGCCCATCATGGACTTCCCGATCCGCATCGACCGCGACGCGCTCACGCTGGGCTATGCCGGCGTGTACGGCAGCTTCCTGCTGTTCGCCAAACGCGCCGCCGTCAAGTACGGCCTGTCGGCGCGCGACATCCTGGTCGAACTGGGCCGCAAGAAGATGGTCGGTGGCCAGGAAGACATGATCGAAGACACCGCCATGACCATGGCCCGCGAGCGCGATGCCCGCCAACAGAAAAAAGCGGCCTGAGGAACGCACCCTATGCAACGCAGAGATTTCATCGCCTCCGTGGGGGCCGGCCTGGCCCTGGCACCCGCCGCTGGTTGGTCGCAGGACGCCTACCCCGCCCGTCCCGTCAAGCTCATCGTGCCCTTCCCGCCGGGTGGACCCACCGACATCATGGGCCGCACCGCCGCCAAGGCCATGGGCGACGCGCTGGGCCAGTCCTTCGTGGTCGAGAACAAGGCCGGCGCCGGCGGCAATATCGGCACCGACGCGGTGGCCAAGGCCGCGCCGGACGGCTACACCATCGGACTGTCGGCCATCAGCAGCCTGGCCATCGCGCCCTACCTCTACGACAAGCTGCCGTTCCAGGTGGAAAAGGACTTCGCCCCGATCTCGCTGGTGGGCACCACGCCCTGCGTGATCGTCGTGCACCCGAGCGCACCGTTCGCCGACCTCAAGGGCTTGGTCGCCTACGCCAAGGCCAACCCGGGCAAGCTCGGCTACGGCACGTCCGGCATCGGCACCAGCAACCACCTGGCGGCCGAGCTGCTGCAGTCGGTGGCCGACATCGAACTCACCAACATCCCCTACAAGGGCTCCAGCCAGATCGTGCCGGACCTGCTCTCGGGCACGGTGATCATGAGCATGGAAAGCTCGCTGGCCACCACCTTGCAGCACATCCGCAGCGGCAAGCTCAAGGCGCTGGCCGTCACCTCGCCCACGCGCGCCAAGGCCCTGCCGGACGTGCCGACCGTGGCCGAGTCCGGTTACCCCGGCTTCGCGGTGGAGACCTGGTTCGGCCTGGTCGCCCCCGCCGCCACCCCGGCCGCCGTCGTGCAGAAGCTGCACGACGCCTGGGCCAAGGGCGCCAAGATCGCCGAGGCCCAGGCCGCGTTCGACAACATCTCCGGCAACCTGCGCGTCACCACGCCCCAGGAGTTCGGCGCCTTCATCAAGGCCGAGAACAACCGCTGGGGTTCCCTGATCCGCAAGCTGGACATCAAAGCCAACTGACCCCGAGAGACCACCACCATGCCGTTCGCACAGATCTACATCCTCGAAGGCCGCACGCCCGAGCAGAAGAAGGCCGTGATCGAGAAGGTCACCCAGGCGCTGCACGAGGCCATCGACGCGAAGAAGGAAACCATCCGCGTCTGGATCCACGAAATGCCCAAGGAGAACTGGGGCATCGCGGGCGTCAGCGCCAAAGACCTCGGCCGCTGACCAGGACCGGAATCGCCGCCCAGCGCTACCAGGGGCGCGTGGTCGTCGTGACCGGCGCCGCGCAGGGCATCGGCCGGGCCTGCGCGCTGCGCATGGCGGCCGAGGGCGCGCGCGTGGTGCTGGTGGACCGCGCCGCCGGCCCCTGCGAGGCGGTGCGCGACCAGATCACCGCTGCAGGCGGCGAGGGCCTGCTGGTGGCCGCCGACCTGGAGCAGCACGAAGCCGCTCAGGCCGTGGTGCAGGCGGCCCTGCAGGCCCACGGCCGCATCGACGTGTCGGTGCACAACGTGGGCGGCACCATCTGGGCCAAGCGGTTCTGGGAATACACGCCCGACGAGATGCAGCGCGAGATCAACCGCTCGCTCTGGCCCACGCTGTGGTGCTGCCGCGAAATGGCGGCGCTGATGAAGCGCCAGGGCGATAGCGCCATCGTCAACGTCGGCTCCATCGCCACCCGCGGCATCTACCGCGTGCCCAACGCCGCGGCCAAGGGCGGCGTGCACGCGATGACGGTGGCCATGGCGATGGAACTCGCCGAATTCGGCGTGCGCGTCAACTGCGTCTCACCCGGTGCCATCGACAACGGCCAGCGCATCGTGCCGCGCAACCCGCAGCCGCTGAGCGAGGCCGAGACCGGCTGGATGAAAGCCATCTACACCCAGTCGCTGCGCGACACGCCGATGAACCGCCTGGGCACACCAGAAGAGATCGCCGCGGCCATCGGCTTCCTGGGCGCGCCCGAGGCCTCGTACATCACCGGTCAGGTGCTGTTCGTGGGCGGCGGTGCCATCGGCTGAGGGCGGCTGGGATGAAGACGGTGGCCCAACTTGCCGAAGCGATCTGGGCCGCCCGCCAGGCCGGGCGCACGCTGGACGCCGACGCCACCGTCGGCTCGCCCGACCTCGCCACCGCCTACGCCATCCAGCGCGCGCTGCTCGGCCTGCGCCTGGCCGCCGGCGAGCGCGTTGTCGGGTGGAAGCTGGGTTACACGTCGGAAGTGATGCGCCGCCAGATGGGCATAGCCCGGCCCAACATCGGGCCGCTGACCGACCGGATGCTGCTGAACTCGGGGGACGCGGTGCACGAGCGCCTGGTGCAGCCGCGGGTCGAACCCGAGATCGGGCTGCGCCTCCAAACCGCCCTCGACGCGCGGCACGCGCCCGCCGACCGCCACACCGTGGCCGCCGCCGTGGAGGGCGCCTACGCCTGCCTCGAGGTCGTGCACTCCACCTGGACCGGCTACCGCTTCAACCTCTAACAGAACACCGCCGACAACTCGTCCGCCGGCCAGGTCGTCGTCGGGCCGCGCCTGCCGGTGACCGACATGATGGCGGCGGGCACCGTTGCGGTGCGCCTGCACGACGGCAGCCACCACACGCTGGGCCAGGGCGTGGGCGCCGACGCCGACGGCCACCCGCTGGACGCGGTGGCGCGGCTGGCGCGGGAGCTGGCCGTGTTTGGTCAGCGGCTGGAGGCGGGTGATCTGGTGATCACGGGTGGGCTGACAAAGGCTTGTGAGCTGGAGGTGGGGGGGAGGTTGACGGGGGTGTTTTCGTTTGGGGACGCTTGGTCGGTAGATGTGACTGTGCGGCGTCTGTGAAACGACACCTGATAGGTGCGGATCGCCTGCACATCAACCCGTTCAACGAACGGCTCCATCAAAGACGCCAGTGCAGCGGTTGCAGACGGTGGCTTGACGTGAACGAACTCACGCTGGCTGACCTCAAGCAGTCGTCCGCGCAAGGGCGCTAGCACTTACCAAGGAACACAACTACGACCTCCCGTGACCGCTGGCCACCAAAAGCACGGCTGCATCCATAATCTATGAACAGTGTTAAGAAGCCGTATTTTGGGAGGCTCAGTGTCGGAAACGAGCAGGATCGCGTTAATGGCGATGAAACTGTCTGATGAAGTGTTCTCAGAATTCTTCTGGACAAAGGTCGGCCCCGAAGATCAGAACTGGCCCTGTGA
>NZ_JBXAGA010000020.1:0-44130 GCF_058793595.1 Acidovorax sp. GW835-FHT14G06
CGCACCGGCCAGATCTCTGCTGGCGAAATCGGCAACGCGATGTAATTGCCAGAGGCCCCATGCGGACTGCATGAGGGCTTTGTGAAAAGTGCCAATGCAAAAGGCCGGGGCCCTGTGAGGGGCCCCGGCCTTTTTTGTCTGACAGACATCAGCTTCTGAGCGGAGATAGCGCCACCAGCCACGTCTCCAAAGCCAGTTGGTAGTCATGGTGGTGAGGCGACACGTACCCATCACTTCAGGCACCCGCTGCAAGCTATGCTCGGGCGCCGGAAATAAAAAAACCCGGCATCGCCGGGTTTTTTGTTCAGCACCGCGATGCCCGCGAAGGATCACTTCTTTTGGCGGAACTTGCGCAATGCCGCAATCTGGGCAGCCATAACAGCCAGCTCGGACTGGGCCTTGGCCAGATCGATGTCGCTCTTGGCGTTCTTGAGCGCTTCTTCGGCGGCAGACTTGGCTGCGTTGGCCTTCTCGTCGTCCAGGTCCTTGCCACGGATGGCGGTGTCGGACAGCACGGTCACGCAGTTGGGTTGCACTTCCAGAATGCCACCGGCCACGAAAACGAACTCTTCGCCACCGTCAGCCATTTCGATGCGCACCGAGCCCGGCTTGATGCGAGTGATCAGCGGGGTGTGGCGGGGGTAAATGCCCAGTTCGCCAGCTTCGCCGGGCAGAGCGACAAAGCGCGCTTCACCGGAGAAGATGGACTCTTCGGCACTGACCACATCAACGTGGATAGTGTTCATCATTGCTCCTAGGAAAAGGTGGGTTGCTTGATTGCTGAAGGCCGAGCCGCCATGGACAGCCCGGCCGACGGCTCATCAGGCCACCTTCTTGGCCTTTTCGAAGGCTTCGTCAATGGTGCCCACCATGTAGAACGCTTGCTCTGGCAGGTGATCGCATTCGCCGTTGACGATCATCTTGAAACCACGGATGGTTTCCGACAGGGGAACGTACTTGCCTGGGGAGCCCGTGAACACTTCGGCCACGTGGAAAGGCTGCGACAGGAAACGCTGGATCTTGCGAGCGCGGGCCACGGCCAGCTTGTCTTCAGGAGCCAGTTCGTCCATGCCCAGAATGGCGATGATGTCGCGCAGTTCCTTGTAGCGCTGCAGCGTGCCCTGCACGGCGCGGGCCGTGGTGTAGTGGTCTTCGCCCACAACGTTAGGGTCCAGCTGGCGGCTGGTGGAGTCCAGAGGATCCACAGCGGGGTAGATACCCAGCGAAGCGATGTCACGCGACAGCACGACGGTAGAGTCCAAGTGGGCGAACGTCGTAGCAGGCGATGGGTCGGTCAAGTCATCCGCTGGCACGTACACGGCCTGGATGGAAGTGATCGAACCGACCTTGGTGGACGTAATACGCTCTTGCAGACGGCCCATTTCTTCAGCCAGCGTAGGCTGGTAACCCACGGCGGAAGGCATACGGCCCAGCAGAGCGGACACTTCGGTACCGGCCAGCGTGTAGCGGTAGATGTTGTCCACGAAGAACAGCACGTCACGGCCTTCGTCACGGAAGGATTCCGCAATGGTCAGACCGGTCAGGGCCACGCGCAGACGGTTGCCTGGGGGCTCGTTCATCTGGCCGTACACCATGGCTACCTTGGACTCCTCGAGCTTCTCCAGGTTCACCACGCCGGAATCGGCCATTTCGTGATAGAAGTCGTTCCCTTCACGGGTACGCTCGCCCACACCAGCGAACACCGACAGACCGCTGTGGGCCTTCGCGATGTTGTTGATGAGTTCCATCATGTTCACCGTCTTGCCCACGCCGGCGCCACCGAACAGGCCGACCTTACCGCCCTTGGCGAACGGGCAGACCAAGTCAATCACCTTGATGCCGGTTTCCAGCAGCTCTTGCGACGGCGACAGTTCGTCGTACGCAGGGGCCTTGCGGTGGATGGAGGCCGTCAGCTCCTGGCTCACGGGACCACGTTCGTCGATGGGCGCACCCAGCACGTCCATGATGCGGCCCAGCGTCGCCTTGCCCACAGGCACGGTGATGGAGTTGCCGGTGTTGGTCACCATGATGCCGCGGCGCAGGCCGTCGGACGAACCCAGGGCAATGGTACGCACCACGCCGTCGCCCAGCTGCTGTTGCACTTCCAGCGTCAGCGACGAGCCTTCGAGCTTCAGGGCGTCATAAATCTTGGGCATCTGGTCGCGGGGGAACTCAACGTCCACCACAGCGCCGATACATTGAACAATCTTGCCTTGCACTTGAGCCATTTTTCGCTCCAATAAAGTAGTTTGTTGAGCTGCTTACACAGCAGCGGCGCCAGCCACGATTTCCGAAAGTTCTTTCGTGATCGCTGCCTGGCGCGTCTTGTTGTAGACCAGCTTCAACTCGCCAATGACGCTGCCGGCGTTGTCGGTGGCGGCCTTCATGGCCACCATGCGTGCCGACTGCTCGGACGCCATGTTTTCCGCAACCGCCTGGTAGATTAGGGACTCGACATAACGGACCAGCAGCTCGTCGATGACGCTTTGCGCATCGGGCTCATAGATGTAGTCCCAGCCGTGTTCCGTCTTCTCAGCCTGCATCCGCTCGGAGGACAGGGGGAGCAGCTGCTCCACCACCGATTCCTGCTTCATGGTGTTGATGAACTTGGTGTAGCTCAGGTACACCGCGTTGATCTTGCCTTCTGCGTATGCATCGAGCAGCACCTTCACCGGGCCAATCAGCTTGTCCAAGTGGGGGGTGTCGCCCAGACCCGTCACGTGCGAAACCACCTTGGCGCCCACACGGTTCAGGAAACCCAGGCCCTTGTTGCCAATCGCCACGGCTTCGGTCGAGACGCCAGCACCTTGCAATTCACGCAGCTTGGTCGTCACGGCACGCAACACGTTGGTGTTCATGCCGCCGCACAGACCCTTGTCTGTGGTGATGACGATGACGCCAGCGGTCTTGGCATCGTTCACTTTCATGAACGGATGCACGTACTCTGGATTGGCCTTGCCGAGGTTGGCTGCAATGTTGCGGATCTTCTCGCTGTATGGGCGGGCAGCCCGCATCCGGTCCTGCGCCTTGCGCATTTTGGATGCAGCCACCATTTCCATGGCTTTGGTGATCTTCTTGGTGTTTTCCACCGATTTGATCTTGCCGCGTATTTCCTTGCCTGCTGCCATGATGGCTCCTCGTCCGGTTTAAGCGAACGACTTCTTGAACGCGGCGATCGCTGCGGTCAATTCGGCTTCTGCGTCCTTGTCCATGGCCTTGGCCTGCTCCAGCTTGGCCAGCAAAGCGGCGTGGCTGGTCTTCAGGAACTGGTGCAGGCCGTGTTCGAAGTCGAGCACCTTCTTGACGTCGATGTCGTCCATGAAACCCTTGTTCACAGCGAACAGCGTGGAAGCCATCAACGAGATGGACAGTGGGCTGTACTGTGCTTGCTTGAGCAATTCGGTCACGCGGGCACCACGGTCCAGCTGCTTGCGGGTGGCTTCATCCAGATCGGAAGCAAACTGCGCGAAGGCAGCCAGTTCACGGTACTGGGCCAGGTCGGTACGGATACCACCGGACAGGTTCTTCACCAGCTTGGTCTGGGCAGCACCACCGACGCGCGACACCGAGATACCGGCGTTGATGGCGGGGCGGATACCGGCGTTGAACAGGCTGGTTTCCAGGAAGATCTGACCGTCGGTGATCGAAATCACGTTGGTAGGCACGAAAGCGGACACGTCGCCGGCTTGCGTTTCGATGATGGGCAGTGCCGTCAGCGAACCCGTCTTGCCCTTGACTTCACCCTTGGTGAAGGCTTCAACGTAATCGGCGTTCACACGGGCTGCGCGCTCAAGCAGACGGCTGTGGAGATAGAACACGTCGCCAGGGTAGGCTTCGCGGCCTGGTGGGCGGCGCAGCAGCAGCGACACTTGGCGGTAGGCAACGGCTTGCTTGGACAGGTCGTCGTACACGATCAGGGCGTCTTCGCCACGATCGCGGAAGTACTCGCCCATCGTGCAGCCAGAGTAGGCAGACACGTACTGCATAGCGGCCGATTCGGAAGCCGATGCGGCCACCACAATCGTGTACTCCATGGCACCGGCTTGTTCCAGAGCGCGCACCACGTTCTTGATCGAAGAAGCCTTCTGACCAATGGCGACGTAGATACACGTCACGCCCTGGCCCTTCTGGGCGATGATGGCGTCGATGGCCACAGCGGTCTTGCCGGTCTGGCGGTCGCCAATGATCAGCTCGCGCTGGCCACGGCCCACGGGCACCATCGAATCGATGGACTTCAGGCCGGTCTGCAGGGGCTGATCCACCGATTTGCGGGCGATCACGCCAGGAGCGACCTTTTCAATCACGTCGGTGAGCTTGGCGTTAATAGGGCCCTTGCCGTCGATAGGCTGACCCAGGGCGTTCACCACGCGGCCGATCAGTTCGGGACCAACGGGCACTTCCAGAATGCGGCCCGTGCACTTGACGGTATCGCCTTCGGAGATGTGCTCGTACTCGCCCAGAATCACGGCGCCCACGGAGTCGCGCTCAAGATTCAGCGCCAGACCGTAGGAAGGCTGACCGTCCTTGGTGGCGGGGAACTCGAGCATTTCGCCCTGCATCACGTCCGACAGGCCATGAACGCGCACGATACCGTCTGACACGGACACCACGGTGCCCTGGTTACGGATATCGCTGCTGGCTGCCAGACCTTCGATGCGGCTCTTGATGAGTTCAGAAATTTCTGCGGGATTGAGTTGCATGACTCTTTCCTTCTTTCTTTGGTTCGCTGTCCTCGTCGCGCATTACGCGATGAGGGCCGCTTTCATTTGTTCAAGACGGGCCTTGACCGAAGTGTCCAGCACCTCGTCACCCACCACTACGCGAATACCACCGATCAGGGACTCATCCAGCTGTACAGCGAGATTGAGCTTGCGGCCGAAGCGCTTTTCCAGCGCCGCGCTGACCTCGGACAGTGCAGCACTGTCCATCGGAAATGCGCTGTACACCACGGCATCCGAGGATCCGTTGCGACGATTCACGAGGGCACGAAACTGCGCAGCCACTTCCGGGAGCGCATCAATGCGTCCGTTGTCGATGACTGTGCGCAGGAAATTTTTGGCCATATCCGGCAGGGCCGAGCGAGCGACCCCGGTGAATACGGCGAACACTTGGTCTGCCGTCACCTTGGGGTTGTCCGCCAACTGACGCAGCTGGGGGTTGGCGGCAATCGCCGCCAGTTCGTCCATCCAGGCAGCAGTGCCGCCCAGATCGACGCCCGCACCCGCAGTGGCAGCCTTGAACAAGGCATCGGCGTAAGGGCGTGCAATGGTGGCGAGTTCAGCCATGTGTGTCCCCTTACAGCTCGGTCTTCAGGCGGTTGAGCAGGTCGGCATGGACGCCAGCATTGACTTCCTTGCGGAGAATCTGCTCAGCACCCTTGACGGCCAGCGCTGCCACCTGCTCACGCAGGGCTTCGCGGGCTTGGACCGTCTGCTGCTCGGCTTCAGCGCGGGCAGCAGCAACAATCTTGTTGCCTTCCTCTGTGGCACGGGCCTTGGCTTCTTCGATGATGGCCTGGGCACGACGGTCGGCGTCCGCAAGACGCGAGGCCGTCTCGTTGCGCGCCTGTGACAATTCCTTTTCAACGCGCTGGTTGGCAGCGGTCAGTTCGGATTTGGCACGGTCGGCAGCGGCGAGGCCATCGGCGATTTTCTGGGCTCGTTCATCCAGCGCCTTCGCGATCGGAGGCCACACGAATTTCATCGTGAACCACACGAGGATCAGGAAGACGATGGCCTGAACGAACAGGGTCGCATTGATACTCACGGCAACACCTTTCTAAAGTGGCGTTGAACGGGAATTACTTGGGCAGGTTGGCCAAGAGCGTGGAAACGAAGGGGTTGGCGAAAGCGAACAGCAGGGCGATAGCCACACCGATCAGGAACGCAGCGTCGATCAGACCGGCCAAGATGAACATCTTGGTTTGCAGTTCGTTGATCAGCTCAGGCTGACGTGCCGAAGATTCGAGGAACTTGCCACCCATCAGCGCGATGCCGATGGAAGCGCCGATAGCGCCCAGACCAACGATCAGACCACAAGCCAGAGCGACGAGACCGAGAATGTTTTCCATGATGACTCCTGAGTTAAAAAAGAAAAGTTAAGGAAAGAAAAAACGAAAGGGAAACTTAGTGCGCGTTGTGCGCCTGACCGAGGTAAATCAGCGCCAGCATCATGAAAATGAACGCTTGCAGCGAGATCACCAAAATGTGGAACAGCGTCCAGATGGTGCCAGCGATGACGTGGCCCACAGGCAGCAGCACACCCGACAGCGACAGGGCCGCAGCTCCGCCCATGAGGGCGATGAGCATGAACACCAGTTCGCCAGCGTACATGTTGCCAAACAACCGCATGCCGTGGGACACGGTGTTGGCGACATATTCAATGATCTGCATGAGCAGATTCACCACGCCCAGAATCAGGGCGAAGATGGGATTCTTGCTGGTGCCAAATGGAGCCGACACCAATTCATGCGCCCAGCCGCCGGCGCCCTTGATCTTGACGCTGTACCAGAAGCGCAGGATCAGCACGGCAAAAGCGAGACCCAGCGTGGTGGACAGGTCGGCCGTGGGCACGACACGCAGATACGCGTGGTGAGGATCGTGGCCAGCGGCGCCATAGATCTGCGCCCAGATGGCAGGCAGCAAGTCCACGGGCAGCATGTCCATGAAGTTCATCAAAAAGATCCACACGAACACCGTCAGACCCAGGGGTGCAATGAACTTGCGGCTTTCAGCGTTGTGGATGTTCGCCTTGGCTTGGTTGTCCACCATCTCGACCAGCATCTCGACCGCCGCTTGGAAGCGGCCAGGCACGCCAGAGGTCGCCTTACGGGCAGCTGACCACAGAATCAAAAGGGTCAACGCACCCAGAACCAAACCTACGATGATCGAGTCGTAGTTGATGACGGTGAAATCAACAATCTTGGTCTGGTTGACGTTTTGAAGATGCTGCAGGTGGTGAACGATGTATTCACTTGCAGTCGGAGCGTGCGCTTCTGCGGCCATCGGACAACTCTTCTCTCTATCAATCGGTTTTTCGGACACCAGGCCGCACCAAAAGTGCCACCCAGTACGTTTTCATTGCGACCACCATGCCAACCAGCAAGGCAATCCAGTTCAATCCCGGCACCAGCCGAGGTGCCGCCGCCAGCAGCGCCACCGTCAGCATGATCTTGGCGATTTCCCACCCAAAGAACCCCACCATGGCGGCCCGCGGGTTGGATAACGCCTTGTGACGCAACACACCACGAGCAAACAGTGCAGCCGGGGCCACCACTGCCAGGGCGCCATAGGCTGCTGACCAGCCCACCACCGCCCTGCCCGTCAGAACCCAAGCCACCAGGGCCACCAGCATTCCAACCAGCGCCTGACCTGCCACCACCCTCCACACCGACAGGGGCGGATGGCGACTGCGCCACTGCTGCGCCTCTTGGGCCGTCAGGGGCTTGAAGTCAGATTCTTCAGCCTCAGTTTCAGTCTCTGGCGGGATTGTTTTCATTGATGAATGACGCCCGCGTTACAGACCGCAACTTTTACAAAGCCTCTAATTATAAGTAAAAACCCATGGCAGCAGACGAAAACCCGCAAACACGCCTGTGGGCTTCGTGTGCGCCTGCTCTGTTGTGGTGATGCGCCAACGGCTTTTGCGCTCCAAAAACCTCGCGCAATGCACCGATCTGGCGCACGCCAAACACACAATTCAGACACCCTCATCAGCCCGTGGCGCACAATGACAGTGCATGCCTAGCTATTGAAACTGCAGCATCCCTACCACCGCGATCCACCATGACATCCTCCAATCCGCCGCCCGCCAACGGCCTCGATACGCAGGCAACAGATCCACGCAAAGACTCGCTGATCGAATACCCCTCCAAGTTCCCGATCAAAGTCATGGGCGCCAAGGTGGACGGCTTCGTGCACGCGGTGACCGAACTGGCCCGCCAGTTTGACCCCACCTTCGACGCCACCACCATTGAACTGCGTGACAGTCGCGCAGGCAATTACCTCGGTGTAACCATCACCATCACGGCGACCAGCCGCGAGCAGCTGGACGACCTGTACCGTGCACTGTCATCGCATCCGCTGGTGAAAGTGGTGCTGTAGCCGCTCCCTTGCAAGTTGCACCATGACGATTGACATCCGCCTGCTGGGCCGCGTGGACTACTCCAGCACTGTGCAGGCCATGCAGGACTACACGACCACACGTACGCCCTCTGACCCGGATAAGCTTTGGATTTGTGAGCATGCGCCGCTTTACACGCAAGGCATTGCGGGCAAAAGCGATCATGTCCTTCACCCGGGCGATATCCCCGTGATAGCGACCAACCGGGGCGGACAAGTGACCTTCCACGGCCCGGGCCAGGTGGTGGCGTACCCGCTGATCGACCTGCAACGCGCAGGCTATTTCGTCAAGGAATACGTCTACCGCGTCGAAGAGTCCGTGATCCGCGCGCTGGCGCACTTCGGCATCACGGGTCACCGGGTTGCCGGCGCACCCGGCATTTACGTGCGCCTGGATGATCCGCACAGCCACTCCATGCTGCCCCAGCGCCCCCAAAAACGAACGGGCTCGGAGGCGCCCACGCCCGGCTTCGAAGGCCTGGGCAAGATCGCAGCCCTGGGCATCAAGGTCAGCCGCCACTGCACCTACCACGGCGTGGCGCTGAACGTGAACATGGACCTGGAGCCCTACGGCCGCATCAACCCTTGCGGTTACGCAGGATTGAAAACGGTGGACCTTTCTACAATCGGGGTCCACACCACTTGGGAAGAAGCCGCGCAGGTGCTGGGCCAGCAGCTCAGCATCCGGTTGGCGCCCTGAACTCTGCCTACAGCCATGAGCACCCCTGAAGTCGTCCGCGAAGCGCAATCCATCGAAGCCTACAACCCGCTGGCCAAGCAAAAGGCTGCGGCCAAGCTGTCGCGCATTCCGATCAAGGTGGAACAGGGCGAAGTGCTCAAAAAGCCCGAATGGATCCGAGTGAAGGCGGGCAGCCCCACCACGCGCTTCTACGAGATCAAGGAGATCCTGCGCGAACACAAGCTGCACACGGTGTGCGAAGAAGCCTCCTGCCCCAATATTGGCGAATGCTTTGGCAAGGGTACGGCCACGTTCATGATCATGGGCGACAAGTGCACGCGCCGCTGCCCGTTCTGCGATGTGGGCCATGGCCGCCCCGACCCGCTGGACAAGGACGAGCCGCTGAACCTGGCAAAGACCATTGCCGCGCTCAAGCTCAAGTACGTGGTGATCACCAGCGTGGACCGCGACGACCTGCGCGACGGCGGCAGCGGCCACTTTGTGGAATGCATCCAGAACATCCGCGAGCTGTCTCCCCAGACGCAAATTGAAATCCTGGTACCCGACTTCCGCGGCCGCGATGACCGCGCCCTGGAAATCCTGAAGTCCGCGCCACCCGATGTGATGAACCACAACCTGGAAACCGCACCCCGCCTGTACAAGGAAGCGCGCCCAGGCTCCGACTACCAGTTCAGCCTGAGCCTGCTCAAGAAGTTCAAGGCCTTACACCCCAACGTGCCCACCAAGAGCGGCATCATGGTCGGCCTGGGCGAGACAGACGAAGAGATCCTGCAGGTGATGCGCGACATGCGCGAACACCACATCGACATGCTGACCATCGGCCAGTACCTGGCCCCCAGCAACAGCCACCTGCCCGTGCGCCGATACGTGCACCCCGACACCTTCAAGATGTTCGAGGAAGAGGCCTACAAGATGGGCTTCAGCCACGCGGCTGTGGGCGCCATGGTGCGATCCAGCTACCACGCGGACCAACAGGCGCACGCCGCTGGGGTTTGAACACTCTTACCGCCCCTGGTGTGCACGCCTACTCCCACCAGGTGCGAATGCAACCCACTATCGATTTGCAGTAGGCCTAGCCGTCTTTTCCGGTGTGGCTGTTGATGCCGGAGATGGCGATGGCGTTGCTGCACGTGGCCGAATAGGCGTATCCGCCACGGCTTTGATCTTATCGACAGCTATAGATACCGGAGCCTCCGCCGGGCACAATTCGGCAGGGTCAATACCACTGCGCACCTGCCCGGCATCTCCGGGCGAAGGCATATCGGCGCGCGTCACGTTCAGTGCAGGCAACAACTGCCCCATTGCACTCAATGTACGCGCCTGGGCTACCACTTGATCGTACCGGGCATTGATGTAAGCCCTGCTGGCTTGGAACGCTTCGTTCTGGGTGTCGAGCAAATCAAGCAAGGTGCGCTGCCCCAGATCGAACTGCTGACGATAGGCTTCTCGAGCTTTTTCAGTCGATAGCCTATGTTGGTCCAGATAAGTCATCTGTTCGACCAACCGCTTTACATCGTTGAACGCAATCGCCGTGGTCTGGCGCACATCCCGGCAGGCTTTTTCCTTGAGTTCACGCGCCTGGAACTTGTTCTCCACAGCCTGCTGCTCGCGCGCCTTGTCGGCTCCGCCACGATAAAAATTATAGGTGAGCACAAGTTCCACCGCGCTATCGCGCGATCGTCCCTGCTCCCCAATCAAATTGCGGTCCCACGATTGACGCGCTCTGAAATCGAGACGCGGCATGAAGCCCGCCTTCTGCGACGCAATACCGGCCTCACTGGCCAACATATTCTCAATGGCGGCATTTATGGTGGGGTTGTTGTTCAGCGCCAAACTGATCACCTCCTCCGTTTTTTGAGGAAGTTGTGAGAGCTTGAAGCCTTCAGGCAAGGGCGCCAATGCGCCAGGGGGCAGCTCACCAACTAACCGCTGGTAGCGCGCGCTGACATCGTGCAGGTTCGATACCTCTGTCAGGAGATTCGACTCGGCCAACGCCAAGCGGCCTGTCGCCTGCTCCAGATCAACTCGACGACCCACTCCAGCCGAAGTACGCTCATCAATCTGGTTGGTCGTCAGCTTGTGCTCAACATAGTTTTGCTTCGCCTGCTCGACCAACTCGCGGTAACGCGCGACATCGGCATATGCCCGCACAGCCTCCAGCGCAGCGGTCTCAGACGCTTCAACCAACTCGTAGTAGCGCGTCAACTTCGCGTGCCCCAGACGCTTGACTTCGTTGCTGGTGAAAAACCCGTCAAACAACATCTGATTGAGCGTCAATGCCGAACCTGTATGTTGATACGAACCAGTGCTCCCTGACGGACGTACACGGCTTTCTCTCCCTGTACTGGCAATCGCATCAAGCTGCGGCAAAAAGCCAGCTCGCGCAACTCCGCGCTCTGAATCGGCAGCTCGAAAACCGAACCAGCGCGCTTGCACATCCGGATTGCTTGTCACGGCCTTTCTGGCCGCATCAACAAGTCCTTCGGGAAGTGCTTGCGCAGAAGCACTCGTGCTGACAACAACAGCGGCAGTGATCAGGGTAAGAGGCAGTTTCATGGCGACTCCGAATCGTTTGTGATGCAGAATCGAAACGTAACATTTACCTTGAAACTCGCACAGTTTTTTTTTACAAAATAGCCACTGCGGGCCTGTCAAGGTACTTTTCAGCAAGGTAGCCGCCGCGTTTTCCGCGTTTCATGCCCTTCCTGCCGTCACTTTTCCAAAACGTACCCCGGGTCACTGCGCAACTTCGGGTGCTGGTGGCGTTCACCATCGCCCTGGCGCTGGGGGTGGTTTTCAGTGCCCCCGACCTCGACAAGATCCAGGCGCTGGCATTGCAACGTTATGGCGCAAAAGGTGCGGATCTCGTCATTGCCTGGCGGGCCATGATGACCGAGGGAAGCCACCTGAGCGAGCCCGAGAAGCTTGCCCATGTCAACAATTTCTTCAATCGGCGCATGCTTTTTGAGAGCGATATTGCCGTCTGGCAGCAGGATGACTACTGGGCGACGCCCCTGGAGTTCATGGGAAGAAATGCCGGTGACTGCGAAGATTTCTCTATCGCCAAGTACATCACACTGCTGCACATGGGCGTGCCCAACGCGAAGCTACGCATGATCTATGTGCGCGCCCGGATCGGTGGCGCCGGCAGCACCAAAAGCGAAGCACACATGGTGCTGGGCTACTACGCCAACCCTGCGGACGAGCCCATGGTGCTAGACAACCTGATCACCAACATCCGGCCCGCATCGTCCAGGGCCGATCTTTCACCCGTCTTCAGCTTCAACAACGAAGGCCTCTGGGTCTCCGGCGCCACCTCCTCCTCGGCAGACCCGACGGCCCGCCTGTCGCGCTGGCGCGATGTCCTCGAACGCATGCGGCAAGAAGGCTTCTGAGCGCTGCGCCATTTCTCGGAGATACAGCACCATGTCACTCACCAAACAACTCTGGCTCGCCATCGGACTGGTCATGGCGCTTGCGTTTGGGGGCAGCATGCTGGTCAGTGTGCTGTCTGCCCGGCACTACCTGCAGCAGCAGCTGCAGGTCAAGAACATCGACAACGCAACCTCGCTGGCTCTGGCCCTGTCGCAGCTGGACAAAGACCCCGTGACTGTCGAACTGCAGGTGGCCGCGCAATTCGACGCCGGGCACTACCGCTTCATCCGCATTGTGTCGCCCACCGGCCAGACATTGGTCGAGCGCAGCTTCTCCGGCACATTGCAGGGCGCGCCGGGCTGGTTTGCGCGGCTGATCCCCATGAATGCCGAGCCCGGCCGGGCCCAGATCCAGGACGGCTGGAAACAATACGGCACCCTCACCCTCGCCAGCCACGACCAGTACGCTTACCAAAGCCTGTGGACGGGCACCCTGGAGCTGCTGGCCTGGTTTGTCCTCGGCAGTGTCGTTGCAGGTGGCGTTGGCACCCTGGCCGTCAAGCGCATCACCAAGCCCTTGCGCGATGTGGTGGCGCAGGCCGAGGCCATCGCGGACCGGCGCTTCATCAAGATTGCCGAGCCGAACACGCCGGAGCTGCGCAGTGTCGCGCGTGGCATGAACGACATGGTCACGCGCCTGCGGTCGATGTTCGGCGAAGAGGCTGCGCGCCTGGACGGCTTGCGCAAGAAGGTCAATCGCGATGCGGTGACCGGGCTCTCTAGCAGGGACTACTTCCTGTCGCACCTTCATGAGGCGCTGGAAGGGGAGCAATTCCTCTCAGCGGGCAGCTTGGTGATCCTTCAACTGACCGATCTCGAAGGGCTGAACACCCAACTGGGGCACCAGAAGGCCGACGCGCTGCTCAAGCACCTGGGCACCGTGCTGTACAAGAGCGGCGAGGGCAAGCCCGGCCAGCGCGCCGGTCGGCTCAAGGGCGGCGAGTTCGGGGTGTTGTGCCCCTCCACACCGTCGCCGCAAGAGGCCGCGCAGGACATCTTCGCCAGCCTGTCCTCCCTGTGGCTTCCCCACTGGTCGGCGTTGGTGCCGGATTTGTTCCACATCGGCGCGGTGGGATACCGCAGGCAGGAGCCCCTGGGCGAACTCTTCAGCCGAGCCGACGAGGCGCTGGCCCGTGCGGCGTCCCTCGGGCCCAACAGCATGTATGTTGATGAGGGCGAACACGCCGCCGACGCGCGGCCTGCCGAACAGTGGCGTACCCTGCTGACCGAGGCGGTCAGCGGCGGCCGGCTACAACTGGCTTTCTACCCCGTGGTGAATGGCAGCGGGGACGGCGCCATCCACCAGGAAGGCGTGATCCGCCTAGTGGCCGATGCCTCGGGCGCCCTGCTGTCGGCGGGCGACTTCATGCCCATGGCGGCCCACCTCAACCTCACGGCCCCCATCGACCTGCGTGTGGTGCGCCTGGCCATCGAGCACCTGCGCAGCTCGGCCGGAGACATTGCGGTCAACCTCTCCGCAGAGACCATCGCGGACTTCCGCTTCCGCAACGAACTCACCCAGATGCTGCACACCTACCCCGACATGTGCGCGCGCTTGCTGTTCGAGGTGCCAGAGTACGGCGTGTTCCGCGCCTTCGATGCCTTCAAGGAGCTGGCGCACACCTTGCAGCAACTGGGTTGCCGCGTGGGCATCGAGTATTTCGGCCAACGCTTCACCGAGGGCAACAAGCTCGCCGACCTGGGGCTGGACTACATCAAGGTCCACCCCAGCTACGTGCGCGGCATTGGCGACAACCTGGGCAACCAGGAGTTCCTGCGGGGCCTGTGCAACATCGCTCACGCGATTGGCATCCAGGTCATCGCCCTTGGGGTGGAGTCGCGGGACGATCTGCCCCTTCTGGCGTCGCTGGGCTTTGACGGCGCCACCGGACCGGGCATCCGCTAAACGGCAAGGCACTGGACGGGGCGCTCGCCCCGTCCACCGCGAACGTGTTCGTACACCATCGGGGCCCGGAGTCAACACCCATCAATTGTTTAAAACTGATCGCAAACTCTTTTACTCCCATGGGCGGAAACGGCCATTCTTATTGAAAACTCAATAGAAAAGGCCCTCACGCTGCGAAGCGCAAGGGCCTGGAGGCAAGGGCCACAGCGGCCGAAGGCCGCCTGGAACACCGTCCCAGGCGCGGGGCATGGTCAGTCGTCGTTCGGCTTGACCTCAATGGTCGCCACGCTGGGCACCCCCAAGGCCAAGTCCACTGCCAAGGCTGCTGGCGTGGTGTCTTGCACCACCACCGTCTGCGACGCGCCGCCGCCCGCAGGCCCGTTGCTGTCGAGCGTGACGGTGGTGTCACCCGCAGCGTCGGCCGCAGGTGGCAGGCTCGCCAGCAGGTCGCCGCCATCGTCCGCCAGCAGGTCGGCCACTTCGATCTTGTCGCCTTCGATCAGGTCCTTGACGACATCCTTGTCGGCGCCGCCCGGGGTGCTGTCCGCCAAGTTGATCTTAATGGTGTCGTCGTCATCACCACCAGTGAGCGTGTCGCTGCCTTTGCCCCCCACCAGGGTATCGATCCCCTTGCCGCCATCCAGCGTATCGTTGCCTGCCTGGCCGTCGAGCTTGTCATCGCCATCGCCGCCCTTGACCACATCATCGCCCTTGCCAGCCAGCACCGTGTCGTGGCCAGCGCTGCCCACAATGGTTTCGGAAGCGTCGCCGCCCTTGACGGCCAGCCCGCCATTCACCGCATCAGACAACACCACCTTGTCGCCATCGAGTTTGGTGTCAGTATCAATCACCACCTTCACGTCGATCGGCTTGGCCAATTTGTCGCCATCGCCATCCACCACCACAGCCTGGAAGTTGATCCATACCTGGTCAGCGTAGACCGGCGTAATGACCGGGGGCTTGGTCACGGTTTCGGTGTAGGTCAAGGTCATGGCGTCCGTAACGCGGTACTCCGTCCCGTCCTTGGCAGCGAACTGCACCGTGTTGAAGGTCGTTGTGCCGCTGGGGTCCACGCCCACGGGCGTTTCCGCGCTGGCATTCCCGCTGTTCGTGTTGTTGCCAGAGGTCGTCCCCTGGATGTCCATCGGCGACCCCACCGGCGTGGTTGTGTTGGCAGCGGTGACGATGGCGGTTTCCTTCTTGCCCAGGTGATCCAGCTCGAAGCCCGCAGAGGCCACATTCATACGGGTGCCATCGGACTTGAAGAATTCGATGACCAACCGCTCTCCGGCACCATCTCCTTCCTTGACGGCATCGGACTGAGAGTCTTCCTCTGCGCCTACGTAACTCTTATTGCCGATGTAGTTGTCTCCCACACCAAAGCCCCCACCACCGTTGCCGCCGCCCGTGGAGGACCAGTTGACGTCCTCGCCGCTGGTGGAGGGGCCAAAGGTGGTGTCGTCTTTCTTCACCTCCCAATCACCATCCCGCTGCCTTTCGACCTCGTTGACGATGGTCTTGTCCTTCTCGGCGGAAATCTGCATGTAGACGCCCGTGGCGGAATCCACATACCGCGCCGCGTCATCTTTGCCCCCGGCAGACGACTGTGTGTAGTTGTCAGGCTTGTACACCTTGTCCTGAGTGCTATCGCCAAAGGTCACCGTCTTGGTCACCGTTGTTGTGCCGCCAGGAACTTCCGTTGCTCCCACCTGCACTTTGTCAGCCACAGCCATCATATTGGTGACATAACTCGTGGTGCCATCGGCATTGACCACACCATCGACAGTGAAGGCCGTCTTGATCTCGCCGCAGTCTTCGTACACGGCCTTGACGGTGCCGTCGGAGGTGGCCTGGTAGTACACCTTGTTGCCCCCCACCGTCATCACCGTGGACTGCACCGAGCCCCCTTGCATGTAGGACAGAGACACATAGCGCAGCGACGAGCCGCCCACAGACGCCGTCGTGGTGGCGGCCATGTTCACATCCGCCCCCACCACATCGGCCCCGACGCGGGCGCCCAGGTCAGCGACGACCTCGCCCACACCGCTGTTGGCGACCAGCGTGTCTTGCGTGCCCCCCAGGTAGACCGGCGCATCGTCCTGGATCTTGACGTTGAAGCCCTGCACCTCGGTCTCGCCACCTTCGGTCTTGTTGGCAACCAGTTGCAGGTACAGATTCTCTTCACCACTTTCGGTGTAGGCGTGGTCCACCTGGCCCTTCAGCTCCAGCTTGTACTGGCCGCTATCGTCGATAGTGGCCACGGCCACCGTGCGCACATCCGCGCCCGCCCCTGCCACCCCCGTCAGCGTCTTGCCCTCGCCCGACACCGTCCAGCGCACTTCGTCGCCTGCCGAGGTGATCTTCTGCACCGGCACACCCAGGGTGTAGGTGGCGCTGCCCATGCCCAGCGTGCCTGCCGTGTCGGTGGTGTGCGGGCTGCTGTCCACATTGCCCGTGGCAAGGCCGTCTTCGTAGACCATGCCCAGGCCCTGGTCGCTCAGCTGGTGACCCGTGTCGATGGTCAGCGTGGCACTGTCGGTGTCGCCGTCGCCGTCCTCCATCTGGTAGCTGAACTGGTCCTTGGAGCCGGTCTCCACATATTCCTCAAAGCTGACCGCCTTGACGAAATAGTCGGAGCTATCGCTGCCCTTGTCACCCGCCAGGTAGTCCACCCCAGAGAACACCACGTTCTGGAAGGCAATCGGGTTGCCATCGGCCCCCAGCACCTCGATCTCCACCTGCCCCTGGTGCACCGGGTCGCTGCCATTGGCGCCGTTGTTGAACAGCACGCCACCGATCATCCCTTCGCCCACCTTGTTGCCGGCGGCGTCGAAAGCCTCCCAGCGGCCGGTTTCGCCACTGTTGCCCGTCTGGCCCGATTCGTTCTGGAACAGGTTGGAGATGTCCACCACGGCCCGCACGGCCATCTTGCCCAGGTCCACCGACAGGGCCTCGGAGCCCTGAGAAGGCGAGTACCCGACCTGCTCGGGCGTGCTCGCACCCACGTCGCCCGGCACGGGCTCGGTCGGATCGTCCACGCCCGCACCATTGCCCTGGCTGGTGACCACGGCACCACCGGTCTGCGCTGGGGTGGGGCTGGTGATCAGTTGCTCACCCAGATTCGTGGTGTATGGCTTGCCGTAGTCGAAGGCATCGGTCCCGGCAGGCACCGCCGCCCCACCACCCAGATGGATGGTCGTCTGGTGGCCAGTGTAGGTGTAATCCCCGTCGGATTCCATGGTGAGTGTGCCGTACTGGCCGGCCACCGCGGCGCTGCCGCCGCTGGCGACAGCCGTGCCAGGGGTCCACACCGCACCTTCGGCACCGGCGCGCACCTGGACCACTTCTGCCTTGGCGCCGTCCTGCATGCCTTCATGCACATCCTTGCCAGCAGCGCCCGAGGTAGTACCCGCACCGGATATCACATTGCCGGTGGCCACGGAGCGGTCCACCACCCACTGCGTTCCGTCGGTATCGTCCAAGGCCACCGGGCCATCATCGGCAATGAACAGCATCCGGCCCACATCGATGCTGGCATCGACCTTGTCGCCATCGCCGTCAACGGCGGTGAGCTGCAGGCCAATCTTGCCCGCCATGCCCGCCTGCACCTCGTTCGAGTCACCCGGCGTGGAATGCACCACGGTGCGCTGCTGGTCAAAGGTCACCTCGCCAGTGGCGGCATCAATCGACAGTTTGAAGACGGTTTTCTCCACGCCGTCCACCACCACATAGCCGATCACCGAGCCGCCGGGGCCATTCTTGAGCAGCACATCCGAGGGCTGGCCATTGGAGAACAGCGCGGTATCGCGGAAGCCCGATGGACTGCCCTCGCCACCATTGAGCACCAGGCCATACGTTTTGCCGTTCAGCGTTGCAGCACCATCTGCTCCATAGCTCACAGTGAAGCGTGTGGCCCCAAGGTCGGACTCCGCATCGACATCCAGGAAGCTGTCGTCCACCAGCAGCGGCATGGAGACATTGAGCATGACATCGTTGTAATCGCGGTCACCCCCACCGTAGATGTCTTCCCAGTTCTGGTTGCCGGTGACAGGGCCCATGGCCACCGTGTTCACATGCGACAGGCCGTCGAGATTGAGCGTGCTGTTGTCGAACAGCGCGGGAGCCCCCTGGCCCGAGAGCGGCGAGCCCCCTACATTCGCCACCCACTGGCCACCGCCGTCCTTGGAGAAGCTGACCGGGGTGCTGTTGCCCAGCGAGCCATTGAGGCTGTCGCCATTGGGAATCATGAAGAAACCCACCTGGCCGGGCAACACGCCAGGCGGCAGGGTGACGCTGGTCACCGGCTGGTTCTTCACGTTATCCCACACCACCATGCCAGTGGTGGGCTCGCCACTGGCATTTTTGATGTAGTAGCCCCATGTGTTGTTGTACCCAGCGTCGCTGCCCACCAGTTGCACAGTGATGCCTGGCACGGGGTCGGGCTCTACCGTGGTGATGACGGGGATATCGTCCTTGACGCTGGCGGCAAGCTCCACACCGATGGAGTCGCCGTCGCGGTCTTCGCCCACGATCTGCACACGGCCCAGGTTCAACGTGTCCTCTCCCTGCGCAGAGTGGGTCAGTGCACCGGTCACCGTGAGTGTGTATTCACCGTTGGCCTTGACCTCCAGCACGGCGGCTGCCCCCATCGCGCCGGTTTGCGCCTGGCCGGCTGCATTGAAATACACCTTGCCGCCAGAGACACCATCCACGGCCACGGTAACGCCACCAAACTGCACGCCCGTGACCTTGCCGAAGCCATCCGCCCCCCAGCTGACGGCCCCGTTCATGACACGCACGCCGGTCGATGCCTCCAACTGGGCTCCGTTGACGAAATCGCTGGCATCGCGTTCGTCGTTGCCAATCTTCACGCCATCGCGCAAGGCGGCCTCTTCCTCCAGCATCGCTGTCAGCACAACGGCCTGTGAGGTTCCCTCCACCAGCTTCGCAACGGGTGCATCATCCTCCAGCGAGACCTTGAGGGCCATGGAATCCGTGAGGCCGGTAGCCGGGTTGGCGGGCCGGTCGTTGGCGATGACGGTGAAGTTCAGCTCCTTCACATCGCCGTCGGTGCTCGCCCCAGCGGCCGGGCGGGCGTGATCGACCGGGCCCAGCAGAACTACATTGCTGGTGTAGCCACTGTCGTAGCTGCCGCCAATAGTCACTTTGATGATGGTGGTGTCGCCCACCTTGCCCACAAGTTCGGTGCCAGCGGCATTGGGCACCCACTGGATGGCCACACCGCCGGAGGTCACCACAGGCAAGGGGCCCGTGGTGTCAAAGCGCACCGACACGGTGTCCCCGATGTCCGGGTCCGCCACGCCAAAACCGGCGGAATCCGTGGTGCTCTGACCGGGGTTATCGCGATTGCCCTGCGCCAGGGCGTCTTCCTGGACGCTCACTGCAATCTGGTCAGCATTCGCCCCGGAGTAGCGCGACACTTCGCCTTCGTCCTTGTTGCCATCGCCGTCCTTGTCGATCCATATCTGGGTCGTCTGGTCGTTGCCGGTCACGAACTCGGGCGCATCGTTAACGCCTTGCACCGTAACCCGCACGTTGGCCACATCGGTGTCGCCGTCAGCATCCTTCATCTGGTAGTTGAACTGGTCGGTCAGCGTCGCCCCGGCGCCCAGGGCCATGGCCTTGAGGTTGTCAAGGGTGTAGGACACGGTACCGTCGGTCGCAATCTTGAGCGCACCCATGGTGCCCGTGGCATCCATCGAAGGACCGGTGAGGTCGGTGGTATCGTACGACCGGTCGCCTCCAGCGCGGGTGAACACCACGCTGGCAGCACCGCCGTCGGCCTTGGCCTCATAGGAATCGTTGCTGAGCACGCTGCCAAGCGCATGGCTTGTGGTACCCGTGGCACCGGCTGTGGCCACCAGATTGCGGGCATCGTCCGCAGCCACCGGCCCGGTGTCCTGGAAGTTGATCTGCCGACCAATGTCGTAGGTGGCCACATTGGACTTGTCGCCGTCGCCGTCCTTGGCCTGCGCCGTCAGCTGGATCACGCCACCGCCGATGTTGACGATCTCGTGCGGATCGTTGGTGGGGTGCACCACCGCGCGGAACTGCTCCACCGTCACCTGGCCGTTGTTGGCCGCATCGCCTGCCACTGCGACCTTGAACACATTGGTCTGTACGCCACCGATGAGGATGTAGCCCACGGCTGCGCCGCCCTCCATCTTCACCAGCACGGTAGAACCCGTTGCGGTGTCTTTCAGGGCAGAGGCCTGCCCCTGGGCGCCCACGCTCAGGCCAAAAGTCTTGCTGCCCGTGGCGGCAGCGCCGTCCGCCCCGAAACTGAACTGGAAACTGCCCGAGAGCGCCTTGCCATCCGTGTCAGAGCTGGTGCCTGCGTCGGCCTCGGCATCCTTCACCAACAGCGGCACGTTCCAGTTCAGGTTCAGGTTGACGTCGTCATAGTCCTTGTCCGAACTGGTGGAGGTAATCTTGAGGTCTTCCCAGTTGAAGTTGCCTTTGCTGCCCTGGCCAGCCGACGTTCCGGAGGGGGTCTGCTGTACATGCGACTGGCCGTCGCTGTTGAGCCGCTGGTCCGAGAAATAGACCGGCGCGCCATCGCCCGACAGGGCAACACCATTCACAAAGGCCGTCCACTTTCCATTGACCTGCTGGAACGACACGGTCTGCGCATCGCCCAAGGCACCGTTGCGGCCATCCCCGTTGGGGATGATGAAGAAGCCGATCTGGTCCGCAGTGACCCCTGTGGGCAGCGACACCGCCGCATTGCCCTCGGTCTTGACGTTGTCCCAGAGCACCATGCCGCCTTTGGAGAGGTCGATCATGCCATCGGGGTTCTTGAAGTAGTAGCCAAAGCTGTTGTTGTAGCCCGCCTCGCCCCCCTTGTACTCGACCGTGAAACCATGTGCCGCCACAGGCACTGCTTCGGACACCGTCACGATGGGCACATCGTCCTTGATCGACGCATTGAGTTCCACACCAATGGTGTCGCCATCGCCGTCCTGGCCCACGAAAGTGATCTTGGGCAGGTTCAGCAGATCCTCGCCCTGCGAGGAATGCTTGAGTGCCGACAGCACCTCGAACTGGTAGGCCCCGGTTTCTGCGTTCACCGTCAGCACTGCTGCGCCGCTGGTGGCGCCCGCCGCCAGCGCCTTGCCGTTCTGGTCGAAGTACACCGTCACCACGCCACCCACCGGGCTGTAGCTGTTTTCGGAGAAGAACCCGTTCTGCACCTTGATGCCCGTGAGGCCGCCGAACTGGTCAGCCCCCCACTTCACTGCGCCCTGGAAGCCCGTGGCGTCCGACTTCACATAGCTCAGGTCAGGGTTCTCGGTTTCGTTGTTGCCCAGCGTGCCGCCGCCCGACACAGGCACCGACTCTTCCTCGACCAGGACACTGAGTTTGACAACCTTGCCGTCCACCTTGGCGTGTTCGGGCACGTCGTCCTGAATTTTGGCGTAGAGGTCCACCCCGATGCGGTCACCGTCGCCATCCACACCTACGAAAGTCACCGTGGGGAGCAGCAGCAGGTTTTCGCCCCAACCCGCTTCGTGGTTCAGGGGGCCAATCACCGTCAGGCTGTAACCGCCGGAAGCACCGTCGATCTCCAGCGCCACAGAGCGGGGCGTTGTGGTGTCGCCGTCGGCAATGGGCTGGCCGTCGCGGTCCAGGTACACCGTGGCGCCCGCGTTGCCCACGGCATATTCCTGGCCCGCAATCCGCACGGCCACCACCCCACCAAACTGGTCGGCCCCCCAGCGCACGACACCGGTCATGGACTGGTTGCCCGTGGAGGCGCTCAATGGGTCGAAGAACCCAGTTTCGTCGTTGCCTATCACGCCGCCCTCACCGTTCGATGCGGACTCTTCTTCCAGCAGAGCAACCAGTGGCACAGGAACACCCAGGACCTTCACATGCACCGGCACATCGTCCTGCACCCGGGTCTCCAAGGCCACGGTGATGGGGTCGCCGTCACCGTCTTCGCCCATCAGGCGCACGGTTTCAAGGTTGAGCCAATCCTCCCCTTGCACCACTTCCCCACCCGCCGCGTGGTTCATGGTGGCCAGCACGGTCAGGGTGTAGCTGCCCGAGGCTTCCACCAGCAGGCTGGCTGCGGCACCTTCGGGCCGAGCACCGCCGGGGCCTGAAGGAATCACGGAGCCATCGGCGCCAAACCAGACGGTCTGGCCGACAGGTACCACGCTGGCACCTTCGCCGCTGCCCACACGCACGCCGGTAAGCTGGCCGAAACCGTCGGCACCCCAGTTGATGGCACCGTTGATCTGGGTGAGACCGCCGTTGGCCGTGGAGGTCAGAGGTAGGTCGTTCTCGTCGTTGCCGATCTTGTCGCCATCGACGCGCACGGACTCTTCCTCCGCCTCCAGTGAAAGGCTAGGCTCCAATCCTGTGCGCAGGTACTGCGTTTCGTCGCCTTCGTCAGGCAACTCTTCCCCATCGTTGTCATAGCGATAAACAGGCACGTCGTCGCCAAACAGCAACCGCCCGCCCAAGTCGAGCTGAGCCATCACGGTGTCGTCGTCGTTGTCCGTGGCGGCCAGCACTACGGAAAGCACGCCCTTGCCAATGGCCTGCAGCTCGTCCAGCCCGCCCTCCACGCCATCGGGCGCGGCATGGCGAATGGCCCCCGTCTGGGTCATGACCACAGCGCCCGTCTGCGGATCCATCTGCAGAGTGAGAATTACGTTGCCACTGCCATCACGACCGACCACTTCGCCAGGGTTGCCCGTTGCACTCAACATGATCTCGGTATTGGTGCCGGTGGCGTAGAGCCCCGTAGCGCCACCGTTGCCAATCTGGAAGGCGAAAGCGTAGCCGTCGGGAGTCTTCTCGCTTTGACCCTCTTCCCCACCGCTACCACCGGGGTGCAGCTTGGGGCCATCAGCACCAAACGACACCACGAACGCCGTGCCATTGAAGGTATTGCTGTCGGTGTCCGCGTCGGGACCCTGTGGGTTGTTTTCCGTCCCTTCGGACCCGGTGTTGTTGGCATGGTTCACGCCACGGTCAGACGTCATGAGCGTCGGGATACCGTCGGTGTGGGAGTCGATCACAGGGATGTCATCCTGCACGGACATGCCCACCTCGGCCGTGAACGCACCACCTTCGCCCGTGACGCCATTGATCGTCACCGTGGGCAGCGCCAGGAAGTTTTCACCGCCGCCTGGTGCATGCTGTAGCGGGCCAACAACCGTCAATGTGTAGCCACCGCTGGAGGTGATGACCAGCAGGACCGCCGGGGGCGTTGGGTCGCCCTGGGGAATGGGCTCTCCCTGCGCGTTGAAATAGATGGTCACGCCTGCTGTTGTGACAAACACAGGAGCAAAACCCGGCACGCTGATCGAGGAAATGCTACCGCCACCCAAGTCAAACATGCCTTGCTGGTAGCTGTAAAGGCCCTCGTCCTCGTCGTTGCCGATCACACCGTTCACACTGCGGCTCTCGCGACCGGAAGGGACGGATTCTTCTTCGAGTGTGATGCTCAGGCTCACCCGCACCGGATCGGGCGGAGGAGGAGGGGGAGAGACAGGAGGAGGGCCGGGTGGCGGGGGAGCCGGAGGCGGAGGAGGCGCCGGCACCGGCGGATTCGGGGCCGGAGGCGGAGCAGGAGGCAAAGGAGCGGGGGCTGGTGCGGGCGCTGGTGCTGGCGCCGGTGGTGACGCATCAAGTGCAAGTACCGCCAGCGGGTTGACATCGATGTCCGGGGCCGACTGGGGCGTGAAGCTGTAGAGATAGGACAGGGGATCAACCCCTTCGAAGATGCGCAGCAGCTGCACAAAGCTACTGCCCTCTCCTTCGCCACCACCGCCACCGAGACCCGCAGCCGTAGCTTCCAGTTGCTCGTTCAGGTCACCACCACGCTCTAGCGCTTGGATCACCGTATCAATGGTGCCCTGGGCTACGCTAGCGTCCTGCGCTGTAGGGCGTTCGGCCGTCTGCGTGACACTTTCATCGAGCTTGATGTTCTGCTCAGGTGCCACGGCAAGCACCTTGCCATCGTCCATCAGCAGCTCCACCCTGGAGCCAGCTGGGGTCTGGACGACTTCTCCTTTTTGCAGAACGTCCCCCGCTTTGAGGGCGCGGCGATTGCCGTTGGCATCGACCGCAAATGCTGTGCCGTTCACGGCTACGACTGTGGCGATTTGAGACATGAGAGTGCTCCGGTGAGCCAGAAACTTCTGCGCCTTTTCGCCCAGAAGAACGGCATGTGACTGATAGCTGTGAAGGCTACCGTCGGGGTCTGTGGCTCACCATTGGACTTAGGTCCACATTTGGAGCTCGACGCCCCTGGGCGCTCAAATTGTTTCGTTGCCCGAATCGTCGCCCAATAGATCCAGACTATTACCAAGCCGCGCACGGGTCTCCTTGCGCTCCAGCAACTTGTTCTGCGCAGCCAGTGGCAAGTCCGTGAAACGGATGACGCCCCGTGCGATCAACAATTCGATCAGGTCCTCCGTGACGCGGGCCAGCCCCGCGTCCGAAGAACTCAAAGGATGGATGTTTTTATCAGACATGGCCATTGGCCCCTTGATTGAGGCGGAGCACCAGTTGCACGCGGTCACGCACATGGAGCTTTTCAAAGGCGGATCCGAGATGGGCCTTTACCGTCCGCTCAGAAATAAAGAGCCTCTCGGCAATTTCCTTGTTCGAGAGCCCGCGGGCGACAGCCTGGGCCACCTCCAGCTCGCGAGAGGAAAGCAACCGCTGCAGATCTTCCTGACACGGCAGCGAGGCCTGCGAGGCCGTCAGGCTCCAGGTGGCGGCCGCCAGTCGTGCCACCAGCGTCGGCCCCACCCACAGACCGCCATGCTGGACTACCACGGCCACCTCCATCAGCATTTCGGGGACGGCAAAGAGGTGGCAATACGCCCTAGCTCCCTCATTGATAGCACGCAAGCCTTCTCGGTCGTCAGGCATGCCGGACACAACCACCACGCGGGTGGAGGGTGCTTGTACAAGCACGGCCCGAAGCAGCTCTGGCCAATCGGAATACTCTGTGCTCAGCCAAGCTATGGTTGGCGCTCCATCAGCCTTTCGTAAAACCTCCATCAGCGCAGGCCTGTCCGCTTTACCAAAAAAAATCCCAAAAGGGAACGCCGTACACCAGCGGTCCGACGGCTGTACTGTATCGCTGGCCAAGTAGTGGCGCATGGATTTCACCTCTCCGACAAGGCGTTGGCCTTGGCTCGCAGCACGGGCTTGAGAAGATAGGCCAATACGGTCTTCTTGCCTGTCAAAATGTCCACCTGCGCCACCATCCCGGGAATGATGGGCAGATTCGGCCCGAGACTGGCCTTGCGCGTGCGCACACGCACCAAGTAGTTGGCGTTGCCCTTTTCATCAACCACCGAATCGGCACTGATATTCACCACATCAGCCACCAGCCCTCCATATATAGAGAAATCGTAGGCAGTGAACTTGACCATGGCCTCCTGACCCGGGTGCAAAAAAGCAATATCGCGGGGACTCACCTGTGCCTCCAGGATCAGCGCGTCATCCGATGGCACGATTTCCACCACCTCCTTGCCCGGCTGCACCACCCCCCCCACGGTATTGACCAAAAGGCGCTTGACCGTGCCACGCACAGGCGAGCGGATGTCGGCGTGCTTGACCTTGTCGGCCAGCGCGCGGCCGCCTTCCGACATGCTCGAGAGCTTGCTCATAGTCTCCGACAGCTCCGCACTCATCTGGTTGCGCGCCGTGAGCTGCACCTCCTCGATGCGCCTGGTGGCCTCCTGGATGGCCGCCTGGACCCTTGAAATCTGCGCATCCGCCTGCTCGCGGTCACCGCGCAGCCTTGCCACTTCGCGGTCGAGCCTCAGCACCTCCACTTCAGAAACGGCACCCGTGGCCACCATGGGTTTGGTGGCATTGAGTTCCTTCAGCATGAGCTCCAGCCCCCGTTCGGCCTGCTCCTTGCGCGCGCGCACTTCATTGAGTTCCTGCTGCCGCTGCATCAGCTGGTTCTGCGAAATGGACACCTGTGCGCTGATCTCTTCACGCCGCGATCGGTACAAGCGCATCTCCTGCGCCACGATATCCGGCGCATCACGCAGAAGCTCGGGCGGCGGGATGAAGCTGCCCCCTTGCGTCAGCGCCTGCAGGCGCAAGGCTTTGGCCTGGAGGGCCAGCAGGCTGGCCCGGCTTTCAAGCATGGTGGACATGAAGCGGGTGGAATCCACCCGCAGCAGCAGCTGGCCGGCCTCCACGACCTGCCCCTCGCGCACGGGCAACTCCTCCACGATGCCGCCATCCACGCTCTGGATCACCTGCACCTGGCTGGTTGGCACCACCTTGCCGTCGCCCCGCGTCACCTCGTCCAACTCGGCATACGCGGCCCAGAGCACCAGCAGCAGCAGAAACAGAACTGCGAGCCGCAACAGCGCGCGCGCGCGCAGTGGCTCCTGCTGCAGGCGCGCCCAATCGGCATCATCAGCCCAGTCCAGCGACTCAGCGGTCCCTGCAGGCGTGAGCCGCTTGACCATGCGGCCGAAGATGGAGTCGCTGGCCACCCCGCCCGTCTTGACGGCACGGCCAATCTGGTGGAAGGCTTTCTCGTTGAGCTCCGCCATATCACACCGCCTTTCCGATGCGACCCTGCCGCAGGGCCTGCACCACCTGCTCCTTGGGCCCGTCGGCCACTACACGGCCAGCATCCATCACGATGATGCGGTCCACCAGCTCCAGCAGCGATGTGCGGTGGCTGATGAGCACCAACGTGCGACCCTTGGAGAAATCGGCCAAGCGGCGCTTTATGTCTTCTTCGCTCGAATGGTCCATGGACGATGTGGGCTCATCCAGCAGCAGAACGGCCGGATCGTTGATCACGGCGCGGGCAATGGAAACGCCCTGGCGCTGCCCCCCAGATAGCGACTCCCCGCGCTCTCCCACCAGCATGTCGAACCCCTGCGGGTGGGCATTGATGAGCGGCAGGATGCCCCCGATCTCGGCCGCGCGCACTACCGCCTCGTCATCGGCCAGAGGCGCCCCCAGCGTAATGTTGTCGCGCAGCGAGCCATAGAACAGCATCACATCCTGCTGCACATAGCCCATCTGCCGCCGCAGCTCGGCGGGGTCCAGCTGGCGCAGGTCGATCCCGTCGATGAGCACAGCACCCGACGTGGGCCGGTACAACCCCAGGATCAGCTTCTGCAGCGTGGTCTTGCCCGAGCCGATGCGCCCCAGGATGGCCACACGCTCCCCGGGTTTGATGTTCAGCGTCACATTGCGCAGCGACGCCGACTGCTGGCCCGGGTAGGTAAAGCTCACGTCGCGGAACTCGATGCCCCCCTGCAGCCGCCCCCGGCTGATGAAATTGGCCCCCTCCGGCCTGTCCACCTCGCGCTTCATCATTTCGTTGAGCGAGGTCAGCGCAGTAGATGCCGTGTGGTACTGCACCAGCAGTCCCGCTACCTGCCCCACCGGCGCCATGGCGCGCGAGGCCAGCATCGTGCAGGCAATCAAACCGCCCATGGTCAGCTGGCGCTCGCCAATCATGTACACGCCCAGGATCACGATCACCAGGTTGATGAGCTGCTGCAGAAAGGCCGAGCTGTTGCTGGCCGTGGCCGAGAGCAGGCGCAGCTGCACACCTACCCGCGCCAGCAGCGCCGTGCTTCGCTCCCACTTGCGCTGCAGCGGCGCCTCGGCGCCCAGCGCCTTCACGGTCTCGAAGCCCACCAGCGCCTCCACGAGCGTGGCGTTGCGCTGTGCCCCCGCGCGGTAGGTGGTTTCAGACAGCTCGTGCATGCGCCCCTGCACCGCCAGGGCATAGAGCAGCATCACCAGGGCCCCGATCAGCAGCGGGACCAGCATGGGCCAGGAAATCCAGCCAATCACAACGACAAAGATCAACGCAAAGGGCAGGTCGATGAACGCCACCACAGAGGCCGAGCTGATGAAGTCCCGTACCGACTCGAAAGACCGCAGGTTCGAAGCAAACGACCCCGCCGACGCGGGCCGCTGCTCCATGCGCGTGCCCAGCACCTTCTCCATGATGTGAGCCGACAGCTTCACGTCTGCACGGCTGCTGGCCAGGTCCACAAACCGGCCCCGCAGGGTGCGGAGCACCAGGTCGCCCACCAGCATGATGGACAGACCCAGCGCCAGCACCCATAGGGTATCGACCGCGTTGTTGGGCACCACGCGGTCGTACACGTTCATCGTGAATATGGGCATACCCAGGGCGAACAGGTTGGCCAGCAGCGCGGCCAGCAGCACATCGCGGTACAGGCCATGGTTTTCTGCCAGCACGGACCAGAACCAGTGCCCATGCCGCCCCGCCTTCACCTGCGGCGCCCGCGCATCGAACCTTTGGGACGGGCGTACATACACCGTGGTCCCCAGATAGTCCGCTTCCAGCGCCGCACGCGACACCTGGATGGGCGCATCGCCCAGCTCGGGCAACACCACCAGCGCCTCGCTGCGCCCCTCGCTCCAGCCCAGCAGCACGCAGGCGCGCTCGCCCTGCAGCAGCAAAACCGCCGGCAACAAAACATCCTTGACCCGCGCCAGGGGCTCGCGCACCATCCGGCTGCTCATGTGCGCCCGACGCGCCGCACGCGCAAACAGACCGGGCGTGAGCCGGTGCTGCTCCGCAGGCAGGCCTGCCATCACCGCCTCGGGGGTAGACGGCAAGCCATGGGCCTTGGCCACGATGAGCAGGCACGACAACAACTCGTCGGGACTGCCCCCTGCAAGCTCTGCAGGCGGCACCACACCTGCATTTGAAACCATATGAATTCCTTGTTGCTCAATGTTCGAATTCACTCTAGCAACATAAATTCAAACCGCGAAGCACTAAATGGCAGGTCTGGCGAAGGGCATGCCGCCGACACCAATCTGAGCCTGAACTCCATTTGCAGCAAAATCCGGAATCGAACCGCCTCCATGGACACTCCAGACCAACTCTCCCTGCGCCGCTACGGCGCGTCGCCGGGCAGTCACAGCCATGACCATTTCCAAATCCTACTGGGACTCTCCGGGGCCCTGGACCTGGAGGTGGCTGGCCGTTGCGTGAGCGTGGCACCCGGCGGCGGCTGTGTGATTGCCCCGGGTGATCGGCACGACTTTGAATCGTCCCGTGGCAGCCTGTGCCTGGTGCTCGACAGCGCACACCCCGACTGGGCGCGCTGTACCGGCCAACGCCGCTCGACCAAACCACCCGCCGATGCACTACCACTGGCGCACTATCTGGCGAGCGCACTGCAACAAGACCGCCCGCTGGCACAAACCTACGGCTCTGCGCTGTTGCTGGAGGCCTGGCTCGGCAGCCCCCGTTCCCACCTTTCCATGCCCGGCCCCACTCGCCGCCGCACCATCGACTGGCCCGCACTGCAGCAATGGGCGGCGCAGCAGTGGCACCGTGAACTGACCGTGGCCGACCTGGCGGCGCAGGTGCACCTGAGCCCCAGCCAGTTTGCCGCTCGCTGCCGGGACGACCACGGCGTGGGTGCCATGGCCTGGCTACGGGGCCAGCGCCTGGCACAGGCGCGGCTGCTGCGGGGCACTGGCATGGCAGTGGCGGAGGTGGCGCGGCGCACGGGCTACCGCTCGCCCTCGGCCCTTACGGCTGCGCTGCGCCGAGCTGAGCATCACAGATGACGCAGGCAGACCGCTGAAGACCATCCAACAACCTTGGCGCGCGACGGTACACCAGCGTTGCGCGACGATTTTCGAGGGCGGGCGGGCGTAAGCTCGGTGCCATGCAAGCCAACTTCTACGCCCTGGGCGCCATTGCGCTGTGGGCCTCTCTCGCCTCACTGGGGGTGTCACTCACCCACATTCCGCCCTTCCTGCTCACGGGTGTTGCGCTCATCATTGGCAGCGTGCCGGCCTGGCCGTTTGTGCTGCGTGACCCATCGCAGTGGCGCATCCCGCTGCGCACGCTGGCGCTGGGCGTGTACGGTCTGTTTGCGTACCACTTCCTGCTGTTCATCGCGCTGCGCCATGCCCCGCCGGTGGAGGCCAACCTGGTCAACTACCTCTGGCCGCTGTTCATCGTGGTGCTCTCGCCGGTGGTGCTGCCCGGTGTGGCGCTGCGCCTGCCGCATGTGCTGGCGGCGCTGCTGGGTTTTGGGGGCGCAGCCATTGCGATTGCGGGTGGACGCGAGCTGAGTGGCACGCTGGCCTGGGGCTACCTGCCCGCTCTGGCGGCGGCTCTCATCTGGGCCACCTATTCGCTGCTGACCAAACGCGTGGCAGCGTTCCCGACCACGGCCATCGGCCTGTTCGGACTGGTGTCCGGCGTGCTGTCGCTGCTGTGCCATGTGCTGCTGGAGCCCGCTGTGGCGCTGCAGCCGCGCGACTGGGGGCTGCTCGCAGTGTTGGGCCTGGGGCCGCTGGGGGCGTCGTTTTTTATGTGGGACAGGGCGCTCAAACTGGGGGACGCCCGGCACATCGGCATCCTGAGCTACATCACGCCACTGGCGTCCACCGCGCTGCTGATTCTGGTGAGTGGGCGCGCCTTCACCTGGAGCATTGCACTCGCCACCGCAATGATCATCAGCGCGGCCGTGATGGGGATGCGGGCACGCTGACGGAAAAAATCAGCCCAATTGGCCAGTAGCGCTGGAAAAATATGCCTTGGCAGCTATCAATTTTGATAGTAGCCAACGATCCCGCAAACCCTCAGGCTGTCAACAGCACGGCAGGTTCGTCGCCTTCCAGCACCTGCTGCGCCCACGGTGCGAGCTTGCGCGTGTCGGCGCGCAACACCTCCTGCTTGACGGCCAGGATCTGTGCAGGGTGCATCGAAAAGCTGCGCAAGCCCAAACCTAGCAACAGGCGGGTCATGGTCACGTCACCGGCAGTTTCGCCACACACGCACACGCTCTTGCCCTGGCGTTCGCCCTCGGCGATCACATCGCTCACCAAGCGCAACACCGCGGGGTGCAGCGGGTCGTACAGGTGGGCCACGGCCTCGTCGGCGCGGTCGATGGCCAGGGTGTACTGGATCAGGTCGTTGGTGCCGATCGAGAGGAAATCGAAATACTTGAGGAAGGTGCGCACCATGAGTGCGGCGGCAGGTACCTCGATCATCGCGCCCAGCTGCACCGGACCGTAGGGCTCGCCACGCGCATCCAGCTCGCCTCGGGCCAGGTCCACCTGGGCCAGGGTTTGCTGGATCTCGTGCGTGTGCGCGAGCATCGGAAACAGCAGGTTCACCTTGCCATGTGCAGCGGCCCGCAGCACGGCGCGCAGCTGGGTGCGGAACATGGCCGGGTCGGCCAGGCTCCAGCGAATGGCGCGCAGGCCCAGGGCCGGGTTCAGGTAGCTGTCCTTGTGGGCCTTGTTGTCCAGCGGCTTGTCCGCGCCCACATCAATGGTGCGGATGGTGACTGGCAAGCCCTGCATGCCGTCGATGGCCTCACAGTAGGCGCGGTACTGCTCGTCCTCGCCGGGCAGGTTGCCGCTTTTGCCCATGAACAGAAATTCGCTGCGGAACAGCCCCACGCCCACGGCGCCTGCGCGCACGGCGGCGGCGGCGTCACCGGGCTGCTCGATGTTGGCCAGCAGCTCGATCTTGTGGCCGTCGATGGTGATGGCAGGCGTGTGGCGCAGGCGCGCCAGGCGTTCGCGCTCCAGTTCGACCTGGCGCTGGCGAAATCCGTATTCGGCCAGGATGATGGGCGAGGGATCGACGATGACCACGCCCGCATCGCCGTCGATGATGACCCAGTCGTCCTGGCGCACCAGCTGGCTGGCGGCACGCGCGCCCACCACGGCGGGGATGTCCATGCTGCGCGCGACGATGGCGGTGTGGCTGGTCTTGCCGCCCACGTCCGTCACAAAGCCCGCGAACACGCTTTGTTTGAACTGCAGCATGTCGGCGGGCGAGAGGTCGTGCGCCACCAGCACCAGGGGCACATCCACCGTGTCGTCCAGCAGCAAATCTTGCTGTGTCTTGCGGCGCGGGCTGCTGGCCGGTGGTGCCACCGGGCTGGCCACGCCTTTCATGTAGCGCAGGATGCGTTCAACCACCTGCTCCAGGTCCGCCTTGCGCTCGCGCAAGTACTCGTCCTCCATCTCGTCGAACTGGCGCGCAATCACCTCAAGCTGGGTGGTGAGCGCCCACTCGGCGTTGTACAGGCGCTCGGTGATCCAGTGTTTGACGCCGCCCGTGAGAGCTTCGTCCTGCAGCAGCATCAGGTGCACGTCCAGCAGCGCGGTCAGCTCGTGCGGCGCGTCGGCCGGCATGTCGGTCTGCAGGCGCTGCAGCTCCTCGACCACGGCATTGCGGCCCTGGCGTACGCGCTCGATTTCGCCTTCGACCTGCGCGGGCTCGACAAAGTAATGCGCCACATCCACGCGGCTGGACGCCACCAGCACGGCCCGGCCAATGGCAATGCCGCGTGCGACTGCGAGGCCGTGGACGGAGAAGGTCATGGTGGTGTCATCAAAGGTTCAACGGGGTCAGAACTCGGGCGGAGCTGGCAGGTTCACTCACCCTCGCCAAATTTGTCGGCGATGAGCGCCAGCAGAGCGTCCATGGCCTCCTGTTCGCGGTCGCCGTTGGTTTCCAGCTCCACCTCGGAGCCCAGGCCGGCGGCCAGCATCATCACGCCCATGATGCTCTTGGCGTTGATGCGGCGCTCTCCCTTGCTCATGAAAACGTCACACGGGAAGCTGCCGGCCAGCTTGGTGAGCTTGGCCGAAGCGCGGGCGTGCAAGCCCAGTTTATTGCTGATGGTCGTACGAGTCTTGATCATGTCGGTTACGGCGGTTCTGGTTCTGCGGCGCGGAAATGGCCACCTGCATCACCCCTTGGGTGCCCCCCACCACGGCGCGGGTCACCACGGAATCGAGCGGCTCAGCCCGGTAACTCACGGCGCGCAACAGCATCGGCAGGTTGACGCCCGTCACCAGGCGCGAGCGCACGCCGTCTACCAGGCGCTGCGCCACGTTGCAGGGCGTGGCGCCGAACACATCGGTCAGCACCAGGGTGGTGTCGGTGCCCAACTGGTCCAGCATGATGCGAGCCTGGGCCAGCGATTCTTCGGGGGGCTGGTTGGGCTGCACGTCGAGCGCAGCCACGCTGCTGCCGCAGTCGGCAAACACGTGCAGCGCACATTCACGCAGCGCGTGGGCCAGTGGGGCGTGGGCAATGATGAGGATGCTGGTGGGGCTCATGGTCACGACTTACGCCACGCGGGTATCAACGAAGGGCAGGTCATGAAGAGGCCGCCGGTGGTTGCATCGATGGTTGCGCAAGTGTTCATGGTGTGGGGGTTGTCAGCACATTATGGCGCCGCCCTCGCAACACGAACCACGCATAGGCGCCGGCGTTGCACGCCAGGTACACCGCCATGGCCGCCTGAAAGGCCTGCACCGTGGCCAGTCCGGCAGCCGCAAAGGCGTCCACCGCCAGGCCGATCCCCCACTGCACCACAAACACGCCCGCAAAAATCACGAGGTTGTAGGCCGACAGTGCACGCCCTGCCAGCGCCTGCGGAAACGCCATGGCCACGGCAGGCTGCGACAGCGACACAAAGGTGCAAGACACACAGAACAAGGCCCAGGCGCCGCCCCCGGCCTGGGGCCCCGCCAGGATGATGCCCAGCAACACCACCAGGCACAGCGGCAGGCCCATGGCCATCAGGCGGTCGGCACCAAACCCCTTGCGCAGCAGCCAGGGGTTGACCATGCCCCAGGTCCAGAAGGTGCACAACATGGAGACGTTGATCCAGAACAGGCCCGTCGCCGACTCCAGGGCGGTGTAGCCCGCCACGCGCTGCATCCACGGCCCTGCCCACAACGTCTGCATGGCCACCATGCCGCCGTAGCAGAAGAACCCCAGCGGCGCGAGGCGCTGGAAGTAGGGGTGGCGCCACACCACGCCATAGCCCTGGGGCACGGCCTCTGCGGCGTTGGGCGCTGCCTTGGACTGCCCCGCCGACCCCCAGACCGGCACCCACAAAGCAATCACCACCATCGACAACGCGATCAATACCGCCAGCCCCCAGAACAGTGGCCGCCAGCCCACCAGCGGCAACGCCCATTGCACTGGCAGCGTGGAGGCCACCATGCCCAGCGAGCCCGTCATCAGCATCCACGAGTTCGCCCGCATCTGCGCCACCGGCTCCAGCCAGCGGCGATAGCCCGTGAGCGGCGCCATCAGGCAGGCGCTGACGCCCGCACCACACAAGACCCGCCCGGCGAGCAACCCTGAGAACCCCGTGGCCGCTGAGAACACGAGGCTGCCCACCACGGCCACGCCCAGGAACCCCAGCGCGACCTTCTTGGGGCCGTGGCGGTCCAGCCAGGTGCCCAAAGGCAGCTGCGTGGCAGAGAAGCCCAGAAAGTACCCGCCCGCCAGCAGCCCCAGGTCCCGCGCCTGCAGCGAGAACTCCTGGGCCAGCGTGGGCGCCAGGGTGGCCGTGACAGCACGCACCAGCGCGGACAGAAAGTAGGCAAAGGCAAACGCCAGAAAGACGATGACGGCCGCCCGCCGTGGCAACACGCCGCCGCTCATGGCAGCGCCAGGCCGGCGAAGAATTGGTCGGCCACTTCTGGTCGGGGCTTGGCGCTGTAGACGACGGCGTGGTACAGCCGCACCTGCGGCCCTGCCGCGCGTGCAAACCACACGGCCTGCGCCGTGACCGCGGTGCCGTCGGGGCGCTGACCCTGGGCCACGGTACGCACCGACTGCGGCAGGGGCAAGGTGCCGCGCGGCGTATAGGAAACGTCTTGGGCCCCTGCTACAGCCCCCGCCCCCAGGCGCGCCAGCATGGCAGCCCGCCAGTGGGTGAGTGCTGCGCCCACCTGGGCAGGGTCGGCCAACGCGGCATGGGATACGGCAAAGGTTGCGCCATCGGCATCGCAGCCCACCATGGACAGCTCTACCGGCGCACCGGCCAGCTCCACGGTGCGGGTGGCGTGGTCGGGCTTGCACGGCAGGGTGATGGTCAGGTCCGCCTCGGGCAGCGGCACGGTGCGCCAATTCAGTGCGGGGCTGCAGCCCGCAATCAGCAGGGCGGCGGCCCCGGTCAATGTCCATTTCATCGGGGCATTATCGGCAGAGTCCCCGATGTCGGCTCTGCCCTGCGTTCTGCAGCGAACTTTTGCGGGAAAGTCGAGTCCAGCCCTGGTGTTGCGGGCGCCGCTTGCGCCGCGAGCGGGCGGCTCCGGCACAATGTGGGGTGGGGCACAGGCCCCGTGTTTTTTTGGGATGGGTGGTGAAGTCATGGCGATCAAGCATTGGGCAGCAGGTGTGGCGGTGGCAGCGTTTGCCGCTGTGGGCGCCTATGTGTACCTGGACACGGGCCGCGCCGAAGCGCCTGCATCGACCTTCGTGCTGCTGGACGGCTCCAGCAAATCCACCGCCGACCTGAAAGGCAAGGTCACACTGGTCAACTTCTGGGCCACGAGCTGCACGACCTGTGTGGCCGAGATGCCAGAGATCGTCGCGACTTACAACAAGTACAACAGCAAAGGCTTTGATACCCTGGCTGTGGCCATGAGCTACGACCCACCCAGCTACGTGGTGAACTTTGCAGAGACACGCAAGCTGCCTTTCCAGGTGGCCATCGACAACACCGGCAGTGTGGCCAAGGCCTGGGGCGATGTGCGCCTGACGCCCTCCACGTTCATCGTGAACAAGCGGGGCGAGATCGTGAAGACCTATGTGGGCGCCCCCAATTTCCCGGAGCTGCACCAGCTGATCGAGAAGCTGTTGGCGGAAACCTGAGAAGCAGGGCGAATACAACGCCCCACCATGGACCACAGCCCGCCCCGGGCACAAAAAAGGCCAATTTCGGAAGAAATTGGCCTTTTGCGTTAGTGACTCATGCCTGAATTGCTACAAAAAGCAGAGCAACAAGCTTCTCCCGCTGTTTCCGTCACTTCGCGCGGAAGCTGTCGTGGCAGGCCTTGCAGGTGCCCGCCGTAGCGCCGAAAGCGGTCTTGAGATTGTCGAGGTTACCCGTCTTGGCCGCAGCGGCAAGTTTCACGGCCTCTGCTTCGAGCTTCTCGGCATGGTCCTTGAACTTGGCTTGCTCGGTCCAGATTTCTGGCAGTGCCTTGGTGGGTGCGCCCTTGTCGGTGCCCGGGCCAAAACCTGCCCATGGCAGCTTTGCCATGTGGGCCACGATATCGGCGTTCTCTTGCGCCACCTTGGCGTCGAAAGGCACACGGCCGTTGGCCATGGCGCCCAGGCGGCCGAAGTGCTGGCCCATCACAAACAGCGCACTCTGGCGGTATTTGATGGCATCTTCGGCTTTGGCAAATTGGGCGGAGGCGGGGGCGGACAGGGTCAGGGCCGCAGCCGCCAGGGTCAACGCAGCAAATGCTTTCATCGGAACTTCCTTTTTCGTGGGTGGAACAGAATGGTGCCTTCCAAGCCTGCGCAGTATGCCGGTTTGAGCGCAGTTGTGCTGTGGCTGGGAGGTTACAGGTCCGGCCGCCCTGTCGCACAATGCCGCATATCTCTTCATCCATCCCTCACTTCGGCGCACCGCCTTCGACCACCATGACGCAGCACACCGTACGCATCTGGGACCTACCAACCCGCATTTTTCATTGGGCCCTGGCGGTCAGCATCGTGGCACTGGTCATCACCGCCAATGTGGGGGGCAATGCCATGGTCTGGCACTTCCGTCTGGGCTACACGGTGCTGGCATTGCTCGTGTTCCGCACTGTCTGGGGGTTGGTGGGGGGCCGCTGGTCGCGCTTTTCGGCATTCCTGTACTCGCCGGCACGGCTGCTGCGGTACCTGCGTGGCGCGCCACATCCTGAGGACGGCATCGGACACAGCCCGCTGGGCGCGTTGTCGGTGTTCGTGCTGCTGGCCGTGCTGGCAGCCCAGGTGGGCACGGGTTTGCTGAGCGACGACGAGATCGCCTTTGCCGGACCGTTGACCCAATATGTCTCGAACGCCGTCGTGGGTCTGGCTACGAGCTACCACAAGGACATCGGGCAGTTTCTGGTGCTGGGGCTGGTGGCAGTGCACGTGCTGGCCATCATCTTTTATGTGCGCGTGCGCAAGCAGCAGCTCATTCGCCCCATGCTGGACGGCGACAAGACGCTGCCCGAGGCGGCGGCGCCTTCGCGGGACGACACCCTGAGCCGCATCATGGCATTGGTGGTGCTGGCCCTGAGCGGGGGCCTGGCCTGGTGGGTGTCGTCACTGGCAGCACCGGCGTTCTGACCGAAGTCGCTACACTGGCGACTCCCTCGTTTGCACGCCCTGCGCTTTGGACAAGCCCTCCATCTCCCTGAGAACCCCCTCCTCGCCTGCGGAGTGGGACGCGGTCAGAGACATCTTTCGCGAGTACGCCTGCACGCTGGGCGTCGATTTGTGTTTTCAGGACTTTGAGTCCGAACTGGCGCAGTTGCCTGGCGACTACGCCGAACCCCGTGGCGCCCTGCTGGTCGCAGAAGTGGAAGGCGCCCTGGCCGGCTGTTGTGCCCTGCGCCCGCTGGACAACGCCGATTACCCCAACGCCAGTGAAATGAAGCGGCTGTATGTGCGCAAGGCATTTCGGGGCTTTGGCCTGGGCCGCGAACTGGCCGAGGCCATGCTGGACCGGGCGCGGCAGGCCGGTTACGCCTGCGTATTGCTCGACACCCTGGACGATATGGAGTCGGCCCGCGCGCTGTATACCGATCTGGGCTTCGAGGAAATCCCGCCCTACTACCACAACCCCATACCGGGGGCGCATTACCTCAAGGTCGATATTTTTTGATCATTTGAGGCGCCAGCGCATGATTTACATGCGCCGGCAGCTATCTATTCAATAGCAGTGAACGTGATATGTCACGCCTTGGCCTGCGCCAGCAGCGTGTCGGCATCGCTCACTTCAAACTTGCCTGGCGCTTCGACGTTGAGCGTCACCACCTTGCCATCGCGCACCAGCATCGAATAGCGGTTGCTGCGCAGGCCCATGCCCTTGGAGGTCAGGTCCAGAGTCAGGCCCGTGGCTTGCGCGAAGGCGGCGCTGCCGTCGCCCAGCATGCGCACCTTGCCATCGGTCTTCTGGTCACGCGCCCAGGCGCCCATCACAAAAGCGTCGTTCACGCTCACGCACCAGATCTCATCCACACCAGCCGCCTTGAACTCGGCAACCTTCTCCACATAGCCGGGAACATGCTTGGCCGAGCAGGTGGGGGTGAAGGCGCCAGGCAATGCAAACAGGGCAATCGTCTTGCCTGCCGTGGCCTTGTCCACCGCTACGGGATTTGGCCCAATGCTGCAGCCTTCGCCCTCGACTTCGGAATATTCCATCAGCGTGGCTGCGGGCAGGGTGTCACCGACTTTGATCATTGTTTTCTCCTAGGGATGTTGGGATGGGGTGTTGGAACCCGAGAACGCCGTGCCTCGCCAAGCTTCTCTTGGGCACTGTGTAGCGTGTGCACAAAAGGGAGGCCCACAAAGCAAAACGACCCACATTGTGGGTCGTTTTGAAGGGCTTTGCTGCCCAGGGGCTTGCGCCCACAGAGCAGGCATGGGCTGCTGCTTACAGCAGGCCAGCCTTTTGCACCAAACGGGTAGCCACCCAGTTCTTGGTCTTGGAGAGCGGACGGCTCTCGGTGATTTCGATCACGTCGCCCAGCTTGTACTCGCCCTTTTCATCATGGGCGTGGTACTTGCTCGACTTCGCAACGATCTTGCCGTAGAGCTCGTGCTTCACACGACGCTCGACGAGCACGGTCACAGTCTTTTGACGCTTGTCGCTGACCACCTTGCCAATCAAGGTGCGCTTGAGGGATTTTTTAGGTTCCGTCATATGGGCTCCTTACTTGGCGGCTTGCTTTTCAGCAAGGATGGTCTTGGCACGTGCGATATCACGGCGGGTGGTGCGCAGCGTGTTGGTGTTACCCAGTTGCTGCGTAGCCTTTTGCATGCGCAGGCCGAAATGGGCCTTTTGCAGGGCCTTGATTTCGGCTTCGATGCCGGCAACGTCTTTTTGGCGCAGTTCAGTAGCTTTGGTCATTTTCATGGTCTCCTGAATTACGCGCCAAGGTGACGGCTGACGAACGTGGTGCGCAGCGGCAGCTTGGCAGCAGCCAGGCGGAACGCTTCGCGGGCCAGTTCTTCGGGCACGCCGACGATCTCGAACACGATCTTGCCGGGCTGGATTTCGGCCACGTAGTACTCGGGGTTGCCCTTACCGTTACCCATACGCACTTCTGCGGGCTTGGTAGAGATTGGCTTGTCCGGGAACACACGGATCCAGATACGGCCGCCACGCTTGACGTGACGGGAAATCGCACGGCGTGCAGCTTCGATCTGGCGGGCCGTCAGACGGCCACGATCGGTGCACTTCAGACCGAAATCACCGAACGCAACGGAGGCACCCCGTGTTGCGACGCCAGTGTTACGGCCCTTTTGCTCCTTGCGGTATTTACGGCGAGCAGGTTGCAGCATCTTTATTCTCCTTTACCGTCCGCTGCTGTAGCGGGCGCGGCGACTTTGCGTACGCGCTTAACGGCGGTGTTATCAGCGCCACCAGCTTCCGCTGGCTTGTCGCTGCCGTCGGCCGGAGCGGCGTTACCACCGACAGGACGACGTGGGCCACGGCCTGCGCCTGGACGATCGCCACCTGGGCGGCCATCACGGCGTGGGCCGCGTGGGCGGCGCTCTTCGTCTGGACGAGGCGTTTCCACGGCGGGCAGGTCATTGCGGCCCAGCGTGTCACCCTTGTAGACCCAGACCTTGACGCCGATCACACCGTAGGTGGTCTTGGCTTCAGAGGTACCGTAGTCGATGTCCGCACGCAGCGTGTGAAGTGGCACGCGGCCTTCACGGTACCACTCGCAGCGAGCGATTTCGATACCGTTCAGACGACCGGACGACATGATCTTGATGCCCTGGGCACCCAGACGCATGGCGTTCTGCATGGCGCGCTTCATGGCGCGGCGGAACATGATGCGCTTTTCGAGCTGTTGCGTGATGCTGTCGGCGATCAGCTTGGCATCGATTTCAGGCTTACGCACTTCTTCGATGTTCACTGCGACCGGCACGCCCAGGCGAGCAGCGAGTTCCTTCTTCAGGTTCTCGATGTCTTCACCCTTCTTGCCGATCACCACACCAGGACGTGCCGAGTAAATGGTGATGCGGGCGTTCTTGGCAGGACGCTCGATCAGGATGCGCGACACAGCCGCGTTCTTGAGCTTGGCCTTCAGGTACTCGCGCACCTTGATGTCTTCGGCCAGCATGCCCGCGAAATCGCGGTTGCTGGCGTACCAACGGCTGGACCAGTTGCGGCTGACCGCAAGGCGGAAGCCGGTAGGATGGATTTTCTGTCCCATAGTCTTCCCGAGCCTTTAGTTGCCAACCGTCACGTACACATGGCACGTGGGCTTGCTGATGCGGTTGCCGCGGCCTTTGGCGCGCGCGGTGAAGCGCTTGAGCGTGGTGCCTTGTTCGACGTAGATGGTCTTGACCTTCAGTTCGTCGATGTCAGCGCCATCGTTGTGTTCGGCGTTGGCGATGGCCGACTCCAGAACCTTCTTGACGATTCCCGCAGCTTTTTTCTGCGTGAAGTTCAGGATGTTCAGAGCCTGGTCCACTTTCTTGCCGCGGATCAGGTCGGCGACCAGACGGCCCTTGTCGACCGACAGACGGACGCCCCGGAGGACTGCACGTGTTTCAGACATGGTCGTTCCTTACTTCTTCGCTTTTTTGTCAGCGGGGTGACCCTTGAAGGTGCGCGTCAGGGCGAATTCGCCCAGCTTGTGGCCCACCATCTGGTCGGTGACATAGACCGGCACGTGTTGCTTGCCGTTGTGCACGGCAATGGTCAGACCGATGAACTCGGGCAGAACCATGGAGCGACGCGACCAGGTCTTGACTGGTTTCTTGTCCTTGGTGGCAACGGCCTTTTCGACCTTGGCCAGCAAGTGATGGTCAACAAATGGACCCTTTTTGAGAGAGCGAGTCATCTGTTACCCCTTACTTCTTGCGACGCGACACGATCATGATCTGTGTGCGCTTGTTGTTACGGGTGCGATAACCCTTGGTGAGATTGCCCCAAGGATCGACTGCATGGCGGCCTTCGCCGGTGCGGCCTTCGCCACCACCGTGAGGGTGATCCACAGGGTTCATGGCCACGCCACGAACCGTAGGGCGAATACCCATCCAGCGCTTCACGCCGGCCTTGCCCAGTTGGCGCAGGCTGTGCTCTTCGTTGGCCACTTCACCGATGGTGGCGCGGCATTCGATGTGAATCTTGCGCACTTCGCCAGAGCGCATACGCACTTGAGCGTAAACGCCTTCGCGGGCCAGCAGCGTTGCCGAAGCACCAGCCGAGCGGGCGATCTGAGCACCGGCACCGGGCTTGAGCTCGATGCAGTGGATGGTCGAACCCACGGGGATATTGCGGATAGGCAGCGTGTTGCCTGCGCGGATCGGAGCTTCCGAACCGGACAGCAGGGTTGCGCCCACTTCCAGGTTGCGGGGAGCGATGATGTAGCGACGCTCGCCGTCGGCATAGCACACCAGAGCGATGTGGGCCGTACGGTTGGGATCGTACTCAATGCGCTCAACCTTGGCCGGAATACCGTCCTTGTTGCGCTTGAAGTCCACCACACGGTAGTGGTGCTTGTGACCACCGCCCTTGTGACGGGTGGTGATGTGACCGTTGTTGTTACGACCGGCCTTCTGGAATTGTGGCTCCAGCAGGGGGGCGTACGCTTCACCCTTGTACAGGTGGTCACGCGTGACCTTCACCACAGCACGTTGGCCGGGCGAGGTAGGTTTCATCTTAACGACAGCCATGATTACGCGGCCTCCCCGGAGAGGTTCAGCTCTTGACCTGGCTGCAGCGTGACGTATGCCTTGCGAACGTTGTCGCGGCGGCCGACGGTCTTGCCGAAACGCTTGGTCTTGCCTTTGGTGTTCACCACAGAAACGCCCTTGACTTCCACCTTGAACATCAATTCCACAGCGGCCTTGATTTCGGGCTTGGTAGCGTTCTGCAGCACCTTGAACGTCACTGCATTGGACTTCTCGGCAACCATGGTGGCCTTTTCGGACACGATGGGAGCGACCAGCACTTGCATCAGACGACCTTCGTCAAACTTGAGTGTGCTCATGCGAACATCTCCTTGAGTTTGTCGATTGCACCCTTGGTGACGAGCACTTTCTTGAAACGCACCAGCGACACGGGATCAGCGTAACGGGGCTCAACGACGAGCACGTTCACCAGATTGCGCGAAGCCAGGTACAGGTTTTCGTCCACTTCGTCGGCAATCACCATCACCGATTGCAGGTTCATCGCCTTGAACTTGTCAGCCAGGACCTTGGTCTTAGGCGAGTCAAGCTTGAGCGAATCGACCACAGCCAGACGGCCTTCGCGGGCCAGCTGCGACAAGATGGCAGACATACCGGCGCGGTACATCTTCTTGTTGATCTTCTGCGTGAAATTTTCGTCAGGCATGTTCGGGAAAATCCGACCACCCCCACGCCACAGAGGCGAGGAAGTCATACCTGCACGTGCGTTACCCGTACCCTTTTGCTTGAAAGGCTTCTTGGTCGAGTGACGGACTTGCTCGCGGTCCTTCTGGGCGCGAGTGCCTTGGCGTGCGTTGGCCTGATAGGCCACCACGATCTGGTGCACCAGATCTTCGTTGTATTCACGACCGAACACGGTTTCAGGAACATCCAACTTGGATGCGCCCTGGCCTTGGTCATTCAGGAGTTCGAGCTGCATTAGTTCGCTCCTTTAGAAGGTTTGGCCTTGACTGCGGGACGCACGGTCACGAACCCACCCTTGGAGCCCGGGATTGCACCCTTGATCAAGAGCAGTTGACGCGCTTCGTCGATGCGAATGACATCGAGGTTTTGCGTGGTCTTGGTGACATCGCCGAGGTGGCCCGTCATGCGCTTGCCGGGGAACACGCGACCTGGGTCTTGTGCCATACCGATCGAGCCAGGCACGTTGTGCGAACGGCTGTTACCGTGCGACGCGCGCTGCGAGCTCATGTTGTGACGCTTGATGGTACCGGCGTAGCCCTTACCGATGGAGGTGCCTTGCACGTCCACCTTCTGGCCGACAGCAAAAACATCAGCCACAGGCACTGCAGCACCAGCGGCATACTTGCCAGCGGTTTCTGCGGTCACGCGGAATTCCTGGATGATTTCACCGGCTTCCACACCTGCCTTGGCAAGGTGGCCGGCTTCTGGCTTGGTCACGCGCGATGCTTTGCGCGAACCGAACGTGACCTGCAGGGCCACGTAGCCATCGTTCTCTTGGGTTTTGACCTGGGTAACGCGGTTGTTGGACACATCCACCACCGTGACAGGCACTGCGTCCCCATCATCGGTGAACAGACGCATCATGCCCACTTTGCGACCCAGCAACCCGAGGGAGTTGCTCAGACTCATTGGTTTTCTCCAAAACTCTCACCGCCGCAACTTCAATTGGCTACGGCGTTTTCGCAGGCTCTCGCTTGCGTGTATGAAAGAAGGTTAATAAAACTCCGCTGACGCACACCGTTTAACGGGCGCAAATCGAGCGAAGCCCTAAAGTATAACGCGAACTGCTTTTTCAAGCAAGTTCGCGTTATTTCAGTCACTGCAAGGCAGGCAAGCCCGCCCCACAGCAGCCATTGCTACATCACTGCAGCTTGATTTCGACGTCCACGCCGGCTGGCAGGTCGAGCTTCATCAGGGCGTCCACGGTCTTGTCCGTTGGGTCCACGATGTCCATCAGACGCTGGTGCGTGCGGATTTCCAGCTGGTCGCGACTGGTCTTGTTGACGTGCGGCGAGCGCAGGATGTCGAAACGCTTCATGCGTGTCGGCAGGGGCACGGGACCCTTGACGATGGCGCCTGTGCGCTTGGCGGTGTCAACGATCTCGGCAGCGGACTGATCGATCAGCTTGTAGTCAAACGCCTTCAGGCGGATGCGGATTTTTTGCTTGGACATGGCAAGTTCCTTTTCTGCTTATGAATTAAGCAATGATCTTGGCCACGACGCCAGCGCCCACAGTACGGCCACCTTCGCGGATAGCGAAGCGCAGACCTTC
>NZ_JBXAGA010000021.1:0-43146 GCF_058793595.1 Acidovorax sp. GW835-FHT14G06
CGGTCTACCCAGACCACCCCCGCGCCAGTGCTAGCTTTGCGTACCGTCACTTATTGCACTGAAAACGAGGAGACCCCGAAGACGGCCAGTTTGTTGTGACGTGGTGGGCATCCGACAAATCTCCAATGTTCCTGATCGAAGGCTATGGGCCTACAGCGGTGATTTTGAAAATCGAAGACAGATATTTCGATGACAACGGGGTGTTTTCGCCTGGCTGCAAAGTCTACCTGGGGGTCACTCAGAAGAGGCTTTCATATGAGTGTCAGAAGTACCTAGCAGGGAACATGGGGCGCGAAGTCCTGGAGGCCATGAAATCACTCATCAAAGAGGACATGGAAAAAAAGGCGGGAAAAGTGAGTTGAAGCCCATCGTCAATGTGATGAACAACTCCCGCGCAGCGTGATAAAGACCCCCGCAACCGCGATGAACAACTCCCGCTCAGTGTGATGAAGAACTCCTGTGAATTGTGAATATTCTGTTGATATCCTGTTTATAACGCCTGTATAAGTCAGGGTTATCCGTGATGAACAACTCCCGCAAACAAAAGCCATATAAATCAAAGAGTTAGCGTGCTACTGCTGAGTTATCCACGCTGAACAACTCCCGCAGATGTGATGAACAACTCCCGCGCCGATGCATGCCCATCTCATCGAAGTCGTTGTTCTCATTGAAAAAAGCGCGATTTCAAGGCGTGCACCCTGTATTCCTTTCCTGTATTTAATAAACCTATAGGAAAAGGCACCGCCTCTTGGGGCTACGCCCCGCCGGCTCCTACGCGCTACGCGCTTCGCCCGCGCCTGCGGCGCTCCCACCCGGCATCCCCAGGGCTACGCCCTCGGCCTACGGCCTCACCCATTTAATAGGCCCCCTGAGGGGGCCAAACAGAACCCCCCAGCGGTCCCCGCCGCGCCTATGGCGCTCCCAGGCGTGGGGCATGCTGCCCCCCGACCCCCTGGGGGCGTTGCCCCCCAGTGCGCCCTTCGGCGCACGGCACCCCCCAACCTGAAAACAAAAACCGGGGGGCGATTCAGGACGTAGGAAACCGCTACAAAGGCTCCAGGGGTACCAGGAAGGCGGCAAAACCGACAGCAGATGGGGCAGGGGACTGCAGCAGCTGTCCGCTTGTTAAACGCCTGTCTTTTCAGACATGTGCTCGCTACACTGCGGAATCAATTTGGAGTTGTCCATGCCCTACTGCTTGCAAATCATTTCTGATCCCGATTCGGCGGATTCGTACCGCTGGATGATTCTTGAACAGGAGCCGGATGAGGCGTTGATTTTCAAGCCTCATTCAGCGGCCGAGTGCGACTTTGATTCCTGGGCTGCTGCTCTCGATGCGGGCACATTGGCCCTGGCCCACGCCGAGGGCCAGCCCTATGAAAATGAAGCGGCCGATCCGGTAGGTGACTCAGATTGTGCGGGTTAAAGAAGCGCAGCCGTTAGCGCAGCCAAACGAGATAATTTCATATCGCATTCGTATTGCATAACGTATCGTATCGATACATAATACCGATACGTTAATACGAAAGGCGTAGCATGGCTCGGATTGGTGTGACGGCGGAACAGGTCTCAGCGGTAGCTGACGCACTGGTGGGCGAGGGTAAAACGGTGTCCATTCGATCCGTCCGTGAGCGTCTTGGTGACAAAGGCAGCCCGAACACGATTCAAAAGCACCTTGCAGCTTGGCGCGATGCCCGCCCTATGGCTTCGGCTACGGCACTGGAGCTGCCGCAGGGCCTGGCAACCGCAATTGCTGCTGAAATAGGCCGCGCTGCGGCCCAGGCAAGGGCCGAAATCGAATCCAGGCTCGTGGAGGTACAGGCAGAAGCCGCGGACCTGGCATTTGCAGGAGAAGCGCTGGAAGACGAACGGGACGCGCTGCAAGCGCAAATCGCGGCGTTGACTACTGAACGCGACACCCTTGCAGGGAAGGCTGCTCAGCAAGCGGCGGATCTGTCGGATCTGGTGGACCGTGTTGAACGTGAGCAGCAAGCGGCCGAGGCCGCGCGTGTCGAGCTGGCCAAGGCCAGCCTCAGGGCTGAAGGGTTGAATGAGCGGTACTCGTCGCAGACCAATGAGCTTGAGCAGCTGCGAACGGCAATCGACACTGAGCGGCGTGCGAGGATCGCCGCCGAGCAATCGGCCGCAGTCCTGGGAGCGCGGCTTGAAGCGTCGGCGGATTTGGCGTCGCGATCAGAGGCGCGCGCTGTGGCTGCTGAACGCCTAGCGGAGCAAGCAGCTCAGGAGCTGCGCAAGGTTCAGGCGGAGAGAGAGGATGCCCGCAATTCGGCTGCCGAGGCGAGAGAGCAGGGCGCTCGCCTCTCAGGCCAGGTCGAACTATTGCAAGCTGAAGCGAGGCGCAGAGAAGCCGTTGAATCTGCGCAACGTGAAGAACATGAGCGCTTGCGCGCGGAGTTGGAAAGCCTTCGCGTAGCTGCTGCTGGAGCCGCTGGTGCGGCCCGCTAACGTTCTAATTCCGGTGTTTTCTCAGCGGGTTGGCGTTCGGCATTTTGTGCGTTGGCACGCACTCTCTCAAGGATGATCGAGCGCTCTCGCGCATTGAAATCCCCTCTGTCCAATTGCGAATTGATCGCAGCCATCTTTTCTTCATGGCTGAGAACGCGATATTGGTCGGTGTCGCTTGCCGGGAAAATTTGGTGCTGCCGGGTGTTTTCTCTAAGCCCGTGCGCGACGTGGTGCACCACCTGAGCAAGTCCCCAGGCTTGCAACGGCTCGCTCTGGTCTACTACTGACTTCTGCCATGCATGATTAAACGCTGTCGCGTTGTACTTGCTGCCGCCGTTGGCGTGGACGGTTTCAGCCATGAGGCTGAAAATCTCTTCGGCTTGCTCACTCTTTCGCAGATTTGGGTAAGCGTCTTCGACCGCTTTCCAATACGAATCCCGCAATGCACCAGGGTGTTTTCGAGATTCAATAATCGCGTCGATCAGGGCTCGTTTTTCTGCGCCTGAGAAAGTATTGATGCCGGAATGTCCAATTCCTTCGTGGGCGAGGGTGGCCGCAAGTTCCGATTTGTCATCGTGGGCGGCAAGGGCCAGGGCAATTGTGCGGGTGCTTCTGGAGTAGGCGCCGAGTTTTCCTGTCCAGGCTTCGGCAGCTCGTTCGGCATTTTTTCCGTAGTGGTCATGGAAATCCTTGTGATTTTCAAGGAGTACAAATTTGACCTGAGAGAGTCCTTTGTACTCGTTTCTAAATTCCTCGATGGCATCCGAGGCTTGCTGCCGAGTGACCGGCATCTTAGTTTGGTGAGACGTTCACGCGGACACGGATGGTGTCCCCCGATGGTGGGCGGCTGCGGTTCTCAGTGAAGGTTCGGCCCGCGTACTCATAGGTAACTGTGTAGCTGGAGGGCCTGCGCTGGCTGTACCCGTTGGAGTATCCATCGCTTGTTTGATAGCACCGTTGTTGCGGCTGCTGGTTCCGACCTTCTACGTAGTGGCCTGCCATTGCTCCCGTTGCCGCTCCAACAGCGGCCCCGGCGATCCGCCCGTTTCCTTTGCCGACCTGGCTGCCGATCAGCCCGCCTGCGACGGCGCCGATGGCTGTGCCTGCTCCGTAATCATTTGATTGAGCTTGCTGCACGGGCTCGCATACCGTGCGACTTCCTCCGCTGGGCGTGCTGCCGGCGTAGCGCTCCTGAACATCAATCACACGGGCATAGTCTTCAAAACTCGCTGCGTTTGCGGAAAGTGTGGCTGCAGCTGTGAGGGTGAAAAGCAGGATGGATTTCATGTTCAGATTTATGAAAGTGGAATATGCAGTTTATCTTTGAGTAATTTATATGCCTAAGACATTTGGTTTTGTCTGTAAGCAACTGCAAAATTAATTCTCAACCATAAAGAGTTGATTGTTCACTTCCTGTCATATCCGGTTTTGGGATAGGGGAGCAGCTTCTGAGTCATTATTCCCCCTGCGGGTGAAAAACCGGATGCCCCCGCCCTTGCAGGGCTTTCCGCCGCTCGCCTAACTCGGCTCGATCCCTTTGGGATTGCCCTGCGGGCACGGCTACAGGCCACCTTGCCCGCTATTGGGGGAAGTGCTGCGCACATCCCCCTGCCGCTGAGGCTTCCCCCTTGAAAGACAGCCAAGACGGCCGCAAGCGCCCACCTTGGCCAGGGGCAGGCCATGGCGCCCCGCAGCCCGCGCGCCTTGCGTGTGGGTTGTCCGGTAGGGGCCGGTGCGGAGCACTGCCGTGCGCCTTCGCGCACGCCACCCCGCAAGCCCGGACAAGGGCATGGCCCTGACATACCTACATCACAAATTCGAGTGTTTTGAGCCCTGGGATTTCGCGGACGCGAAATTGAACAGCCCTGTTTATCAGGGCGCGAAGGGGTGCGGCTGGGCGCTGGCCGTGGGGTGTCGCGGGTGGAGGCGGTGGGGTGTTGCGGCTGCTGGGTTACGCCGCGAGGCGGCTACATGGGGTGTCCCCCATACCCCAAGACCGGGGCGCGGCGGGCGTTTTGTGTGATGAAGAACTCCCGGAATGTGCGGTTAGAGGTTTACAAACTAATACACAATGTCAACCTAAATAGGTTGACGCTTAAAATGGTTTGACTATAATAGAGTCCATGGTGAACAAAGAAGTCATCATAATCAAGTAAGTCAAGTCAACCATTTATCAAGGTATTAATCATGAAACTCGCAAGCCGTTTTTCCCGTAACTCCACCGTTTCCATTGCTAACCGCGCATTGACGAATGACGAAATTCGCGCCGTGGCTCCCTCGATCTTTGCCGATGCAGCCCACGAAAGCCGTTCGGCCCGCTATACCTATATTCCCACGATTGACGTTCTTGATGGGCTGCGCCGCGAAGGCTTTGCGCCTTTCATGGCTTGCCAGACGCGCGTGCGCAACGAGGGCAAGCGTGAACACACAAAGCACATGCTGCGTTTGCGCCATGCAAACCAAATCACCGGCAAGGAAGCCAACGAAATCATCCTGCTCAACTCTCATGACGGCACCAGCAGCTATCAAATGTTGGCCGGCATGTTCCGCTTCGTTTGCCACAATGGGATGGTCTGCGGTGAGGTTTCGAGTGATATTCGCGTCCGCCATAACGGTGATGTGGTTGGCGAGGTGATCGAAGGCGCTTTTAAGGTGCTGGATAGCTTTGAAGCCATTACCCATCAGCGGGAAGCCATGCAGGGAATCACCTTGAACCAGGGCGAGCAGGCGGCATTTGCCCATGCTGCACTCTCATTGAAGTATGACGAAGGGGAGGGCGCCGCGCCCGTCACTGAGGCCGACATTCTCATGCCGCGCCGTTTTGAAGATCGCCGGGATGACATGTGGACGACTTTCAACCGCGTTCAGGAAAATCTCTTGAAAGGCGGATTGCGTGGCCGAACCAAAGTAGGGCGCCCAACAACAACGCGCCAAGTCAACGGGATTGACCAGAGCGTTAAATTGAATCGTGCATTGTGGATTCTGGCTGAAGAAATGCGCAAGATTAAATCTTAACAAAATGCAATAGGGGCGCTGCCCCTATATCATTAAATGCGCCCTGGTGACACAATGAGGATATGTCATAGGGGCCATCATGTTAAAAGCACTCACAACCGTTTTGCGGGTAATTTTGTTTTATTTGCTGCTTTGGCTGCGGGTGCCTGTGGTTCTTGTGTTGCAGGCTTTTATCTCGCTCGCGTCAATTGCATTCGTTATTATGCTGGTGGTGCGCGGATGGGAGAATGCCTTTTCCCAATTCTGGCCAATGCTCCTAATTTCGTTTGGCGCATTTTTGGTGCGATGGCTTTACGATGGTGTTTTGATGGTCCTATCCCCTGAAGATTTGTTACTTGATATTTGAAGTTTGATGTGTTGACTTAACCCGCTATTCAGCAGGTTTTTTTTATTACAACTATCTTTATTATCGTTGCATGAGATTTACAAAATAAAACATTATGTCAATCAAAATAGGTTGACGTTAATATTGTGGCTTATATAATTCAATTATTGAACATGTTTTGAAGTTAATATTTAATTCAATCTGAAAGGCACACCATGAATAGCGAAAACCGTGTGAGCGATATTATTGAAGCCCGCCAAACTGTTTATGGTGGCCGTGCAGACATTCGGCGTGACCGCCTGCTGAGGCAATCCGCTTCCGTCAAAGCAGAGGCGGGGCGTGTGTTGGCCTCGGCAAAGTCCCGAGCCGATAGCATTCCGCTGGGACAACCGATTTTGGTGGGGCACCACTCGGAAGGACGGGACCGCAATTTCAGAGCAAAGATTCACTCTGACATGGGCAAGGCCTATGCCTTGGAGGACAAGGCCGGGAAGCTGCTGGATCAAGCGCGCGCGGTGGGCCGCGCCATAACGTCAGATGACCCGGAGGCGCTGACGAAGCTGCGGGCGAAGCTCAAGATTGCAAAGGACTCGCACGCGGTCATGGTTGCGGCCAATAAGGCCATTCGAGCGCACAGAGGGGATCAGGCAGCGGCTGTTGCAGCCATCGTCAAAACGACAGGCATGCTGGAAGAGAACGCCCGCGTATTGCTCCGGCCTGACTTTGGTGATGGGATGGGTTTTGCCTCTTACGCGCTCGCCAACAGCAAGGCTGAGATTTTCCGCATCGAACGCCGTATTAAAGAAATAGAGCATGCCATGCAGGGGGTAGACGTTGAGCGTGTATTGGCCTCTGGCGTGACATACCGTGAGGATGTGGCGCTCAATCGGGTCATGCTGATTTTTGGCTACAAGCCCGACAGCGCTGCGCGAGACATACTCAAGGGCAGAGGGTTCCGCTGGGCGCCTTCAAACGAGGCCTGGCAGCGCCAGTTGAATAACGCTGGCCGGTATGCTGCGCAGTGTGTTGTCGAGTCGCTGGGACTTGATGCCGTTGTTACTTCAAAGGATGCCCAATGAGCAGCCATCACGACTGGGCTGAGAAGATCCACACGGAACACGAGACGACAAAGTCATTCGCTCCTGAAAATGGCGATTCGCTGCGTTTTACCGTTGGGGATTGTGTCCTATACACGAATGAGGCCAAGATTGAATTTCGAAGAAGAATTACCGGCCTCTATCGGCCTTCGGGTCCTTGCAGCCAATATGCGCAAGGTGCGCGATACTTTATCGATTCATCCTCGCCCTGGATGCCGGTGAAGGAATCTGAACTCCGCATGGATTGCGAAACCTGAAAAATCAAAAAAAAACACACCCGTGAACGGGTGTGTTTTTGCTTAGTCACTGCGCAACAGAATGCTAGTTTCTGCTACCCCGAGGGGCGCGCCAGTGACCTCGAACAGGGAATGTATTGCCGTTCCTTGTTCGTGTGTGTGGGCATACTGGAACCGTTTTTTCAATATTTGAATTAATCATTCTTTTTTCCTTATATTTGTTGTTGATATGCGTTATCCGACGTGATTCTTTGTGGATGCACGTATTGATAAACCGTTTGATTGAAATTTGGGTGAAACCCAAGTCCGCACATTGCCGAGCGAGGACGAGCAAAAGCAACGCGCATCAGATGATGCGGTTGAATTTATAAGAGGATGTGTTGGCCCGGACTACATGTCAGCGCAAGGGCTGAGCGGGCAAGAGATGCAGACTATGACCGCCATTCAATCAATGTGGTCATATATGCTTATTATACCAGAATAATGCCGATTTTACAAGTTAAATCGGCTGAGTTGCTTCGTATAATTTTCTAAACTGGCTCTCGAATGAATTATTCTGAGAAACTAAAAAAGAAGGCTGTGAACGCCCGGTTTGTTACCGAGCAGGCCATGGTGCCCCGAAGCCCGCGCGCCTTGCGTGCGGGTTGTCCGGTAGGGGCCGGTGCGGAGCACTGCCGTGCGCCTTGCGCACGGCACCCCGAAGCCCGGACAAGGGTATGGCCTGCCGTGCTGAGGTTGCAAGGGTTAGAGCTTGCCTGCGATGAACAGCAAGAGGACCACAGCGGAGGCCCCCGCAATGCCCCCAACAGCTGATTCCGCAAACCGCTGCCAATAGGGCATAGGCTGGAAATGCTTCGCCGCCGCACGCAGCTTTTGCGTGAGCCTGTCGGCCTCGTCCATGGCGCTGGTGCGCCAAGCCTGCCGAGCGGCTTCCTGCATTGCGGCCGCAGCCTCAGCGCGTGTTTGTGTCACAACCTCATGTGCGTGGCGCTCGACCGATTCGCGCACGTGGGCCGTCGCGGCTTCACTGAATTGCGTCACGGCGCCTTTGAACTGGTCGGCAGCTTCTAAGAGCGCGGCTGCGCTGGCTTCGTGGCTGGTTTCTTGGCCCTGGATTGTCCTGGCCACGTTCTCAAGGCGCAGCACCAGATCATCGACTTCGCCCAGGAGCTGGGCGGCTACCGCTTCACGAACTGTGCTGGCCCGGCCGGTCATTTTGTGATCGCCTTGAATACTTGATCCATATTCTCATTTGCAGTCACGGAAAGACGCTTGAGCGCAACCATTTGGACGCAACGCTCCTTTTCGGATTCGTCGGTTGTTTCGCGCAGCTTTTGACGGTAATCGGTCGGGTCGTTTAGAAGATCGCCCAATGCCATGCCCAACGATTTCAGGCGTTCAAAAACTTCGTTGGTGCGAATGGTAGCTGCGTCAGATACTACACATGCTTTTTCGCCCGCTGCAAGCCCGTAGATGCTCGGGAATTCTTCTGATGGGCTTTCATCCACATCGAGTTTATTGAAAACAATGCGAATCTTTTTGGCTGGAATACCAAGCGTGCGAAGTGCCCGCACCGTGTTCACTGTATCAGCCTGAACCTTTTTTTCCTTCAGGACTGGCACGATAAACAAATCGATTTCTTCATGTGATCCGTCAAACTGTTGCATCATTTTCATGAAATCTTCGACGTTAGATGCTCCAACGTCAATGATTGCTTCGTCCAGCATCATGATCGCGTCGATCAGCGAGCCAAACTTTTTGCCGCGTAGTTTTTCAACCTCTACACCGGAGGCATCTGCCCCCGCGTTGATGGACTCAACTGAGTAAACACGAGCATTCGGCATTCGCGGTTTTAACAAGTGCGCGGCAATCGTTGTCTTGCCAACATTGCCGCTGAAATTCATTACAGCAATTTTCATTGCGAACCTTTCTTCTGTTGATCTTTATGGATTTTAGCCAAACTTTCGAGGTCTGGTGTGCTTTTAATAATAGCGTCAAGAATACCAGGATCTGAACGAGGTTGTTCAGTTGGGGTTTCTTTGGCGCTAACCGGTACAGAGACCGTAGACTGTACCGCTTGGTTAGATGGTATTTGATTCTGCTTTGAGCTAGTGACCTTGCGGCGTTTATTCCGTTCGCGGTATAAATATTCGTTGAATGCCGCAGGTGTAAAAATGATCCCGTGTTCATTCAAAATAGCAAGCACGCGTGAACGAGGCGCGCCGCTTAGAAGGGCTTTTTCGATGGAATCGAAGTGAGCACGGAATAGGGCGGCTTTTGACTTGATTGAGTAGTCTTCTGCTAAGGCAGCAAGTGCGGCACTGGGATCGGTGGGCGCGGGCTTATTCATGGGCCATCATGGCATTCAAGGAAGATTTGTTGATTAGACGTTGATCTAGCGATGCAATGTGTAATTTTGTGTTGTTATCGTGTTTTCGCCTCCGCGAAAAGTGTTTGATGTTTGTTGATTTGTCGGTGACTGCGCACCGATGTTTGTTGAGATTTAGCGGCTCGGGTGGGGAAGGGTGTAGAGGGTGAATTTAGTGAATGCAGGATACGCGCTAGCGCCGGTCGGGTTTTGTGCCACAATGACCGAATCGCTGTTTTCGGTCGTTGTGAACCCGATGCCTCCCCACCCTCCTACCATTACTGCAGAGCCACAACCCAAAGGGGAGGGCTCGTTTGATGCCCTATATCCTGTTTTGAAGTCCCGTGTCTCGCCTTTGGAGGCGGAACAGTTTCGAGCTATTGCCAAAAAACACGGGGAGAAGCCTGGCACCCACTTAAGAAAGCTCATTCAGGCTTATCTCATGTGTGAGAGTCCGGCGGCTCTGCCAGCGGCTCTGCCAGATGCGGAGCAGATAAAGCCTTACTGGGCGACTCCTGTCAAGCTGGCCCAATCTACGAGAGCTGCTGCGGCCGTTGTTCCTGCCCAGGTAGGTTCGAAAAGATTGGAGTTTCGGATACCTGAATTCCTCAAAGCTGAGGTGATGAAACGAGCTGAGATTGAAGGGATGAATTCCGCGCAATGGATATCATCATTGGTTCAGTCATCGCTCATGACAATACCCGTTATGACCGATAAAGAAGTCGAGGTAGTAGGCTGGGCGAATCGCGAGTTGGCTGCTGTGGGCCGCAACCTCAACCAGATTGCGCGCAGTATGAATAGGGCTGAGCTTGTCGGAGAGAATTTCAAGAAGGACGAGATATTGACTCTTGAGGGAATCCGAGAAGTTGATTCAAAGATCAAAAAATTAAGGGCAATGCTCTTGCGATTGGTGGCTGCTCGACATAGAGCATGGGGTGTAGAAAATGACCCAGCTAGTTGAGCCCTTAGTTCAGGAGACCGGCGATCCTGGCAAGGTCAAGTCCAAGAAAAATAGCGCCAAGGATTTGAAGGCTGGCGCTGTTCGAAAGCACAAGAAGAGGGCGGCTGGAATTGCTGCTGGATCTGCCGAGGTGATGGTTAAGATTTCCAGTTACGGAAAAGGGGGAGGGCATGTCAAAGCCCACCTGATGTATATAAGTCGGCATTCCAATGCAGATGCAGAGAAGATTGCCCTTGAGAATGACAAAGGGCAATTATTCGATACGGTGGATGACGTAAAGGAATTATACGAGCATTGGTCAGCTGAGATTGATGCAAATAAGCGAGCTGGAAAGGATAATCAAAGGGATACCATGCACATGGTTCTCTCCATGCCCGGCAAGGCTGATCCGCTCGCTATACGTCGTGCTGTGAGAGATTTTGCGGCGGATAATTTTGGTGCAAATCATGAGTATGTATTTGCCCTTCATACCGACACCGATAATGACCACTGTCACTTGGTCGTTAAATGCCGCGGATTTGATGGCAAGCAACTGCGAACCACTCCGGAAAAACTCCAGCAATGGCGTGAATCGTTTGCAGAGCGTCTGCGCGAGAGGGGAATTGACGCGGAGGCCACCCCACGGCAAGTCCGAGGCGTTGTGCGCCGAGCTGATAAGCAAGTGTTCAGGCATATGGACCCTCAGCGGTCGCACGTGCTGCAGGCACGTGCTCAAGAGGCTAGGGAAGCGCTCCAGGCCGAAGCAGAGGGGCGACAGATCGAGGCAAGCCCTTGGGACAGTGATGTGAAGACCTGGCAGGGCAAAACGAAGGCTGAATGGTTGCGGCTTGTGAATGATCTGCGCACGCAGCCCACCGCCTTAAAAACGAAGGATGGAAAGGAACTTAGCAATGACCCAATCGACTACAGCAGGATCAACCGAGACGCCGCCAGAGCTGGACAACTCAAGGCCGCCGCAGTCGCCGGATACCCACGCGCTTTCAACCGTGGGCGATCTGGTTCACGCTCTGCCAATACACGTGAGTCCGGTAATTCAAAGCTTGGCACCAGAGGCGCGCCCATCGCCGTCCCCGGCCTGCGAGACGTGCCCCGTGGCCATGTGGTACGCGACCAAGGAGGAGCTGCGGTGTTTTTGCGCGCGAACTCACGGCGTCGTTTGGACACTGGAGGACCCGCCGATCATGAAGTGCGACGGGCGGGAGCTGGCGTTGCTTCAGCTGCAGGCCGACAACGCTTGAGCAAGGCGGAAAGCAATCGCATCCTGGCAGAGCAAATTGAGGCGTTTGTAGCCAGCATGCCTGAGCCGGTGACTGCCAGAGAAGTTGCGAAACGAAAGCTGCGCGCGGATCATCAAGCGGGGCAGCATGTTCAACCCATCACTCCCGGTCGTCAGGTGGAAGGTGATATTCACAAGGGTAAAGACAATGGCCGTAGTCGGTAGGGGGGTGCGGGCATTTTGGCTGGCGGTACTGCTTGCATTTACCGGGTTAGCTCACGCCGATTTTTCCGGGCAGGTTGTGGCAATTCTCGATGGTGACACCATCGACGTTCTTGTAGACCAGAGGCCAGTGCGCGTGCGCTTAGCGCAGATCGATGCGCCGGAGAAGCGGCAGGCCTTTGGCACGCGATCCAGGGAGGCGCTTGCTGCGCTTGTGTTTCGGAAAACGGTGCTTGTGGGCGAGGAGGGGAGGGATCGCTATGGCCGCGTTATCGGCACGATCCACTTAGGTAATTTGAACGTGAACGAGAAGATGGTGCGTGAGGGCATGGCGTGGGTCTATCGCAAGTACTCAAAGGACAAGATGCTGTACGAGCTGGAGGATCAAGCCAAAGTGCACAGGCTTGGCCTATGGGTTGATCCCTCGCCTGAGGCACCTTGGGCCTACAGGCGACGCCCACAAAAATGAGGCTAAAACCTCAATCCGTAAGATGCCCGGTCATGACAAAGCAAATACCAGCGACACTGATCGCCGTCGTCTCCGACCTCGTGTCGGCCGAAGAAACACACGCCAGTTTAGATAGCCTGTTTATGTATGCAGAAGCCTCAGGCGATCCACCTGAAGGCAGCAAGCATGTGAAGGCGCAGGCGTGGTTGCGAAACACCAATAAAGTCCACACGGAACCTTTGTCCGTACTTGCCAAGATCATTGCTCCGTACCTTGAAGACCCAGTAATGGCGGCTGACTATGAGCCGCCTCAATGGACCACGGAAGATGAGCGCACCACTAAGAAGCGCTCCAACGTCAGACGCATCGAAGAGTTGCTTGCGCGCAATGGACTTTCATACCGCATGGGCGGCTTCATTACCCAGGGAGGGATGGCGCCTAGCAAGACGCTAATCGAGCTAATTCGTGGCAGAGACTTTCCGTCCATTCATCGAGAGTTTGACCGGGCGCTTGAATCCGTTCAAGCAAAGCCGCGTGAAGCCGTGTCAGCCGCCGCGAACATCCTTGAAGCCATATTCAAGACTTACATCGAGGACAACGGGCTGACGATGCCCGATAAGCAGGACCTGCAGCCAGTTTTTAAGGTGGTTCGTGCACACTTGGGGCTGGACCCAAGCAGTATCGAAGACAACGATCTACAACGAATCATCACGGGCCTTTTCTCCGTGGTCGATGGAATTGGTGCGCTGCGTACTCATGCGAGCAGCGCACACAGTGAAGGACGAAAGAGTTACAGACTAGAGCCGCGCCATGCTCGGCTTGCCGTCAATGGAGCACACACTGTGGCGACATTCGTCATGGAGACATGGGACAAAAAGGCTGGTTCTTAAACGGTGAAGGGGCCCGTTTAGTGCCGTGAAAAATTATGCAGCCCGAGCACTAAATACGAGCCATCCGCTGCGCATTTCGCCCCCGCGAAACCCGCTGAATCAAGCGGCTAGACGGTGCTCGTAGAAAGCCGGTTCTTTGTCATCCAGCAGAGCATCCAACTCATCCAATGATCGACCTGCAGGTGTTAGCCAGCGGGCCACGTTTTCGGGGCGCAGCTGCACGATGCAGCGGTCATGCCCAGCTGCGGCAACCTCTGGTGGTGGATCGTCTGTCACTGCCGCGAAGGACCACAGATCCGGCTCATCGGGATTCGGGGACGTCCAATGCGAGTAGAGGCAGGCCACATACATGTCTTGCGCAGGCCTCGGCTCAAATCTCAACACGGTGTTTTCCGGGCTCTCGCCTGGCAGTAGCTCTCGTCCTTCCGCCGCATGCCTGGCTACATTCTCAAAGAAGGTCGTGACGATCATCAGACCGTGTGTTTGCCCGAATTGGCCGCGCCAGAAGCCGCGCAGGTTGTCCCTTCGCGCGTTGTAGGTGCCAGGATATTTGGTGTCATAGAACGCTGGTTTGCCGGCCGGCCGACATTGATAGCGCATCGGTCGAATGACCGGCTCTCCATCCTCCATTACGAGCACTGGCGCCCACCAGCCGGGAAAAATCCTCGCGTCGGACTCATTAAGCTCAGGGCGCTTCATTCGGCTGAGGCGTTGAAGCGCTTGCTCGATCTTGGCCGTGGAGATCCGTTGGTCTTCTTGGGCCTTCTTGGTGACTTTGGTTTGCAAGGTGCGCTCTGCATCGGCCAGCCGCTTGCGCTGCTTGAACAGGTCTTGCTCAAGTGACACCACCTGGGCTGCATCAAATTCAGCAATCAACTCACGGACGGCCTGCTCATCCTGGCCTTTTGCATGCGTGAATTGAGCGTCCATCACCCGAGGCGTGCGCGGCACTGGCTTTACGGCTTTCTTGCGCCAGTACAGCTCAAAAAACTCCTTGATCGCCATTCGGGAGCTTGGAAAGAGGCGCTGAAAAGCCGCATGGTCTGCGCGCACGGCAGCGGAATAGCACATGGCAGTCCTTCCCTTGAAAACTTGATGACAGTCTAGGGGGTGTGTTGGCCCTTACCTGGGCGCGGGATTACACTGTATGTATGAACAGTATAGGTCTACGTGCACAGGAGCCGGTGCCGCTGGCAGGGGCGACCCTCATATTGCCGCTGGCGGAAACAAGCGTGCATGCGGGGTTTCCGTCGCCTGCAGAGGACTATCTGGTCAAGAGGATCGACCTGAATGCCATCCTCATCACCCACCCGCAGGCAACTTTCGTTTTTCGCGTTGCTGGCGACTCCATGCGAGAGCACGGCATCTTCGACGGGGACATGCTGCTGATCGACCGCGCTATCAAGCCCTGCCATGGGCACATCGTGGTCGCGGTGGTGGACGGTGAGTACGCCGTGAAGCAACTCTACCTACGCAGCGGCAGACTCAAGCTCAAAGCAGGCAATCCCACTTATCCCGATATCGTTCCTGCCGAAGGGCAGACGGTTGAGGTGTGGGGGGTGGCAACCTGTTCCATCAAGCAATTCCAGAGATGAATCATGTTGGCTTTGCTCGACGGAAACAACTTCTACGTGAGTTGCGAAAGGGTGTTCAGGCCGAGTTTGCAGGGCAGGCCCGTTGTCGTGCTGAGCAACAACGATGGCTGTGCCATAAGCCGCAGCGACGAGGCGAGGGCGCTAGCGATCAAGATGGGGCAACCCTTCCATGAGTTTCGGCAGTTGGAGGATCGGGCGGGACTTGTCAGCCTGAGTGCGAATTTCACCTTGTATGGCGATATGAGCGACCGGATGATGACGTTGGCCGCAGGCCTCGGACCGGGCCAGGAGATTTACAGCATCGATGAGTGTTTTATTGACGTGCAAGGTGTGCGCGATCAGGTGGCTCGCGCCAGAGCGATACGGGCGCGTATTCACCGTTGGATAGGGATTCCAACGTGCATCGGGATTGCTCCCACGAAGACCCTGGCCAAGCTGGCAAATCACATCGCAAAGAGCGCAGAACGAAAGCCCGGTAGCTATCCCGCCCAGCATGCGCAGGTGTGCCATTTGGGGTTGCTTTCGGCGCCGGAGGTGGACAGGCTGCTCGATGCAACGCCTGTTGGCGACGTTTGGGGGGTCGGTCCGAACATCGGTGCTCAGCTGCGTGATGTCGGCGTGGACACAGCGCTTGCGCTTGCGAAGCTCGATCCGTCATCGGTACGCCGCCGCTGGTCTGTTGTGCTTGAACGGACTGTGCGAGAGCTGCAAGGCATGCCCTGCATCGAGCTGGAGGATGCGCCATCCCCAAAACAAGAAATTGCAGTCACGCGGTCGTTTGGCCGTCCAGTGCAAGAGCTGCAGCAGCTGATGGAGGCTGTGAGTGAGTTCTCGGCCCGCGCGGCCGAAAAGCTGAGGCGACAAGGTAGTCTGACCGGCTGCGTTCGGGTGTTCGCGCACACATCGCCTTTCCGGCCGGGGCCGCGCTGGGCGAAATCGCTGGTTGTGCCGCTGCGCCGCCCGACTGCCGATACGGGCCGCATCACGGAGGCTGCGATGTTGGGTTTGGAATTGATCTTCGAGCCTGGCTACGACCTGGCGAAAGCGGGGGTCATGCTGCTGGATTTGTGTGATGGCAGCATTCTTCAAGGCGAGCTGGAGCTGGAAGACGAGCCGGGCCGTGATCGCGGCCAGCTCATGGTCGCCATTGACCGGATCAATGCACGCTGGGGGAAATCCACTGTTCGGCAGGGCAGCACGGGGACGGTTGCGGCAAAGCGCGCGTGGATGATGCGGCAAGAGCGAAGGACGCCGCACTACACGACAAGTCTTTCTGATGTGCCGGTTGCACGTGCTTAGGTTTTCCGGTCCCAATTTGAGCGCACTTCATGTGTTACTTTGTGTGGCTATGGCAAAAAAACCTAAAGACAGTAGCCCGCGCTTTGGAATTGGCGAATGGTTTGGCTTCAACGTGACGCAGCTTTCCGGTGACGAACGCCGCCAGCTCGCCGGGGAAGTGTTGAAGCCAAAAAAAGAGCGATTACCGCAACCGTGCCCTTTCCAGGCTCGTAAGGTCGATGCTATTTGTTCCAAAGAAGGCGGTGTTTGTTCATTACGCCTGTATTCCTACGACGCCCACCCAGACACTGGTCGGGCGGTGGGTGTTCCAGTAGCGGGAAAACAAGGCGAGCTTCGCGCCACCTGTCCGTATCGATTCCATGATGATCTTGATGTGTTTAAGTGGGTAGGAGAAACCATCCTTGGCGATCCGAACCCCTTGCTTGTTGGTGAAGTAGGTTTCCTTGAAGCGGGAGCTTCAACCGACAGTGAAGGTGGTGATGACGTAGGCCGAATCGACATGGTTCTTGTGAGTTCGAAAACGCCTAATGATGCGCCCATGAATTGGGCTGCACTCGAAATTCAAGCGGTGTATTTCAGCGGCAATGCCATGAAGGGCGAGTTTGAAGCGTTCAATGATCCGGGTGTGGATTGGGTGATTTTTCCAGCTGGTCGTCGTCGGCCGGACTATCGTAGTAGTGGGCCAAAGCGACTGATGCCCCAGCTACAAATCAAGGTCCCGACGCTTCGCCGTTGGGGCAAGAAGATGGCAGTGGTCGTTGATCGGGCCTTCTTCGATTCCATCGGGGAGATGGACAACGTGGCCGACATATCCAATGCTGACATTGCATGGTTCGTCGTCCGCTTTGAAGAGGTCGAAGGCCAGAAGCGCACGCGCATCGTGCGGGATGAAGTCCGCTACACCACGCTTGAGCGCTCGGTGGAAGGGCTAACGGGTGGCAAGCCGGTTCCTTTGCCGGTGTTTGAGACGCGCATCACTGACAAGATCGTGCATCCGGTGCCCATCACTGAGCCGGTCGAAGACGGTCTGCCGATTGAGAACGGAAACGGCTCCGACGCCGCAAACTGACCACAAGTTGTTGTTTTGCAGAACCGTGAACATTCACGGTCCTTGACGCGCCTATGAGCCCTTGTTAGGCTCCGTGAATGTTCACGGAAAAAATAACAATGACGACCGACGCCACCGCGCTACAACGGCAGAACCGCCGCATAGAACGCCTGAAAGAGCAAGGCGTCACCCGCGCCACGGTACTGGTTCATAGCGAATGCAAACCAGCCCTTGAAGGGCTGAGGCATCACCTCGTTGACCCCGACAAAGCGCAGGCGCTGACCTCACTCGTCCAACAGCTTCACGACAAGAAAGCCCCGACGAACGTTGCGCAGGTTCGCCAGCTCAGCCCGTTCCGCTATCCGGGCGGAAAGACTTGGCTTGTCCCAGAGGTGCGCAAGTGGCTTACGGTCTCCAAGATCACGCCCTCGGTGTTTGTGGAACCCTTCGCGGGTGGAGCAATGGCGGGCCTGTCGGCCGCCGCTGAAGGCTTGGCCGAACACGTTTTTTTGGGGGAGCTGGACGACGATGTGGCTGCTGTCTGGCAAACCATCTTCCACGGCAAGCCCGCTGACGTTAAATGGCTTTGTAAGCAGATCATCGACTTCGATGTGAACCTTGAGAACGTCCGGGCGATCCTTGACGTTAACCCAAAGACCGTTCGCGGACGGGCCTTCCGTACCATCGTCAAGAACCGGATGCAGCGCGGCGGCATTATGGCCGCTGGCGCCGGCCTCGTTAAGGCCGGAGAGGCCGGACGCGGACTCAAATCCCGCTGGTATCCCGAAACTTTGGTCCGGCGCATTGAAGCCTTGCAGGCCATGCGCGAGCGGATCACCTTCGAGCAGGCCGATGCTTTCGAGGTGGTGCAGCGCTACGCCGATGATGCCAATGCGTTCTTCTTCGTTGATCCGCCCTACACCGCAGGCGGAAAGAAAGCCGGTTCACGGCTCTACACCCACAACGAAATCGACCATGAAGGGCTGTTCGCGCTTATGGCTTCGGTTCGTGGTTCGGTGATGCTTACATATGACGATGCGCCAGAAGTACGTGCAATGGCGGATCGGCATGGGTTCCGGGTTGAACCGGTGCCCATGAAAAACACCCACCACGAAGTCATCCGTGAACTTCTTATCTTGAAGCCCTGATAGAAGAAAAAAGGAAAGCGCAGCGCGCCGGACCCGACGGAGACTTAGAGTACAGACTACAGGTCCTTTATACGATCTATCTTATGTCAAATGACTTCGGTATAACGATATCAGTATAAAGAAAACTGGACGATTGTCTAGCGCTCCCGGTCTTGGCTGCGGCTTGATTGAGTGGCTGGCCCTACGTGAGCAGCTGCGTTTTGATCTTGCCCCTGGCCGCGCTCAATGGATCGCGCCATGTTCTCGCGCAACCTCTCCATGACGGTCGCTTGCTCTGCCGCAGATAGGTGTTGGACTTCGACTTGGGCTTTCAGCGCATCGAGCTGGGCATAGCTGGCTTGCAATTCCGGGTGCTGCTTGACGGCATCTTGTCGTGATAGCTCTCTGAACGCTGCGCTTCGGGCCTCGCGTTCAAGGCGTTGAACAACTTCCTCAGGGGGAATTTTTCCCTTGTCATAGGCGTAGGTGATCCGCGCATAGGTGCCGGTATCAAAGTCGCGCTTTGGGCCTAATGCCTTGTCGTGAATGATGAATCCAGCCTCGCCGGCTTCCTGCAGCGTGTGGAGTGAGGTTTGGTCCACGATCCTGCCGCTGTAGCCGCGCCCATGCTGGGCTGCAGCCTCTGAAATCGTGATGCTTGGTGCCGAGCCCTTGGCCACGGCTTCAAGCTTGTCTAAAGAGGCCTGGCGCGCCCGATACGGCGCCGCAAACTGCGACTCCACCCACTGGGGCGCATTGGGCTCAATCACCACGTCCGGGCCATTCTTGGTGACGACACGAATGGGGGTTGTGCCTGAGTTGTCAAAAATCAGGGCCTTATCGGAGTGCTCTACGGCCGCAGGAAGCAGCTGCATCGCGCTGTGGTAGCGCTTGCGCACTGTGTCGGGTTCGACAGCATGCCCGCCCATGGCTACGCGGTTGCTGACACGGGCCACGTTCTTCTCGGCATCGTCCGTTGTGACGAATACCAGCGCAACCTGAAAGCCGCGTTCTCGCGCCTGCGTGAGCAGCGCAACCTTTTCCGGCGTGGACATGACCGACTCGAAGGCAAACGAGTGGCCGGACTGCAGGGCTATGAGACGCCGAGACTCCGCCAATTCTGCGGCTTTGATGTTGCGTGTTTGGTAGTCTGGAATCTGAGATTCCATGCTTTTGGCGATGTCATCAGCGTTGATGTACTCGCCGGAAAAACCCAACGCAGGGTTCTTCAAAACCTGAGCATTGATGGAGGATTTGCCAGAGCCGTTTGGCCCAGCAAAAACGAACATCACTGGCGCAGAATTTTCCTTCTGCCCATCATCGGACCGGCTCATCAAGCCCGCTTTTTTTTTGGCTCGGTGTCGGTGGATTTTGCCGGTGCTGCAGCACTGGGCGTGAGAGGTGCGCCAAGCGGTGTTGGCACTGCCGGGCTACTGGCATAGCCCTCAACAGGTAGGCCTGCCGCGCGGGTGCGTGCAACTGCCTCAGCAATGCCCTTGCGAGCATCGTCCACCAGCCCATTGCCGAAAAAATAGCTGTCGAACTGTGTTGCTGTAGCCATGGCACGACCCTTTCAGGAGGGATTTTACGCCTGGGAGTTGATTTCAAAGAGGGAACGGTCCTTGCCTGCAATCCAAGCAGGGGGTTTGCCGCGTCCCGACCATGTGACGCCCGTCGCAGGATCGCGGTACTTCGGTGCGACTTTTGCGCGCTCGCGACGCACAGCAGTTCGAGCACCACTGGGCATGATCTCTTGCGCCGTGATGCCGTACTGATCCATGAGGTCACGGATCTGCTGGATAGCCGAATCCAGTTCTTCTTTGCGCGCTTGCTCGATCTTCTGATCCAGCTCGGTGCGCTGCTTCAACAGCTCGCTATAGGTTGAATTCATTGTGGGAAGGATTCATGGGTTGCGCCTGTGCGTGCAAATGTCCAAGTGGCGGGAGCAAGGACAAACCGCATAGTATGTACGCTTTCTATCGCAACGAAATCCCTCTCAAGGTTTGGCAGACTGTAGTAATCACCTATTTTTTCGGCCTTGATGGGTTCGCCCGTTGGCGTGGTGAACCGGTAATCGACCCCTGCCCTGCCCTCAAACAAAGTGCGCTGGGCATACACCCATGCCTTGGCAGTCCCAACATGCCCTGATGCAATGTAGTGCGGGCTGGTGGCTACGCCATTTGTGAATTCCTGGGTTGCACAGCCGCCGAGAGTCAGGGCGGATAAAACGATTAGAAGTGCGGTTTTCATTGCATTTGCCTTTGCTCAGCGTCCGAATTCTTTTTCACGATGGCGGTGGGCTGCCGCTTCTTTTTCGAGGTCGCGATCCTGGCTCCGTTCATTGACCTGGACCTGTGGAACGTGGCCTCGCTCGATGGAGTTGTGTGCGTTCTTATTGATGCGAGCCATCACAACTTTTGCCTCTTCACCCGACAGCTGTTCTTTTTCCACATGGCGCCGCGCCGCTTCCACCCCTGCATAGGCTCCAGCCAGGTCGGGGTATTTCTGCATCGCCGTTTCCGGCCGCTCGTTCTTGAAGGCCTCGGCCTTGTCCTGCTCGCGTGTCCTTTGTCCTTCAACGCTGTTAGAGGTTTCGCGGCCGCGAAATTCGGACTTGCTCTGAATGGCGGCAAGCCTTGCTTTGTCAGCATCGGTGGGTGAGTAGCCGCGCACATGCATACCCCGTGCTGCAGCTTCCATCCAAACCTCCCGTTTGAATGTTTCGCTGCCGGTAACACGTATCTCGTCCCAGCCGCGTGCTTGTGCGATACGCACCATGGAATCGGCGACCGCAGCACTGTTTGTTTGAGTCTCCAGCTTGGACCCACGATCACGGAAGGCAACGGCTTCTGGATTGCGCTGGAAGTGGTATTGATCCCCTACCTTGAGGTACTTCGCCGCAACGTCCTGGGGAACGATGGGCGGGCGATCATCCTCAGCCGGGCTGAAAACCTCATCCGATTGAACTTCGTTCTCACCTCCATCGGCCCCCTGCCCTGCGCTTTTTTCTGGCTTGCGTTGGTCTTTGGCGATTGCGTTCAGCGCCTCTTGACGGTGCTCGGCCAGTTCCTTTGCAGCGGCCTCAGTGTCTGCCTCGCGCCTTGAAGCAACGGATGCGAGCGCTTCGGGATCGAGGATCGCGCCCTTCCGCTCTTCCTTGGCCATCATCCGGCGATTGTTTTCATCGGGTGATAGCCCGTATTCATTCACCAAAGTTTCTCCTTTCAGAGAGCCGCTTTGTTCACTGCGGGCCAGAATGAAGGCGGCGTTCTTGTTACCTACGGCATCTGCCAACCCCTCAGAGTCCAGCTCTCGAAGCTGCGTGACGGGTTTTTCATCGAGCATGAAATTGACGTTGAAACGTCGATTTCCATCAACATTTACATGCTCGAATTGAATGGCTGTGGCAGGCTTGTCGTTGATTTGCATGATGCCGTAAGCAGGGGATCGAGGATAATTTTCATTATCCGATTTGCGCGGCTTCTCAGCATTGCTAATAACTTGCTCTTGAGACATGTTAAATCCGTTCTCGATAATCGCAATGAATTTTAGATTAAGAAGCCTTGTTCACGGCTTAGCTGATCTGCAAATTCGTGTAACTTGTCGATGGTGCGCTCCCCTACCGGGGGCGCTTTGATGCGTGAAAGATTTAAGGCGAAATCAATTTCCGCAATCTTGGGATAGTCATCAGGAATAAATGCGCGAGTCCTTACGGAGTCTTTGTCAACTCGTTCAATTGCGCCCTCTGCGGAAGCGATAATGTCCTGATAGTGTTCTATGTTGAGTAGTGGTACTGGAGCAGCAAGTTCACCGGCTCGCATGGCATCATCCATTTCCTGCTTGGTTGGAATGCGACTACCTATTGCGTTCAACGAAGGTGAAACGTCTTTCAGCCGGTCCATGAATTTCGCGTCCGCGAAATATTTAACCTTCTTGGCCTGAATCGGGAGTACGTTTTCCAAGACGATCAACTCAGTTTCTTGTCCTAGTGACGTAATTTCTTGCGGCAAAAGCAGGGCTCTGCGCTGGTCACTAACACTCTCAGATGAATTTCGTTTTTTGAATATTTCCGTGTTTCTTGATTTTGAAGCGCTTTTTGTGGTTGTATACCCAAGCCATTCAGATATATCGCGGGCAGTTTCGGTCTCGGAAGCCTTAGGGGGGAAAACTATGTTAAGGGCGTGATTTGTCCGAAACGTTTCTGCTGCTTCCCGGCCATAAACGTCCGTGAGTTGTGCCGGACTTTGAATGATCGGCATCATCCGAAGTCCATATCCCGCGATGAAACTAATACCCTTGCTTAGAATATTCACCTTGCCCATTGAAGTAAATTCATCCATCAAAAGAAGACAGGTAAATTTAAGCGCGGGGTTTTGAGAAGGTAATTCCCGCGTATTCAGATCGACGAGCTGCTGAAAAAACAGGTTGATTAGGGGAGCCATGCGCTCCAAGTTGTCCGGCGTGATGCCGATGAAAACTGACATTTTTCGTTTGCGCAACTCGCGCAAATCGAAATCGTTCTCGCTGGTGGCTGCGTCAATCGCCGGATTCATCCACAGCTCAAGACGGGAGCGGAAGGAGGTCATGATCCCGCTGCGGGTGTTTTCGCTGGCGATAGAGGTGTAGCTTTGCAGGCCCCTGATGCACGCGCCGGAGAGTCCCCGGCCAGCCTCTCGACGGTCCCTAATCGCCTTGTCGAAGTAGTCTTTCCCGTCGCCGTCAGTCAATGTCTCCCGCAATACCTGGCCAAGTGTCACCGGCTTGCCCGGTGACTCCAGCAGAAGCAGTACAACACCCAAGAACAGGCTCCGAGGTGTAGCCGTCCAAATCGGATCGGTCCCTTGCAGATCAGGGAAGACCATGTTTGCGATCTTCTGAATATCGTCAATTCGCTTGCCTGGGTCTTCGCTGATGTAGCCCAACGGGTTATAGCGATGCGTCCTTCCGTCGCTTGCTCCTGGATTGAACAAGAAGCAGCGCTGACCGTACTTGCGGCGATAGCCGCTCGTGATATCCCAGTTTTCCCGCTTGATATCGAGAACCACACAGCTTTCGGGCCAAGTTAGAAGATTGGGGATAACTACTGAGACTCCCTTTCCGGAGCGCGTAGGCGCTGAGAGCAGCACATGCTGGGCACCGTCAAACATTAGGTAGTCAGAGCCCTTTTTACCGACAATTATTCCTTTCGTGCCAAGAAGCCCTGCTTTGCGTATTTCTCTGGAGGAAGCAAATCGAGCATCGCCATGCAGGCTTCGTTTCTCAGGCTTGAAAAAGAATGCCAATGGCAGAATTAGCGCAGCCGTACCGAGGCCCGCGCCAGACCAAAGCCAATTTTCAATATGCTTTTGTCCACCGTAGTACACAGCATATTGAATGAACGTCAATGCGTTGACTTTGTTAAAGTCTCTGCCTACGCCAGCCAGGACAACTGCTCCAGCTATGTGGAGCCACACAAAAATAACAGCGACCGCAAGGCCGACCCAAAGAATGGGCTTAAGCCATCTGTTGGCGTTTAAATTCAGGGTCATAGAAGATTTCACGAACTTTCCAACGATCCATGTAAACCACAACATCAATTGTTGTGTAGAGACGTTTCTTAATATCGTTAGTTTCGAGGTGAGCGCCTGTGCGCGAGTCTTTGATAAACGCGGTCAATTGCTCAAAAGTTTCCCATGCGCCATTAGCGTGCATGGTGCTGATGCTGCCGGGGTGGCCGGTATTAATCGATTTAACAAACTCCCAGGCTTCATCGCCTCGCAATTCGGCAAGTAAAATCCGGTCAGGCTTCATCCGCAAGCATGATGCAAGCGATTGCTTGGCCGTCACCTTTGAGCCGCCTTCGTCTTCGCGTGCATAGAGCAAATGGACCTTGTTTGGCACGTCATCCATAAAAAGCTCGTGCACATCCTCAATCGTGACAAGTCGCTCAGTCTTTGGGATGGAGTGAATAAGGCTGCGAGTCAGTGTTGTTTTGCCGGAACCCGTTTTGCCCACAATGAGCAAATTGCGTTTTGTTAAAACGACTTTATGCAGGAACTCTTTAATCTGACGTTTCTTTTTGAGTTCCAGCAATTCGATTTCAAAAGGGCGTAGTCCGTCCGAAGCGTCGTCTACTTCCGCGAAAGCACCGCTTCCTTCCAATTCGTCCAGCGTCTTATCTGTCATGCTGGGTTTACGGATGGTCATCGAAACCGTGTTGGCGAGACAGGCCGGAGGGATAATCACTTGAACCCGTTCGCCGTCGGGCAACGCCGCCGACAGAATGGGGCGATCAATCGAAATATCTTTTTCGTTGTAGGTGGCGATGAGCTGCCCTATATGCAGGCAGCTTTGATAGGTCAATTCAGGCGCGGCATGGCGAATCCAGCCCGTAGGGCCTTCTGTCCATATCTCCCCAGGCTTATTGATTGCCACCTCGGTAACGTCGCCCGCAAGGTGGCTATAGATTGGCTTGAGGTACGTGTCCAGCATCGCGCGCCGCACGAGCCGTTCCCCACTGTGCGGGGTCGGCTGTGCAGCCGCAGCGCTTGTGTCGTGAGCGCTGGTGATCGTCATTGAACAGCTCGCAGCCCGTAGACGTCGCTGAAATCGAGATCTCGGGCCATCAGTACCTGGATGTGCTGGCCTTGGTTGACGATCAAGGTAGATGGGATGGATGCTTGCTCCTTGAGCATGGCGCCGACGATCTGCTCTCCCGATTGAACTGTCCCTGTGTAAATGTTGGTCTGATCGCCGCCGTCACCCGGCTTTTTGGTCCGGTTGTTGGCAATGATGTTCACAGTGTCTTTCAGGAAGCTGGTCATGATCGCAGCACCAAACCGCTCCCAGAAATGGTTATCAACGTAGCCGCTGATGCCGCTGCGGCCGAGCGAATCGGTGCTTGGGGAGTTGAGGTTCACCACGACCCCAGCAGGTGTCTTTGCGCGCGTCCAGAGAAGGAACATGCGTGCTTGGCCGCGCTGGAGTGATCCGGCGTATTCGCCCACCAATTGGGTCCCGCGATCCAGAAGCAAAACTCGCCCGTTGTCGGAATAAACGTCGCGCGTGAGGCGGCAAGTTGTCATGCCGGGCACGCTCGAATCAATGGCCGTTTCAAGGGCGCAATCAAGCGTTGAACCCTTGGCCAAGAGATAGTCCCGGCGCGGAAGTACAGTGGCTGAAACCGCTTCGGTGATAGTCGGTTTTAGTCGCTGGCCAAGAGCGTTCTGGTGGGCTGCGGAGGTCACCATGCCGCCGTCTTCGATGGGGTTGCCATCGGGGCCGATGAACCCAGTCCCGCCACCCTGGCCCATGCCTTGCCCACCGCCCTGCCCCATCAGCTGGGCCATGCGTTCCTGCTCGGCTTGCTGCCTGCCCGTGGGGCCTGGAGCGCGGGCTCCGCCGCCACTGCCACTGCCGGAGCTGCCGCCCTGGGCGACAAGGTTCCCGGCCATTTTCCGCTTCCAAATATCGTCCTCTTTGTCAGCTTGGACCACCTCTGTTTTCGGCGCCAGGGTTGTAGGGGGTTCTGGCGGAGCTGGAACGATCAGCGCAGGCAGGCGATTTGACACCTTCGTGTCCTCCCCTTTTTTGACCGGGGGAGCTGGATTTCGCATCACGGCGACGGTTGCCGCCACAGCCAGAAGGCCCATGAACACATAACCAGCGGCAGTGATTAGCTTGTTGCCGCCGCGCTTTCGATTCAGTGAGGGCAAATCGGCGTTATCGTCAAAATCATCAGCAGGACGGCCCTGCCCGTTTTCGCGTCCGCGATAACCTTGGTCCTGGCCGCGCCAGTCATCCTTGCGGTCTTCGCCAGCCGTCGAATTGTTGTTTTGATCCTGGCTCATTTAGTTGACCTCCTTGATAACACGCTCAACGTCAGGCGCGACAGTGCCGGTTAGATTGTTTGCTCCGCCCGTCCGGTCGTAGGATTTATTCCAGACGCTGGCAACAAAATCGCCTTTTCTGAGAGTGATTTTTTCAGCTAAACGGTGAATCACAATCGTATTCCCGCTGCTGACATGAGTATTAACCAACGATTCCTTGCCGGTTTCATCGGTTTCATAAACGGCTGGCATAGCGGAGTTGTTGTTAAAAATTAAATACGTGAAACGGCCATCGTCGTAAGCGCCGCTTGGACTTACTTCTTGATGGCCCGCCACCCAATAGTCCATGTTGTGGCCGTTTCGGGAGGGTGCGCGCGCGAGTCTGTTTTTGACATCTTCGCGGCGTGCCTTTTCAGCTTCCGCTCTTGCTCGTGCATTCGAATTTGCATCTTCTTCGTCAGGATACCGAAATGACAATGAGTAAATCAATTCTCGGTTTGCCCAGGCCTTTTGATTTTTCTCCGTCAAAACTACAACAACAAAGTGATAAGTTCTCCTGTTGGTGATGACTGTTATATTTGTATCGCCTTCCTTTGCAGTTGGCTTTATGAATAGATTGTTTCCACGCGGAATAACTTTCCAAGCAAGATCGTCGCCAACAGCTACATCCTTGATTTGCTCTGATTCGCTAAATTTGATGTGTGTTGAAACCCCAAAAAATGTATTGAGACGGACAACATTTTTTGGGCTATATGTCACAACGCGAACGCGGGGGTCAGCTGCTCCGGGTTCTGGTGTCGTTTCAGCCAGGGCGCCAGAGAGCAGAATCATTGCCAGGGCGGCAGTCAGTATCTTTTTCATAGATGAGGCCTCAATTAGAACTTGCTGCGCTTGCTGGCGATGAGGCCAAAGGTGCCGGAATTTCCGTAGAGGTATCTGCGACCATGGGCATTGGCGCAATACTTGGTTCAGGAGGTTTGTACGCCTGTTTCTCAACAGCGGTAAGTGATTCCGGGTCCGTGCGATAGTCAATCACTTGATAGCCCAGCGGATTAATGGCTCTGTCCGCGTCCGACATAGGCGCACCTACAAACTTGAATGTCACTGTTGAAGCCCAGTGAGACAGTTCAGGTCTGTCAGTGCCGCGCACAACTTCTTTCACGAACCGAACAAGGGCAACGTTTGGTTTAATGAATGAGGTTGATTTAACTGTAATATTGACTTTGGCGTATTTGCCATAGACGATCAAAGGCGATTGCGGATTCTTCGGCGTGAAATAGTCGAAGTACCGTTGCTGCTCCGTGTTGCCACTGAGAAGGCCGACAGTTCTGTAATTCACGTCCGCAATTTCACGGAAATAACCTTCGCGCGCACGGACATATAGCTGAGCAAAATACTTGTTAACTGCCTCGTTATACGTTGTGTCGCCGCCTTTGAGAGCGTGAACTACATCGATGACACCGGTCGAGTTATCAACCCGAATGACATAAGGTTCAACCGTTTTGAGCGGGACGAGTGCGGCAACCGCCCCAACACAGAGACAAGCAAGGAGCAGGCTGACGCCGGCCACGCGCCACGCGAGTTGACGAGACTTTTGCTCTGTGTGGACCCGATCCGTTTCCCAAGATCGAACCTCGGACACATACTTGTCAATCTCGGACGGATTCTTTGATTTAAGTTTTGTCATTTCACGTACTTAATGAATGCGAGGTCGCGGTTATTTGCAGGGTCGGGTTTATATATTACTTCATAAATCCCATTACCTTGTTTTCCGATTTCGAAGAGAGCCTTTTCTAATGTAACTTGTCGTAGATCGACGTTCACAAGGCCTTGACGCTGCTTTTCTCCTGACGCAGGGAGAATAGTCAGTTGAGGCTGTACTTCGCGCAAGGCCTCAATGGCGCGTTCAGGATCGCCTCGATATTTGAAATCAAACACCTTGGCGATCAGTGTCGATGGGGGTTTGAAGTCAGGGGTATTGATGGGCCGATACGGTCCGCTCACCCCTGCCGGTAGCTTTGGAGAGTTTGCACAACCCGACAACAGAGCAGCAGCAATAAAAAGGAATGTGAGGGATCTCATAATATTCAAGTAGTTAGTTTCGCGTCCGCGAAATTTCAATCTTTAGAAACGGTATTTTTCCGTTCACCGCGCATCCGCCTTGCCGCTGCAGCCGCTGCCCTGGCAGGAAGAGAAGGGTTGTTTGCAGCCCATCGAGCATTAACAGCAGCTTGGCGCCGTCTCCCTCGCCATTCAGTGAGCGATCGACCGGAACCGAGCCGGTAGGCTTGGCTGGAAGCGCCTCTAATCTTTGCGTACGCCCACCCTATCGCGCCCATGGTGCTGACTGCTGTTCCTCCGCTCAATGCAGCAGCTATGGAGCTGACCTGCAGAAGCAACAGGAAAATCACCGCGCAAACAGCAAGGAGCATGATCGCGTCGACAAATGGAGGTTGGGCACTATTCATGGTAGACACAGCGGTGTTTATTGATGTGTCGAGGTAAGAGCCAGTTAATTTCAGAATCGCTGAAGTGAGGATGATTACAAATCCAAAATTCAGGGCCTGACCTATCCATGAGTCGAAGAATCGTTTGCTGCTCTCAAACATTAAAACTAGTATAAAAATGGGGCCGACTGCTAAAACAACAGCGAGGGCCATTTTTGCGAGAACAAATAGAAATGCTGCATAACCGGTCAAGATGACACAGGCTATACGAATGAGCCAAGAAACAATCAAGCATGGAAGATCAGGTATTCCGATTGCGTAAGCGTTATCCTCGGCCGCTTGCTCCCATTTGTTGCTATAAATCCATAGTTTTTCAAAAATGGTGTCCAAGAAGCTGATCTTGTCGCTTTGGTTTCCCCCGGCAATCGTTGAAGCAAGCGCATCTGGCGATTGCCAAAGCCAATCTACAAGGAACTGCGAATACAAGCCGACCGATAATGCAATGGCGCATATCACGGCCAACTTAACTATTCGCGTCACTCCATCGGTTACTGGTTCGGTAATCACACCTCTGATCATCGACCAACCCCAAAACATGATGTATATCATTAACAGGGTTGTTGCTACTGGTGTAATAGCTCCGATAACAGAAGCGGAAGTGGAGCTAATGTATGATTGAAGTGGAGCAGTCACCGCTTCCATCAAAGACGTGTAAAAACCGGCCATTTGATTTCACTTCCCGAATAGTTCGGCTTCGCTTCTGACGTTTCCAAGCGACCCCTTCTGCGCTCGACCTTCTGCAAGAGACTTTTTTCTTTTGCTGTCGATCGCATTCATGCAGCGGACGTGCATTCTGAAATCGCCACGACAGTTCGTTTCTATGTATGCGGACAGCTCGCCAATGGAGGCAGTGTTCGTGTCGATTTCAGGAGGTGCCGATTCCTTGCAGCCGAACAAACCCAGGAGGATTGCAAGAGAAAGAATTTTTAATTTCATTTTATGTTTCCAAAAAGTTCGGCTTCTGTTCGAATGTCAGCGAACGAACCAGGCGCATTTCTCATTACTTTGACGTTTGCTCGCCCTTGCGCAGTTTGTTTGCGTTGTTGAATTTCCTGCAAGTTTTTCAACATGGCAATTTTTGTGGCCTCGTTCTGCAGCATTACTTGTTCGGCCTGAATGCGCGCTTGTAGATCGGCCATATCCTTAGCATCTGGTGTGCTGGCGTCGTTGATCTTGTCGAGCAATACCTGAATGTCCCCAAACCGTCTGCTTGCTTGCTTATAGCTTTCGAGTGCCATTGCCTCATCAATAGCCAATTGATCCCTGCGTTGCTTGTCAAGGTTGGCACTGCCTATTGGATTATCCAGCGCGCCCCGCAGAGCTTGCCAGTCGCCGTAACCTTGACTTAGGACGTTCTTGTATTCGTCCGGCAGATAGCGCCTGAGTTGTGGGTTGTTCACCAAACTCGCCATTCCCCGCATTCCGTTCAAGCTGCGATATTCTTCAACGAGTTGGTTGTATTCTTCCAACATCTGAATGTATTGGGCAGCCCAAGAGGCGATCTGAGTTGTCTCCGTTGCAATGTTGCTGAAGCCGAAGAAGGCGAAGGCAGGAGCCGTAGTGAGTGACAGTCCTGTAGCAGTAGCGACCGCTGCCAATGTATTCTTGATTTTCATGATGCAATTCTTTCTCTGCGGATTTTGTGGAATTCAGGCAACCAAATTGCGGGATCTTCCCCGAGCTGGGCTACTAGCTGCTCAGCCAATAGCGATGTGGCCGTGTTGCCTGAAAGTACGGCCAATTCATCATCAAAACCTCTGAGATCGAGTTCGGCAACTACCGAGTTCGATCCTTGTTTGATTAGGAACCTGCGCGATTTTTCTGGAAGATCGCGGATAAGTTCATATTCTTTTTCAGACAGCTTGAAGTGCTTGATGTAATCATCCCTGTCCGCCTCGGGATTAGGGAGAAAAATCTTTGTCGCGGTTTGCTCAATGATGGCAAATGCGATGGGTGACCGGATAACTTGCTTTGGCGCTTGCGTAAAGCAGACCAGAAACCCGTCTTGCTTTCGGATGGTCACCAGCTTGTTTTTTACGAAATCCTCGAATTCTGGATCGTCCAGTAGTTTCCAGAATTCATCCATGAAAATAACGACCCGGCGACCGTCAAACAGAGATTCAATCCGGTGCATCAAATACATGATGATTGGAGTTCTGGTTTCTGCGTTTTCCAGAAACTCGGTCACATCAAAACCCAGGATTGCGTTTTCCTGTACGTCGAGCGTGTCTTCAACGTTGTCCAGTGCCCAGCCGAGAGGCCCGAATCCGTGGCACCAGCGCGCGAGGCGCATGTAAATGCCGTTTTGCTCCGTAGGATTCAGGAACTGCATGATTGCGCTGAGGCGCCGCTGAGCCTTCGGCACTGCAGGATTCATCACCCCGGCAATTGCCTTGGCAATTTCGGCTTCCTCTCGCGGGGTGATGGGCATGCCTTCACGCCGCACCAAGAAGCGAACCAGGTTCTCCAGGAACGTGATGTTGTTGGGTGTAGGTTCGAGCTGGAAGGGGTTGAAGCCAGTCGAAACGCCGTTCTTGAGGGGGTAGTAGCGGCCACCCATGGCCCGGACCGCAACGGCCGCGCCAAGGTCCTTGTCGAACACCACAGAGGTGAGCCGTTTAGCTGGCGGTTTATTGAACTTCTGAGCCTGTGCCAGGAGAAAGCACTCGATAACGGTCTTACCTGTGCCTGATTTGCCGAGCACGATGGTGTTGGCCAGCTCTTTGTGGTTCGGGTCCAGCTTCGCTGCCCGCTTCGCGTCCGCGCCCTCTTCCCCTTTGTGGAATGAGAAATAGAACGGCGCACCCGATGTAGTCTTGAACATCGTCACAGCTGGTCCCCATTGGTTGGCCGTGAGGCGTCCGATGGGGTAGTTGTGCAGGCTTGAGAACGCGCAGAAATTGCGGCTCGTTATGTCGCCAGCGCGGATTCGATAGTCGAAGTTGCCGGGCATGAGCGAGAAGTAGGCGGCGGCCATCCCGAGGTCTTCGCGTGACCACTTGATACCTGCATCGCTCAAGATGCTGCCTGCGACGGAAATGTGATCTTTCAGATCCTTTTCGCTGCGCGCGCGGATCATCAGTGTGAGCGAGTGGGTGCCCATCACGAACCTGTTGCTGGTCAAATCGTCCAGCGCCGCATCGATGGCCTCGACTTGGCTTGTCGCCACGTCGCCGGCATTGACCAGCCGCTTTTGCTGGCGTGTCATGCGCCCGCGCGCTACGGGCTTTGACAAGAACGTGAACGACTGTCCGAGGGTGAATTCGTAAGGCACCGACAGCAGCTCGTTGAGCAGCCCAGGATGGGTGTGTGCCGGGTACTCCTGAAATGCCAGCGTGGCGCAGAAAAAGTCTTCGGTGGGAGTTCTCAGACTCATGAGGCCACCTTTGCCGAAGTACGGGCGTGCCGTTGGCAGCACGTCACGCATTTCCGCGCGCGGCAGGGGAAATCGGTGCCACTCGCCGTTGAGGATGTAGTGCAAGAACTCCCCCACTTCGGAGAAGAGGTTTTCCTTGAATTCATAACACCCGAGCAATTCGGGGTTGTAGCGATCCAATGCCGCCATCGACGTTGAAATCAGGTCTTCCATGATTTCAATGTGTTCAAGTTGGGCCTCTTCGATTTGCGCTTTGGTGCGAGTCGCAAACATGTCCACGATGCGACCTGCAGCAATAGGCTGTGGACGGTACAAAACACTGATGTACAGCTCGTTGATCATCAAGGTTGTTTCCTCAATGCGGCTGCGGTATTTATCGTTCAGGTTCTGGATGAACTCTGATTTGAATTCCCCCTCGGGGTATTCATTGATTTCGCGGCGAACAATGTGACTCCATAAAGCTACATGCGGAGAGCTGATGTTGCGAATGTACCCATTCAGCTGTAGGTGCCAGCCGTTCAAATCCGAAATATCGGCGCTCTGGTGAGCTGCGCCCGCCAGCTTGATCGTAAACATCATGTCGCCGTTCATCATCTTGACGATGTTTTCCGTGACATGGCCTGAGTAGGGAAGGAATGCGCCCACTCCAATTTCCTTGTCTATTGCAGACGCAAATTTCAATTTGCCTTTCATGCGATTCCTTATTTTTTCGCGGAGGCGAAATTCCTGCTCTTCTTTGACTGAGGCAATGACGTGAATCCGATAGGCGAAAAGCTAGTTGCTTTCCAGAAAATTCGGTTCAGACATTTGCCGTTAATCATTGCGTACTTGGTCAAGCTATCGAAACGCCCTGGGTCACTTGCCGAAAGCAGGTATAAAAAGCCATGGGAAGGCGCGAACAGAAGAAGCCAAATCGGGTTGCCGATTGCGAGAAAAACGCAGCCCACGACGATCATTTCAACGACAAATGCGGTGAAATGGACGCCTAAAACCGTTGCTGGGCGTGTGAGCCCGACAAACAACTCATCAACTTCCAGCTCAACGGATTTTTCAGCTTCTTCCATTCATGTCCCCTGGATTAAGAGCCAACAGCGCTGATGATGTAATCGACGATGGCGGCTGCGCCGAAAATCAAGACAATGCCGATGATGATCTTGATGGCCCAGTCCCACGACAATTTACCGGCGATGGCAGCGATGCCGCAGGCAATCACCGCAATAATCGCCAAGAGTCGGGCAAGACCGCCCGTGAAAATGTCCAAAACCTTTTGCGCCGCAGCGTCCCAAGGTTCGGCCATCGCTAGATCAGGGGACATGAGAATCAAAATGACCAACGCCATCGCAATAAAAGAGAGCGTTTTAGCACTCACCTCGCGCTTTGCTTGTGCATTGATGATGTAAGCGGTTTTAAGTTGGTTCAGCATGGATTACCTTTCATGGAGTGCTGATTTTAAGATGCCAGTCGATCGAGACTGAATAAATATTTGTTTTTAAGTGTTTTACTAATCTATCGAGGCTTGCCCATTCGCGCGTTTTGCCCCTGGTTGTTATGACTGGTAAAACACCTGAATTCCATTTGAGTGTTGCGTGTACTTCGTACCGTGATTTTTCGTTCTCCCTTATTTCCAATTTCTCAACCATCTTGTTTTGCAAGCAACGGGACAATTCGGCGTCCTGCAGGCCATCTAGAAATTGAGCAGTCATGCTTTTCTCTTGGAGCTGCCCCCCTTGTCGCCGTTGAAATCTGGCTTATTGCGTTTGTTGGGGTAATTCGCTCTGCAGCCGTCCTTGAAGCCCGAGCAACCCCAAAAGTCGTAGCCGTCCTTGCCTTTCTTGGTACGGCGCACGAGTGGCTTGGAACACAGCGGACAGGCGTGGCCTGAGTCCTTGGGCGGTTCTTTTTCGCCTGGCTGTCCGTCAAGGTCGGGCCGCGTGGCGTTGCAAGTTGGATAGCTGCTGCATCCCCAAAAGTGGCCGGTCTTGCTGGTGACACGTCGCATGGCGCTGCCGCATTCGGGGCATGGAAAACGGGGGGCGACTTCGCTCCTGTCGAGACAGGCAAGCTCCTGGCGCAGCGTTTCGTGCGTGGCCTCCACCGTGGCCAAGTAGCTGCTTTGCCCGCATGCGATGCGGTCCAGCTCGCTCTCTACTTGGCGCGTGTAGTCCACGGCGATGAAAGAGAACTTGTCCGTGAGCTGGTCAACGATGAAAAACGCTGTATCTGTTGGATGGAGAAACAGCTTGCGCGTGGTGATGTAACCGCGGCGTTCGATGTTTCCCATGATGGCCGCGTATGTCGCAGGGCGGCCAATGCCTTCACTCTCCAGCTTGCCAATCAGCGATGCCTTCGTATAGCGCTTTGGCGCTCGCGTCTTCATGGCGAGCACTTCGCCGCCAATTGGGTGCAGCAGCTGCCCGGCAGTAAGCTCGGGCACGGGGTTCGCTGCAGCGCCCTCCCCTTCTTCATGGTCGGCCTCGGCCGAGTCTTCCTGCGTTGCGGCGCCCATGAGAGCAAGCCAGCCCGGCTCAGCCAGCGTTTCGCCCTTCGCGCGATACCGGATCTGCTTGCCTTCGATCTGGCCGAGCAGAACGGCGGATCGAGTTTTGTAGACCGCGTCTGCGAGTTGGCTCGCAATGGCGCGTTGTCGGATCAATGAATACAGAGCTTGTTCTTCATCGCCCTGCCCTGCCCGCTCGACTTCCCAATGAGTCGGCGTGATCGCGGGGTGGCCTGCTTGGGCTGCGTCAGAGGTCTTGAACTTGCGCAGCTTCGGTGCCATCGCCCATCCATTGGCCTGGGCCAGGGCTGTGATGTGCGGGAAATCGTCCTCGCTGATGTTCGGGTTGTCGGTCCGGTGGTAGGTGATGTGCCCGCCTTCAAAGAGCCGCTGCGCAATCCGCATCGTGTCCTCTGGTTCGAACCCCAGCCTCACGCTGGCTGCTTGCTGCATGCCACTGGTAGCCAGCGGCGGCGCTGGCGCTCGCCGGCGCTGACCGTCCTCACAGCTTTCAACCGATACCGTTTGAACGGCGGCGATCCTCGCTGCCATATCGGCATCTTGAAAGTACGGGCGGTCCTCAGGTGCGAAGTCCGGCACCACTTCCCACATGGCATGCCAGTTTTTCGCGTCCGCGCAATTCCCCGGCTGTCCCTGGAAGTCCAGCCGGACATGGAAATGGCTCGTCGGCGTAAAGGCCGCAATCTCGCGCTCGCGCGTCACCACCAACGCGACTGCAGGGCTTTGGACTCGACCGGCTGAGAGGGTTGTGCCGCCGATGTTGGACAGCGCAGGGCTGACCAGATACCCCACCAGCCGATCCAGGACGCGGCGAGCTTCTTGTGCGCCGACCAGCTTGTAATCAATCCCCGTTGGTGCAGCCACTGCCTGACGCACCACGGTATCGGTGATGGCAGGGAAGCGGACTCGCTTGGCATCGCGGCCTAGCTTGAGTTCGCGCGCAAGGTGCCATGCGATGGCCTCTCCTTCCCTATCAGGGTCGGTGCCGATGTAGACATCTTGTGCCCTTTCGCACTGACTGCGCAGCCGCGCGACCACTGATGCGCCGCGTTCTGACAGTCTGTAATGCGGCTTGTACTGCGGCGCTTCAACGCCGATTTCTTTCTCTGGAAGGTCGCATACATGGCCGAGACTGGCGGCAACTACCCATTCCCTGCCGAGAATGCTCTGCAGCTTTTCCACTTTGCCTTGGGACTCGATGATGAGCAGCTTCATGGTCAAAACACCAAGGCCTGGGCTGCTTCTTCGTCCTCTCCTGCTGGTGGAGTTCCGAAGACCATTGAGGGGTCCGTTGTGGTGGAGCCTGCAGCGGGTGGTTTGGGGGTGGTCTTGGATTTGGCGCTCGCGCCCGGCTGAGGCGCTGCAACCGTGGCTTTGGCGGGCTGCGTGTCGGAGGCGGCTGGTGACGGTGCTACATCCTTGGGGTCCAGCTGGATCGCCGGGACCGCGTATCCCTGGGCAATCTTGATGCCGTTGGTGCTGACCTTCTGGACATAGCCGTTCTTGACGCCGCGCGCGAAATCGCCCGTGTTGTAGGCGCTCAAGGCTTTCATGAGGGCTTGTTGGCTCGCACCCTCCTTCACGCTTGCTCGGGTGAAGCCGTCCTGAAGAATGAGCGCTGCCGCGCTCAAGTTCTTACACACATCGAATACGTCCTCGACCGAGTAGCCGAGGCGGGCAAGGTTCTCTGAATTGATCTGTCCGAGACCCATATCGATGTTGAGTCCCCGTCCGATCAGATCCTTGGCCGTGGCCACGGCCTCGGCTTTGGTCGTGGGCTGGCGGGTGAGCTGCGCACCACCTTTGTTCACCCCGATGGCGAAGGGCTTAAAACCGCTCTCGGTTTTAACGATGGCGGCGAGGGTGTGCGGATGGACTGTAGGGGCGCACTGCTGAGCCAAATCTAGAAAATCCATTATGAACCTGAACTAATATATTTTTACGCTTAGCAAAATGGTCTGTTTTGCTTTGGCGCGATGATAAATATAAAAATCCAAATCCCAATGCCACGAGATTATTTATTGAGTTACGGCACGTTAAAAACGTGATCCCATGTTGGCATTTGATGGAAGTCGGCGCACTCTGGTGGGTTGCCCTTACAAACCCATCTTTTTCCCTATGAGCCGTCGCCGGTATGCCGTCTTTTTGTCACTGCTTCATCAAGCCCGGATTGATGTTGGGATGACGCAAGGGACGTGGCGCGCAAGCTCGGTGTTCCTCAGAGCTACGTGAGTAAGTGCGAGTCCGGTGTTCGCCGGATGGACGTCACGGAGGTACACGCCTGGCTAGATGCAGTCGATAGGGATTGGGTTACCTTCATGTTGGCCCTGGGCCGTGCGCTGGATGCACAAGGGATAGATAGCTTTCCGCCGTCTAGCTTCTGAGGCATTTTTCCCCCTGCGGGTGAAAAACCGGATGCCCCCCGCCCTTGCAGGGCTTTCCGCCGCTCGCCTAACTCGGCTCGATCCCTTTGGGATTGCCCTGCGGGCACGGCTACAGGCCACCTTGCCCGCTATTGGGGGAAGTGCTGCGCACATCCCCCTGCCGCTGAGGCTTCCCCCTTGAAAGACAGCCAAGACGGCCGCAAGCGCCCACCTTGGCCAGGGGCAGGCCATGGCGCCCCGCAGCCCGCGCGCCTTGCGTGTGGGTTGTCCGGTAGGGGCCGGTGCGGAGCACTGCCGTGCGCCTTCGCGCACGCCACCCCGCAAGCCCGGACAAGGGCATGGCCCTGACATACCTACATCACAAATTCGAGTGTTTTGAGCCCTGGGATTTCGCGGACGCGAAATTGAACAGCCCTGTTTATCAGGGCGCGAAGGGGTGCGGCTGGGCGCTGGCCGTGGGGTGTCGCGGGTGGAGGCGGTGGGGTGTTGCGGCTGCTGGGTTACGCCGCGAGGCGGCTACATGGGGTGTCCCCCATACCCCAAGACCGGGGCGCGGCGGGCGTTTTGTGTGATGAAGAACTCCCGGAATGTGCGGTTAGAGGTTTACAAACTAATACACAATGTCAACCTAAATAGGTTGACGCTTAAAATGGTTTGACTATAATAGAGTCCATGGTGAACAAAGAAGTCACCATATGAACCTAAATGCATAGTCAAGCCAAAGCAAAGGAAATTTATGACAGTTCAATCGATTTTGACCACTGAGCAGGCGCAAATGTTGGCGTCTTATATGGGCTGGCCTCAGTGGTCTTCGCTCCAGTCATTGATGCATGGCGGGGAAGAGTCGGCGTTTTTCCAGGAAATTGCCACCAACCTTTCCCGCTGCATTGCCGACATGCCGGAGGTTGGTAGCCAGGAGGAAGCGGAGACGGTGTTTCTGCACTATTTCCTGGGCAACTCGGACGTGTGGGTTTTGGAGAAGGATGCCGCCGCTGGGGTGGAGCGCGTGTTTGCGTTCTCGCTGCTCAACGGTGATGCGCGCATGGCAGAGCTTGGCTACGTCGATCTCTCGCAGCTGATCCTGACTGGCTTTGAGCTGGACTTTCACTTTTCGCCAAAGCCTTTGGCTGAGGTGCGCGAGATTGTGCGCAAGCGCCTGTCCTTGTTCTGAATTTCAACCTGGCCCGCCCTGGGCCTTACGCAACGGAGTACGACAAATGGCCTCTTTGAACAAAGTAATGCTGATCGGCAACATCGGGAATGCTCCTGAGTGCCGCACCATGCCGAACAGTGATCCCGTGGCCCACTTCCGACTGGCGACCAGCGAGGGTTGGACCGACCGAACCACCCGCGAGCGAAAGGAACATACCGAGTGGCACAGCATCGTTTGCTACCGCCAACAGGCTGACTTTGTGCGTGATTACCTGGGCAAGGGACGGCAGGTCTATATCGAAGGCCATTTGCGTACTCGCAAGTGGACGGACAGCCAGGGCATCGAGCGCTACAGCACCGAAATTCGGGCCGAGGTTGTGCAGCCCTTGGGTGCGCGCCCGGAGGGCTCTGCAGGTGGCTCCAGGCCTGACCAAGATCAGGCGCATGCGCCTCATTCATCGGGTGCCCTCCCCCCAGACGGGGATGACGACCTGCCGTACTGAGGACAAGGGCGGAAATTTCGCGGAGGCGAAATTTTTCTGACAACCCGTTTTGGTTGCATTCTGTGTTACACCCGCCCTACCCCTCTGCAATACCAACAAACTTTTAGTCGAGCCGAACATGAAAATTCTTGCGATTGCAAACCAGAAAGGCGGCGTCGGTAAGAGCACTTTGACTGTGCATCTAGCCTATGCAGCCATTGAGGCGGGGTTGCGCGTACTGCTGGTGGACATGGACAAGCAGGGCAGCTTGTCTCTGAGCTTCCCGCCAGCTGAGGATGCAGAACCCGGGTTGCTGGCTTCGCGGCTGTATGACGCTGCGCCGCCAAAGGAGGGGCCGGAATACATCAATGAACAGCTGGCGATCATTCGAGCTGATAACGCCCTGCTCTCCATCGACAAGGCTGAAAACGAAGTGATCCGCCGTCCTGGCCCAGCATTGCGCCAGTTCGCCAAGGACTTTGACCTCTGCCTGTTAGACACCCCTCCCCTGCTGGGTGTTCGGCTCATGGCCTCGTTGGCAGCGGCTGACTACGTTGTGACGCCCGTATCCGTGGGGTTGTACGAGTTGGCGGGTGTGGCCGACCTGCTGCAGACCATCCATATCGTCCGCACGCAGGGTTTCAATCCGCGGCTTCGCCACATTGGGATTTTGCCGGTCAAGACCAACAACCGCAGCACCGAGGAACGCGAAGGGTTGGCATCGCTTCGCGCTCAATACGGCTCAGCGATCCTGCCCGAGGTGCTGCCGGAGCGCGCACCCGTTCGCAAAGCGATCGCGCTGCGGCGGCCAGTATGGACGGCTACACGGGGTGAGGGTCACGCGAAGGCAGCGCAGGAATGGCGCGCGGCATGTGCATCAATTTTGGGGAGGATGGCCAAATGAACGCCAAGGCAATGACGAGCAAAAAGACGGGTAAGGGCGCCGCAACAGGTGCGGCCGTCAAGAAGGTAACTGCACCAGTGAAAGCCAAGCCAGCGCATACGAATGCGTTTGCAAATGCTGGCCTGATGCTGGGTGGTAGCAGCGCAATGGGAACGGGCATTGATGCGTTGTTTGGAAATACGGAAATGCCGGAGTTCGATGTAGACCTTGATGATGTGGAAATCGTTGGTCAGGTCCGGGAAGAATTCGAGAACGACGAACAGGGATTGGCTGAACTTGGGGCGAGCCTCGCCAAGATGCAGATTCAGTCAATTCTGTTGCGTGTCATGCCTGCCGGACACCCAAAGCCTTACCGGCTGGTGGCCGGGGAACGGCGGATTCGCGCGGCACGCCTGCAGGGTCTGACGAAACTGCGCGCTAAGGCCAAAGAGCTGACCGAAGAAGAAGCCGAGGATCTGCAGTTTGCAGAAAACACGCACCGCAAGAACCTGACGCAGATCGAGGAAGCTAAGAAGATTCAACGCGACCTTGATACCCTGGGTTCGGTCGAGGCTGTCCTCGCGCGCCATAACAAGGGCCGCCCGTGGCTGTCCAAGATGCTTTCGCTGCTGAACCTGCCAGAGCAGGCAAAGCGGCTGGTCAATGAATCCATCAGCGCTGACACCGAAGTAATTTCGACCGTTCGGCAAGTGGAGAAGGTGAGTCCTGAAAAGGCTAAAGAGCTGGTGGACGAGCTGAAGAAAACACGGGGCAAAGTGGATGCCCGTGCCAAAGCCCAGGCCGTGCGCGACGAGGTAAAGCCAAAGGCTCCCAAATCCCCCAAGGCTCCCCAAAAGGGTACTGAGCAGGTCGCTGGCACAACAGTAGCTCAAAAGGATGTGAGAACGCGCGACCTACTGCCCAGCGCTGGAACTGATGTTGATCTTCCCAGCCTGCTGGTGGACATTTACGAGCGCCTGGCTGTGGAGCACCAGCGGCCGGAAGAGGTTTTGGCAGAGCTTGGACCTGAAGAGAACAGGGCATGTATCGAAGCGCTGCGCCCGGTTTTCGACCAAGCGCGCAAGGCGGATAACGCCGGCCGCCATGTGTTCGCCGGGTTGCGCGCGGGCCAGTTTTCTACGGAGGGCGCCGGGGCCTTGCTGTTGGCCGCATGCATGTGTGGGCTGGAAGGCTCGTTCAGCAGCGAATTCCGCCTTGATGACGTGTTTGCTGTAGTTGTGTAATGGATGGCGCCGCCCTACAGGGGCGGCGCTTCAATGAGGAATTGAGTTGATTGATCTTTGGTCTACGTGGGGTGTTTTATGACACAAGGCGAGTTTGTTCCTGTGTCCATCCCTGAATTTGAAGCCCTGCAGCACTTGTTGCAACGCACTTTGAGTGCCGACCGCATCGCGGCCGCTCGCATGGTGATGGTGGACGGAAATTCGTATCAAGAGGCCGCAGACAAATTTGCAGTGACGCGGCAGGCAGTTTGGAAAACAGTTCAAAGGATGCGCGAAACCTTGCAGGTCTACAAGGAGGCTTGTGTGATCGAAGAAGCGGCGATTGAGCGGACCTTGCCGCGTGGCTGGAGACGTGCAACGATCACTGCGCCAGCTGCCATCGTTGAGCGTTCCCTGGCTGAGGCGCAAGCCGCGCATCAAGCGCGACTGCACCAAGTGGCCGAAGCAGGTGCGGCCTTACTTGCCACCAGTTCATTGCGCCGCAGAAGTACCGACTGGCAATAAAAAAAGCCCGGCAGGTGAGCCGGGCTGTTAAGTAGTCAAGCCAATGCATTTGCAGAGGCAAAAAAATTATAGCTGTCCATGGCCACCAAGAAGCAAACGGTTATTGATTACAGGGCAGGGCATGTCCCAGAATGGGTGCGCCGTGCGATTGATGAACAATTCGCCATCGAAGCCGAGGACGCGCGGCAGGCCGGAACGCTTGGCTATATGACCCGTGCCCTGGTCTTGGCCACGATGCCCTACAAAGACCCCAAGGCGGATGTTTTCACGCGCGTGAACGGGGACTTCAAGCTCCGTATCCTGGCTGGTTATGAGGGGGGTATTCCTTACGGCATTTATCCCCGCTTGCTCATGTCATGGGTCGCCACCGAAGCGGTTCGGAATCAATCTCCCGTCATCGAGCTGGGCGACTCACTGCGCCAGTTTCTGCGCGACGTTTTAGAGTTGCGGTCCGGGGGAGGGGAGCGGGGGACTTCCACGCGCGTTGCCGAGCAAATGAAGCGGCTCTTTGGTTCTCTCATCACCGCGCAAATGACGCGCGGAGCTGCTGGAGATCCTGGGTTCGTGTTGCGCAACGTGCTGATCGCTGATGGTCTTCACCTCGAAAACGAAGATGCCTTTGATCTTGATACCCCTGTGGACGGTGACGAACGGGCGATTTGGGTTCCTCAACACGAGCGCGACGCGGGCAAATGGAAATCTAGCGTTCGATTGAGCGCACCATTTTTTAGCGAGCTGATAGAGCATCCCATTCCCATTGACCTGCGCGCGTACAAAGCGCTTCGGGGGTCTCCGTTGGCGATGGATATCTATTCCTGGCTGACCTACCGAATGAGCTATACGGATAGACCGACAAGGCCGATCCGCTGGGAATCTCTGATGGGGCAGTTTGGATCGTCATTCAACACGGACAACATTGAGCAGGCTTCCAGAGACTTCAAAAAAGGTTTTCTGAAAGCGTTGAAGGCTGTGCAAATCGTGTACCCACTTGCGCGGCTAAAGGTGGAAAACAACGGGCTGGTGCTTCTTCCATCACCTCCACATGTTCCGCAGTTGCGCAAAGGCAAAGGAGGGAAGGGCGGTGCTGATGACGTCCAAACTTCCTTGTTCTGATTTTCGCCTCCGCGAAATTTGACGTTTTTTGACCTAGTTTCGATGTGATGAACAACTCCCGGCGTGTGATGAACAACTCCCGCGCGGTGCGACTTTTGCTCCCTCACAAGAAGGTTGTTTCATCTTGTAATGCATGGTCTAAGATGCCCCTCAACTCAGGAGCATCGAATGAGAGTTTGGTTGTACATCGCAGCAGCTTCGCTAACGCTACTGACTGCATGTGGGGAAAAAAGCGGTGAAAGTGCGCCGCATGCGGCTCAGTCTGGAGCAGCGGTCGAGGTCCATAAAGAAGCAATTCCCGAAAACGCGGAAATCGTTGCTCTCAACGGCTGCATCGGTCGTGCCGTCACCGTAGATCCCCCCAGCCTTGATGCACTTGCAAATTTGCAGAGCAAGATGCATTGCATTGAAAACTTCTTGAATACCTACAAGAACACGGCTCATTGGCAGAAGGCATACGACGAGCGCGCCCGGGCCATCGAAGATTCCATGGCCGTGATTACAGGGCTGAGCGTTTCGGCTCCCAAGGAAAGCTCAGGAGAGATTGGTGCTGCTCAGCGTGCTTTGATCGACCAAGAAAAATTCAAAAAGCTCAAATCGGAGAACTACTATTACGTGAAGAGAGCCATGGAAGAAATCACCATTTCGATCCACCATGCTCTATTTCGAGAACTCCGGGACAGTGGCGTCCAGATGGGAAATCCACAACAAAAAATTAGCGAAGCCAATCAAATGGCAAAGCAAACAGGAGTGTGGGAGACAAAGATTGGGGAGGCTAGGGAAGAGGGGTCTCCTCGTTTTCAGTGCAATAAGTGACGGTACGAAAAGCTAGCACTGGCGCGGAGGTGGTGTTGGTAGATCG
>NZ_JBXAGA010000022.1:0-38807 GCF_058793595.1 Acidovorax sp. GW835-FHT14G06
TCCCTCAGCCCCATCGAGTACCGGGTGAGCCTTGGACTTGCGGCATAAAACCAGTCCAACTTTTTATCCGCACCCCCTCCTGGGGGTTAGTGGGTCACTTCTGCGTGGAAATCAACAGTCCAGTCTATGTTCGCAAAGTCCACTCTCTGTTATCAACAGATCCACATTCTGTTTGCAAAATCCACTCTCTGTTAGCAACAACCACGGGTCGGTTGTAAGTGGCAGAGCGCACGCAGCCTGACTCCGGCTTCGGCCGGGTCATGTAATCCAAATAATCGCGTTCTCTCTCCACAGTCCTGCGTAATGGTCCATGAGCGACCCAGCCAAATCCGCCCGTCTGAACTGGGGTGTGGCCCATGTGGTTTGCTTGGATAACATGACAACGCACACGCTGCGCCGTAAGTCGGGATAAGCATCCTGGGGCCCCGGCATATGCCCGAACCCCCTCCTCCGCTCCCAGAGCGCTCCCCCTTCGCTTAGCTGTCTGCCGCGTGATTGATGAGCATGCAAACCGCCTTGTAGCTCTCCATCACCAGAAGCGTGCGCGCCGCTTGACGCACTCCGGGCCCCGAGCACGTTTCAAAGAGGGTCAGCTTCGTCTTCGCGCCCGCCGCGTAATTGGCGCTTGCCACATCGACCACCGTGGCAATCAGATCCACCTGCACCAGCGCGCTACGTGGCACCACCAGGTCATCGCTGGAATCGTTGACGACCGTCAGGTCGATGCGGGGAGTCGGCATGTTGGGGCGCTGTCAGTCTAGTCAGGTAATACCAGTCATGCTGGCTATCGCGGTCATGCTACTCGATGGCTCTGGGTGGACACCACCGGCGCGTCGTGAGTCGCGTTCCGGTTGCACGTACGAGTGCTTAAACGCAAACCACACAGATGCGTCTTGGCGCCAAAAAACTCAGCCTATGCGACGGCTTGAGTGCTTAAACGCAAACCTGAAGCCCATCGAGACTGAGGTCGATCCCCAGGTGGTCGCCCCTTGCAAACGGCTCGCAAGGTCGGGGCAAAATCACTGCCTCTCCACTGAAGACAACCCGTATGTCCAACCTCCGCGCATTTGTCATGAACACCCAGGTTCAAGGGGAGTCTTTCAGCGATGAGGTGGATGGAAAGGCCAGCCGCGACACGTTGATCTTCACATGCGACGGCCAGAAGTTCGTGATGAAGATGAAGCCCGATCAGTTGGCTGAAATTCTTGTCGAGGACATACCGGAAGCGCAGAAAGAATCAACCCTCGAGGCGATTGAACGCATCTTCTGGCTCTTGGCGTTCGCAACCCAGTCGCAGGTGGCCTGCTACGGCCACGACTATCCAGACGGATCCCCCCATAAAGTTCGCAACGGCGTGCATCGGTCAGGACAGAACGCTGATCCCGTGATCGAGCCAGCGGACGGCGCGGCGATTCGAAAGTTTGTGGACCAGGCATACCCCCAGTTCAAGGCCCTGGAGAATGCGCGAAGCCTCAAGGTGGTGATCGACTACATGCTGCAGGCCGCGCGCCCAGGCCTTCCAATGGAATGCAGGCTGGTCTTCCTGTCTGTGTTGCTGGAGAACATAAAGCAAACTTACGGGACCCAGTTGCAGTTCGCGTTCAAAGGCGGGAAGTTCGTGGACCCAGTGACGAATTCCCGTCTCGGCTTTCAAGACATAATGAACCGCATGTTCGGTGCTGAGGGTATGACCCCAAGCCTCCAACCGCTGGTAGACCTTCGCAACGAGGTGCTGCACACGGGCGTAGCAACCCTGACGCTTCAGCAGCAGAAGGCCCAATACGATGCTGCGAACGACCTCATCCGCGAATACCTGCTGCGTCTGCTCGGATTCAAGGGGGACTTCCTAGTGAGCCCCACAGAGGGATCAGTGAAGGCGATCTGAGCCCCCCACGTATCCGAGGATGAAAATGGAACACGATTTTTTACGCCCTCGCCAAGCCCCGGCCAGCGTGCTCTACGACGCCTTCCAGGAAGAAGCCTTGCACCGCAAGAACCGCGATGTGGGGGAATGGATCAGGCTTGAGCTGGAAGCCGTGCACCGGGCTGCATGCAGCTATGCGGCGGAACATGGTCTTCAAAAACCTACCCTAGAGGAGGTCGCTACGGCTGAGCGCCTCGCAATAGGGTCGGCGGACTACGGTTCCAAGTGGGCTCTCAGGGTGGCGCAGAGGATGAGCAAGATACCGCTCGAATGACGGGCCTTTTGTTTCGCTTTCCTGAGAAGCGAGCAATGTGACCATCGGTTTCCGAAAACTGTCAGGGAACCGACTCCCCTCGCGGTTCAGGCGCGCAAGCGTGGATCGTAGTGCCACGGCCTGATTTTGCGGGCGGTGATCTTGCTGGCGTCCGAGTGCTTCGGGTTGATCAGGACGTTGTACTCCTCGCCAACCACGACCGATGGCACTTGATAGAGCGCAGTAGACAGCCCCTTGAGCCAAGCATCGCCCACGTTGTGCGAAGTCATGCTCGCAGGGCGCGCATCCCAACCCACAGGCACGGTGCTGGCCATGTCTATCTTGCGAGAGTCCCACACAGCCATGGGCACCGTCACCTCTACCAAATAACGGTTGAGGGGTAGCTCTCCAGTGTCCAGGTGAACGATGGTCTCCAAAGCGGCCAGCGCAATGCTTGTGGATGTGTAAACAACAGGGACGCCCTTGCGATTCCAGCGCCCCCCAGTGATCTCAGCGCCTTTACCTGTCAAGTCGTGCGCCTCATAGTCGGCGGTATCGGTGGCAATTCTCCAAAGGGAGACCGACTTCATGCGTAAGCCCCAGACTGAGCCTGCGCCAAAACCTGCATAACCAATTGCTGGCCCTCTGCCGTGTCCATGAAGCTTGAGGGCGTCTTGCCACCCAAAGACGGCTGAGGACGTTCCAACCAATTGCCCACCCAAGCTGCGGCATCAAAGCCTTCGGGATTGCCGGACTCCCGAACCATCGCCTCGACCTGGCCAATAAGGCGCCGCAGGCCATACACACGAGAGGATTCTTCTGTGGAAAGGGTCGCTTTGTTGGCCAACCTTCGCCCAATGGTGGCGCGGCTGAGTCCAAGTGCGGCGATTGCACTGTCTTGGGACCACCCCATCTTGTTCGTGATGTACTGCATCTGCTCAGCGGGTACGCCCACTTTCACTGTGGTTGCAACCTGCATAGGATCTGCGTAAAAAGCTTGCACGAAAAAGTCTTTACCCGCTTTGATCACTACTGCGGCATTGCCTACTTTGTTGCGGAATTTGGCTTTGCGCTTAGCTGCACTCCCCGCCCGACGCACCAATTTACCCCTTTGAGTCTTGGCCTCCGTCATGAGTATTTTGGTCATTCCTGCTCCTTTGATGACACATTGTGTCTCATTTGGTCATCGATAGGGGAAATGGTTCACTGACCCTTTGTGGGTACATTCGGCAAGGCTACCCTGATCCAGGTATTAGTACAGGCCACTCAGACGTTCAGTCGCCCTCCCCCTCAGGGCTAGGGTGAACAACATACCAGCGCTTGAATCCTGCAGGCGGCTGAAGTGTTTCTGGCAGCTGGACCGCAACCACCAGGCGCCGATGTTCCCGCTGAAGCTCTGCGATTGCCTTGGAGGGGCTTGCTGCATCCCACGAGGTGCTTGTCCAGCCGCAATCTCTTCCAGCAAAAGAATGGGTGCTCCTCGCAAGCTCATCGATCACGCTGCTCCTCAAGGCCTGCGGATTTCAGTTGATGGGGTGCCTTCGGGGCGCCTCACAATGCTGAGGGAGTCTCGTGCAGGCTGTCGGAGTCAGATGACTTGTTTGCGTTGAATTGCATTTAATTGCAATGCAATAGCCAATTCAAAGCATTACGGCAGTTGCTTTGTCAATTTCGATGAAGGAACGGAATCCGTCCATTTCCACATTTGCGGCGCGTCCAATTCAACATTGAGCCCATTGACAGGCTACCTCTGCAGGGCTCGCTTGTCGCTACGCTTGGGGCCCCTGCGCAGCCGGGACTGGCAAGCGGACGCGTCTGAGCATGTCCCCAATCACGATCAGGCGGATGGAACGCAGGAGATGGCTTTGTGCGCCAATAGTCTCGCGGGTGGGCATACCGTTGGGCCCTGCAGGGTCGCGCATAGTTGCTTCCAGCTTGTTGGCGATGTCTTCTGCGGCCTTATCCAGCTTGCCCACAATCTTGGCGATCTCACGCGCGGCTGTGACCTTGTTGAGCCCCAGCTCCATACCGGTTTCAAGGAGCTTTTCGAAGGTCACCTCCGCGAAGACGGTCGCTCCAGCAACGGGAGATGCGAGCTTTTCGTTGGGCCAGACTGCATCCCCGTCGCTGTAGACCTGCGTGTGATACACCGCCGTGCACAGGAGGTCGTAGAAGGGGGCCACTCGTTTGCCGTCCTGATCCACCAAGAACGAGATGTTCTTCAGGTGCGAGTCTGAGTTGCCCACCATCGTGTTGAAGATGATCCAGCGGTACACCTCCAAGCGCGCTACCACCTTGTTGCGGCACTGGTCGATCAGGTCCTTGAGCTTGGGGAGGGTCGCGCTCGTGTACTTGTTGAATGCAGGCTCATTGAGCAGTTGGATGCCGTCGAGGGCATGCACGCGGGCGGGTTCGATAGGCCCAGGCGTTCGGTCGAAACGCTCGATGATGAACGCTGGCTCCGGGAGGTACAAATGCCAGACATCGGGCACCGTGAGCCCCAACCGCGCAGCCAGCAGCATGGTGAACGTCTCGTTGATCACAGAGTGCGGGTAGCCCTCGGCCGTCGAATTCGGCTTGAGGATGTGGGTGGATGGCGTGCCTTTCAGGGGCTCGCTCAATTCCTGGCTCTGCGGGTCAAAGAGAACCACCATCTTGTGCTGGGCCCCGGCCAGTGACATGCGCTTGGGCGCGTCCTTGTTCAGTGACGCCCTGGGGAGATTGCGGATGCGCTGGGACAGGTCGCCCCAGGTGAGCGGCTGCATGCCTTTTTCAGGCTGCGGTGCGCCCTCGGCCTGCAGCACCAGGGCCCCAGCCGACTCCATGCCCATGCGCTCCAGCATGCCGAAGGCATCTGCAGATTCCACTCCAACCTCTTTGGCCAGCACCTGGCGCATCAACTCCTCGGGCAGCAGGTTGTCAAAGAACCATTGCACGGGCCGCGAGGATGAGCCGTCCACCTGCCAGTCGGTGGATAGCGGAAGAGACGGGGCCAGAGGGAATGCGCCGGGGCTTTTCAACCAGGGGCCGGCATACTGGAACGCCCAGATGTTGTCTGCATCACGCAGCGTGCCCACCAGGGCGCCGTTGATGAGGACTTGGAGCGTGCGGGTGGTCATTCACGCACCTTTTTGAGGATCAGTTTGTTCTCAGTGGTCGAAAGGAGAACCAAGTTTGTCTTGGGCAAAAAGTGCTCTAAGGCCCTCGTCACAGCGGATGTCTGCGAATCCGGCACCTCCAAAAGCACCCGGATACCAAGCTCATCGAGTACCTTGAGCACGCGCCCGAACTGGATGGTGTCTTTGCCCTTTTCCAGGTCGCGCAGGAACATATGGCTTACCCCAGGCACATCCTCCTGGCGGATACTGTTGACTTTGCGCATAGCCCGGATGGCCACTCCAACGCTCTCGACTGACGTTACCTGTATCTGCATAGACACGCTCCTGAATCGCAATGATCGCTTAGGTTTAAGCCATTATGGACCGGGAAGGTAGTCAATCGCAACGATCTATTCGTTTTTGACCCTCACCAGTGGGTTTGAGGCTTAAAACTAAGCGCACGATTCGATTCTGACCTTCAACACATCGATAAAGCTTGTCTTCGAAGCGAGCGTTGCGATTCATCGGCAAGCGTCCGTACTGCCTATGATCTCGCGCATGGAATCCACCCATACCCTCTGCCCATACTTGGCCATACCCTTGAGCGAGTGCAAATCGGTCAACGGCGAACACATCTTGGCAAGCGCACTGGGCACACCCGAATCCTTCAAGATCGACGCTGACGCATCAGAGAACCAGAGGCTAAACATCGAGTTGGACGTGCCCATGCTTCGCTCTGAAATGCTGCAGCTATTGGCCGTTTCCGCTGGGGTTGTATCCCGCTCAGATAAAGACCATGTGGTGCTTACTGGCGCGCTGCCCACTGGCGATACTGCCCGAGTGAGGTTGGCGCCGGGTAGCGCTGAGTTCTCCCTTCCCTACCCTGTCGAGAAGGACCCCACCAGCGGCTTGGTGACAGGCGTCAAAGGCTTCGGGCCCGACGCGAAAGAGCTTGCAGACAAGGTGCTCAAGGGCATGGAGAAGCGAGGCTTGAAAGTCCAGGCCTCGGAGCCCCAACCGATAGACAGTGCCATGAAAATCAGCTTGGAAATGGATCTGAACCTCTTGCTGCGGTTCATGTGTCGCACGGCCTACCTGATGACGGTGGCCACGCTGGGAGACACGGCCATCACCTCGCAGAGTGGGGAGCAGTATCGGCGCGCGATCAACACCGTAGGTCTGACGCGCGACACCCTCATTGAAATCGGGATTGGGGGGCTCTTCCTGGACCCGCCAAGGCACCCAATCCAGTTCGCCAACCCTCACCACGGGGGCCACACCCTGGCCTGTGTACCGCTCGCCGGGATGATGGTCAGCCACGTTGTACTGTTCGGGGTCTTCCACGCCAGCTTCATTACTGCTAATCCATGCAGAGAGGCCGAGGAACCCAATTCGCTGGTGTTTTTCATTGACCCTGCAACGAAGGCATGCACGCGGAGCGATCTCCTTTCCGAGCTTGCTGCCTCAAGAGTGATGTTCTCAGGGGCATGAAATGGGGCACCCTGGCTGAGTAGGCTGCGTTCAACTCCTACACCGGTCGCGGCAAGCAGTCGCCTACGATGAGGAAATACGTCAGGGAAAGAGGCGGGCGCAATTACAGACATGAGGTTTGGACAGCGCACATAGCCAACACCTTCAAAAGGAGCCCCCGTGAAAATCCTCGTCGGCACCGCTTCATGGACAGATAAATCGCTGATCGACTCTGGCAAGTTCTACCCCCCAGAAGCGAAGTCGCCTGAGGCGCGATTGCGACACTACGCAAGCCTCTTCCCCATGGTGGAGGTCGATTCCTCCTACTACGCGATGCCCAGCGCTTCCACGGCCCAGCTCTGGGCCGAACGCACGCCCGCAGACTTCGTTTTCAATGTGAAGTCCTTTCGCCTGTTCACCGGCCATGCCACCCAGCCAAAGGTGCTGCACTCGGACATACGCGCGGCTCTACCTGAGGCGCTGGCAGGCAAGAAGAACCTCTACTACAAGGATTTGCCTATACCGGTGCTCGATGAGCTGTGGCGCCGATTCAAACAGTCATTGGAGCCCCTGGCAGGTGCAGGAAAGCTTGCGGCGGTCCACTTCCAGTTCGCGCCATGGGTGATCAACAACCGCGATGGCCAGGCCCACGTCCGGGAGTGCGTGGATCGCATGGGGGACCAGCTGCTCGCGGTCGAGTTTCGCAACAAGACCTGGTTCGAGGGGCAGCACCGATGTGCGACCCTGGAATTCGAACGCGAGATGGGCGTTGCCAATGTCATCGTGGACAGCCCTACGCACACCTTCAACAGCGTCGAACCGGTTTGGGATGTCACCAGCACCAGATTGGCGGTGCTTCGCCTCCACGGGCGCAACGAAGAGACCTGGAACATCAAAAGCGAGGCTGCGTCAGATCGCTTCAACTACGACTACTCCGACGACGAATTGCGCGCTCTAGTGCCCCAGATCCACAGCATCGCAAAGAAAGTTGATGTGATGCATGTGGTGTTCAACGTGAACCATGAAGATCAGGGCCAACGCAATGCGCTGACTCTGATGCGTCTACTCAGTGAGCGATGAGCCACTGGACCGAAGAGCGGCGGGTTGACCTACCAGGTACTGGTAGCCGCCAAAGGTCCCTCAAAGCACAATGCGAATTACCGTCGAGACAAGGAGACACCCGTGAAAGATTGGATACACAGGACTGACGCCGTGGGGGTTGAAGATCTCGAAGAGATGGCGCGCGCCACGGGCCTCCTTGCAGTCGGGCAGACAATGAGCCCCCAGCTCCTTGCCTATACCCAGGCCGTAGTCGAACAGTGCGCATCCATCGCCGATGCCTATCCGATCAGCGCTGCCAACTTTGCAGGGTCGATGTGATGCTCCGTGTGAGATACACCAGTCGCCACCAGGATGTGCGTCAGTGCCGGCGCGTAGGTCGCCACGTTCTCTGGGGTCATGCCGCTGGCGATGGCCAGAGCCCCGCCCTCCCCCATTGCAAAGATCTTCTGCGGGTCTGGTGCAAGGCCGGTGGCGTCTCCGCTGGTGGTGGGGATGAAACCTGCGGCACGAGCGTGAGCAGCTGCTCCGACCGGATTGGGTTCGTGCGGGCGGTACTTGAAGGCCACACTGGCGAAGAGATGCAGGCGGGGATGGTCACGGGCAATGGTGGCCATTTCCTGGCCTGCAGCCGTGAGCCCCTGCGAGTCCACCCCCATATCGTCGGCCCAGAGCATGTCCGACCCTGCCTCCAGCGCCATCATCGCGGCTTGGACGCACCCTATGGAGAGCAGATTCAGCCCTATCGGGAACCCCGCGTTCTCCCGGATGGCGGTCCGGGCAACGTCCACCAGTTCAAGGTCCGCGCCGTCATGCGAGATCAGGAATACACCGTCCGCGCCGCATGTTCGTGCGACTTGGATTTCGGAAAAAGTGGTGGGTGCATCCAGGTGATGGATCACGGGGTAAACAAGGGGCTGCAGGGCGTTCATAGGGGCACGTTGTTGGGGTGTGTTCGACGGATGGACTGCCAGCGTCACGCGGCGGTAAGGGGATGGGCAGGATCGGCAGAGGTGATGGACGCAACGAAGGCGTCCAAGTCCTGCGAAGTGAGAATGCTGAAGAGCACCGCTGTCTTGACTGGCGCACGCATGGGCGATGAACCTCTCGCGCGGAGAAAACCAGAGGGCAATTCTCTTGAGCCAGTCCACCCTCAGCGCCCTGCCAATGATTGGGGTTGCTGAACGGCCTTGGCCGCAGCCCATGCATCTGCCCAGATGGCCTTCATTTCATCGCCTGCAGGGTCTTCCCAGTCCCGGTGGTACTTGGCCTCGAATGCTGCCTTCATGGGGTCTGCAGGCGCGATTGCGCCAGCACCCAGGACAGCATCGACCTCGGATGCGAGGTAGTAGCTTTCGCCGTGGATGGTGTCGTCACGACACAGCGGTTGGAACATAGTGTGAGCCTGCATTTCTTCATCCCCTCAGGACATGATGCCGAACTTGGCGGACAACTCAGCGATGCGCTGTTCGCGCTTCACCTCGGTCGCGTGCGATTCATCGGTGGCCAGATCGGGACGCACGGCCACCGATGTGCAATAGCGCTCGCTCACACGAACCAGGCCCACCAGTTCGCTCAGTTCTTTTCGCATGTTCTCGAAAACCATAGAGCCCCCTATTCCGTTTCAAGATCCGCCTGGGTCAGATCCAGCGTGGTCGGATCAATCACCATGGCAGCACTCGCATCGATGTCGGCGGTAGTGATGACGCCGTAGACAAGCCCAAGCCGCGCGATCACTGGCAGTCGGCCTAGCTTGGACATCACGCCGAGAGCCCCGGCGCACGTCATGCGCTGACTGGTGTCCAACGTCTTGTGGCACACGAACGTCTGCTGGTCGTCTCGCAGAAGGCCCGAAACGATTCCCTCGATCCGTCCTGGCTCCAGCGGTATGCCCTCGCCGTCACAGCGAAAAGGGCAGTTTGAACAAGGTCGCTTCGTGATGGGCATGACCAGAGGCTCGTGAGTATTCGCCCAGCATCAAGGCTTGGAACCCGAGGACGACTTTACGCACTCGAAGGGCTTCCAAGTGCCATTTGGGGGCTTGACCTCATTGCCCTGAGCGTCGATCACTTTCGTGAGCTGGAAGGTCGCGGAGTTACCCTCGAACCTAAAGCTCATCACTGTCAGGTCTTTTCCTGGAGCGAGTTCAAAAGTAGTGCCACGGATGTGACTCAAACGGCCTTGACCGCCGTGTGACGCCTGTAGAAATATCGCCAGGTCTTGGGGCTCAACGGCCAAACGAAACTGGGTCGGCGTCATGGTCACGCTGCTGCCGTCGATCTTGTATGTCCCACTGATCTCTGTAGACGCCCGCCCGCTTGCCAGTGGAGCGTTGGGATCGCCGAGGGTATCTTTGAGAAACTGCCCCCCTGCCTTGAACTCCATGTTTGGACGGCTTGGACCGTCGCAAGTCCAGCTCCCCATCAGCTTCTCGCTATTCGCCCCACCACTGCATGCCGAAAGACACATCGCGGCCAACACCGCAGGCAAAGACAGTTTGTTCATTCGAAGCGCCCCTCCACAGTTGAGATCCTCATTTGACCACCCATCAGCTGCGTCTCAGAGCGGTCGCCAAATGCACTGCGTGCCCCTCATTGGGTTGGCGTGTGCGAGCGCTGTGCATCCACCCGCTTTCGAAGCGAGGCGATCACGGGGGTCGCCTCAAAGTGCGCTATCAAGTTGCACTTTTGCTTGTCCAGCAGCGATGACTCTTCGATCAACCGTGGCCAAGCATCAAGAGCCAACCGGGCAGTCTCCCGAATCACTGCATTCACCTTAGGCTCTGACAGGCCGGGGACAGCGTTGCACAACTGGCGGATCACCTGGGGGCTCACGCGCGGCTTTTTCTCGGCGTCCGGGGCGAATTTGAGCGCGTGGCCGTGGCCGCGCGTCAATGCCGAATAGGCCACCACGTCATACGCGGGTGACAGCTCGGGTGTTCGCCCATCACGGTAGATCAGTCCGTAATTCTTGATGTGCCCGTCGAAATTGCCCAGCATGTCGTTGACCGTGATGCGGCGAACCATCTCCAATGCCGCCTCAATCCCCAGTCCTGGTGTGTGCAGCAGCACGTTCAAGATAGTGGCGTAGCTGGCCAGCGGGTGGGTGTACTTTTCTCCAGGGGGAACACCGAGGATCTGCGCGAAATCCTCGCAGTGAATGTGCTTGGTACTCGTGCGGTCGAACCTGCGCACAGCCAGGAACTGCCGCCCTTCACCCAGCACAAATGGCTGGTCGGCATCAATGTTCTCCAGCGGGGCCAGCCACACATCGCACACGTTCACCCCTGCCACTGCAGCCAACCGCATCGACAGCTCCTCCACCTGGGGCAGCAGCGCGTACTCCACCGTGGGCAGCTTGGCAATGATATGCACCCCTTGGACATCCTTCGTGCGCGCCACATAGCGCCCTCCTGCTTGCACCAGCGACAGCTTGGGCTGGACCCCGGATAGGGAGGTGGCCTCTGGCAAAGGTATCGGCGTTACCGTGGGCTCCAGTGCGTCTTGGAACTGGGTCACCACCTTGGCCACGGCGTGCGCATTGAGCGGTGCTTGATCGACATAGACCGCCCCCGGCAGATCCGTCCCGCACAGGCTCAGCAGCCCGAAATCATCGTCCTTGTCGAGCTTGCCAATCTCCTCTAGATGGCGCCGCAACGGCCCCTCGGGCAGCAGATTCAGGAAGAAGGATGGCAGCTTGTCCCCCACCCCATTGAAGAAGGGCTGGCGGTGGTACTCCGCAAGGAAAACAGCGCGTTCCTCGGGGGCCACCAAGGCGCCCAGCGAGAACACAGGTGCAGCGTCATCGTTCCAAAATTTGGGGTCTGGCACCAGGCGCGTGATCGCATTGGCGCCGGTACCGTATTGGTACAGGAGCCCCACGGGGCGCATTTTGGGGCCAAGGTAGACATTCAGGGCACGATATTGCATGGGCTCACTTCTTCTTGTTGGGGTTCAACATCGTGGCCACACCACCGCCATAAAAGCGCTGCGCATTCACAGGGGAAAGAGTGTCGGAATCGGAGAGGACTGCACTGCTGGAGATCCAGCGCTCCACATTCGTTTGAACTGTGCGTTCAGCGGGCGGCTGCGCTGACAACGATTGCGCGACCGACTGGGGCACCAGCACCAGCTCAAGGCCCAGTTCGGCCGCAAGCGCCATCGCATTGGTCAGGCGCGGCGCTGATTTACCGGCAAGGATCTGGCGCACCGCTAGCGGGGACAGGCCTGTGCGCTCAGCCAAATCCTTCGCAGACACCTTCTGTGCCTTTTGCCCCTGCGACAGGGCCTGAGCGAACTCACCGAGGGTCTTCATAAATATTTTACTATCGTTTTATGTTAAAACAATAGTTTTATATCTCAGAATACCGACCAGTGTAAAGAATAGAAAACTATCGCCTTGGCTTTGATCGATAGTTAACTATGCACAAAATGCGTTGCATGGCAAATGTAGACCCCATCCATGGGCCGCAACGACTCCCTTGCGTGGGGCTCGCCGCATTGATGGGCTGCGGCTTCATCACAGCCCATTCAGATTGCACCGCTTCATAATGACGGCGACCCCCTGCCCTGCCTGGAGAACCTTTCTGGCTGAGCACGGGGCTCACTCCTTGATGTTCAAACCAACGCTGCGGAACGTGCGCATTGCGACATGCTTGAGCAGATCAGCCTCGCTCTGACCCGAAACGTCCAGTCCGCGTATTAGCAACTGGTGCTCAAGGCCACCGGCTGCGCGCTGCTGAGAGCTGGCACGCCACTGACTCATGAAGGCCAGCGCAGGGAAGGCAATGGCACGGAGAGCCTTGGTCACCCATTGCAGGGCGGGAAAGCGCCCCATCGAGCCCCGTCACATCGACGCCCGCGCGATCCGCAATGGCGTCAAGACCAGGAATTGGGTGATGCCCGTAGGGAACGGACAGGTAGCCAGTGCCGCGCCGTTTCGGTACCAGAACATGGAAGTTGCTCGCCGCCCATGAATAGAGCAGCACGAGATGACTGCGCGGCACGGCCTGGCTCACGGTTGCGCATTCTTCGGGAACCAGTTTCTGATGTCGTCGTAGTCCTGGTGAGCCCCAAGGATGACAACCGAATCGACGTGGTGTTCCTGAGTGTTCAGGTAAGGGACATTGATGGTGCCTCCCTCCACGAGCTGGCACAGCAATGCGTCCTCGTCCATGTTCAGGAGAAGCCTGCACTGGAGAGGACGGCTTGAGTAGATGCCGCACCCACCACCCCTCAGAAAGGTACAGGGCTTGCCAAAAGCTTCCTGCGTCGCCGCCTTGTAGCTTTCGCTGTCCTCATCAACGTTCGCCATCGTGTACTTCCCTGCCAACGGGTTCATCGGCGCACCGGTTTCCTTGGCGATGACCAGCGCCTCGGCTCTGGAGATCATCACTGCGATATGGCAGCAATGTGAGCAACCCTTGCGGCATGCCGCCAACGGCGCAGCACTGCCAGTGACGCTATCAGCCGCCTTGCGCAGCCATGTCACCCGCTTGGCCACAGTGCCGGCCTTGGCCGCTTGGTCGAGGAGCCGGGATTCCTGCCTGCGATCCACACCTTTGAGCGTCTGCAGCTTGGTCTCCACGCGTTCGCGCAGGCCTTCCCATCTGCGCTCGATGCGCCCCATGACCTCGGGGGTTGGGGCTTGAACCTGCCCACCGGGCACCAGGAAGTCACTGTCTGCCGTCATAGCTTTGCCCCTGCTCCAATGGGTTCGAGGCCTTCATCCAGCGCGGCACAGGCCAACATGACGGTACGGGGGACCAGTTCGGGGCTCATGTGCAGGTACTTGGAGTAGCTGGCGCGGCTGATACCCAGAGCTGCGGCACCGGAAGCCAGCGTGTGCTTGTGGCGCTCGTGCCAGACGGAGATGTTGCGCACGCACTGTCCGAGAGTGACACCCTGACACGCTAGACCCACCATGCGAGGCAAGCTCTCGCGCTTGAGATAGTTCCAGAACATGGTGGGGCACAGCCCGAGAGCCTCTATGACTAGCAGGTAGGTGTAGCCGCGATCATCTGCCAAGCTGCAAGCGATTTGTTCGTCGAAGCCCGCGTCAACCATGATTGACGATCGATTAGGGCACATGGCCATCCCAAGCGTGGAACGCTGGCACAGTGGGTTCGCGAAGCCCTTCTTGTGCCAGGAGGGCCGATGTTGGCAGTGTAAGCCAGCGAAGGCATCCCGAGACTGTGGAGAAAGCATGAGTGATGGCGCTTTGTACGCGGCAGAGAAGTGCGCATGCGGCGGCCGACACGCTCCGCGTGGGACGCCCCACGTTGTACAGCGCTGGCGAAACCTGCGCGCTTCGCCCGGCTTCACTCTTCGACTCCTTGCCCACGATTTCTAATCTTTTTCGTGTGGACATGGATGTATTTGCTCATTTGGGTATTGTCAGGAATTGATGTGCGCTGAGCCAGTTTTATCAAAGAAGAAGTCGAACCGCTCTGACGATCAACCACGGCCAACTTGGAGCAGGACGCGCAGTGACGGCCTCAATTTCCTCATGCCGATGCGATCTCATCTCGCAACCAGGTCAATACCCGCGGCCATCTGAGCTACAGATGATGGTCAATGTCTCAAGCGCCGGGGCCTTACCGCGATGGCACTCTTCCCTCGATCCTTCGTTACTGCTTCCACTCTACTTCATCCGCACACAGCCCCAATGCCAGTCTTGCACCAAACATAGCCACAACACAAAGATCGGACTTTCAGCGCTGAAAGTCCACCGCAAGTCTATTTCAGACAATTTTGCGATAATCTATATGAAATATATATCTGTATAAATTCATGCCTCATCACATAATGAATCCGACAACCAGGAGCCATTCCACACGCCCTACAAATACAGCAACGATGTCAACACCAACTTTCAGCGCTGAAAGTTGCCCCACATACACAATCTCAGCACGAAGCAAAAGCGACGTCCGCAATACCGAATCTCGCAATCACCAAAAGTGACTCCGCTTTTAAAAAATTTCCTCCTCGAGATTTTGTTCGCCGCTCTTACCATTGGACCGTGCAACAGGAAGCATACAGGTTGAAATAAATTTTCCTTTCAAAATTCTCTCAGTAAAAAATAGAAGACAGTCTTTCTTGGTTTGAAATACAATTCCACCTGCAACGAATCGACAGAGACTTTCAGCGCTGAAAGTCTGCCAACCTATCAGGAGTAGGCAATGACAGCAAAAGTGGTCACCGTGTTTAACCAAAAGGGAGGGTGTGGCAAGACAACCATTGCGATGAGCCTCGCCGGATCATTCGGACTCCGTGGATATTCGTCACTTGTTGTTGATATGGATCCACAAGGGACTGCGAGCCGCTGGGCAAGTGCAGCCCCTGAAGAGCGTCCATTTCCAGCTTCTGTGATTAGTCTGGCTCCCATGGAGGGAAAGATGCACAGAGAGGTAAAAAATCACATCGACAAATTCGATGTGATTTTTGTAGATTGCCCTCCGGCGATGAACTCTGCAGCCCCCACATCGGCCATGTTGATCTCTGACTTGGCACTCATTCCGTTGGTCCCAAGCCCGGCGGATATCTGGGCGGCAGAGTCTGCTAAAAAATTGGCCGAGGCAGCGCAGGCCAACAACGAAGAGCTCGTCGCACGGGTCGTTGCCAACATGGTTCAGCGCTCGACTTCGCTAGCAAAAGAACTGTTGGAATTATTGGACGAAGATAAAGATTTTCCTCTTTTGAAAGCCTCTTTAGGTTCGCGCGCGGCCTTCAGAGAAGCTCAGATTCTGGGATCAACCGTTCATCAAGTGCCCCGCTCCACAGTTGCAGTGGAAGAGGTGGAGTTAATGGCAGAGGAAGTTCTGCACCTTTTGAATCTTCATTCGCGCAAAAAATAAGGACAGAAGATGATTTCCAAAGTCGACCGCAAAGCCGCTATGCGAGCGTCCCTCTCGGCAGAAAAGCGGGATGTAAATGCGCGGTTTGCTGCGGCGGATGCTGTGCTTTCCGAGCGTCCAGCTGGCCTTGGTGGTGTAGCGCCCCCGACCCCGGTCGCCTTCAATGAGGCGCCGGCCGGCCGGACTTTCAGCGCTGAAAGCTCCATCCCAACACAGCAGCGCCTTGTGCCCGCCCCTCTTGATAGAGTGCACGAGAACCCGCTGAATGCCCGCCATATCTATGATCCTGATATTGTCAAGGAGTTGGCAGCATCTATTGCGACTCGTGGTCAACTCGTTCCGGCGTCGGCAATTGCGCATCCGACGATTCCAGGTGACTATCTACTGATTGACGGCCACTACCGGAAGAAGGCACTGGCTGCAGCTGGTCAACACAGCATCGACCTAGTTATTCGCCCACACGAGGGTGATCTTGAACTCTATCGCGTAAGTTGGCTACTCAATGAGGAGCGTAGCGCACAAAGTCCTTTGGACAATGCATTCGCGTGGAGAAAGCTGATCGATAAGGGATTAGTGCAAACCGAGTTGCAAATCGCAGAGCTCTTAGGCGTTTCGTTGTCGACCGTAAACAAGACTATTGCACTGCTTAACCTTCCAGCCGTTGTGCTCGACCGAATGCGCGAACGGCCAGAGAAGTTCGGCGTATTCGTTGGCTACGAGATCACGCTTGCCGCCAAGAAGGTGAGCGAGGCAGAAGTGCTTGCACTGGTAAATCGCATCATCGAAGAGGACCTGTCATCTCGGGAAGTCGGTGCGATACGCGCAAAGCTCGATACTGGCGATAAGCGCAAGCCCAAAGAGACATCGCGCCAATACAAAATTCAGCGCACGGGCCAGCAGATCGGGTGCCTTAAAGAATGGGACTCAGGAAAAGTATCTCTGGAGGTAGTGCTTGCCGATCCAAAGGAGAGGGCCGCACTCGTTGCCGAACTAAGAACGCGATTCGGCTTGGCTGACTAATCGAAAAATCGGTCAAAGGTGAGCTTCCACAGGGAGCGTACGACACTCCTCAGTAGGACAACGCCCCCATGGAACGGATTGGCGGCTCCGCCAAGGCGCGATCATGAGGCAATCGTTCTACAGCCTCAACCCGAGGCCTTTGATCGCCCGCATCGGCCTCTTCTATTTACCAAAGGTGAGGCTCTACAGGGAGAGCAGATCCACCACTGTCTCAACAATCGGCCCACACGCTCGTCGCTGCTGCCGGAATGCAATGCTAAAGATGACCGATGTATTCCCAAATGACCAAAGGTGAGCCTTTTCAGGGACTAATCTCAACCTTCAGCGCGAGGGAGTAGGGGAGAGCGTTCGAATCGCCCAACGTGCATAAAGGTGAGCTTCTACGGGGAGCCTCCAAGACCAAGCTAGTCTTCGGGCTGTAGTGGCGTGCCTTTGCAACCTGCATTAGGCAATAAGCATGCGATGAAAGGGGCAAATGCGCTGGGTCTCACCAAATTAATCGCGCTAGGGGACGTATAAAGAGGTCAAAGGTGAGCCTCAACAGGGACCAAAAAGGGACTACCCAGGTGAGTTCCATTCCGAAAGTATGTGCTCACTCCTTTTGACAGTCTCACTCTATAGCGTTGGTCTGAAAGGTGAGCTTCATCAGGGACTTATACGTATCAGGCCCAAACAAGAGTTTGCCGCTCTGCCTGGTGAACAAACTAGCGATAGGTGAGCCTTTACGGGAGGCAGTGGGCGTGGTGAAGCCCAGCAGATACCTCTTGCGACTGACGAACGGCTCCGAAGCAATATCGGTAGGCCGTCGTATGGTGAGGTTTTACAGGGAGTGAGGTTGGATGATGTGTGTATGACCAATAAAGTATGGCCGCCGCCTTTGTGCCCCTTGATTAGCGGGATGTTCTCTCCTTGCGTTCACTTGCTGAGTGTGCGCACTGTTGAGAATTCTTTGTATTAAACATCCTTAGAAACCTTAAATACAATTTAAACACGGCGAAACCTAGACTTGGCGAGGCTTGCCAGCGGATGAGGTGAGTGGATCCGGGGACTCCGGGGAGTCTTTACAGGGAGAGAGGTGAGGCCCCCCGGGGACCGCCAACATCTATGGTGAGGATTTCCAGGGACCATAGGTGAGTGGATTCAGGGGCAAAGCGCTTAAAGGTGAGCTTCTACGGGGTGTGGGCGAGGCGGGAGTTTTTTTGAGCTAGCCTGGATCTCAGAAACTCTTCTTGGCAAGATCGCTGCCACCCGATCATCGCGCTGGTCGAGTAAAAGGTCTGCAGCCCAGCGCCGTTCAATCATCGGCTGGCCTCATCACCTACGAAAAGGTGAAACTGCCACAAGCCGATACAAAGGTGAATTCTCGACGCGCCTATCGAAAGGTGAGAGAATCTTCCCAAAATTTCACCGATAAAGCCGGTCGCTGGCAGCGGGCACCAAGCACTGGTTAGGAAAGGTCGATGCCGATGGCGAGGAAGAGCAAGGCGAAACCTGGGGAGGTCATCACGATCGACGCCAGCGATGTGAGGGAGTTTCGCAAGACCAATGAGGCCATCGGCTTGCGGGTCGTAGAAGGCAACCTCTCACTTCTCTCTCGCAAAGTGTTCAACGTGATGATGTACCACGCCCAGGAGATGAAGGTCCCTGGGCTCAATGCACCGATCAACACAGCTGCGGCCAAGAAGTACTTCTGGATCCCGCTTTCTGACCTAGCCAGGGACGCGGCCTACGACAGCAAGGACGTGCAGTACCTGAAGAAGCAGCTGGAGGAAATGCAGAACATCAAGCTGCTCATGGAGAACGAGCGGCAGTGGACGAGCGAGCGATTGGTCTCTTCCGTTACCTTGGTCAATCCCGCTGGGCTGAACAAGCACGCTGGCCAAGTGTGGTTTGGATTCGCTTTTCCTCCTGAGGTGCACGAGCAGGTGATGGCGCCTAGCACTTACACACGGCTTTCGATCGTGTACCAAAGCTCGCTCAAGTCAGGGTCTGCCCTTGCTCTGTACGAGATCTGCCGTCGTTATGCGACCAATCCATCCAAAGTAACTTTCATCCAGACTTATGAGCATTGGTACGGTGTGATCACCGGCAATCCTATCTCTGAGTCGACACCACCCGTCTACAAGTACTTCAAACGGGACACTCTGAGGCCCGCCATCGCTGAAATAAACGCGCTCACTGACATCAGCATCGAATTGATTGAGCACAAGAACGGCCGGCGCGTTGAGAAGTTGCAGTTCAAAGTCGAGCAGACGAAGCAGGCCCAGCTTGAATTCCCGGCGCCGCCCATCATCGACACGGAACTGATGACCAGGGTAATGAAGTTCGGTTTCAGCCAGGCGGACGCCAGTGACTTGGTCGCGCAGCACAGTGACGACCTTCTGCGCACAGCGATTTCTCGGGTGGAGGCACGCGCTGAGTCGAAAGGGATGACCCCACTAGAGACTCCCGCAGGCTACTTTCGCTGGACGCTCCAGGACTTGGTGCGCAACCCCACACCCGTGCCTGCACTGGCGTCACCCAAGACGGCCTCGTCGTCGAGCAAATCGAGCGGTCGCAATGTAATGGAGCGGTTTCTTGCAGCCAGGGCGGTTGAGGCTCTTGGCGTCTACAAGGAGCTTGACGATGGCGAACGCAAGGCGCTTTTCGAGGCTTTCAAGTCACAGAACACCAACAAGACTTTGAAGCTGGACAAAGGGCTTGATAGCGCGGCGGTTCGTGGCATCTTTGCGCCTTGGTACGCCAAACAGCTTTGGGGAGAGCCTACTGCTCAAGCGCTGGCTCAATTTATCGAGGAATACGGGGCTGCGTCCGGTTAGCCAGCGCTAGCACTTCCTCCTTGCCGGCGGCGCGCAATTCCGCGGCCGACGATACAGCTAAATCCGATCGCGAGACAATTGAATGAGAGGCCACGTGTGTATTCCAAGCGCACCTGAACACTGAGTCCATTTTGATCTGACCACTCCGCCAGCACCGATGACAGGGCAACCAGCCGCCGTGTCCAGGCGCTCTTCTACGGCAGAATTCGGCCACAAGCGGCCAGTCGCTGATGGTGTCGCGTCGCGCCTGCTACCGGTCGTGCGGCTCAATCAGCCAGCGGCCTTGATGAGTTGCAGGACCTCCCGGAACTTCGGGTGCTGGCAATTGCCAAGCCACTCGAACAGCACCATTTCGTGGGTCACGACCGTGGCACCCGCTTGCGACAGCCGGGTCATGGCCGCTGCGTGATCTGCCTGCCGTCGCGAACCGCTGGCATTCGCAACCACCCAGACGCGCTAGCCCGCACGCAGCAAGCCCAGCGCCGTCTGCATCATGCAGACATGGGCCTCGCATCCGGCGACGACGACCTGATCGCCCGTCGGCTTCGCGTCATGCAATGCTTCGATCAGTCCATCGGCACAAGCATCGAAATGCGTCTTGGCCAGCGTGGCCTGGCACTCGGCCCGGATCTTCACGACGTTCGGACCTAGGCCCGTGGGGTTCTGTTCGGTGCCGAGGACAGGGATGTCCAGGACGCGGGCCGCTCGTGCCAACAGGACGCCGTTGGCAACCACTGCAGCCGCGTCGTGGATGGCTGGCATCAGTCGGGACTGGTAGTCCACGAGTACCAGCGCACAGTCCCTCGCTTTCACGGCGTCCATGTTCATGCCTCCCCTGGACGTTCTCCGCGACCCGACGCGCGGCCCAGCAGTTGCCGAAGGTAGGTGTCGAAGAGATCCTGCGACGCCTGCTTGAACATGCGGATCCGCCCCGTGTGGCTGAGCACGAGCAGGCCAACCGAGTGCGCAAAAAGCGCCGTCACTTCTTCCAGGGCGCGCTTCGGGGGCTGCCCCAGTGCCTGCAGGGCATCCTGGACCGGCTGCAACGCGTCACGAAGACGCGCGTTCAGCTTTTCGTTCAGCTCGGGCGTCAACCCACGAGGATTCATGCCCTGGAACAGGTAGAAGCCAAGGTCCAGGTCACGCGGGTTCTCGCGGTAGAAGTCGAAGAACGCTGTTGCCGCAAGTCGCACATGCTCGGCGGCGCCGGTGCGGCCGTCGAGGGCGGCCTGCACCTGCGCATTTAGCCGCTCCAGCGATTCCGACAGCAGGGCACCGTACACCTCTTCCTTGCTGGCGAAGTAGCTGTAGATCGCGCCCACGGTGTAGCCGGCACGCTGAGCGATCTCGCGCATGCTGGTCTTCTCCATGCCCAGGTCGAAGAACGCCGAGCGTGCCGCGTCCAGCACCGCGCGGCGCCGAACGTCGGCCAGCGCCTGCTTGAGCACCTCGCGCGGCTGGGCCGCAGCCCGCTTGGCAGCCGGGCGGCGGGAGGTCGTCGTCGATGTAACCATGGGCCATTGTAAACGTTGACCATTTGCATTGAACAGTGTTTAATTGAGATGCTAAATGTTCAATCTGCCTGGAGACAACCATGCCTGCCGCTTCCTCCGACGCCGTCACCAAAGTCAACCTGATGTCCGGCGACGCCTACCGCGAGTCGCTGCGCCGCTACAAGCCGAAGGTCTTTGTCGATGGTCGCGAGGTGACCAGCGTGGTCGATGACCCGTCGCTGCGCCCCGGCGTCAACGCCCTTGCATTCACCTACGACTACGCTCTGCGCGATGAGTTGGAGCCGATCGCACTGGCCACCCAGACCAGCCGCAACCGGGTCGTCAGCCGCATGCTGCACGTCAACGAGTCGGCAGGTGACCTGCTGAACAAGCTGGAAGCCGTGCGGGTGCTGTGCCAGGAGACCGGCTGCGCACAGCGCTACCTGGCGCACGACGCGCTGAACGGTATCGCCCAGGCCACGGCCCGCATCGACGATGCCAAGGGCAGCACCGAACACCGCGGCCGCTTCGAGGCCTACCTGGCCCATGTGCAGGACAACGACTTGTCGCTCGGCATTGCAATGACCGACGCCAAGGGCGACCGCAGCCGCAAGCCGCACCAGCAGGCCAACCCCGACACCTACGTTCATGTCGTGGAGCGCAGCGCCAAGGGCATCGTCATCAGTGGCACCAAAGCCATCGTCACCGGCGGCCCGTACATGCACGAGTTCCTGGTCATGCCCAGCCGCAACATGGGCCGCGAGGACGCTGACTTTGCGGTGTGCTGCGCGGTGCGTGTGGACGAGCCGGGCATCACCATCGTGTCCCGCCCGGCAGGCCGACCGGGCGAGAAGGTCGAGCATGGCGAGGCGCTGTTCTCGCGCAAGTACGGCCAATCGACCGCCGTCGTGATCTTCGACAGCGTGTTCGTGCCGTGGGACCGTGTGTTTTTCGCCGGCGAATGGGCGTACAGCCATGTGCTGACCTACAGCTACGCCACCCACCACCGGCACAGCTGCATCGCCGCCCGGGCCGGCTTCGGTGACCTGCTGATCGGCGCGGGCGCGCTGATGTGCGAGGCCAACGGGCTGGACCCGAGCAAGAAGAGCAACCTGCGCGACCCGATGGTCGAGCTGATCACCATCACCGAAAGCTTCTTCGCCTGCGGCGTGGCGGCCAGCGTCTACGCGGAGAAGGACCCGCACAGCGGCTCGTTCATGCCCGAGCCGGTGTTCAGCAACATTGGCAAGCTGCTGCTGGCGACCAAGATCTACGACATGCACCGCATCGCGCACGAGGTGTCGGGCGGTCTGATCGTCGCTTTGCCCGGCCCGGACGAGGACCACAACCCGGCCACGGCCGCGAAGTTGTCCGAGGTGCTGCAGGCGACGCCGGACATCCCCTACGACAAGCGCATCCAGACGGCGCGCTTCATCGAAGACCTCACCGCTTCCTACCAGGGCGGCTGGTACTCGGTGATCAGCCTGCACGGCGGTGGCTCACCGGCGGCGATGAAGCAGGAGATCTGGCGCAACTACCCGGTGGGGTCGAAGGTAGAACTCGTGGAGCGTCTGCTGGAGCGCGGCGTGCTGCATGACGAAAAGCGAGGCATAACGAAGAACCGGCAGCCAGGGAAGTGCTGCGACACCGGCTGCACCACGCCGGGCCAACCGGTGATGGTGGCGTTGCCCGAAAGTCGGCGCGCCGGCGTTGCGGAATGAATGACGGCTCCGGCGGGTCGGCCCACTACCCCGGAGGACCGAAGTTCCCTCGATACCGGTCATTGTCGCGGCCGCGCTGCTTGGTGAACCGATGACAGCTTGGTGCCCGGCATCATGAAGCCGGATCAGATCCGCGACCGGCTCCAACCGCTGCGGAGCTGACTTGACCGCACTTCGGCAGCTTCAGGCTGATTGCGGACTCTCGCGATTGACTCGTCCAAAGGCAACTCCCGACCTTGAGCAGTCCTTGGCGGCGCCCAATTGCCGCAGCAGTTAGGGCATTCGTGAATGTTCGGCCGAGAGGCAACGAGAACAGTGCAGCGTCTGGCGAGTCGTTATCAGTGCCTGCGCAGATGTGCTCGGCACCTTCGATGTCCTTGTCGCCTTCGCTCACACTGAACCGATAGTTCAGGCTGCCTACTCTGGCGCATGACTTCCCAGAGCATTCCCCACCTAGCCATACTGGGCCCATTCACCGCACGGAGGACCAATATGAGCCGATTGTCAAAATGCCTCGTTGTCAGCGCGTTTGCGCTTTGGGTGGCTTCGGTGGGGGCGCAGCCAACGTACCCCAGCAAGCCCATCCGGCTGATTGTCCCGACTCCCGCAGGTGGACCGAGCGATACTGCGGCGCGCGCTATGGCCAAGGGAATGAGCGCCGGGCTGGGCCAGGAGGTTTTCGTGGAGAACCGCCCGGGCGCCAATGCGGGCATCGGCGCCGGTGCCGTACTGACCGCGCCCCCCGACGGCTATACCCTGCTGTTCGCGCTGGCGTCCAACGCAGGGCTGCCGCACCTGAGCAAGGCGTCGCCCTACAAGTCGCTCACAGAGTTTTCGCCCATTGCGGCGATTGGTGGCAATACGCAATGTCTAGTGGTGCCCGCCAGCGTTCCGGCCAAGACGCTGCAAGAGTTTGCCGGGTATGCAAAGGCAAGCGCCAAACCGCTGATGCGGGGTTCCAACAACGTCTCGGAGGACATGGTGGCCACAGAGGTCACCCGTGCACTGGGCTTCATCCTCGACCGCGTGCCCTACAAGGGGGCACCCCAGATGCTGCCGGATCTGCTCGAAGGGCGTATCCAGGCCGCTGTATTGCCGGTGGGCGCCAGCCTACCGCATGTGCAGGCGGGGCGGCTGGTGATGCTGGGGTGCAGCACGGCAGAGCGCATTCCTGCGCTTGCGACGATACCGACTTTGGCCGAGTCCGGTGTAGCCGCTGCGCCGCTGATCACGGCTCACTTCGTCCTCGGTCCTCCGCGGATGCCGGCGGAGATCATTGATCGACTGGCGGCGGCCGTGCGTGAGGCTGCGCAGACCGCGGAGTTCAAGCAGGCGATGGACCGCTTGCTGATTGTCGGAAGTGCCCGGTCGCCGGCTCAGACGCAAGAGTTGATTCAGCAGGCCGAGGCGCAATACATGCGGTTTGCGCGCGAGACCGGCGCGAGCATCGACTGATCGCAGGGGCTCAGCGGTGGGTCAGCCAACTCGATGCCCGCCGGCTGTTGCCGTGGTGCCATGCCGGACGGCCATCGACGCTCGACTCCCCTTTGGCGATCGTGAGGGTGGCCAGCTCGGCGCAGAGGGTAGCGGCGAAATCGGCGAAGACGCGCAGGCGCAAGGTTCGGCGCAGCTCCGGCCGAAAGTACAACGCCAGAGGCGGGGGATCCATCAGCTCCCAGTCGAGCAGCGCGGGCACCAGGCGGCCGCTGGCCAAGTCGGCTTGCGCGGTGGCATAGGCGATGCGCATCACGCCGCCGTCGCCGAGGGTCAGCGCGAGCAGGTTGTCGCGGTGGTTGGAGTTCAGCCAGCCTTGCACCACCACTTGTTCGATGACCTCGTCGCCTTGTGGCGCCGTCTGTCGATAGCGCCAAAGATCCAGCAGCTTTCCATAGGGATTCCGGTAGCTCAGGCAATTGTGGTCGACCAGATCGCGGGGGTGGCGCGGCATGCCATAGCGCTTCCAGTACCCAGGTGTGGCTGCGGTGACCTGTGCCATCACCGGCAGCTCGCGTCGCACCCAACTGCCAGCCTCGAACCAACCGTGCAGCAGCAGCAGGTCGCATTCCATGCTAGCCGCCTCCTCCAGATGCAAGACGGTGCGCAGGTCGAGCGTCATATCGGGGTAGCTGGCATGGAATGCGGCCAGCGCGGGCACGATGCAGTGTTGCACGAGGAACGGCGTGCCCCCTACGACCAGGTTACCTTGCGGGCGCTGCCGCGACTGTCGCAGGCCTTCCTCCGCCGCTTGCAGCTGCGCCAGCAGCGGGGCACAGGCTTCGGCGTATTGCGCACCATCCGTGGTGAGCTGGAGGCCACGACTGCCGCGCTGGAACAGCTTGAAACCAAGTTCAGCCTCAAGGGCGCTCACCAGCTTGGCGACGGCCTGCAGCGTCATGCCCTGCTGGCGCGCCGCTGCCGACAGACTGCCGGTTTGCGCAGCCGCAAGGAAGTACTGAATGGCTTTGAGCTTGTCCACTTGGCAATGGGTGTGCGGAACCCGCTGGTGCGGGCGATCAGAGCGGACCCTACTTTACCGGTTTGGAGCCGTCCGTGACGATCCCCCGGGCAGACATGCCTCTCCCCCCGCAATTCGTCTTCGACGATCCAGCCGCGTACGAGCTGATGATGGGGCGATGGAGCGCGTTGGTGGCCGGTCCTTTCCTGGACTGGTTGGCGTTGCCCCCAGGGCTGGCCTGGCTGGATGATGGTTGCGGCAATGGCTCCTTCACCGAGTCCTTGCTCCGGCGGCAAAGGCCAGCGACAGTGGTGGGTGTCGATCCATCCCCGGAACAACTGGCGTTTGCGCGCCAGCGCGCCTCGACGGTGGGGGTTCGCTTCCTCCAAGGCGACGCCCAGGCGCTGCCCTTGTCGGACGCCAGCGTAGATGCTGCGGTCATGGCTTTGGTGCTGTTCTTTCTGGCTGATCCGCAGCAAGGCATTCGAGAACTCGTGCGAGTCACCCGGCCCGGCGGCACGATCGCCGCATACCACTGGGATATGGACGGTGGGGGCTTTCCTTTGCAACCTATCCGCGATGCCGCCCACGCCGATGGGTATGAGCCCCAGAAGCCGCCGAGTGCCTGGGCGGCTACCTTGGAAGCATCGGAAGACTTGTGGCTCCAGGCCGGATTGCTCGACGTGCGAACGACGCAAATCGAGGTGTGTCGCGACTTCGACAGCTTCGACGATTTCTGGCGCACGGCGCAGGGCAATCCTCGCTTGCGTGACTTCTTTGCGTCGCTCGCGCCGTCTGTCCTGCAACGATTGAAAGGGCGTGTACGCGAACAGCTTGGAGTCGCGGGAGGCGGGCCTCTCGTCTTGAAGGCCAGGGCCAATGCCGTGCAGGGACGCAAGCGCCAAGTCGTTCACACGCATGTCGCTTCCGATGCAGAGACTGCTTAGTGGACACGAGACTGACCAGCTGCTTATGGCCGTTTCCAGTCTTACTCTGCCGCAGATTGACTTTCCGCACCCGCTGCAGAGCGGCTCTACGATCTGGCTGCTTCAGGCTGGTTGCTGTCACTTGAAAGCTAAGCCTTGGAAGGCGGCTAAATGATTGGCAGCGGCCGTTGACAATAGTCGCCAGCTTTATGTCTCAACTATGGGTTTCCCGTAAAAGGCATTGAAGACATCAATGGCATGGTTCACTTTGGCAAAGATGGCTTTGTCACTCATGGACTTTCCAACGCCTGGCTTGACCTCCAGACTGCTGGAGCCCACCCTCGGCAAGGCCAGCTGGCAACAGCGCACTCGCAGTGGCTGCCGCACGGCCATGCCGCCCCCAGGAAGTGCAAGAACCATGTGGAACGAAACCAAATTCACGAAGCTCACCGGCTGCCGCTACCCCATCGTGCAGGGGCCCTTCGACAACGGATCTTCATCGGTGAGGCAGCTCTCGGCCGCCTCCAACTTCGGAGACTAGGCTCGCTCGTCAATTCCTGCTTCGTCACCGACCTGGAGCCACAGATATTGCGATGACAGTCCGAGCTCTGGGTACATAGCCAACCCACGACAGCGTCGGCAAGACGCGCGTGTATGCAACGCACGGGGACACGCCAAGGACGGTATCGCAGAGAAACCGCGGTTCGACCCTGCGCTGGTCATCGAACTGGAGTAAGCCTTCGAGAAATAGATCGGGTACCAGCTTCGCTGGACATTGTGTTGTAGGCAATTTGGATCGCCATGAATACAGTACTTCGGGCGGTGGTTGAGACGACAAATCAAGAAGGCAAAAGAATGAATTTGAATGAGCTGTTTGGTTCGGGAGATGAGATGACCCCGGAGGGCATGGAGTTCCTGGAGCGCCTGGTCAAGGAACTGGACGTTCCGGTCTCCCGGTATGAAGAGGCGGAACGCCGCTACCAGTCCGTGGGCGACTGGCTGTGCCGTGACGAGTCCACCCTGAAGGACCTCGATCCGGATGTCTACGTCCAGGGCTCGTTCCGGCTCGGCACCCCCATCAGGCCGGTGAACGAGCACGAGGACTATGACATCGACCTGGTGTGCGAGCTGTCGGCTGGCAAGTCCAATTTGACGCAGCAGCAACTCAAGGAGTTGCTTGGCGTCGAGATGAAGGCCTATGCCAAGGCACATGGCATGTCGGAGGCGGGCGAGAGCCGCAGGTGCTGGACGCTCGACTATGCCGATGGAGCGCAGTTCCACCTCGATGCACTTCCCGCAATCCCGGACGGCGGCGAGAAGCGGCGCATCCTGCGGGAAGCCCAGCTCGATACACCGTGGGCGGACACCGCCATTGCGATCACGGACATCGACCATCCCAACTTCCGGAACCTTCACGGCGAGTGGCCCCATTCCAATCCGCGGGGCTACACCGAGTGGTTCCGCTCACGCATGAGGGAGAACTTCGAACAGATGCGTGAGGCGGTGGCTATCGCCATGGAAGCAAACGTCGAAGACATCCCTTCCTACTCCATAAAGACGCCGCTGCAGCAGGCGGTCCAGGTGTTCAAGCGCCACCGGGACCACATGTTTGCAGACGACCCTGAAGACAAGCCGATCTCGGTCATCCTGACCACGCTGGCGGGCCTGTCTTATCAAGGCGAGCGTACGGTCGCCGAGGCGGTGGTCGGCATTCTTGATCGCATGGAATCGCACATCACTGTGGACCAACATGGAAACGCCGTCATTGCGAACCCAACCGACCCGCAGGAGAACTTTGCGGATCGCTGGGTCCTGGTGCCCAAGAAGCGTGCGAACTTCTACAAGTGGCTTCAAGAAGCCAGGCGGGACTTGAACTCCATCCTCCAGGAGCGCACCTCGCATCGCTTGACCGAAGCCGCCATGGAGTCGTTCGGCGAGCGGGAGGCCCGCGCCGCGGCAGCCGGTGGTGGTGTCCGAGGCGCAATGACAAAGTTCCTGCAACGCGCCGCCTCAGTACTAAGCGCTCCGCACAAGAAAACGGCCGCATGGCCTGTAAAGCAGGCCGGCGATTGGGTGCAGATCCACAAGGTTACGTGGACTGCCCGGGGGTTCTCCCGGCCGCAGCGCATCCGCAGTGGTGACCACAGCCTGATGAAGGGCGCCTCCATCATGTTCGAGGCCTCCTCCAACGTCGACTACCCCTATGACGTCCATTGGCAGATCACAAACACCGGCAAGGAGGCGAGCGATGCAAACACATTGCGCGGCGGCTTCTACTCCGGAGGCACGTTGACGAGGGGCCACGCCAAACGCGCCGAACCGATCGGGTTCTCGGGTACCCACTCAGCCCAATGCTTCATCGTCAAAGACGGTCACCTCGTGGCCAAAAGCGATATTTTCATTGTCAAAGTTAGGTAGAAGAATGGCGGACATCCTCAATTCCGTGGCGCTTTCAGATGGCGCCATGGCGCAAGAATTTCAGAACGCGACAGGTGAAATGCTCGTCGTGGTCAACGGGTTCACAGCTGCGACTGCGCAGCGCCACAGGCCGCTGGATCCCTGGGTTCCGGTGGCGCGGGGCGACTTCGGAGAGGAAGCATCAAGGGCGGCCAAAACGCTGGCCAGCGCAGGCCGGCTGCAATGGCAGCAGGTCACCCATTCTCCGGCCGCCACGGACTGGGGCACTGTGACGCCGGTGTCTGGGACCCTGGCCATCCTGAACACCTGGATTTCCAATGCGAAGACGCTCACGAGCGCCAGCGGTCGTGGCCACAGTCTGACCAAGCCCCAAGAGAACGCGTTTGGCCTGGAAGCCAAATGGCGCTGCCAGTTCTCGGGCTGCGGCAAGGACCTGATGAAGCACCGGTCGACCGGAGCCACTTCAAAGTCCTCCTACTTTGCACACATCATCGCGTCCTCACCCGATGGCCCCCGTGGTTCCACCACGCTGTCGCATGCTCTGTCTGCGGACGTGAACAACTACCTACTCCTGTGCGACGAATGCCACCGCCGTATCGACCGCGAGGATCCGGACCGCTTCACCGTTGACGTGTTGCGCAAGATGCGCCGTGACAGCCTGGTTGAGGTGGAGCGGCTACTCGACTCGCTGCAGCACAAGGAAGCCATCCCGGTGGCCATCGTGGGGAACATCACGGGCCAGTCTGCGCACCTGGACTGGCGCGATGTCGAAGAAGGCCTGTGGTCCAGAAAGCTGCGCAAGACGCCGGGCCACCCTTATACCTTCCTGGAAAACGGCTGGTCAACCCACGATCCGCATTCCAAGTCCTATTGGTCGCTGCTGCTGCAGGGCATGGGCGCAGAACTCGCACAGATGCGCAAACTTCTTGCTCCCAACCCCGGCGCACCAGGCGGCGGAAAGCACTTCGCCATCCTTCCGCTGCACAGCACATCGGTTCTGGTCCTGGCAGGCCGGATCTTCGGTGAAGCAGCGTCCGCCACGGTGCTGCAGTTCCGCCGCCAACTCACCCAGGGAAAATGGAGCGTCGATGCTGGCGCGCCTTCGGTTGCGCTTCCCACGTTCAAGTTGGTCAGGCACCGGGAGCACAGCCCAGGCGAGACTGAGGCATGCCTGTTGGTATCGCTGACTTTCAGCATCACCCCTGAACGCCTGGAGCCGCACATTCACGACGGCGGTTTCAAGATGCCAACCATCGAGATCACAAGCGACGCCCCGTTGAGCCCGTCCATTCTCGACAGGCCTGAAAGCCTGGAAGCACTGTCGCTGACCATGAGCGATGCAGTTCAAGTGCTGCAGGAGGACTGGAAGGTGAAGCAGGTCCACCTTGTGATCGGCTCGCCCGCTTCGGGGGTTTTCAAGTTCGGGCAGAAACTCCAGGCACGCAACCAGGCGAGCTACATCTGCTACGAAAGCGCCATGGGTGCAACTCCCGGCGTTTTCAAATCAACCATCGAGATCACCGGCAGCGGGGTGCGCGCGTTAGGCAGCAGCAGCTGGACCGGCCTGATCTGATCCGGGCAGCGTGAATCGCCCCGGCTGAACTAGACACCTTCGAGCCTTAAACCTGAGGCCCAATAGGAGGCGCCATGACGAAGCAGCCATATCCCGAAGAATTCAAGATCGAAGCGGTCAAGCAGATCACAGAGCGAGGTCACCGGGTATCCGTTTCCATGGTGATCTCCCATCGAGTTGAGGGGCAAACAGCATGAACCCAGAATTGGCGAAGGCAGCTACTGACCCATCAGCTTGAAATCACCACTAGGGGGTGGTTTGTGACGGTACGGAGAAAGAGGCTCGTAGCGCCAAGAATGGCAAGGTGATCATTCTCGATGCCCGCCTTGGACAGCCCCGGTTGAACAATACCAATGCGAAAGACAACGTACTTGCGTCGCGACGCCTTTCTCAGCACAACGAGCCTGTCCAGACTCCCGCGAACAAAGCGCGTCGGGCGACCCGCGCGATGCTTGGTCTCACGCTCTGTGAGATGAGCAACCAAATTGGGAAAATTCCATGTCCACTTGGTCGATTTTTGCGCTTGGCCGCAGACTTCGTAGAGGTCTTTCACGCGGTTTCCAGGCGCAGCTCCAGAGGAGTACTTGCAGTGCCATAAAGTCACAGTGATGGTCTGCTCCCCATCTTCAATAGATACGATGTCCGCGCTTTCCCCGGCATCATCGTCATCAATGATGAACGCCGAAGGCCCTTGCTCCAGGTGCTCGATAAATTTTTGTTGAATCGAACGGGGGCGCAGCGCGCCATCTTTCCATCGGCTTTCCTGATTTTGGAGCGTGTCGCCCCACGCCAGCGGAGCGATCAGCTCTTGGTCATAGACCTCCGCTAGTTCTTCGCGCGGTTTCAGCAGTATTTCGCCCGAGAGTTGCGAGCCATCTGCAAGTCGTACAAGAGGTGGGTTGGTCGTGAAGAAATTAACCGCCAGATCAGTCTTATTGAAGGCCTCGATGCTGACATCAGGTCCTTCGACCCGCGCAATCGAATAGAACAGTCCCTGAGCTTCTCCTTCGGAGACTAGCGTGATCTTGAACACGGTCTCGACTTCGCTGCCAGCCTTCAGCTTGAACTTAAACTCGTTACCTGCCGGGGCCCACTCGACAATATCTAGCTGACACTCATGGAAACTGTATCTGTTTTCTCCATGCACAACCGTGATCTTGAAACTCGCCGACTCGAAGAGCTGATCGGGCCAGTCGATCATCATCGCGTGCTCATCGGGAAGCACGCCGCCTTTGCGTAACTCAGGAACGAGGGTGTACTTGAGGAAGTCATTGGGCTCGATGTTCTCGTTTGAGAGCTTGATCCCCAGGTTGCTGCACCAATCTCTCCAACCGGCCAGAGAGTCCGTCTGAAGGGACCAGATCTTCCCTTTACGTGAGCACCCAATGCTCACCCTCTTTCCGTCTTCGTAGCCTACGCCCATGACGTTCGATTTCATCTTGTCCTGCTGCAGCACGGGATCGATTGCGTCGTGGACATCGAGACCAGCAAACATCTGGTATCTGACATTCCGGCTCAAGCCCGTCAAACCCACGCTGTGCAGCGTCATTCGTCGCAGATTGCTGAAAGCCCTGAAAACCTCCTCATCACGAACCGGTAGCGGGTCAGTCGAGAGACTTTGAGCTAGCTTCCATGCGAAATACTTGCGGGAACTGTTAATGAAGAGAAGGCCTTTTTCCTCATCATAGAAGGCGATGAAAAGGTCCCAGGTGTCGATGACGATGTCACGGGAGTCTGTCCAGTCAACCTTGTCTTCCTGATTGACAATGAAGACCAGCATTTTGTCTTGCTGACTGAATATCGGCTGATAAATGACCTGGTTTGGTCGAAATGCATTTGCATACCCGGTGTGGTCGAAGTCCGTGACGCGAAACACCTCCGTGCTCAGCTTCGGGTTCATCGTGAGAGTAGATATCTCCAGTTCGGTCGCAACTTCCTTCAGTGGTTGAAGGTTTTCCAAAAGCTCCGACAGCCTCGCTTGCGGGTCGATTGCGTCGTAGCTCAAGTCTGACAGCAGGTTGTTCCAATCAGCATCTTCTTGATAGAGGCTTTCAAGTGCTTCAGGCACGCCGTCTTCAGCAGTATTTGCCACGAAACTTGCATCCCCGACATTGCCGGCCGCACGAGCGAAGCGACCAATAAACTGCAGCGTGATGCCCAGGCTCTTGTGGACGGAGTGCAGCGCGGCCACTTTGAGTTGCGGCAAGTCAAATCCTTCACCGAACATGTCCACGCAGATCACGATCCTGTGTTTACCGCTTCGGACATCCCGAAGAACCTGCTCGCGACCCTTCGTGTGGCTGTGGACGAGGACCGGATTCAAGTCCTGAAACTCAGCGCTATAGATGTTGTCAAACAGGTCCGTAGCCTGATCAATCGTGTTGGCTCTCGCCAGTAGCATGTGGTCTAAGCCGCTTGCCAGATCGGTCCTCAGTCTCTCTACGGCTCTCTCGGCGATCCGCAGATCTGCCACAGAGCTGTCAGGCTCAAAGACTTGAAGGAACTGGATCGGCTTGAAGAACCCGCCCTCCTGGGCGAGCTGAAGTGGGTAGTTGTAGATGATCTTCCCCTTCAACGCCTTGCCGTCTTCCCGGAATGGCGTCGCAGTGAACAACAGCGTTCGAGCATGGGCGCAATAACGTGAGAACCTGTTCCACGTTGTCGCTTGCGCATGGTGCGCCTCATCGAAGAAGACTTCGCTGAAGAGCGCTGCAAACGCTTTTTGCTCAATCTCATCGCCTCGGCTGATGGAGGCCATCGTGGTCACCACAATGTTGCAGCTTCGGAGAGCGTCGAACTGGGCCGCAGTGGGCTTTCCTGTCAGCACGCCCACGACCGGATTGAGGACGTCTACGACGATGCCCAATTTCCTCAGGAGCCCGTACTCCCTGAACTTGTCTGCCGTCTGCTGCCGCAGCGCGTCTGTGGGCACTATGACCAAGATGCGATCACCGCGCGATTCGACGGTGATGGCCAGCATGACCTCCGTCTTCCCCGTCCCCGTGGGCATCACAATGATGGCCGGGTCTTTGCTCAAACTCCAGTGCGCCGCTATCGCGTGGAGCGCGCCAATTTGAGGTGCGCGCAAGCCAGGCCTGGCGGCGTGCCCCCCAACTGCAACAAGCTCGGAGACGTAGTTGATACCGCCTCGCCATGAGGCATGCGCCTCAGTCCTCAGCCGGTTGCCTTCAGCCAAGCTGTCTTCGACTTCCCGGAAGCGCGCATCCGAGACTTCAAGTATTCCGTCTATAACCTCACCATCAGTCCCGCGTAGCACCCCGGCAGGAGCAATATCGGTGAAGTCAAATCCATTGACCATCAAATCAATGGCGTAGACAGCGCCGTCTTCAGTGGTCGCCTTGAGGCGTTTGAAATTCGGGCCTCGGGATCGATAGGCAACGACGGTGGCCGGATAAACCGCGCTCGCACGCTCGATGCATGAGGCGTCGATTGCGCCGTCCCGGTTCTGGAAGGCATATCTTGTCGGCAGGCGCAGGCGCGTTGCCGCAGCGAAATCCGCTTCTGTGACCATTCCCCTGCCTCCGTTCTGTATCTGCGCATCGTACTCATAGCTAGCAAAACTCATCAAGCTTAAGTAAGTCCATGCGCTGCCTGGTGCTGAGCGGGGCGTAGCGGTGCGACGCCAATGACGCACCCACCGTCATCGAGGCGGCTGCGTCCACCAACGAAGAGTTACACGCGCTGCTGCAGACAGTCATCGCCCGGTCCATGAAGATGCTCACGCGCCGGGGCATGCTGGTCGAGGAGAGTGGGGCAGACCTAGCTGGCCGAGGCAGATAGACCCACCGATGTGTTCCAATGAGATTGGGCTAACTTTTCCGAGAACTGAGGTACTCAAGGATCTCAAGAATCTTTGCGGGAGCCGCGCAGCAGGCTTAATGCAACGTGGCAATGCATTGCTAACAACTCGTGGGTTCCACAGCCATCAGGTGATTCGAAACCCCATCTTTCGTTTCGCACCGCCAGGTAGCCCAGAGCTTTGAACCAGCAGCATTGGCCCCACCAATATCCAGCTCGAGAGCAAGCCAGTTTCGGGCAGCCAAGACCCGCCTATTCGACTGCGGAAAGATCAGCATCTCCGCACTGGTGTTGACGTTCAAGTTCTGCGTGATCCGGCCCACGTTATCCAAGACATGAAAGAACAGTCGCTCGGCCACAGACACCAGCGATGGGTGCACCACCGCTGTCGATGTGAACTGCTGAATCTGTGCCCAGTTGTCTTGCGGACCTACGTCTTTGCGATATGCAACCCCATGTGCCGCCACATGCACGTCCCCTGAGACGATGGCCACTCTGAGTTGCTTGGCCTTTGCGATCGCGAACAGGGTTTCGAGCAGGCGCAAACGTTCGCCCTCATGGTCGTCGTGGGTCCAGTGATCTTTCAGATCATCGGCACTGCTATCCAAAACGTGATCGGAACCGAAGTTATCCAGGAATGCCTCCGCCAGCGATAGCTTCGGGTGAACGACAGGAACAGACGACATGAACAGCAGGTGCTGACACCCATCACCTGGATGTTTGCGCTTGTTCGCTGGAATCTGCTCGAGCCAGGCCTTCAGCGCATTCCATGTTTCCGGTCCCAGTACCTGTTCGTGCGAGCGTTCTGTTCGCAGATCCGCAACCAGTAGCTGCACCGGGCCGATAGCGTGCGCGAAGCTGAAGCCCGGCTGTTTGTTCAGCAGAGGCAAGGCCAGAGCATCGCCCTTGAGTACTGTCTCCCACTCAATCTCTTTGAAGAGCGGATCATTCGCTCTGACTTGAACGTCGTCCCTAGGCTCAAGATCAGGGAGGCAGTCAGCCGCATGCTGCATCTGGAATACCCAGAATGCTCGACGTGCGTGATGGAATAGCTTATTAAATAGCGGACTGTGCTGCATCTCGCAGCTGTAGGAACCCCACCCATCGAAGATGTCGTGGTCATCCCACATCATCACCGTGGGAGTCCGCGCCATGGCCTGCGCCGCATCAAGTGGCTTTGTCTCGCCACCCCAAGTGCCTCGGTCTTTGGGTAACCATCTGTCGGCGTAAAGCTTGAGGTAGTAGTCCTCAATCTTCGCCTCAAGTTCGGGGCTAACTGGGAATACCAACTGCTCATCCCTCGGCAACCCAATCCACCCTTTGAGCTCTTTGACGTCTTCCCAGATTGAGTCAAAGTAGATCTGATCTCCCCCCATCAGCAGCAAGTGGAAGCGCTGTAGATTCTTGTCGTGGGTCCTCGACTCATGCCAAAGCTGCTCTTTATCGAGCATGTAGCCCGCAGGGCGCACCTGCCTGTCGTGGTTGCACAGCAGATCCGCCCAGACGGCGTTTTCACCCTTGATCAGCTTGCGGATACTGCTGGGGTCAGAAAAGCCATTGCATGACACATAGGCCATGCGAGGTGCATAGTCTTGTCCTGGCACAGTGAAGTGCCATACCTCGTTGACACCTCCAATCGTGTACTCAACCTTGCGCTCTTGATTCCCTTGATCCGTTGTCAGGTCGTAGCGCAGGTATTGGCGTCCTCCATGTTTGAGCAACACCTTGCTCTTTAGCGCAGCCTTCCCATCGACGATGACTTTGGGTGCTTTGTCGCGCTCATCAATTCCGATGAGCGCACTGACTTTCCACTTTCCTTGCGAGACTCCCCGAAACGAAAGCACGGGCCCAAGCCGAATTTTTGTTGCCATTGAAGTGATCCCTCCGTGTTTTTTGTTGAACCTCTTTTAAGCCTTCTGACGCTGCTCTTGAGCAATGGCTTTGACGATCCGCGCTCGTGCCTGCGCTCGCTCGGCCAGGTACTTGCCTTCGCCTGACTGTTCCAGCCAATCCAGGAAGCGCTGTACGGCGTGGCGCGTCTGACTTGGATCTCTGCAGTTCGCCAAGAAGACGAACTGCATTTTCTGGATCTCGTCGGCCACATAGATACCAAAGGGGCTGCTCACCACGGTGGCATCTGGAAACCCCAACAAATTGGTTGCCTGGGTCTCGGTCACAGTCCGGTGACATGCGATGAGATGTACGGGACCTCCAACCTTCTGCAGCGCGTGGGCAGAAAGATGATCCTGAAGATGGGGCCTCCCGATGGGCTCTCTTGCCGCAGCAATGGTGAACGCGGCAGGGACCGCATCGACTTTGATCAGAGTCGGTTTGTGGTCAATGGGCAGAACTACGCCGAACTTGGTCTTTTGCGAGCCAGTCCGCTGCCCTAGGGCGTCACCGACAACCTGACGCATGACATCGCGCCGTCCGGCGAAGTCCAGCCTGTTCCATTCCAAGGCCGCGCCCAAATCAGAGCGAAGCGTTCCAGTTCCTTTGCCACCTTCGCGGGCCTGTGCAAGTACTGCGTCCGCCAGTGCCTTGTGAACTTCTTTGACTAGGGTTGGAACATCCTGGGGAACTATCCCACCCCGAAACGCCGACTCGCTGTCTTTGAATACTTTGAGGCGATCATTCCGGTCAATTTGCGCCACATCGGTCGTGGTGGCACACGGGGGAAGTTCTATCAATCGAACCTTGCTTCTTGAGGCATTCAGGCCCTCGATGTACTCCGCGTGGCAAATGCCGATGTCGCCTGCTGCTTTCGCCCATCCCGCGTGGCCGTTGTAGAGAACGATCAGCACGTCACAATCTTGGACTTGTTTCAGGCAGGCATCCCAGCTGTCCTTCGAGTGATCAAGAGCTTCCGCGTCCTCGTTGATCCATACTTCGAATGCCTTGGTGCCAAAGAGCTTTTCCGCCTCAATGCTCTTCTTGAGTGCACGCCGGACGTCAGTGAGTGGCGTTCCTCCTGGCCCGGGAAAAAGATCCACGCATCGGCTGGAGATCATTACGCGAAGTTTTCGACTTGTCGCCATGGAATAGTACGGTCTCCCCTTGAAGCGATGCGCAGCTAGCGCTGGGTTAATGCAATGAGCACCTGTTCAATTTCACTGAACTGCTGCACGATGCTGCCATCTCAACGGAAGTTCTTCAAGAAAAACATGGCGAGGCTGAACACTCAACTTCGAGCCTGGCAATCACCGAGCCTATCTAGAGCCTGACCGACTTCGAACAGACTTTCATACGATATGAACTTAGGCCGCTGATCAAGCGTGAGGCGCTCTCTCCGTTGGGGCGGCTCAGACGTTTGGCAGCCACAAGGTCATTGGGAACGCGACTGTGTGCTGATGCAGGCCGTTGAGATAGAGAAATCGGCTGAACCTCCTGGTTGAGTCTGGACCACCGCCAATTTCCGTATACCGAGAAGATGAAGACATGTGGCATCTGTCGGGATGGCGAAAATTAATGTCAGAACGTTCCGACTGGGTGTTTTATGGAAGTCCTTGCTACGATCATCAGACACAGAGGACAGCATATGGACGATGAGAACAGAGAAAGAAATGCCAGAGCCAAACAGCGCCAGATAGCGTTCTTGGAAGCGCTACCAAAGGCCTTGCGAGATGAGGAGGATTCAATTCCAGTCGTGGTTCGCGCGATGAACGCCTCGAGTCGTAGCAAACTGCAGCGGATTTATCGCCTCGCAGATGCAATCATGGAGCACCGTAAGCCATTTGTTGCGTGCAAGAAGGGATGTGCAGATTGTTGCCATATGAACATCACCATCTCGACCGAAGAGGCTGCCAGAATAGGTGCCGCGAGTGGACGAACAGTCGTAAAGCTGCTCAATAGCGTCCATCGCGAAACGAGCGCCTTCGCGGGCATTCCGTGCCCATTTCTAGAAGCAGGCTCTGCTTGTTCAATTTATGCAGATAGGCCCTTGGTCTGCCGAAATCATGCGTCGTTTGACGAGGATGCCAAGCTGTGCAACCCGAATCTGATGAACGATGTTCGGATGCCTGTGGTGAGTTACGCGGGCATCGAGGAAGCTTTTGGCTCCTTGGTACTGGCAAGTAAAAACTCGGTGCTTGCAGATATTAGGGATTTTTTCCCGACTGGATCGGTTTCAGCGTGAGATCCATTTAGAGAAGAGCAACCCGCCGAAGACGAAAATAGAAAGTGAGCGGTGGGTCGCGCAGCTCGCGTGAGGTGAAGGGTTCTAAACGCCCCCCCAATAGTCGCCCAGCAGACCCTTGTACTGCATAGAGCCCGGGGGCGCCTCAACCGCGGCTTTGGCGAGTGGGGCGGCGGGAGGTGCATTCCGCTCTGCTGTACGAGCTTGCAACTCGGCATCGAGCGCCTTCATTAGTTGGATGCGTACATTCCTCTCCTCCTGGCTGGCCTTAGTTTGGATTGGCATTGGCTGGTTGGGAGGCATGGTCGGTCCGGCGGTACCCTCTTTCGCGAAGCCATTAACCTGCACAAGCAAAAGCACATGTACGACGAATAAAAATCTCAGGCTCATCGTCTCTCCCTCGAATGAGGCTATTGTTTGCGGCAATTGTCTTGGATGGCTGCACCGCTTCGCATGCGTACTCGTCGGCTTGCGCTTGCGCTGGCAACGCAGGTTGCGTTGGTGCCGCCTGAATCTGACCTTGTTCGGTGAGTCTGGCGAATCGAAGCTCAGTTTCCTGACGCAGCCGCGAAACCACGCATTCGGCGGCACCGTGAGTCTTTGTTTTAGGACACCCGCTTAACCGCCAGAACAATCTTTGGTTTGAACGCCCGGCCAATCGTCACAGCGGCAACGACGCTCGGACGATGGAGAGCAAATCCTCGCTTGGCTCCTGATCGAAACGGGCCACGCCGTTGTTCGTCAACAGCACCGTCAAGCGCTTGGGGCG
>NZ_JBXAGA010000023.1:0-38176 GCF_058793595.1 Acidovorax sp. GW835-FHT14G06
CCTTCACAGGTTGGCCATTAGCCCTGGCTCAAAATTCAATCGGCACGGTGGCTCAATTTTGAATCGGCGCCAACACTCAGCCGCGATAGTTGCAGCAGCACGCGCGGTGCTCGCACGTCCAAAATACCCCCCACACTCTTGCACCCCAGCCGAAGACCAAGGCAGTTTTCATATGTCCGCCCAAAGCAAGCGAGCAATTCGCTGAATCGCCCACTGCAGTTCATCGCCTCCATGTTCGTCATGCAGGCGGTGGTAGGGCGGGGAACTCCCTTCAATTCAAGATACCTTGCCCGGACGTGTGCATTGCATTCATCTGGCGTGCAGATCAGAATGGGCCATGGCCCTCGAAGACGATATCGCTACCCTCTCCGCACTTGTTCAGCGTATGGTTGATGAATCAGGAACACCAGTAGGTTTTGACGCGCGGGCTTGGCTTGACCAATGGCTGTTGGAATTGGCACCGACATTTGGTCATCGTCGTCCACTGGATGTTCTCAGCGGACCCGGCGGGCTGGATTTGGTGCGTAGCCACCTCCTGCGCGCGCAATCCGGGGCCTATTCCTGAGCGCAATTGTGGTGCTCTCCATTCATTGAATGCGTCACTGCCCACTAATTCATTGGGCCATCGCACACGCCTTGAAAGCCGCCTTGGATTCCCGTGTGGGCCGACCAGCTTCTCAGCATCCCATCGTCGAAGCAGAAAGACTCGCATTGGCTGCCTCGAAGAACTCGACCACCTTGCCATCCTGATCAAGCCTGAAGACCTGATTCCAGCACCGGTTTCCGCCATGCACGACGATGTCCGCCAGAATTGCCTCACTGCGAAGAACACAACCGGAAGCCCAAGCCTGTTGCGCCAGATTCACGCTTGACTGGGACGAATACCATGCGCAAGAAAACCGATAAAAATATCGGCCACTTCGTCGCTTCCAAGGCTGCCATCGATATGCATCCATTGGGTAATCGAGCTAACAGCGCCCATGAACCAGAACACCGCCAATTTCACGTTGCACGGGGCAATGGAACCATCCTGAACACCCCCCTCGAGCACTTTGCGCAGCTCTTGATCAAACTTTCGCCGACGCAAAGTGATTTTTTTCTGATCCGCCACAGTCATACCGGAGAAATCCTGGAGGATCGCCGGTGCGCCCATTTCATCCGTTAGCAACGAGATGTAGTTCTTAATGAAGACCGAGATCCGACCGAAACCAGTATTTTCCGAAGCGATCGCGTCTTGCAAGACGCGATCTCCCAAATGCATGGCGAGCTCGTGGCATTCGTAGACAAGTTCCTGCTTGTTCTTGAAGTAGTAGTAGAGGGCAGGCTTGGTGACGTTGAGCGTTTTTGCAATCTCGTCCAAGGACACATTCTTGTACCCATGGCGGCCAAATGCGCGCGAAGCTTCCGCAATGACAGCTTGCTTTTTGAGCTGGTACTGCTCATCCGCGCCGCTGACCGCATTGTTCCATTTTGCGCCCTTGCCCGATCTTTTGGCAGCATTGCGTGTCAGTGACTTGGGCTTTGCCTCAATTGGCGTACTCATTGGTGTTGTTTTCCTTGAGGGCATTCGTATCGCTAACTGAGGCAAAGTGTATCGAACTGCTTTCGCCGATAGGCCTGCGGAGAAAGGCCGTGCTCATCAGCCAGCCAAGATACTGCGCGCAATGATCAACTTTTGAATGTGACTAGTGCCTTCGTAGATCTTTGTAACGCGCACATCGCGATAATAGCGCTCGACCGGGAAGTCGTTGACATACCCGTAGCCACCATGCACTTGCAGCGCCGCAGAGCAAACCTTTTCAGCCATTTCGCTGGCATAGAGTTTAGCAACGGAGGCCTCCTTACTGGTTGGCAGGCCCGCATCCGTAAGACGAGCTGCATACAGCATGTACTGGTGCGCCACCTCAACCTGCATGGCCATTTCCGCCAAATCAAAGCTAATGGCCTGCAGTTCGGTGAGTGGCTTGCCATAGGCCTCGCGCTCTTTGGCGTAGCGGATGGCTGCCTCCAGCGCTGCACGGGCAATGCCGATGGCCAGGGCGGCGATTGCGATGCGCCCATCGGACAACAGCGATAGTGCTTTGCCATACCCGCGCCCTTCCTCACCGATCATGTTCTGAACTGGAACACGCATGTTGTCCAGCTGAATCTGAGCCGTGTGGGCCGTGTGCTGGCCCAGCTTCCTTTCGATACGCAAGCATTGGTAGCCTGGATCTTCGGGGTCCGCGATGAACAGGCTGAAGCGGTGACGGGCACCTGGTTCCGCAGTTGCTGCCACGACGAGCGCAAAGCCCGCTTCACTGCCATTGGAAATCCATTGTTTGCTGCCATTGATCACATAAACGTCGCCGTCCCGCTTAGCCGTGGTCCGGATGGCTGCGGTATCCGAGCCTGCATGGGGCTCTGACAATAAAAAGGCACCAATGCGCTTGCCACTGGCCAGATCCGGCAGATGGCGGGCCATCTGTTGTTCGGTTCCAAAACTACGTAACACGTGCGCAGCTGAGTTGTGGACGTGCATCATGGTGGCGAAGCCACCATCGGCCGCTGCGAATTCTTCAATAGCCAGGCAATACTCCACGAATGAAAGCCCGGAACCGCCGTATGCTGGCGGGGCGAGCATGCCCATGAAGCCTACGTCGGCAACTGCCTTGATTTCGTCGTGTGGCCAAGCCCCCGTGCGATCACGTTCGGCGGCCGTGCTACCCACCACTTCAGTCGCGACACGCCGGGCAGACTCCCGAATAATGACTTCTTGTTCGCTCAGCAATGCATTGGAAACGATGCTCATAAACCCATCCTTGAAAACTTGGAAAACGACTGACCCAATGCGGTCAACCCAGCCAGCGCTTGCGGCGGCGGTAATGTTTCATGTCGCGGAAACTCTTGCGCTCCCCATCGACCGTCAGGCCGAGGTAGAACTCTCGAACGTCCTCGTTGGTCTTTAAGCTGTTGGAGGGGCCCTCTAACACGATCCGTCCGCTCTCCATCACATAGCCGTAGTCGGCTAAATCCAGAGCGACGCGGGTGTTTTGCTCCACGATCAGCAGAGTCAGACCGCTGGTCTTGAGGTCACTCAGCAAACCATAGACCTCATCGACCATCAGCGGAGCCAAGCCGAGCGAAGGCTCGTCGATCATCACCAACTTAGGCTTGGCCATCAGGGCCCGTCCAATTACCAGCAATTGCTGCTCGCCGCCCGACAGGTAACCTGCTGTGCGAGTACGCAAGGCTTTCAGACGCTTGATGCGGCTATACACCTCATCAAGCATTTCCTTGGCATCGCCAGCGCTGCCCATATGACCGCCCACCACCAGGTTCTGCTCCACTGTCATGTGGCGGAGAACCTTGCGCCCTTCCATGACATGTACCAACCCCTTGCGAACGACATCGACGGGGTTGGCACCGGTGATGTCCGCACCATCAAATTGAATACTCCCCGCCGTCACACGACCATCCTCTGTCCTGACCAGGTTGGAGATGGCCTTGAGCGTGGTGCTCTTGCCAGCGCCATTGGCGCCCAGCAAGGTCACGCACTGTCCAGCGGGGACTTTGGCGGTAATGCCTTTGACAGCAAGAATGACGTCGCTGTAGAGGACTTCAACGTTGTTCAGTTCAAGCACGGGTAGCTCCAGATGATGTGGCCTGGGTCTCGGTGGCCCGAGACCCAGGCCGATTTGCAATTACCACTTGTTCAACACAGGAACCGGAACGTTCTGCTCGAGAAGTTTGTACTTTCCCTTTTCGACGGTGCCGATGTTGACGGCTGTGCCCGAGGTCGGGAACGGCGCATCATTGTTGAACTTGATATTGGGCAACAAGCCAAAACTGCGCTCGGTAGGCATGGGGGTGGACAGCAGTGCAGCGCGAACCTCTTCGCCCGTCACACCGCCAGCACCTTTGACCTTGACAACATTTTCAACGGCACGAACCGTCAACATCGCTTGGCTCATGCCCATAATGCAGGCAGAGTTATAGGCGGCTTGCAACTTGTATTGGCTGCGCAGTTTCTCGAAGAAGTCCCGTGCCGGTGTTGCGCCTTCGGCGGCCATGGCCATGCCATAGACCTCATAGTTTCCATCCATTTGGCTCAGGTCACCCAGCGCTTTCCCCGACGAAAGCAACCCGTTATGAGCGCTAACCACTATCGGAATATTGGTTTTTCCAAGGCTTTGCAGGGCGCGCCGTGTCGCCACTACCGATGCTGTATTGTTGAACACCTGCAGTACCGTGGCCCCCTTGCGGACCAGGCGGCTGACCTGCTGGGTAAGGTCGGTCGGCTGTGCTTCGGTATAAATCGTTTCAACGACTTCAATGATCTTCGGATTGTCCTTAGCGAACTTCTCGACACCTTTGTGGATGTCCACGTAGGCCGGCGATACTTCCGATGAAATCACCCCCACCTTGAGAGGAGCAGACGAACCCGACTTCTTCTGCATCCACACATAAAACGCAGCCGCTTCGTGCGGGTAAGTGGCACGGGCATTGAACACCCAGTTATCACCCTTCCAAGCAAATCCATATCCTGCTGTCGACTGGACAAGAGGCACCTTGTCACTAGGCAAGCGCTGCTGCAGCGCATTGGTATCTGCACCGCCCACACCCAGAACAGCCACCGGGTTGAGCTCGGACTTGATGCCTGGCCAGAGGCTGGCCACTTGGGCGACGTCATAGCGGGTGTCGAAATCCTTGATTCGCAATGCGACGCCCTGCGCTTTACCGACCTCTTCGCTCCACCAGTCGAGCACCGCACGGCGGCATCCCGTCATATCTTTCATGATGTCTGCGAAAGGTCCGGTGAAGTCAGCCAGGCCAGCCACGTTGTAAGTAGTCTGAGCTTGTGCCATGCCGCCAAGGCACAAGGCTGACGCCAGTAAAGCGCCGCGTTGCCCCAGTTTGACCATTGCCGACAACTTTGCTCGATTCGTTTTCATAAAAAAAGTCTCCTTTTGTAGTAGCGCTTTGCATTGGAGCAGCCCTTCCCAGCGCCTAAGGTGGCTGCAGAAAACAGGATTGCGGTCAATATGGGTAAGGCCACATGCGATAAGACCGCTTGACGATGTTCCACCGGTGCATCAGACCGCGTGGCTCAAAGATCAGAAAGGCCGCGATGACTCCACCCAGGAAAATATTCATCACTGCGAAAACAACATCTCCGCTCAGGAAGGAAAAGTTCTCGACCAGTGAAGGGCCCACGATGGTGATCGTCTCCTGGGCAGTACGGATAACAAACACGCCGATCAGCGCGCCCGTCACCGACCCCATGCCACCCACAATGATCATCGCGATGAACCATATCGAGTGGATCAGGGTGAACTGGTCAATCGCCACGAACCTGACGTAGTAAGCCCAGAGCCCTCCACCGATGCCCGCGTAAAACGCACCCAGCAAGAAGGCAAGTACCTTGGTGCGCACGACATTGATGCCCATCATTCCTGAGGCCACGTCGTCATCGCGCACTGCCGCAAAAATTCGACCATGGCGGCTGCGTGCGACGCCGTAGGCGCCCGCAATCATGATGAAGGCCACTACCAGACACAGGTAGTAAATGCGGGTATCGGTGTTGAAAACGAAACCAAGGAGCTGTGCTGGTTCCAGAGTGATGCCGTTAGATCCCCCCAGCCACTTGGCAGGCAGGTTGAGCACAAAGAAGTGGAACAAAATCTGCGCAGCAATCGTGGTCAAGGCAAGGTAAAAACCCTTTATGCGCATTGCGGTTAATCCAAACACCAGCCCAAAAAGCGCCGCGCACAGCCCGCCGATGGGCAAAGCCAGCCAGAAAGGCAGGTGGCCTTTCGTCGCTAGGAGCGCTGTTGCATACGCACCAACCCCCATGAACGCAGCTTGACCCAAATTGATCTGACCCGCTAGACCAGTATTGATCTGCAGCCCCATGACCACCACTGCAGTAATCAGCATAGAGGTCATGATCGCCACCCAGCGGACCTCGCTGATCAGGGGCAGCGCAAACAACGCTATAACAAACAGGCCCAATGCCACCGCCTGGCTGCGCGTGCGAATTAGTGCTTGGTCTTTGGCGAAAGAAGTCGCGAATACACCTGCGGGATCCATGCTCATACCCTCTCAATGGTTTTCCACCCGAACATGCCGGTGGGACGAATTAACAACACCACCAGCATGATGATGAAAGGAAAGACGGAGCCCAGCGCTCCCCCCACCAGGGGATCGAGATAGGCCGAAGCCAAACCCTGAATCACACCCACCAAAACACCGGCGATCAGCAAACCTGCGAGGGACTCCAACCCAGCCAGCAAGGCCACCGGCAAGGCAGCCAGGCCGATGTCGGAGCTCATCATGTTGATGGAGCGGCCACTCAAATGCACTATCGCCCCCAGTGTGGAAAGCACGGATCCCAGCACCCACGCAAAGGCAATGGAACGCTGCACCGAGATGCCCATGGACATGGCCACCTGGTGGTCTTCCGCCACGGCCGTCATGGTCAAGCCAGCCCTTGTCCGGTTGAAAAACCAGGAGAGGCCAACGCCGATGAAGATGGTCATAATTCCACCGTAGAGCATCGAACGGGAGACGATGAGATCGCCAACGATGATCGGATCCAGAGGAAAGATGATCGGAAAAGCACGCACCTGTGGACCAAAAAGCACCAACACAACGCCTCGGATCAGAATCAAGAGACCGATCGTCACCATGACCATCGAGAAGACGGATTCCCCAACCAGACGGGCAAAAAATATCCGCTCAATCATGAAACCAAAAATTGCAGCACTAACGAATGCCACGGGCAATCCGACCCACAGCGGTAGACCCATCTGAATAATCGTCCACCACACCATGTAGCCGCCAAAGACCACCAACTCACCTTGTGCAAAGTTGAACACCTTTGACGCGCGATAGATCACGACGAAACCCATGGCGATCAACGCATACAGAAGCCCTGACAGCGCACCGTTTATCAGGTAGTTAATAAAATCGATCATTTCCGTCCTCTGCTTCGGGCTGCGCCCAGGTGGTCTGACCCTGCGGCGTCCGTGTCATGGATGGACACCAGAGCCTCGAAATTGCCGCGCCGACCGTCCTGGTAGGTCACAGGAATATCGATACGCACGGCGTGCAAGCCGTCATATAAACCGTTGATCAGCGTGGCGTATCGCACCTCCAGGAATTCGCGCCGCAGCTTTCTCGAACGTGTTAGTTCGCCCTCGTCCGGATCAAGCTCTTTTGGAAAATTGGCGAATCGCTTGACCCGCGCATGCGCCGGCAAAAACTGATTCACACGGGTAATTTCCTGACTGATCAACTCTGCGACCTCTGGCCGCTGTGACAAATCGGTAAAGGTTGAAAATCCGATCCGCTTGTCTTCTGCCCACCGCGACAGAACAGCCATGTCGATATTGATGAGAGCGGCCACGAAGTCCCTCGTCTCGTCTCCCACCGTCATGATGTCCTTGATGAAGGGACTGAACCGAAGGCGGGTCTCGACGAACTGCGGCGGGAAGGTTTCTCCGCTGCGCAAACGCTTGAGGTCCGACAACCGCTCCAGGAACACGAGCTCGCCTAGCTCAGTTTTCGTTACGGCATCGCCCGTGTAGAACCAGCCATCTTTCACCTTCGACTCTACGGAACCCTCTCTGCGGTAGTAGCCCAGAAACGGGCTTCCGCCACGAATCTGCAGCTCTCCGTCCGCACTCAAGCGCCATTCCAATGGTGGGCCCGCCTCTGGATGCGCCTTCATCCAGTGCCCTACGGTCTCCAGATCAAATCGGTCACCCTGGTGGCATGTCAGCAACCCGGTTTCGGTGGAGCCATAGATGTTGCGCAGAGGTATACCCATGGCATGGAACATGCGAAACACATCCGGTGCCATGGTGGCACCACCGCAGCTGGCACAGCGCAGCCGGGTCAGGCCGAGCAGATCTCGCAACGGGCGCAGAACCAGTGCATTGGCGATAGGAAACAGCAACCGGTCCAGCAGGCCAACGGGTTTTCCATCCAAGCGCCCCACATTAACGGTGTGACCGATCTTCATGCCCCACTCGTAGACACCTCGTCGAATGGGTCCTGCGTCGAGCATGTGCGCCTGCACAGAGGACGCCATGCTTTCCCACTGGCGCGGAGCAAATGTCATACCTTCCACCGCCAATTCCCGAATGTTGGACAACACCTGCTCCGGGCCCTCGGGGAAGTTCACTACCATGGGCAATCCCAATCCCATGGTGATGCCATATATTTGTTCAGTGGCCCAGGATGGCGCGATGTAACTCAGGTATTCCATACCCGGCTTCACATCCATGGAATCGATCAAGCGCTGGGCGTTGTCGATCAAAAAGCGATGCGTGAGGATCACGCCCTTGGGCTGCCCCGTCGTGCCGGAAGTGTAAGAAAGAACCGCTATGTCATCGGGGGCTCCCGCATCCACTAGCGCGTCGTACATCTTTCCGTTACGTTGATGGATTTCACGCCCTTGCCGCTGCATGCCATCGAAGGTTTGCAGGATGGGGTCGTTATACGACCACATACCCGTTTCATCCCAATACACAATGTGGCGCATCTTCAACGTCTTGTTCCGGACATCCAGGCCCTTGTCAACCTGCTCTTGGTCCTGCGCGAACAAGATGACTGCTTCGCTGTCGTCCAAAAGATAGGCCACCTCCTCCGAAGTGAGGTCCGGGTACATGGATACAACTTTGCATCCCAGTGCATGCGCGGCATACTCGGCCCAGTAATGCTGCGGCTCATTCTCACCAATGATGGCAATGGTCTCACCCGCTTTGACGCCTGCTTGGTGCATGCCCAGCGCAATCTCTCGAACGTTGCGCTGCACATCCGCAAAGCTGTACTCCCGCCAAATGCCGCGCTGCTTATGGCGCTGGGAAAGACGGTTGGGGTTAGCATGCGCATGCTTGCGCAGCAACTGGGGAAGGGTCGCGATTTCGAGTTTCATTGGACGCCCTCCCCAAGATAGGCTTTAAGCACTGCGGGATTAGCCTGGATCTCCTTGGGCGTTCCATCGGCGATCTTGCGTCCAAAGTCCAGCACAGCGATGCGGTCAGCCAGGTCCATCACCACACCCATGTCGTGCTCCACCAAAACAATAGGAATGCGCTTTGCCTCGCGCACATCCAGAATGAAACGTGCCAAGTCTTCTTTCTCTTCAGTATTCATACCGGCCATAGGCTCATCCATCAACAGAATCTTCGGGTCTTGGGCCAGTGCGCGCCCCAAGTCCACGCGCTTGCGAAGCCCATAACCGAGGCTGCCCACCGGCGCATGCCGGATGGATTCAATTTCAAGAAATTCAATGATTTCTTCCACCACCTCCCGATGCAAAACTTCTTCCCGTTTTGCCGGGCCGAAATGGAAAAATGACTGCACGAGATTGGCCCGCATGTGCATGTGGCGCCCCACCATCAGGTTCTCGATAACGGTCATGCCCGAAAAAATGTGCGTACCTTGAAAGGTGCGCGCTAGGCCCTGTGCCGCCACGTCGTGAACCGCCATGTCGCGCACGTTGTGCCCGGCCAGGGATATCTCGCCTTTCTTGGGGCGGTAGAACCCGCTCAGGCAGTTCATCAGAGAAGACTTTCCCGCTCCGTTCGGCCCGATGATTGCCAGCAGCTCGTCCTTGCGCACATCAATCGAAACATCATTCAGCGCCACAACTCCACCGAACTGCAGCAGCAGATTCTGGGCTGTCAGCACCACGCCTTCCCGCTGGCTTTGAATGGCTGCATTCATTGGTACCTCCACTCTGAATTCTTGGCTTTGTCCATCGAATTTCCTTCATAAGACCTTTGCAGGGTCTACGCATCCATTTGCGGGAATGCTCGCAGCGATCAATGGACCACGACTAACAACGGACACCCGCATCCAGGCTGATCGTGGTGGCATTCAAATAGGCGTTTTCCACAACGTGCCGAACCAGTCCACCGAACTCTTGTGCCTGCCCCATGCGATGAGGAAAGAGGATGACGTTGTCAATAATGTTTTGCGACACCTTCGTTGGCATGCCTGCAGACATGGCGGTCTCAAACAGACCAGGCGCCACGGCCACCACTCGGATTCCGTGTTGCGCAAGATCCCGCGCCACCGGAAGCGTCATTCCAATGACCGCCGCTTTGCTGGCGCTATATGCGGCCTGGCCCACTTGACCCTGCCACGCAGCACCAGATGACGTGTTCACGATGACCCCCCGTTCACCGTCGACATTGGGCTCGTTCTGCGACATGGCCAACGACGCATAGCGCACCACGTTGAATGTCCCGGTCAGGTTGATGGCGATCACCCGGTTCCAAAGATCCATCGGGAATAACTCGCCCTTTGAAAGCGTCTTGCAGGGACCCAGAATTCCCGCGCAATTTACCGCCACATGCAGCGCACCAAATTCCGCCACTGCCGCGTCTACGCCAGCCTTCACACTGGCCTCGTCCGAAACATCAACCTTCTGGATTCGCACGCGCTCGCCCATCGGCAGCACCTCGCTCGCAAGGCGCTCTTCGTCCAGATCAACCGCCATGACGCTCGCTCCGGCCGCAAGCAATGCCTTGCAAGTGGCGAGCCCCAGGCCTGAAGCAGCTCCTGTGACGAAGGCAATGGTATTTTTGACATCCATACTGTTTCTCTTGTCTCTTATTGAGTGCAGCGCTCAGCGCGCCAAGATGGTGATACAGGCAACAGCTTCTTCAATGCCCTCAAGACCGCCACCGTTTTCTGCCAGCGCAATCCTTGCGTCAGTCACCTGCCGCAGTCCGGCTTCCCCGCGAAGCTGAGTTACCAACTCATGGACTTGGGCAATACCGGTGGCCCCAACAGGGTGCCCCTTAGACTCCAGGCCGCCGGACGGATTAACGGGAATGCGGCCACCAATCCGGGTATCACCCCGCTCGGCAATCACACCGCCCATGCCGAACTCACAGAAACCGAGGTTTTCTGTCTGAATGATTTCACCCATGGCCGTGGCATCGTGCACCTCGGCCACCGAGATATCTGCTGGGCCAACACCTGCCAGTTCATATGCCCTGCGCGAAGCCAGTGCTGTGCAGTGGTTGGTGTAGTCGTCTTCGCTCCGGTCGGAACCGCTTTGCACTACTGCCGCCAACACCTTGATGGCACGCTTTTCATCGATGTTCAAGCGCATAAGCGCCGAGCGTGTGCAAATGATGGCTGCTGCTGCGCCATCAGACACCGGGGAGCACATGGGCAGAGTCAATGGGTAGGTGATCGGCGGCGCGGCGAGCACCTCTTCGATGCTGTAAGCCATCCGGTACTGCGACAGCGGGTTGTGCATGGAGTGCGCGTGGTTCTTGGATGAAACGGCGGCTAACTGGCGCTGCGTCGTCCCGAAAGTGCGCATGTGCGATCGTGCAAACGCCGCATACACGTCCATGAAAACGCTGTACGGCCTGGGTGAGGTACTCCCCTCGGGCACCGCCACGTCGCGCCCCATCTTCATCAACTCCCCACGAATCTCTTCTGCACGCGAGAGATCCCAGGCACTGTCAAACACCGAGAACATCTTGAGCTTGTCGGATGAGAACATCTTCTCTGCACCAACAGCCAAAGCGACATCGCCAGCACCCGACTTGAGGTGATTGCAGGCTAGAACGAACGCCGACGAGCCGCTTGCACAAGCGTTTTCGACGTTCACCACCGGAATGCGCCCAATCCCCATGGCCCGCAGCGCAATTTGCCCACGAATCATGTGCTGGCCATCCATATGCCCCTGGGAAGTGTTCCCAAAAAAGGCCGCTTCCAAGTCTTCTTTTTCCAATCCCGCGTCCGCCAAAGCAGCCGCCGTGGCCTCGCGTGTGAGCGCCTTGATGTCTTTGTCCAGATGCCGTCCGAATGGCGTCATCCCCACACCAACCACATAGATATCTTCCATCGCATTTCTCCGTGGCGGATCTTCTTGATCCATGAAAGTCAAATAAATTACTTTGCGTAAGATGTTTTTACTGTACAGTAAAATTCTCAACTGCTTGCCAGGGATTACCCTTGGTATCACATTCGCGGCTCAGCAAAGCGGCAGGAATCGCATGCCCCGCGCAGTCTCAATATCGCCCTGCTCAGTCACGCTGTACAAACCACGAGCCACGTTGTGGGGATGAGCGGCGGCTTCGGCCATGGTGAGCACCGGCGCAAAGCAACTGTCAGTGCCTTCCATCAGTGCATTCCAGTACGTACTAGGTTGGGAAGCAAAGCGCTGCGCAATCCGCGCCTTGAGAGACGGCCACAAAGTCTTGTCCATTTGCCGTGCGGGGTCGACATCCGTCAGCTGCAATTGCGTCAACAGCAATGCATAGAACTGTGGCTCGATTGCACCGACCGTGATGTATCGCCCATCGCTGCACAGATAGCGGTCGTAGAAGGGTGAGTCATGGAAGACACTGGGTTCGCTGCCTTCCAATCCGCCACCTTGACGAATCAGTTGCACGAGCGGCGACAGCATTGCCAACACATCAATGATGGCGCCGTCAACCACGCAGCCCTGGCCCTTATCCCGCGCGCCTAGCAACGCCGACACCATGCCAAATGCAAACCCGAGGGCGCCGGCAGCATCCCCAACCACTGTGGGTGGAAGCATGGGAGGGTGTCCCGGTTGCTCGGTGATCGACATGAGCCCAGTGAGAGCGACATAGTTCATGTCGTGCCCGGCGGCCTGAGCCAGCGGCCCATCCTGCCCCCAGCCCGTCATGCGCCCATACACAAGCCGCGGGTTGTATTCACCACATACATCGGGACCCAAACCCAGGCGCTCCATCACACCCGGGCGGTTGCCCTCAATCAACCCGTCGCTTTGCGCGACCATGTCCAGCGCCCGCGCCTTGTCCTCGTCGTTCTTGAGATTCAATGTGACGCGTCGTTTGCCGCGCGACAAGAGCGCCCCGTCCTTCGGAGTGAGCTCATCAGGCAATGCGCTCGCACCTGGCCGCCCGACCACAGTAACGTCAGCGCCCATCTGCATCAACATGAACCCAGCTAAGGGCCCTGGGCCGATCCCCTCGAACTCGACGATCTTGATACCCGATAGCGGGAACATGAGCGGGCTGCTCTTACTTCGCATGAAGAACTCCATTTGTTTAATTGTTTTACTTTAGGGTAGAATTTTTAACCTATGGGTAATGGAAAACCCCATGTCCCTCAAAACAGAGGCAAAAGCAGAATCGATCCATGAACACGCAAGCCAGCAAGGAACCCCTGATGTCGACACCGGTTGTGATTACAGACGTACGAAAAGGCACCATGTGGATTCGCCTGAACCGACCTGATGCAATGAACTCGCTGACCCCGGCGGTGCTTCGGGGAATAGACCACGCACTCAACGAAGCACAGAGCCGCGGAGACGTGATATCCGTCGTATTGACGGGCACTGGACGGGCCTTCTGCGCGGGCGCCGACCTCAAGTACGTCAAGACGCAAGCGGGCGAAAGTGGCACCAGTGGCTTTCTGGACAGCGTACTGTCCACCATGAACCGGATTGACCGCTTTCCAAAACCCGTGATCGCCGCCCTGAACGGCATAACTCTGGCGGGCGGGCTCGAACTGGTGCTGTGCTGTGATCTAGTGCTGGCGGCAAGGAGCGCCAAAATTGGCGACGCACATGCCAACTACGGCCTGATCCCCGGAGGGGGGGGGTCGGTGCGCCTGCCGCGGGTCATTGGCCCCACACGCGCCAAGTACCTTCTCTTCACGGGTGACTTCGTGGACGCGGCAGATCTTGTGGAAGCGGGCCTCGTCAACCAAGTGGTGGACGACGACCAGCTCGAAAGCGTTGCACAAGCCGTGGCCGACAAAATTGCCACGAAGAGCCCCCTTGGCCTGCGCCGCATGAAAACGCTGGTCGACGATGGTTTGCAACAGCCTCTAGACACCGCCCTGCGATTGGAGCTTCTGGCCTCTGAAGTGCATTCCCACAGCGCCGATCTCCACGAAGGCCTGGCCGCATTCAACGAAAAACGCACCCCGCGCTTCACGGGCCACTAGGACGGCAACGCCATGCATACGTTACCCACCACCGATCGATTCAGACTACTGCGTGCTTCGCAGCAATTCGCCTACGACCGCGCCCCGGCCATCCGCGCGGTCTATCAGCTTGCAATGATGACGCCGCAGGATCTCCAAGGCCCTGCCGACCTTGCACGGCTCGCCGTCACAAGTAAGGATTCACTGCTTGATAAGCAGCGCCAGTCACCGCCATTCGGTGGGTTTCTCGCTGCCGACGACACATCTATCCGCCGCATTTATGTCTCCCCAGGCCCCGTCTATGAACCCCATTCTTTCGACGAAGACACTGGCAAGGGCTTCTCGCATGTGTTCAGGCAGGCGGGAATCGGCCCCGGTGACCGTGTACTCAACACCTGGTCCTACCATCTTGTTCCAGCCGGCCTATTGCTAGATGCGGGCATTGCTGCCACCGGGGCGACGCTCATTCCCTGCGGGCCCGGCGGCGCCGAGCAACAAGCGCAGCTCATCATGGAACTGGGCATCACCTGCATTTGCTCCTCCACCTCCTTCTTCGTGACCTTGGTCGAAACGCTTGAGCGCATGGGCTACGACCTGCCTTCTCAATGGAAGGTCCGCTCCGCAATGCTGGGCGGCGAACTGGGTGACTGGATGGGCAAGCGCCGCGCATTGGAGCAGAAATACGCAATCCGCACGTTCTCGGCTTATGCCACCGGCGACTTCGGGCTGATTGCTTACGAGGAACTAGGACAACTGGGCTACACGGTCCAGCCTGACCGGCTCGTCCAGATCTGCGACCCGCACACCGGCGCACCCCTTCCGCCGGGCGAACCCGGCCAGATAGTGGTCACCACGCTGGACAGCGGTTGGCCTCTGGTCCGCTTTGGCACAGGCGATGTGGCGCAAGCGCTGGCCCATTCCCCGGATGGTCTCGTCGAACGAATCAGTTTGTTGCAAGGCCGAGTGGGCCAAGGTGTCAAAGTACGCGAAATTTTCATCTATCCACGCAACGTGGAAGAGCTGATCATCCGGATCCCGGCTATAGAACGTGCCCAGATCATCGTTGAAAAAAAGCAGCATCGGGAAACTGCAACCTTGCGCGCGGTGCTAACGCCAGGGGCTTCTCACTACGCCACGCAAAGCGATTTGATCGAAGTGTTCAGGCAATTGACCCGCCTGAGGCTCGACTCAGTCGAGTGGGTAATCCAAGAAGATATGCCCATTGACGCACCCTTGCTGGTTGACAACAAGCAGTGAAATTCTAAAAAGCCATTGGTCTGATGCACCTAGTGGCTATACCGTCGCTTACCTCATGAAACGATAGCAATGATTGAACTCGCAGCCAATCCACTTATTTATCCATTCAAGCCACCATCGTCACGACACTGGGTCGAGATCGCCCCGGGCGTACGCTGGATCCGACTGTCGATGCCATTCCGACTCGACCACATCAATGTATGGGCCATAGATACCCATGATGGCTGGGTGCTGGTAGATACCGGCCTGAATAACCCCGACACCGTGGCCGACTGGCTGGCCCTCATGGCGCACGGGCCGCTGGCACGGCCACTCCAAGGCGTTTTCGCCACACACATGCACCCAGACCACATCGGCTTGGCTGGTTGGTTCACGCGTCGCTTTGGTGTGCCGCTGCACATGAGCCGGCTGGAGTACCTGACCTGCCGCGTGATGCATGCCGACACGAACCGCGAAGCCCCGCCCGACGGCGTGCTCTTCAATAGATGCGCCGGCTGGTCGGAGGCAGCCATTGAAAGCTACCGCAGTCGCTTCGGCAGCTTTGGTAAACATATCCACGCTCTGCCTGACAGCTACCGACGGTTGCAGGACGGCGACCACGTCCAGTTGGGTAAATATGGCTGGCGGATCATCACCACCGGCGGCCACTCACCAGAACATGCCTCTCTGTACTGCCCCGACTTGAAACTGCTGATCTCCGGCGACCAGGTGCTACCGAAGATTTCGTCGAATGTTTCGGTGTTCGCCAGCGAGCCACAGGCCAATCCGCTGAAGGAGTGGTACGAAGGGCTCGACAAACTAATGAGGGATGTTCCCAACGATGTGTTGGTACTCCCCTCTCACAACGAGCCCTTTTATGGACTGCATGAACGCCTTGACTCGCTCAGGTCAGGCCAAAATAGTGCACTGAATCGGTTACGTCAGACATTGACTACCGGGCCTCAACGGATCATCGATACGTTCGCTGCACTCTTTCATCGCTCCATCGGAGAACAGGATGCGCAGCAACTGAGCCTGGCAACAGGTGAGGCAGTTGCTTGCATAAACTTTCTCATCGCACAGGCCACCATAGAAGTCACGATGGACGAAAACGGGGTCGCGTGGCACTCAACAAGATATTGACATTGAAGTGCCGCCCTACGCTCTATGGTGAATCGACCCGGTTGATCTAGACGCCGTCGAGCCTCGAACCGAAGCCCATTGGCAGGTGCAACGGTGTTTCGGCGGCAATCTGCGGAAATCTGACCGAGAAGTCCCCTGAATTTTTATTCGTTTGAGCGACCGTTTTGAGTCGTTATGCACAGTGCGCCGTTATGAGTAGCCCGGTGGGTGTGAACCGCCCCGGGGCGGTTCACCATGCCCATCCGGGATTGGAAAGCTGCCCTGACCCGATTTACCATTCAGTTCGGAGACCGCATCTCCATCAACTGTATGCGTCCGGCCAACCCATCTTGAATCGGATGAATGGGCTGTGATGCAACCAACATAAACTGCTATGTGTCGCATCCCGGACGATCATAGGGTCGCTTGTGGAACAGGTGCGGGTGCTCCTGATACCAATCCTTCATGGCTTGCATCGGCGTCTTGCTCTTGAGTGCTGACTGCGGCAGCTGGTGGTTGTACAAAACCACATAGCGCAGCAAGGTCTGCTCCATGTCCTCGCGGCTGTTGAACCGGTGGGTCTTGAGCACATCGGCAATGCGGCCATTGAATCGTTCGACCATGCCATTGGTTCTCGGTGTTCTGGGCTTGGTCAACCGGTGTTCGATACTCAGTTCTTGGCACAACTGGTCGAACTCATGGTTGCCGCTGGGCTCGCGCTCCCTGCTGGCAAACAGGCGGTCCGTGAACTCCTTGCCGTTGTCGGTCAGCAGCTTGGTGATCCTGATCGGACAGGCCTTGTGCAATGCCCTCAGAAAGGCCCGTGCACTGGCGGCTGTCTTGTTGGCCTTGAGTTGTACGAACACCCATCGCGTGGCCCGGTCGATGGCCACAAACAGGTAGCGCCGTTGCGATTCGTCCTGCATCTGGGGCAGGTACTTCACGTCCATGTGCACATAGCCAGGCTCGTAGCTCTTGAACGCCTTGTGCACAGGCTGTGGCTCCTGGGGCTTGAGGGCGTTGAGGTTGCCCGCCCCATGGCGGCGCAGGCACCGGTCCAGGCCCGAGTGACCTTGCCCCTGTTTCGTGTAGTTCTTAACCCACGATTCACGCGGCCTTTTTACGCTGTGCCTCGTACCAGCGCTGCTCGTATTTCTTGAGCTGCTTCAGCTGTCGCAGCTACACCGTGGTCGGCACCAGTGAAGACCTGCACCGCCTCTTCAGCTTCTACTGGTTCCTGGAAGCCGAGAGCAGGAACACGAGGTCCCGCGAATGGGCTGAATACTTCACGCTCATACGCACTCAAATTGACCTGTTCACCATGGACAAATTCGATGAGGAACTGGTGACCCAGTCCAGAGAGGCCGCCCGCAGCAAGCCTCTGAAATTCTGGAGTCGGTACCGCATCTCGGGAGGCGCACTTGCCTAGCCACGCACAACCATCGATGGCCCCGGCAACCGCCCCTGACGGCGCGCCAGCTGACCTGGTCGTCAGCTCTGCGCCGGGCCCGGCCGGCGCCACCCAAGTCCTGAGCCGTTACCGCGACGACGTGTGGGAGCTGTGGCCCTACTTCGAGCAGTCGAACCTGACCCCCAGCAGCAAGCGCATCGACTGGGCAAACGTTCCTGAGCAATTCAGGCCCGACACCGCAGATCCGGACCGTGTCCGGCCTGCATTGGGCCGGCCGGATGAAAGGCTTTGCCGCCTACGCCGGCGTTGATTGGCGCCTCTCGCCTCACCAACTGCGCCGGGCGTACGCCTGGACCTTCGTGCGGCATCGCCTGGGAAATGTCCTCTTCCTCAAGGAGCAGTTCAAACACTCGAGCATCGAGATGACGCAGCTGTATGCGGCGAACCCTATGCAAGATGACGCGCTGTTTGAAGACCTGTTCACGGAGATCAGTGCCCGAAAAGTCGAGCTGATCGAAGGCTGGCTCCACGCGGATACGCCCCTGGCGGGGCGCGCCGGCCAGCGAATCGTGAGCATGCGGGCCCACGACTTCCCTAGCCGCGAAACTCTCATCGAGGAGACGGCCGATTGGATCAATATCCGCAGCACCGGCCATTCGTACTGCTTGGCCCAGGATGATGGCTGTGGCGGGGCCGGTCTGTATGAGCCGTGGCGGTGCGGCGCCTGCAATGACTCTGTGATCGACAGTTCCCAGCGGATCGCGTGGCAGGCAATACACGCCCACCAACTGGAGCTCCAAGTGGAGGCCCGCGAGTTGGGACCGGCAGCGGTCCAGCGCGTGCAACGAGACCTCCACCGGGTCGAAGACGTCTTGAAGCAGCTGGGGCCGGGGATCGAACCGCTATGAAAGCCAGATGGGACCGACGCCAGGCGCCCGAAGAGGTTCGCGGGCGCAATCGAGACACAACGACCGCCGATCTGTGGGAGGCTCTGGCACGCCTGCAGCGTGCCGAGGCCGTTCCGACGATCACAGCCCTAGCGGTCGAGGTCGGCGTCACTCCAGCGTTGATTCACAACCGCTACCCGGATGTCGCGAAGGAGGTTCGCCGCCTGAGCGGCCGAGAGCCCGGCGCAAGCGAGGACAGCCTCAAGGCGGCGCTCAAACGCGAACAGGAGACTGCCCGTGATTTGCGCGCCGAGAACTTGGACCTGCGCAAGCAGCTTCAGGCCATGGCCTCGGTGAACGAAGCGCTGCGGCAGGAGGTCAGGATTCTGCATGCGACCGGCCACGCGAAGGTCGTGAGCTTCGTGCCCGGGGCACCGACACGCTAGTCGAATAGGGAAGCTGTTTGAGGAACGGCCTTAGCCGGCGCTCGCTCGACCGGCTCGCCGGTGGCTGCCAGGCGCTCAGGCGGACAAGCCTGCATGAAGTCCATCGAGCCTTCGGCGGGCGCGTCCAGCCAGGCGTCGTACTGGGATTCGTCCAGCAGGACGACCATACGCTTCTCTTCGCCTGGGCGGTGATAGTTGCACATGACGGGATGGGAGTCGGCGTTGACCGTCATGAGCGTGAAGGTATGAACGCGCTCTCCTGCAGGCGAATGCCAAGTGTTCCATAGCCCGGCGATCGCCAAGGGGCTGCCGTCGGCCGCGCTGATACGTGTGGGCACGTGCACGTTCGAGCGCCAGTCTGGCTCGTAGATGGCCTCAGCCGGGACAATGCAGTGCTGGGCCTTCTTCCAAGCGGCCTGGAACGGCCTCGCGGTGGCAACTGTTTCGGAGCGGGCGTTGTACGTCAGCTTCACCTTGCGCATATCGGTGGCCCAGAAAGGGATCAGGCCGAACCGCGCGACAACGGCCTCGCGCTCAGGAACCGCCTCGTCGCCCGATTCGAGCTCGGGCGGGCGCCTCACGATGGGCGCAAAGCGTCCTGGAAAGACATCTCGATCGAGAACATCCAAGCCGCTGTCGCGGATGGCTCGAAAGAATTCGCGCAGCCGCGCTGCGTCAAGAACCGAGTGGTAACGAGCGCACATTCTTTGAATTCTGCTTGGCCGCGCGCTCAAGTCCACCCAGGATGCCGCAGTTGACCGCGGCACGGCCAACCGAGCAGCTGCGGTGCAGTGAGCGCAATTCGGCTTCCAACGCCTTCAGCTCCCGGATGCGGACCACGACCTGCTCGATGTGACTTGCAATCAGCTCATCCACGACGCCGCAATTCTCGGAAGGAGCGTCTTTGAAGTGCAGCAGCGTGCGGATCTCAGCCAGCGTCATGTCCAGGCTGCGGCAGTGCCGAATGAAGGCGAGCCGCTGGGCGTGCTCAGCCGTGTAGCTGCGGTAGTTCCCCTCGGTCCGGGCGGGGGACGGCAGCAGTCCCTCGCGCTCGTAGAAGCGGACCGTTTCGGGAAGCGTATTGGTGGCCTTGGCCAGGTCGCCGATCTTCATGGATGAGCCGCCCTTGCAGCGGGCTTGACTTTGTAGTTGCTAGAGGGTTTCCAATTATGCAGTCCGAGGAATACCCATGAGCGCCACCACAAAATTCGAAAGTACCTTTGCCGTTCCGAAGATGGATTGCCCGTCCGAGGAGAACATGATCAAGATGGCCTTGCAAAGCGTCGAAGGCGTGCAGTCGCTCACCTTCGACCTGCCGGGCCGAAAGCTGGTGGCCGTGCATCGCGCGCCGGTCGCCGAGGTGTTGCAGCGTCTCGAACCGCTGGGCTTGGGCGCGAAGCTGGTGCATTCGGCCGCGGTAGACGATAGCGCCGCCGGCAGCTTCAAGAGCACCTTCCATGTCCCGAAGATGGATTGCCCATCGGAAGAGAACATGATCAAGTTGGCCCTGCAAGACGTTCCCGGGGTGAAATCCCTGTCCTTCGACTTGGCCAACCGCAAGCTGACCGCAGTGCATGGCGCTCCGGTGGCGCAGGTCCTGCAACGCCTGGAGCCGTTGGGTCTGGGCGCCAAGCTGCTGGAATCGGACGCGGTCATGGGTGACGACGATGAAATCGACCCGCCTGACAATGCGGCCGAGGCCAGGCTGCTATGGATACTGCTCTCGATCAATGCGGCCATGTTCGTGATCGAGATCGTGATGGGCTTCATCGCTCAATCGACCGGGCTCATCGCCGACTCGCTCGACATGTTCGCCGACGCTGCGGTGTATGGGCTGTCCCTGTTTGCCGTCGGCCGAGCAGCTGCCCTTAAGACGCGTGCGGCTCACACGGCGGGCTGGTTGCAACTGGCGCTTGCGCTCATGGCACTCAGCGAGGTCGTTCGACGCTTCATCGCCGGGAGCGAACCTGTCTCGGGCCTGATGATGGGGATGGGCCTGGTGGCCCTGATCGCCAACGTCATCTGCCTGGTCTTGATATCCAAGAAGCGGGATGCCGGTGCGCACATGAAGGCAAGCTACATCTTCTCGGCCAACGACGTGATCGCCAATGCGGGCGTGATCCTGGCTGGCTTCCTGGTGGCCATGACCGGATCCAACTACCCTGATCTGGTCATCGGCACCGTGGTGGGTCTGATCGTCTTGAACGGTGCCCGGCGCATCCTGAGTCTCAAATGACGAACCTGACAGCCATAGACGATCGGCAGCGCGGGGCAGCATTTGCTCACCTCGTGGAGCGGGCGAGATCCCGAGGACCTGACCGGTGGAAGGTCCTGGAGGCCGCGCACGTGCTTGGCCAAGAGCGCTTCTGGCTTCATCTGCGGAGTCATTGGTACATGCTGGCCCTGGCCGCGCGTGAGCGTGACGTGCGGGAAGCCGCGGGCCAGCTGTTTAGGATCCTGCTGGTGCCGCTTGGCCACCTCTCGGGCAGGCTGCCGCTTGGCAACCCTGGCCGGGCCACGGTCAGTGCCTTCGCGCCAATGCTGTGAGACCGGAACTCGCTGAAATTCTGTCCGCGTCAATAGCACTCACGGCCGAGCACGGTGCGGCAACGCGCTGAATCCAACCACGGCCCTGCGATCTGGTCTAACCAACAAGAACGATGAAGTATGTCAACCGACCAGCTCGCTGGTATTGCCTTGCGCTTGTAGTCTTTGCCGCAGACCAGACTGCCAAGACCTGGATTCATCTGACCACCCTGCTCGGCTGGTCGCGCGAGGTCGCACCGTTCTTCAGCCTGGTCCACGTACTGAACCCCGGCGCGGCCTTCAGCTTCCTGGCCGGCACCGGCGGATGGCAACGCTGGTTCTTCCTGGCCATCGCCCTGGGCGCGTCGGCCTGGCTCGCTTGGCTGCTCGCCAAGCCGGTGCGCAGCCTCGAGGGCTTGGCTTATAGCCTCATCCTGGGCGGCGCCCTGGGCAATGCCTTCGACCGGGCTGTGCGCGGGTCCGTGATTGACTATCTGGACTTCCACCTGCACGGCTGGCACTGGCCGGCATTCAACATCGCCAACATGGCCATCGTTGGTGGCGCCGTTGGTCTCATTGCATCGTCAGTTCTGGGGCACCGCGAGGCAAACACATCCTCTCGAAGGCACACGTAACTGTTGCCGCTTAGCAGTCCCGACAACAAGGGAGCCCCCCAACCCGCGCGTGCAGGCGTGCTCTGCTGTGCGAAACTTCCTGATGACCAAAGGAATCATCGCGCTTGACGCTGACGGAGTCCTCCTGGACTACGGCTTGGCCTATGCCAGCGCTTGGCAGAAGGCGTTCGGCACGTACCCTGGCGAGCGCGATCCGCTCGCCTACTGGCCCATCGACAGATGGGAAGTGGAGCGAGTTGAAGGGGATAGGCTTGATCTGCTTCGGCGGGCCTTCGACAACGAGTTCTGGTCATCGATCCCGCCGGTTCCAGGAGCGATTGAGGCGTGCCACAAGCTCGCCGCGGCGGGCTACGAACTGGTATGCGTCACGGCCTTGCCTGCGGAATTCAGGGCAGCTCGCGAGCACAACCTGAGACTGCACGGATTCCCGATTCACCTGGTCCACGCCACCGACAACGTGGCAACGGCCGCGAGCCCTAAGGCCGACACGCTCAACTCCCTAAAGCCGATCGCCTTCGTCGACGACTACTTGCCGTACTTCGTGGGCGTCGATGCCGCGATCCATCGCGCATTGATTTTGCGTGGGATTACCGGGTCGCCCAACGCGGGCGACCTGTTGGTACACACGGATTCGCATCACGCCGACCTTCTTGCGTTTGCGAATTGGTGGTCGCAGCGCGCTGGTGATAAGTGCCGGTAACAGTTACTGCTGTTGAGAAACCATGATCTCGCAGAACTGCGATGAAGTGCCGGTGCTCAACCTGATGCACAGGCCTGACCCCAAGCGCGCGCCGGACATGCAGGACAAACGTACGGTGGTTCCGCTGGAAAAGGGGGACTGGGACACTTGGCTGCACGGCACCATCGAACGGGCAGAGTCGCTGATCAAGGTGCCACCGGTGGAGCTGTTTGTGCACAGGGCGAAGGATCCGGCGCAGCAAGTCGAGTTACCTGTTGAGTCAGCATGACGCATGCGTGCAACAGCCGGTACTTGCGCCGACTGGACGCAGCGATATAAATTATTGGTTGTCCGGGCTAACGCGAACCCGGCCGCGTCCGGGTTACCTGGCGCATAGCCGAGTGGTGCGATGCCCCGGCGCCCGACCTGTCCGGATATCGGCAACGGGAGTAGCTTCAACACTACCCCTGCTGCCAAATGAACAAGCTGGCCAAACTCCGTATCCAGTCCGCGATCGCCCAACAGGGCTGCTGCTTTTACTGCGGGCTAAAAATGATTGAGCCCACGCTTCCTGAACTTTCGCAATCAAGCGCGCCCACACGGTGGCGTAAGTTCCTTCGGTGCACTGCAGAGCATCTCACTGCGCGCCAACAGCAAGGCCGCGATGTAGCGCCCAACATCGTCGCCGCCTGCTGGTGGTGCAATTCCCGTCGGCACAGGGGACGTGAGGAGAAAGCGCCAGATTCATTGAGATATCGGCAGCGCGTGCAAAGCTTGATGAAAAAGGGGTGCTGGCACCCAGCAGGCAGGCTAGTTGTTGATTTACACGCAAACCATAGCCGGTGAAAATTAACCCAGAATTGCTTATTCAGTTTCAGGCTGATTGCGGCGATCCAAATCAAGGCCATCAGCAACTGCTAGCTGGCTGCACCAGTCACCAGGTGAATCCAACTACTTCCCTGGACGCTTGTTCGCGAGATCTGGCTGGCGCACATGACAGAACTGACCTTGCCCCTGTTTCGTGTAGCTCTTATTGATCCGCCCCCTGTGAACTTGACTCAAGCAGCGTAGCGAACCGGGGCGTGGTCGAAGTACTTTCGAATGCGCTCGGGCTGACGTTGCACGCTGCGCAAGTGTTTGGCCGTGGCCTTCACCAACTGCATCTTCGTGCGCGCCGGGGCCAGCTTGGTCACCGCCTGTTTGATGTCTGCATTGGCCATCTCATCGGGGTTCAACTCCGGGCTGTAGCTCGGTAGGTAGAACACCTCGATGGCGTCAGCGTGCTCTGCCAGCCTGGCCTTGACCGGCTTGGCGTGGTGCACCCGCAGGTTGTCCAGGATCAGGAACAGCTTCCTGCTCTGGCCCTTGATCAGTCGGCGCAGGAAGTCGATCAGAATCGTGGTGTTGAGCGCCCCGTCAAAGCTGCTCCAGCGCATCTGGCCCTTGTTGGTCACGGTGGAGATCACCGACAGGCCATGGCGCTTGTTGTTGACCCGCACCACCGGTGTCTGGCCCTTGGGCGCGAAGCTCCTGCCGCGCACGTCGTCGCTGCGCAGCCCGCTCTCGTCGCCCCAGTGAATCTCGGCTCCTTCAGCCTTGGCGCGTGCGGCGATGACCGGGTAGTCCTCATCGAGCCATTTCTTGACCGCCGCTGGCGACTGCTCGTAAGCCTTCTTCATAGGCTTTTGTGGTGTGAAGCCCCAGCGGGCCAGGTACTTGCCCATGGTGCGCACTTGCAGCCGGATGCCAAAGCGCTGCTCAATGAGTTGGGCCACTGCCGCGCGGGTCCACAGCGCATAGGGCATCTTGAGCTGATCTGGCGTCTTGTCGGCAATGAGCTTTCGCACCAGGGCCTCCTGGTCGGCATCGAGCAAGCGGTTTTCTCCGAACTTGCGTCCGCCAATGGTGTCGTGCAGAGCCTTGGCGCCGTGTGCCGCATGGCGCCTGCAGATGTTGAAGACGCCCGTGCGGCTCAGACCCGTGAGCGCTGCAATCTCGTCGTAGGTATTACCGGCTTTACGCAGTCGGATGACCTGCACGCGGCGCTCGTGCCGCGCTTCGCGGCTCAGCGATCTCATGTCGGTTGCTTGCATGAATCTGAGTTGAGGGCGGTACAGATAATTTCAAATGCACAAAGGCCTGGTCAATAACCCACGGTTCACGCGGCCTTTTTACGCTGTGCCTCGTACCAGCGCTGCTCGTACTGCATCGGGCTGAGGTAAAAACTCCAGTTTTCAGGGGCAACCTCAGTCCAGCAAGTACAGCCTGGGCTGGATTCCATTCAAGGCTCGGGCGTTGCAATACAAGGCTCCAGGAGCTGGATACGGGGCTTGTCCATGGGGATGAGGACGGCGTCGTAATGCATCGCTTTACAGAATCTATAGTTAACTGAATTTTTAGGGCTCATTCTATAGTCTAGTATTCATCGCGAGCGATAGATGGCTATACTTATCTAAAGATTCGTTGTTTTTTCTTTAGTTTACTTATGAAAACCGTTGGTCAGTTCGCTGCTGCACTGTCAGCCGCCAAGCAAGAGCAGGGGGTGACCCTGGCGGCGCTGGCAACCAACACGGGGCTCACGCCACTGGCCGTGCGGCAGATCCTCGATGGCAAAGTCTCCCCGCGCATCAGCAATGCCATGGCGCTGGCGTCCGAGCTGGGCCTTGAGCTGGTTCTGATGCCCAAGACGGCTGCTGCATCGTTCGAATCCAAAGGGGGGGAGCGCACCTTGCTGAGTCCGCTGGAACGGCAGCTGGGAGCGCCATCCATTGGAATCGTGGGTGACCAGAATTCGGAAGTGAAGGAGGGCCGATGAAATACCGCGCGCTGGATGTGTACCTTGGGGAGGGTAGACGCCAGTGGCGCAGCGCGGCAGAAAGCGATCAGCCAAGGCGCAATTAAGCTGTATTTAAAAGCAGGCTGTATGTTTATACTGCGCTACTGGTAGTGTATTGACACTGGTTGATACCCATATATAGTGTTTCATAGCACTCGCCATCGCGGAGTGCTAGAAACAACCAGTTATCCCCAATGCCCCACAATGTGCGCAAGCCCTTTCAGATTCTCGCCCTCTCTGGTGGAGGCTTCCGAGGGCTGTACACCGCAAAAGTCATAGCGGATGTCGAGAAAGAGATCGAAGCGCCGCTTGCATCGCGTTTCGATCTGATCACAGGTACTTCAATCGGTGGGATCCTGGCGTTGGCACTTGCCCTTGAGATTCCGGCGCAAGATATCGTAGACCTGTTTGTCGACCACGGGGAGGAGATTTTCGACAAGCGCTGGTCACTCTTCGGATTCTGGCGGTCGCCTTATTCACCGGAGCCGCTGAAGAAGCTACTGTCTGACTCCAAGCTATTTGGCGACCGGCTCTTGGGTGCATGCAAACACCCTGTCATCATCCCGAGTCTGAATTACTCTACCGGTGAACCGGTAGTTTTCAAGACGCCGCATCATGTCGATTTCAAGCGGGATCGCCATTTCACCATCGTAGACGTCGCGATGGCCACCAGCGCAGCCCCGGCGTACTTCCCAAGACACTGCTTCAACAACAGCCAGTATGTCGATGGCGGCTTATACGCCAATGCCCCCGGGCTCCTTGGTTTGCATGAGGCCCACAAGTTCTTCGGCCAGGACATCGACAACGTCCGCCTGATGGCGGTCGGCACGATGTCGTCGCGCTTCACTGTGGACCCCAGACAAGACCGGCAAGGTGGGGTCCGAGACTGGGGCGGCGGGTGGCCGATCAAGATGTCCCGGCGTCTCTTCGGCCTCTCCATTTCGGCGCAGGAGGTCTTGAGCGATTTCATGCTGACGCACCGCCTGGGAAAACACTACTGCCATGTAGACGACGAACTTCACGACGAACGTGCCCGTGCTGTTGCATTGGACATTGCAGACAAAAACGCCCGCGAAGTTCTGCTGAGCGCAGCTACCCAACGCTCCAAAGTTTGCATCAGCAAGCCGGAATTCCAAACCTTTTTGGAGCATTCGCCCTCCAAACCGATCTTCTTCCACGGCGAGAACGCACGCACCTGAGGCCCAAGAAACATGCTCAAACTCAACCGCCTGCTCTTCGCTACTGCCGAAGAAGTGTTCATCAACAGTATCGAACCTACCAAGGACCAGCGCCGGGTGCTGGTTGAAGCCAAGAACGAGATCCGCGATCACTTGAGGCCACGAATCCGAGAAGCGACGATCAAGGCGCTGGGCATGGACAAGGCCGTCACCCCGCGTTTCCGGACACAAGGCTCGTGGTCGTACCAAACCTGCGTGCAGCCAGCCTGGCATCCGCCCCAGGAAATGGACTGGGACTTCGGTGTCTACCTGCCAGTGTCTGTGTGGGAGGAAAGTGGGCCTCCGCACGCCATGGCCCAGCTCTACTTCAAACTGGTCGAAGGCCTCTTGAAGGATCTTTGCAAAGAAAAGGGCTGGAAGCTGTACAGCGGCAAGGACACATGCATTCGGGTGCAGATAAATGCCTGGGCGCATATCGATATCCCGTTGTACGCGGCGCCGGAAGCACAGTTTGCGCAAATCGTCGAGAAACGCGTGTTCGATGCGGCCGCGAAATCGGACGCACGTGAAGCGCTCGCCGCAGAATTTGCAGAAGAGGATTTCACCCTGCAGCAGTGGGAGGACATGGTCGACATCATGATGGCGACGCGCTCGGGCGAATGGAAACCGTCGGACCCCGAAGAGGTATCTCGGTGGTTCCTTGACCGTGTCGAGGAGCACACCGAGCAACTGCAGCGCGTGTGCCGTTACCTGAAGGCCTGGCGTGACCTGCACTGGAAGGCCGGCGACGGCCCCACTTCAGTGTGCATCATGATCGCCGTGGCGCAAGCCTTCGAACCCAAGCGTGGGCGCGACGACGTGGCGCTTGAGAGATCCGCACGGGCGTTGTCGATCGCGCTGAAGGGCAACGTGCACGAGCCCGCTATCGCAGAAGGCAAGGAAGATTTCAACAAGCGCCTGGATGCCAATGGCCGCCAACACGCATCGACCCTTGCTGCAACACTGGCTTCCCAGATCCAGGCAGCCAGAATGAAAGCATCGCACTTGGCCGGTGACGCGATCGATATCCTCCGAGCACAGTTGGGCAGCCGCGTGCCCTACCGGACGGACCTGGTTGAGCCGGACAGCGGCGACGACGTCGTCCGGCTGGTCGGCGCAGATCGGGTATCTCGCCCAGTAGTGAATTCGACAAGCGCAGGCTGAGCAATGCCGGAGGCTGCGGCATCGCTCCTTGGCGAGGCGCTCCGGCTGCTGAGGTCGCGCGGCTTCACGCCCAGCGGCTATCGGCGAGGCACGCGGTCATTCGATGGAGCACTTCCGTGTAAGGGCGGGCCGATCAAGGTCAGGCTCAGCGTCACCGACTGGGACTTTCTGACCTACCCCTCGATCAGGATCCTCGATCACCTCGATGTCCTGCCGCCCCTATCGCCGCACGTGTATGCATCGGGAGGTCTGTGCTACTTTGCCTCTGGCGCAGTGGTGTTGGACCGGTTCGATCCGGCAGAATCGATTGCGCAGTGCCTGGACCAGGCGCAACTCGTGCTGGATCGCATCCGGCATGACCCTGATTTCAGGCACGACGACATCCAGGACGAATTCCTGCAGCACTGGTCGCACGGCGAATCCTCCGCCGTCTATTCGGTGCTGATCGGGAACGTTGACCGAACGACCCAGTCGTCGAACTACTGGTTCTTGGACATTGCAGGTGCTTCGCACGCCGTTGTCGCCGACAACAAGGAGGAAGTCGAAGCGCTTGCCTTGGCGTTAGGGGCCCAGCCTCCCAAAGAGACGAAGTGTCCGTGCTGGCTGTTCGCAACTCAGACGCGGCCTGCGGTACCGAAAGCAATCCCGGCGACCATCAAAGAGCTATTCGCGTGGCTCCAGGCATGGGATCACCGGCTGTACCAGCAACTTCAACGCGTGCTCGAACGCGAGACACAGTATCTCAAGTACTCCATCGCAACGTTCGCCATCCACACACCGCTGGGGTGGCTAGGGTTCGGTTTTGATCTGGATCCGCTACATCGGCTTGGCGCTGCCAGGAAGCCTAGGCTCTATCGCCAATTTCTCCACACGAGAGGGGGAACGAGCAAGATCAGTAGGCTGGCGATCACCGAGTTCGGCCCGGACTTCGTCCACAGCCGCAATCTGACGTTCCCCGACCTGAAAGGAAAGAAGATCACCGTAGTCGGCTGCGGTGCCATCGGCTCGCATGTTGCACCGGGTCTCGTGCGGCTGGGCGCCGGCACGGGTGCAGGATGTCTGGACCTTGTGGACTACGATGACATGAAGCCGGAGAACCTTGGCCGGCATGTGCTGGGCTACCCTGCGCTCTTCAAGAGCAAAGCCGAAGCATTGGCCGAAGAGCTCAAGCGACAGTTCCCATTCGCAAAAATCCGGGCCCGCGTCCGCAGTGTCAAGGGACTCCCAGACCTCTTCGATGCGGATCTGGTGATTGATGCAACTGGCGAGGAGATTGTGAGCGAGATGATCAACGCCATGCGCCTGGACAAAGGCACTGAAGTACCGGTGCTCCACGTACGGATCCGGGGGAACGGGGAATGCGTCCAGACTTTCTGGGCAGAGGGGCGCCGCCTCGGATGCTTCCGATGCCTGTTGCAGGCTGAGCACAATCACTATCGGCAGGAGCGCTTCCCGGTCCTGAAAGAGCTGCCCACGCGCAAACAACTGGGCTGCAATGGCTTCACGCCGTACGCGGTCAGCGCACCGATGGCTGCGGCGGCGCTGTGCTTGGAAGTTGTAGTCGACTGGCTTCAATACGGACGGGCAAGCCCGCGATTCCGAACCAGCGCGATGGCCAATGCGAACGTCTACGGCGTCAAAAATCAGGACGTCTCTCGATTGGCTGCCTGCCCCGCTTGCGGGCCTCGTGATGCTCAAGCCACTGCCATTCGGCCGTAATGGCGCGATGCTGCTCATTGAGCCGCAATTATTGGAGCGGCTATTGGGCCTCAGGCAGCTGACGGCGTCCGCACCCGAGGCTGGCGGCATTCTGATGGGCTACCGCCGCGGCCCCCACACCCACGTGACAGAAGCTACCTTCCCGACGGCGGCAGATGTTCAGCGGCGTTTCGGATTCTTCCGTCATGCCACACATCACCAGCGGGTGTCGCGGCGTCGTTGGAAAGAAAGCGGCGAGACAATAGACTACGTCGGCGAATGGCACACGCACCCTGAAGACGCCCCCTTGCCATCAGGCGTCGACCTCAAGCACTGGCAGGACATCGCGCAGGGGGTTTCTAAACCGATGGTCTTCTTGATCGTCGGCCGAGTTTCTAACTGGTGCGGAGTCGGTATGGGGGCAGAATTGACATGCGTCTCCGACATGTAGGCCTCAATTCAAATCGCCGACCAATCAAAGATTGCCCCCCTCCAAACGGCTCCATATTGGTGATCGTTTTTACAGCGTGCGTCGGAACTCGAAATGACCGCCGGATTCACGACTGGTGAAATAGTTGCCGCTGAGGCGATCATAGGTGGCGACATCGACGACCAAAGACGCGGCTCCCTGGTAAACCATGTTCTGCCCGGGCGATTGATACTTTTCCCTCACCTCGTAGATGTAGTGGAGCAAGGGCCGCGCGGATTCCGGATCTTTCTTGACTGAAAGCGCTATGGTGCGCGACTCAGATCGTGGGGCATCCATCTCAATAGAAAGCGTGAAAAAATTCTGTTTGATCGACACGGTACCCAGTGCAAGACCAGTTTTTCCATCCTTTACCCAGTCAATGGATGCAGCCCAGGTTCCGTTGAGATCGGGATAGAGCCATTGATTGAGACGGGGCACTTTTTCCCATATCCAGCGCCAACCAACGTAGACGAAGAACAGTAGTCCGAGATCGATCACTACCGCACCGCTAAACACGCGAAGGAAGCTGACCTCAATACCTAGCCGTTCCATTCCAAGCGCCACAAGAAAAGCCAGCAGCGCATACAGTCCAGCTAGCATCGAAATCACTTTTGTCATCGGAAGAAGGCTAAACATCACGCCACCTTTCCGTGCTCAAAAACTATCGGGCCATATTGCTTCGACACAACTCCCGTGCAAATCACGCCCTCAAGGCAAGACCCGAAGGCAGCTGCAAGGTAGCGCCCACCGAACCTCAGTCCGTTCGCAGGAGTCTCCACTTGCGCGGAAATCGCGGGTGAAAAATAGACTGACACCTGGATGAGCGCAAGAGCTGTGTCAACGACGTGAAATCCATCGTGAAAAGGGCTCCCCTCCCGCGAGATATTCATCAAGACTTCAAATGTGGTTTTGTCATGGATGCCCCTTGGCTGTTCACTTCGCATAGGGAGGATTGGTATCGTAGACACGCCATCCCACACAATGACCCCCAGTCCAGAGAACGTTGTGTCAACCTGGGTATGAATCCTATGGAGGAGCGCCTTGAGCTTAGTTTTAGGCTCCATGGACTCTGGGGGCTTAGAAATCATGTGATTGGGTGGGCACGAGTTGCGTGGCGTATTGTCCGCCAGTATCTCCCGCATGCTCGTAGCGAACGCCAGTAGGCTTACGCCACATCTCGTGGTAGATCTGATGTTGGCCGGAGCACAGGAACCATTTTTATACCCAGCAACTTTAACCGGCACCATACCCTGGTCTGGTCAAGTAGACACGGAACGCATGGTCACCTTGCAGTGTACTTTGTGGTCAAGTGCATCTAGCTTCCGCAGCAATATACCTCTGCCGTCACATGCCTCCTGTATGGCCACTAAGACAATTGCTTTTAAAACGGTTGGTCCTGTGGGTAATCGTCAATTTAGTCACTTTTGCTGCATCACTTAATTGATGTCTCACTTTTTAGGTTCAGCCGACGAGTGAATTACGCCCTGTCGTCATAATTTATGTGTTTGATGGTGCTGTAAATGCCGTCGTGGCCCCCTCGAAGTTCTAGGCGCTGAGGAGGTCGGGTTCGTCGGGGGCGGAATATCAGCATCGGCGGCAAGCCGCCTCCGCAGAGCAGTTGAAGGATTTTAGTCAGATGATTATTCGCGATATTTGACTAGAAGATGTCGCTTGTATTAATTCAGAGGTTTTAAGTCGACTCGGTTGAGGCGGTGTAATCGGGCTATCTGCTCTGGGTCTGTGTTAAAAGATTCACGAATTGCTTGACGACTTAATCCGCTTGAAAGCAAATCGATTGCAGAGCGCGCGTGTTCCCTGTTACGGGAAGTCGTGTTGAGCCCTGCCGCTAGCAGAACTGTTGTAGGCGTCATATTTGTCTCTGCAAGAGCTAACGCTTGTGCTGCCCACAGTGCCAATCTACGATCTTTGTCGGCGTTGATTTTGCTTATCATCGTGTGCAGCCTACTGCCGGGTGGGGTTGCTCTGGTAATTGAAGAAACTCCTCTTGATGATAGTTGAGAAAGTCTTGATCTGGTGATCTTATGAGGGCGCCGTTCTATGCGAATCGCCTTCATTAATGCGAATACGAGGTCTCTTTCAATGTCATCTATTTTTGGATTTTTATGTTCTTTTTTTCTGTTGGTGGGAGTGCTCAAATTTTTGGAGGCAGGGATTTTTGCTGATGTAAGTTTGGTGATCGGTTTGAGTGGGGGGGCTGTAAAATCTGATGGGCTTAATTTTGCGGTGCTTATCAGCCAGTTCTGGTCCCTTATAATTGCTCTAAAGAGGGGGCGCGATGCACTGGCGAATATTTTTTTAAAATCTCCATTTTTTTTTAATAGTCGACCTAACTTCTTTCTATCGCTCTCAATCGGCGGCAGTGTTTTCAACTTTGGACACCATCTTTTAATCGAATCTGGATGATGGATCCTCAGGAGCCAGTAGAGTCGAGGGTGAGATCTCTGGAATTTCGTAGCCACCTCGCCTGGGTATGCTTTTGAAAAGTTCAGGAGGACTTCTTCGGCGTGCTTCAAACCGTAGACGTACTTCGGACTCCTTTGCTTGATGTGAATGCCGACAGTTCTATTTTTTGAAATTAATAGTGCGGATTCGTCGAAGGTTAGTCCAGCGGCAGTGAAGAGGGATGCAAAGTCCTCAGCTTTAAACCTCCCCAAATCCAGATTGAGTCTGAGATGGCAGTCGCTGCTCGGCGGCGCGATAACGAATTTGTGAGGAGAAATGCTGATTGGCTTACCGTAAACTTTGATAAGAGATTTGATATATCCTGTGGAGAAGTCATGCGGCGATAGTCCAAGAGCTTCGCTGGCGGCGGACTTGACTTGAGCGTGCGACCACAGTGAATTTTTAGAAAAAATTGAATCCGCACAAAATTTACTCAATCGCTTGAAGGCACTGCTTACTGGCGATTTTCTGACCGGCAATGACCGTAGATCCGCGCCGCATTCGCAGACGATGGGCATAGGTCGAAGTACCATTCTGTTAATTGGCACAACAAGCATTTTGCACTTGGGGCATGAAATTCTTAACCATTCTTCATGAACTGTGCATGTCAATGCGGGCTGCATCTGATGAATTCGATGAAGATAGGGCTCACCGTATTTTTTGAAGTCCTCATCAAGACAGGATGGACAGAAACGCACAGCGGGTTGGTGATTGCAAGGAATGAATCCAAGGGACCGAAGTCTCCCACTTCGTGTTCCATACCCCGCTGTCTCTAGGTTCAGCGGTCTCTTGTGAGCCGTGTTGAATACTCGAAAGAATTGACTTGTAGTTAACCTATCGGTGACTTCATTTCCTGGTAGCCCCATTTGATCGGTGATGAATGCTACGACTGCAGGATGAGGCGGGCTTGCCTGATAAATTGAAAGATTGGGACTGAGGTGGGCTACAGAATTTGATATTTTTCGAAAAACACTCTCACCATTGTGAACTACAAATCTTGTGAGAACCGAGCACAGAACTTCGTCTGGGTAAGGGGTGGGAACGTATGGCAGGAATACCATGAAGGGGCTTAGAGAGTTAGTTGGTGCCCAAGACCTTTAGGTGTGCTCGTTGATTCGTCGTTGAGCGTACGCGATAAGGTCCGCAGGCCATATACGAAGGCCTGCAGCACGCTGAATTTTCCATAATTTAATGTCGGACTCTCGTTGCACTAAAAAATCGATTGCGAAGTTAACCCTCCGAATTCTGAACGACTCAGGTGTCTCCGAAAAACGTGATAAGAGCGCCTTAAAGTGGGGTAGTTTGTCGCGGCGCCATTGAGAGGATTGCCCCAGCCCTGAGCAAAGCCGAGCTACTGAGATTCGCATGGGTGGTTCAGCCCTTAATAGCAAGATCATCCTAGTGAGAACTTTCGAGCAGAGCTCCTGATCTCGGGCCGGCCAATTCACCGTACCACGCGTGCTCACCGATTTGCGATATTGCGCATTGGAAGTAAGTAGCCAACTGCGATCATGTCGATAGAGCCAAGCATAGTCAGAAAAGCCCAGAGACCTTGCTTTGGAGATTCCCTCAACGCCAGGCGTTTTTAACACTCCCATCCACCGGTCACGCCGAGACGTTCGTTGTGCCATGAAAAGTGAACGTTGGCGGTGCAGTTTGGTGCCCTTCTCGTACGCTAATTCCCGATATATAGTTTGCACGGAAACCCCATTACGAAGGGCAATAGACTGCAATTCCAAACCTGACAACAAGTCGTGCCCTATCGAAGTTCGAGTTTGGGCGCCGACGAATTTACGACGCTCTTTCACTTCGATTTTTCGCTGTCTACGATACTTGACGATGGTGCCGACACTCTTGCCCGTTTGTTGAGCTATCTGACGGCAGGACAATGACGGGTTGCGTAGGAGATGTTCTATTTCAAGGCCTGGTACTTGTAGGGATTTCTTTGTCTCACCACGAGGAATCGCGTGCGCACTTCCTCGTGTCGCTTCGCGTGAAGACCGCTCTGCGTCAACTGCCAAGCTGAACTCTGCTATGGAGCCAAATAAAAAATCAATCATCAGCAGGTGGCATATCGGATGCAATGAGCGGTCAGGACGCTCAACCAGATCTTCAATCCAGCGCAAAGGACTTCTGGCGGTCTGCAGCAGTCGTGATTGATGCTGAAAGTTAGCGAAGTCGGCAAAGTAGTGCCTCACCTCAGTTGCAACTAATTGGTAGTCGAGGCTTCGACGGCTCGACTGAAAGCCTTTTGCCGACAGGCGGTTTCGATATACGTTGGAGCGATCGGCATTGTTTATCGGCGGTAGTGCTGCCAGCAGGAGATCCGCTGATAGTTGCGCAAATCGGAATTGAAAACCACATTCAGGGGTTATGCATTCCTCGCCGCTAGGAAGGCCTGGATACATTAGGGGTTGGCCAAATAGGCCTTCCTTTGGGACACTTTGTTGTTGCAACTGCAGAGAATGGCGGACGCAGCAGTTCACTCCGGGTAGATGGTGCTGCCGATGCCAGTAGTGGCAGCCGTTCATCTCAATATCTTCGGCTACACATGCGGGGCAAAAGCGGTGTGGCGTGTTGATTCCGAACCGGTTTGCAACGAGACCAAGCCGCAGTTTCAAGTCAAGGGAGTTACTTGAGCGCGAGTCCTCCATTAGTTGTGCATAGCGCTCGTGATCCAAGAACGGCCTGTGATACGGTAGCAGCGTACTGGCTTCCATAAGAGCGGCGAAAGAGTCGTGTGGCAGCGCCCCCGCGTATCGCTCGTTCATGGCATCGAAGTGAGTGGGAAGGGTAAGGCTGGGTGTAACCGTCCTGCCACCAAAAATTTTCCTCACTGCGTCTCGGCCCGTTCCCCACGCATTCAAGATTGCTAACCTGCACAGCCATGAATACAGCAGTTCGTCATGGAGCAGCTCAGGCGTGTAGCAGATAGTTGTTGAAGCGAGGCGAGCGCGGTGCACGTTTGCTAACTCCAGTCAATCAGCAAGTAGTCTCAGCGGGCCAGCGGATCCTCTAAGGGGAGGTCAACCGGCCGAGGCGAGGCCCTTTTTTTGTTCTTTGTCGCAGCGGGACTGGGGGGCACGCTCTCTTCGTGTACATCGTCAAACTCATCGTTTTTTACCCCTTTGGGTCGAGCAGGCTCCTCTGCCCCAAGCAGGGCGCGCATAGCTTTGTACCTAGGACTGAACAGCAGATCGTCAAACATTCGAAGCTTTGCAGGGTTCTTGCTGAGCAAGGCTGCAATTGCCGGTCCAAGAAATGCCATGTCAGTCGCCGCGGTTCGCTGAAACGCAGTAGCGTCGATAATTTCGCGCCCGCCAATCTCATTGTGCTGAGATAGTGTGAACGCGAGCGCCGCGAAGGCCGTATTTCCCGCTGAGGCCGTGTACCAAGCATCAAGGATTTCTTTCGTCAGCTTTGTCTTTGTCTTGACAAACGTATAGTCCCAATACGTATCGCAGAATTCTTCCCACTGAGGGCTATTCCTTGCCATCGGCTCAATTACCAAGCTCCCGAAGGAAGCGAGTTTGCGGGTGTTTCGTACCGCTCCTTCTACGACAGCTTGGACCGCTGGTGTTGCAAGCGCCAACAAGCTAATGCCGAGCCGCTCAATGATTTCACTGAATAGGTTTAGTACAAGCTCCGCATTTTGGGCGCGCGCGCTGCGCAAATTCTGAACTTCATCAACGACAATAAAGCCCAAGGAGACAGCTGTTGCGACTTTGTTCATCAAGTCGACCATGGGCGCAATATTGCGTAGCGCTGCCGCCTTCCGCGAATAGTCGGTTCCTAGCAGTCGGTCGATCTCGTTGAAGAATTGCAGGCACAACGACTTGAGTGTTGCGTCGTGAGGCACTCTGAGAAGAACGTATACGACCTGATGGCATTTCAGATCAGCTCCGTGATAATTCGAGTGGCAAATAACCTGCTTGTATCTCAGCAAAGCTGCAGCTGCGAAAGTAGTCTTGCCTTGCCCGCTAACAGACATCATGAAGTAGCCTTTAGCCGAAGGTTTCCAGTCAGCGGGCATTGGTAGACCATTGGTTCCGGTGGTGGCAATGGCGTGCCTCCTCTGCCGGTCCATCGTAGTCAAAGGGTGGCGCGCTACATAAGTGTCGCGGGCCATCTTGGCCAGGGTGAAGCCAGCCTTTTGATATTCAGGGAAAGGGTAGACGATGTCGTTGATGGTGGACAGCTCCATCAGTCGAACGACCTCGCTACTCCTGCGAAGCGTTGCCGACGGCTTCGCTGGGTAGTGCGCGAGGTTAGTCAGAAAGTCACTTTTGCTTTGCTCCAGAGGCGGCATTGCCTCAATGAACGGATTGCCTGCAAATCGAGAAACTCCTGTATCGTGATACACCGCAGGGAATATCTCAACATCCTTCATCGCTTGCTCCTGTTTAGCTTCACTAGTTCTACCAATCGAGCCTTCTCCTCTCGCTCCACTTCACTCCAGCTTTTCCCAACGGACGCACTGGCCGTGTGCTCTTCGAACTCTGTGTGTGTTTGGGCATGCAACTTGTTTTTGAGTTTTGCGGTTTCTTGATACCTAGCTCGTTGCATATCAACATTAGGTAAACGTTCGGCGGGGGCGCTCTTATGCCGGTTGTTGACAGGCTTGGCCGCCTTTGCGGCAACCCGTACGCGTCGACTTTCATGGTCGGAGCGGGCCCAAAGGCGTGCATTGACAGCCGCGAAGGCCTCCTCCTCGTCAATTGAAATTCCTTCGCTGTCCCTTGCGTCACCAGCGCCCATCACGAAACACGGCCATTCGCCGTGTCTGCTCGCTATCATGATTACCGCTGGCTGCGTCTTGTCGAGTCGGATGTCCAGAGAAGGCCTGTTTCTGGGCGATCGCCTGATGTAGTCGATTGCGGCCTCGTTAGAGGGATGATATGCACGAGTCTTGTAGCGAAGAACACCTCCTGAAATACTCGCTTTATCTGAACTGAGTAACAGTCGGTAATAGTCTTCTTCCGTGTACGGTGCAGACCGAAGTCCCGTTATGTTTTCGAGTCCCCAAACATACGCATTTTTCGGCGTAGGTTCGATGCCGTGTTGTGTAAGGATTTTTCGACGCTTGAGGGCTTGATGGGGACGGTTGTTGTAGTCCTTCACAATTTCGATTAACGCTCGGTACGCATCCGCAAGTGTGTGCACTGCAGCAGCTTCAGCCTTACGTGCGGCCCTTCTTGATTGAGGATCTAAGGGACGGTCTGCGTAAACACCTTTCATCCCCGATGCCGCCATGCGCTGCTTGATAGTGCGGATTAGCCTCTCTACTATTGCTTTGCCGTCTGGGCATAGAGGGGGGAGTGGCGTCAGGTCGATGCGCAGATCATCGACCACGCTTTGCAACATAGATCTGAATCGCCCCGGTTTTTGAGGAGGCTCAACACTCTGAGAGGATTGAGCCATGAAGAAGTCAAACAAGTTTTCACCC
>NZ_JBXAGA010000024.1:0-31952 GCF_058793595.1 Acidovorax sp. GW835-FHT14G06
TTACGCCCCTACACCATGCGAATCATCCAACTGCTTTTGCTTGTGCTGCTTACTGCCTGCGGTGGTGGCGGCTCCCTGTACTCGGACGGATCGCCCGACTACTACGATTTCAACTACCAACCCGAGCTGGACGAGCCACACTATGCGCTGGGCCCAGGCGTCACGCTGCAGGCCCGCATTGTGTGGGACGGCGAGCCAGGCGCGCCCATCGAAACCACCCAGCATGTGCCCATGGGGTTCGTGCAGATCACCGACCCGAACACCGTGAAGAATTTCGCGCGCCAGCCCATCTGGACGCACGGGGCAGGTGCTTTTGTCGGCGCTGACGGCCTTGCGCTGGAGCTGTGGAGCCGCGTGGATGGCGTGACCGTGGGCACGTTCTGGACACAGGGCTCTGGCCGGTGCATGTTCAACACACTGGGCACGGCTGTCGGGACGGAATATTGCCTTGACCCCTCACCCAGCGCCAGGGGGTATCTAACCTCAGCGCCGGAATTCAAGCTCAAAAAGGGCGTGCCGTACATCCTCACGGTGTACCTGAACGAATCCGCCCCCGGGTGGATGGTTCTGCGCGCCAAGCTGTACGAGACACGCCGATTCGATGAAGTGGTGCAGGTGCAGGAAGGAATGGTCGGCTTCGAGAAGGCCCGCCACTTCCCGGACGCAACCCAGCAGCTACGGGCGGCGATTGCGCGGACACCGGGCTCCATTGGTGAGCCGGTGGTGAGTTACGAGTTCCTGGGCGATCTGATCGCCTGGGAGGATACGGGGCGCAGGTTCAGCGCTAAGGAATCTGAATGGATGAAGGGGGAGTAACCATGACCGAATATCTCAACACCACAGAGCTTCACCAGTTGACAGGGTACGCGCGCAGGGCCCAGCAAGGCGACTGGCTCAAAGAGCGCAGCATTCCGCACAAGGTGGACGGCGGGCGCGTGATCGTGTCGCGCTTGCATGTGCAGGCGTGGCTTGAAGGAAAGCACACAATCAGCAGCAACGGCCCGAACTGGGCCAAAGTTGCATAGGAGCCGCCATGCCAAAAGCCACGAAATACCCGCGCCTGCGGACCCATGTACGCCGTGGCAAGGCGGGCCAGGTGTACGTGTACTACTCTTACGACATGCGCCCGGACGGCAAGCCGGATATTCCGCTTGGCAAGGACTACGCCGAAGCAATCGCACAGTGGTCGGAGCTGTACCACAAGAAGCCCCGCACCATCGGGCGGCTGCAGGAGGCTTTCGACAAGTGGGAGTTGCAGGAGCTGCCAAAGTACGACAGCGCGGAGACGAAGAAGGGCTATGCTAAGAACCTGCGCATGATTGCACCTGTGCTGGGTGGCATGACATGGGACGAAGTCACATTGCCCATCCTGCGCGAGTACCTTGACAGGCGATCGGCCAAGACGCAGGGCAACCGGGAAATCTCGCTGCTGTCTATTGTGTGGGGCAAGGCCCTGCTGTGGGGAATGACCCGTTTGCCGTGGCCTGCTGCGGGCGTGAAGAACTGGAAGAACCAAGAGTTCGCCCGAGAGTTTGAGGTGACCGACGCCCTTTTTGCTGCTGTCTATGCCGAGGCCGATCAGGTGCTGAAAGACTGCATGGACATTGCCACCGCGACGGGTATGCGATTGACGGATGCCCGCACCGTGCGGATGCCCGTTGGTGGCGTCCTGCGGCACAAGTCCGGGAAAACGGGAAAGTGGGTGGAGTTTGATGTGTCGTCGTCGCCCGTACTGTCTGCCCTGGTGGCACGGCGCGAAGCAACGAAGGCGTATTGCACCATGCTGCTTGCCACCGATACCGGGCGACAGGTGACGATGACCATGCTGCGGGGCAGATGGGATGATGCGCGCGACCGCGCTGCGCTCAAAGCAGAGCAGACGGGCAACAGGGAGTTTGGCGCGCAGATCAGGGCGATGTACTTGCGCGACATGCGCAGTCGTGCGGCTGATCTGGCCGGGGATATTGGCGAGGCGACGAAGCTGCTACAGCACAGCAGCCAGCGCCTTACGGAAAAACACTACCGCAACAGGGCGGAGCAATTGAGGGCAGTGAGATGAATGTCAAAAATGTCTCAGATGCAGAGTTGTATGCTGAGTTTCAGAGCCGAAATCAGTCCCGGCAGAAGTTAGCCCGGGCGGCTGATGTTGTGCGCGAGCATGGAGTATCTGAAGCTTGGCAGGGGAAGAAAATGACTGTGTACCAAAGCCGCGCCGCCTGCCAGTTCATTTGCGACGCGCTTGGTATTACTTCCGATGCGTTCGCTGAAGCCATTTTTCAACATGCCAAAACCGTTTCCGCAACGCCACCCGCTCCCAGTGAGGATTGAGCGATTCCATGCGGAAAAAACAGGCCGCAAACCCGCATGGTTAAGCCATTTCGCACGGGGACTCAAAATCCCCCGCCGCAAGGCGTGCCGGTTCGATTCCGGCCCCGGGCACCACCGGCTAATTTCGCGGTTTCTTTCGATTCTCGCCGATTGCCGGTTTTCCAATGTAGATCAAGCACTTATGGCGATTTCTGGCCCTTGCTGGAAGTCGCCATTTTTGTTTTTCTTCGCCGGTTATTGATACAGTCTCCCCACGGAATTACGCATGGTGGGGAATACGAATGGCATCGATCAAGCCGCACGGCGACCAATGGCGGGCGCAGGTGGCACGCAAAGGCGTACGTAAATCAGCAGTCTGGCCGACCAAGCGCGAGGCGGTTGCCTGGGCGAACCGGGTTGAGGCTGAGATTGATGCAGGATTGCAACGCGGCCACACGCTGGCAGAGGCGTGCACCAAATACATTGAAACCGCATCTAAAGCAAAACGTGACGCGGTGGCGTGGGAGACGCTGAGGCTGAAAGCCTTTCAGGCGCATTTCGGAGATGTCACGCTGGCGTCCATCACCAGCGAAATGATTGGAGAATGGCGGGACAAGCGCCTAGAGACCGTCACAGGGTCCACCGTGCTGCGCGAGGTGAACCTGTATCGCAACATGTTCGCGTTAGCCGTGGAGGAATGGAGATGGCTGGACGAATCGCCATTCAAGGGCGTGCGGCTCCCGAAGGAAAACCCGCCCCGGGAACCCGTGTGGCCCTGGCAACTGATCAAGAGGGTGTTGCGCGCGCGTCGGGTGGACAAGACTGCTGAGATGCAAGCCGCTTTCAGGATCGCTTTGCATACCGGACTACGGCTGAAAGAGATTCTTGGGTGCTCGTTCGACCCTCAGCGAAACGTGATCATCATTCCGCCGTCCAAGACAGATAACCGCCCTGTCATAGTTCCAACAGTCGCCCGGGCACGTAGGGCGCTGATGAACATGCCGAAGTTCACGGTAGGCCCTAACGAGGGCAGTACGCTGTTCAGCTCATTACACAACGAATTGTTGATTGAAGGATTGACCTTCCATGACACTCGGGCCACGGCATTGACGCTGCTTGCCCGGAAAATGGATGTGCTGACCCTTGCCCGTATATCGCGCCACAAGGACCTGAACATCCTGATGAAGCGCTACTACCGAGAAACCCCGGAACAGATTTCAGCGCGGCTGTGAGGGCCACGCATCACAAAGGAATGAGCATGAACGCAATGCAACAACTGAACGCGCCTTTTGTGACCGAGGCGCTAGCGTACTTGGACCGCTATGAACTGCCTCCAGAGGCATTTCAGAACGTGCGTGCATCACTTGCGCACAATGCTTGCAAGGAAGAAATAGCGCCCTACATACGGCAAATTGTCCGCATCAAGAGTTTGTGTATTCCTGGCTGGATATTGCATAAAGATGGTCGCATGGAGTCGAATGGCGACGGCATGACCGACGCAATGCGCGAGGTCGTGGAGCAACTACAAGCCCGAATCGGGGAAATCACGGCGCGCTATGAGCGGATGTTTGAGGCCACGCCTGCTGCAACCCCTGCACCTTGTCCTGGCAGTCCTGATACTGCCGAATCACGCCCGCAATCCAAGGCGCAATAACCCGGCCTGTCGTGCCCGGGATGGGCTCAAGGTTTGGGCAGCTTGAGGCCAGGTTGGCCGGGATCGGCGGCGCGGGTGATTTGACCGTTGAGGACGCGCAAGCCGTCATCATCAAGGCAAGACTGCAGATACACAGGACGCTCCACAACCTTTTCCAGGGTGACAGTGACAGTGCGGTATCGTGTTTCATTGGTCGTCCTCTTGTCCTCGAAAGTGGCGCTTGCCGTGTGGGCGCGTTCCAGTTGCCGTTGACGCTCTTTGGCCTCTTGCTCGATGCGTTGTTTGTCTGCTGCGTCCCAGCGCCAGCCCTGCGTCTTCCACCCGCCGCCGAAGCCCACCGCCAGCGCTATCGAACATGTAGCGACGTAGGTGTAAAGCATTAGTCATCCCACCCTTCTGGCACTAAATCGCTTGATCCACCGCCGATTGCGCAGCCGGTGAGACTTGCACTGAGCAAAACGGCGGAAATGAGTACGGTGAGTTTCATGATGTAGCTCCTTCACAAACGGCTCTTTCAGCCGCGCGACGACGGACCAGGCCGGGTAGCTCTTTCCCGCCCGCCAGGGTCCAGCGGGACAACTCAGCACAGGCCCCGGCCATGTCTCCGGCGTTGGCCCTGCGCGCCAGGGTGGAGCCGCAGAATGCATTGGTGCCCACGTTGAACGCGAACGACAGGAATGCGGCCTTCTGCCCATCGGTCAGCGGTCGTTTCACGCAGTCGATGGCATCGGCGTGTTTGAGCAGATCGCCCATAAGTTGCGCCTCGCATTCCTCCTTGGTGAAGGTCTGCCCCATGCGAAGCTCTGGCCCGGTGTGGCCGGTGCAGCTGGTGATGATTCCGATGGGGTCACGGTAGGTGCGCAACACAGTGCCCTCAAAGTGCGCCACCAGCGGAACGGCCAGAGCAACAGCCCCGGCGCCGATCTTGGCGGCGAGTCTTTGGCGCGGGGTCACTTTGGCTGCACCCCGGCTTTGAGCGCTGCCCAAAACGCTGCAATTGACGCCCCCATCCCCACCACGTACCCAATCGGTTTTGCCGCCTTGCCGATCCAGGTCAGCACCTTCATGGCGCCCTTCCAGCTTTCGAACACATCCAGCAATTCGGCGGTGTTGGCCTCAATGCGTTTGGTAGCGTTGGTGTTCTCTGCAAGCTCCACTCTGAACTGCGCTTGCTCCAGTTTGATCGCTGTCACTTCATCCGTAAGGGAGTCCATGCGTTTGTCTCCTTGCGCGAGTTCCTCGGCAACGTACTGTTCAAACTGTTCATCGGCCATTGGCCCTCCCTGTCGATGATTGGTTGTCTGTCCCGTTGCTGCTTTGGCTCGGGTCGTGGAAAATGAGCCCTTTGCGGGCGTAAAAAAGCCCGCTAGGAGCGGGCATGGATGAAGTCATATCCAGCTGGATCAGGGCGTCAGGCATCAACCCGATCTTGTTGGGCTACCTCGGGGCGTTGGTTGTGCTGGCCTTAATTGACCGGTGGCGCAGCAAGTAGCCCACCACTGAACCCAATCGCGGGGTTCAGCAGGCCGCGCATGACCGGCTCGCGCGGCTGAACGGCCAAAAGACCCGGCGCCACGTTCTGGGCGGCGCGTTGTTGGATGGAGACGTTGATGTTCTGCAATGGCTGGCCCAGAAACGTTTGACCGCCTGGAATCTTGTTTAGCAGATCAATGCCCTTGCCAAGCAACAGCGCCCCGGAGTTGCTGTTGTTCACCGCAGAGCCCACCGGCTGGTTCTGCATGTAGCTCGCCACCCGACCCACGGTGCGCAGTTGGTTGACTTCTTCCGGGGTGAAGAACAAAGCCAGCTTGCGGTCGCCGATCTGATTCAGAGCTTTGTTGTAGGCCGACTGGCTGAACTTCCCCACCTCATCCGCCGCGCCGCCCAAAGACTTTTCTTTCAGGTGCGCCAAGATCGCGTTTTTGACCTCTTCAGTCGGGGCATTGCGCGCCACCGCCGAAGCATCCGCCACACTGCCGCGAATCACGAAATTCTCGACAAATTTGTCAGGCTGGGCGCCGTTCAATGCCGCCTCAATGGGGCGTGCGCTTTCTTGCCAGCCGAAGCGCTGGCGGGCCGCGTTACGGGCCTCATTGAACGCATTGATGGACTCTTGGCCCAATTGCATCGGCGACGGCGGGACCGTGCCAGGAACCGAAGGCAGATTGCCTGGGTTGACCGTGGGAGCCGACATAAGCGGCGTTTCATCCAGTGCCTGGCGCACAAGCCCGAGCGCGTGACGTGCGCTGCCGTCCGATGTGTTGCGCTGCAGCGTGGCAATACGAGTTTTGAGCTGCTCAGCAATGTCAACGTTAAACGGCATGGGGATGGACCCATGCATGCCCTGTGGCTTGGCATTGTTGGCGATCCAGTTAACCATGCTCTCTACGTCTTTTGGCAGAGCGCCTCCGACCATTGCGTCGTCCAGCAGTTCGCTCACGCGCGTTGAGAACGCTACACGATCCAAGTCCGCCGCGCGTCCGCTGGTGTCCCGCGCCTGCTGATACAGACTGGTGACGCGGCTTGCCATATCGGCATCCCGGCCTTGAATCGCGCCAATGGCCTGTTGTCCAGCGCGGAATGGGTCGCCCCGATTGGCGCCGGATTCGTTCATCACATCGATCAGGCGGGTGTTGTTCTGGTTCTGCACCCGGGCAAGGCCCTGCAACCCACCATCCGCAGAATTGGCGCCCATCTTGGCAAGGTTCATCTCCTGCGTGATGCGCACCGGGTCTTGCGTGACCATGCCACGGGTCGGAGTCGCCCCGATGGTCTGTAACTCTGCCAGGCGGCGCACGGCGGCTGGGTCCAACTCCTGGCCTGCGCGTAGAGCGTCTTGCATCTGGTTGCGCAGAGATTGGCGGGCACGTTCCGGGACCTGGCTGTAGTCCATTCCGGCACGCTGCAGGACGTTGCTGATCTGCACGTCCATTTGCTGCGGCGTGAGCTGGTTGAACAGGCGTTTCCCGGCGTTCACAGCAGCATTGGCAGCACCAGGAACCATACCGCCTGCAACCCCGCCAATCAGCGCAGCGCCTGCCTGTTGCATCTCATTGCCGCCACCTTCGCGCGACAAGCCGCCCATGGTCCCAGCCCCGACAGCCCCGGTCATTTGCGCCGTTGGGTTTGCGGCCATCCCGGCGCCGACTGAGCCGACCATTCCAGGCAGTTGTGCGGCAGCGCGCGAAGCGCCCAGCACCCCGCCCGTACCAGCGAGCAGGCGTGTTGCATCACCCACAACCCGTTCCTGCGAGGTTTCCGGCTTGGGCAGTCCCACGGTGTCAGCCAGGCCAGAGGCGATCTCGCCAAGTGGTTTTGTCTTGATGCCCGCCGCGCGCATCAGGCCAGCAACAGGCTCTGTGAAGATTTGGGCGGCTTGTGCTGGGCCTTCCAGGGCATAGCGGGCCGTCAGGCCAATCTGGCGTGGGATGTCGGACAGGCCACGATTGAGCGACTGACCCGCTTCTTTGACCGGTTGCGCAGCCGGTGCGGCCTGCAGCCACTCAGAAGGCACGGCCATGCCGTTGCCCTGCAGTTTCGCCACCAGATCGGCCTTGGTGGTGCCGTCCGGGACGTTTTGGATGATCGTGCCATCAGGCAGGCGGACGTCCATTATTTGAGGCTCCCAAAGTCAATGACGTTTCCGCCTGCTGCGCCACCTTGAGGTGACTGCACAGTGAGGAACGGGGCCACCGCTGCGGCATTGGGGTTCTGCAACAGTGGTTGCACGTTTTGGTTGTGCTGCTGAATGCGCGCCTGAGCGGTGCGGCGCGACACGGCGGAAAGGGTTTTCAGCTCTGGCAGCGTCATGTTGATGTCGCCGGATGCAGCCTTGCGCAAGATGGCCCGCTCACTCTCGGTGATCTGGCCTTGCCCCTTCATCTGGCCCGCTGCGTCAAGCTCAAGCTGCGCCATGGCCTGCATGGCGGCGCGGGTGTTCTGCAAAGTCTCCTGCGTGTTCTTGCCGCCGAGGCCCAATTGCGTGCCGAGCTGCAAGGCGATCTGCGCTGGCGCTGTCGCTGGGCCTGCCATGATTTTTCCGCTGTTCAAAGCCGCGTCGAGGTTGTTCAGCGTGCTGATCGTGGAGGCGGCACCCTTGGCGGCAGACAGAGATGCGTCAACCTGCTTGCCAACACCGCCAGCGATCTCATTCAACAGACTCTTTTCGGTGTTCACTGCAACGTTGTTGTTCACGCGCGCGGCACCGGCAGCGGCCTTGTTCAGCTCGTACTGCTGATAGGCGCTGTTGGGGACAATGGAGCCATCGGCGCCGATTTGGAATGGCTTGTTGGGGTTTGGGATGGCGCGATTGGCGTTGTTCTTGTCGAATGGATTGACACCGACGCCCTCCACAAACTCCAGCTTGTCGCGTGGTTCAAGGACGCTGTAATCCTTGGTCTGCGCGAACTTGGCAAGCGAGGCTGGCGTGTAGGCCTTGGGATCGATCTTGTCCACCGGCAGCTCTTTTTGCATGGCCTGCATCAGCTGCAATCCGCGTTGCGGGTTCACGGACATCATGGCTTGTGCGTAACCAGGCATGTCAAACGATGCGGGCATTCCCGCGCGGCCAGAGCTTGGAAGGATGCCCGTCGAAGCATCGCCAGCAAGAGGCGCCAAACCTGGTTCGCCAGGCTTTAAAAACTGCCCCGCAAGGGCGTTTTCTTTGTCTTGCTGAGACCATTCCTGCATCTTGCGGTCACGTTGCACTTTCATCCATGCCGCTTCTTGCTGTTGCAGCTTGGCCTGATCCTGTTGGGCCATCACATCACCCAGCCCGCGCAGCTTTGGAGAAGAAGCCGCCAGCAGAGACATTCCCAGCCGCGCGCCCGGGTCGCTAAATGCAAAGTCCAGCAGCCCGCCGCCAGAGGGTTGTGCGGTTGCAAAGTCGAGCAATCCCATGCTTACGCTCCTGCGCCTTGGCGCTCCGAATCCATGTATGCCTGCAGAATCTGCTGTTGCTCGCGCTTCTTCTTTTCGTCCTCGGTTTCACCGGCTGGTGGTTTTGCCACGCCGATACCGTTGGTTGCGGTGTGCGGGTTCAGTTCCTGCCAGTTCAGCTGCCCGTACTGCTGACCTTGAGGAATGGAGAAGATGCCAGGCGACAGCAGGCCGGTTTGCGCCATTTGCTGGGGCTGGGCTTGGGAAAGCAACCCGGCAGGCTGTGAAGGCATGCCGCGCTGGTAGTTCGTGCCCATCAGACGGTTGGCAAACTGCATCAAGCCGTTGTTCTGGCCTCGGAATGCATCGAGGTCGGAGAACGTGTTTTGATAGCCGGTCTGCTGCAGGCTGTTCCAAGGGTTTTGCTCTTGGTAGTTTTGCAAGAGCTGCGCGCGGTCCAAGGTGTTGGCAAGCGGCTTTTGCGCTGGACCCCATGGGTCTTTGGTGGCTGTTTGGCCGCCGCTTTCGCCGCCGCCCATGAGTCCGCCCACCACTGCGCCAGCGACGGGGCCGAGAATTGCTGATGGCATGTTAAAGGTCCTTTTCCATAGTGATGTAGCGGAGCCGGTAATCGGGCCGTTTGCGTTGGCAACCAGGGCGGCCAGAGAAGTAAGAGCGGACACAGCCAAGCGATTTCGCCCAGTCGTTCACTTCATCGACAAGGGCGGGTTCATAGACGCCAGCCGAATAGGCCAGATGCACCGCCAACCCGTTTTTGGTGTTCTGGACCTCTGAAATCAGCCAGTAGTCATTCAGGCGCCAGAGTTGGGCCTTGTCTTCTTTGCACAGCGCGATCCAGTCATCGACGTTGGCAACGTCAGAATGAACAAAGGCCGGTGCAAGTGCTGCAGCGGCCTCTGGTGGGATGGTGGACGGCGTGTAGTGCATCACGAGCCCTGCGACCAAGGCGACACATCAACGCCGTTGTACATATTGTTGGAGTTCCCGGGGCCCCAGCCGCTGTTGCTGCCCTGGCTGTTCCACCACTTGCCCAGGCTGCTGCCCAGTTGCGCGCCGCCGAGAGCGCCCATTACGGGGTTGCCGCTCTGTCCGCTCTGCGTCTGCGAGCCATAGCCTTGACCGATGCCGTTGTAGAGCTGGCCGTACTGGTTGAGGTTGTTGAAGGCGTTGTTGTTGATCTGCGAACCGTTGGACAACCCCAGTTGGTTTTGCTGGAGTTGGCGGTCTTGCAGTTGCATTCCGAGTTGAGCGCCTTGCAGGCCCCACTGGTTGTTGTCGTTGGCAATGCTTCGATCGAGGTTGGCGTACCCCAGGCCCAGATTGCCCATGCCGAGGTTGTAGCTGAGGTCTTGGCCGTAGAGGTTGCCCAGCAGAGTGCCCACGGCCTGGCCGGTGTTTTGCTGCAGGTCGTTGGCTGCGTTGGCCTCCAGAACACCTTGGCGAGAGCCGCCGTAACCACCGGTAGCGATGGCGCTTTGGGCGATCTGGGGTTGAATCTGGCGCTGGAACTGCTCGGCCATTTGCTGGGCGAGTGTCCCGGCCATTTGTCCCGCATAGGGGTTCTGTTGGTAGGTCGAGGTCATGGCCCCGCCACCAGTGGAACTGCCTTGGTAGGGGGTGGCCTGTGCGCTGTTGGTCGTGGTGGGCCGGGTGGAGCCGTATTGCACGCCGCCTGGCTGGTTGAGCGACTGCGTACCCGCACCGAACGCGCGCGAGTTGTTGTAGGCCATCGGGCTACCCGCAACAATGCCATTGGGCGTCCAGCGGTTTTTGGAGATGAACTCGGTGACGTTCTGGCGCTTGCCATCGACCCCGATGCTCCCCGGCCCCTGAAAGTAGTTCATGTACTGCAGGGTGGGGTCATAGCCGAAACCCTCCGCTGCCAGTAGTTCATTGGGGTTCTGGCGGTAGTAGTCCGCAACCCCAGTGGGCAGGGTGTTCAGGTCGGTTTTGACAAGCCCGGAGCCGTCGGTGGAGAACGCCGACTGGCCGCCTTGTGTGATGCGGCCCCAATCCTCTGCGTACTGAGGATTAGCAGCAAAGAATGCATTCGTGGCGTCACGATCCTGCATGAAGCTGCCGCCCGCTGCACGCATCCAGTCGGGTGTTTGGTAGTTGGCCCCAAAAGTGCCGTTTGCGCCTTGGCTGTAATAGTCAACCATGATTTCTCCTTAACCCAGCTTGTTCCATGAACCGTTGTAGTAGCAATAAACCCCAGCACCTGCGCCGGGGTTCCAATACACGCCATCCGCTAGCACTTCCGTACCTTCACCAAACTTTTCTGGCGGGCGCGTTAGCTTTTCGCGTCTGATGAAAGCGATTGGCTCTGTCTGTGATCGCGCGATGCGGTACAGCTCTTGCTGTAGATAGACACCGATCTGAGACGGGTCGAGCGGTGGCGCCGATGGGATGTATGCAGCCATCAGAATTTCCCTGTTTTCACAAGATCAGCGTCCATCGCCCGGATGCGCCACGGGGCAGCGCAGGAGATGCGCAGCGCGAGGTAGCGGCCCTGTGCGAAGAAGTCGGCCTTCTCGTCCTGGCCGACCACAAAGGACACCGGAGTGCCCCAAATCGGCACCCCATGCGGCACAGAAGCAGCTCCAGGTGTGAACGTGACCACTGAGCCTGTCGGGGCGTCAATGCGGGGCCATACACCGCGCATGAGCTTGTAGGCTTGTGCATCGTCAAAGTACATCCCGGTGCGCTCTAGCGTCCCCACGACCGGATTCACGCCATCGTCAGACCCCGAGGCGTCGAACGCTGCAATCTGCGTGAGCTGCGCGAGCAACAGGCGGGCCTCGTTGGGGGCGTAGGCAGACTCGCCCCAGGTGGTCACGTCCAGATCCCAGGCTTCGTTATCCGATGCCCAGGTGCCTTGCGTGATTTCGTCCACCTGGCCGACTGCGCCGTATGTCGTGTTACCAATGTCCCGCAGGCCCCAGGTCTTATCGATCCAGTTCCACACGGCGGCCTTGTTGCAGGTCGAGGAACCGGTGAGCGGGAAGCACACCAGCACCTCGTTTCGTTGAGGATTGGTGGTGACAAACGCCCGCTTGTAGTTGGTCGAGTCGATGTTGTTGAAGATGAACCGGCGCACCTGTCCATTGGCAATCGAGGTCACGCCCTGGCCGGTGTTCAACACCACATCGCCCGGGGTGAGCACGACATGGCCCACCGGAGTAACCGCACCGCACCCACGGGCCAGCATCCCGGAGTCTCCGGGCAGTCGCTGAACCTGAAAAATCAACTGCGATGGGATGGACCGCAGGACGTACATGGACCGCTCTTTGTAGATAAAGAGCGAATCACCCATGGGCAGTGCATCGACCAGGAAATCAGGCGTTTCTGCAATGTCCAACTCACCAGCTTCGCGGGTCAGGTCGGTTTCATCCCACGAATCAGGGATGGCTCCGGGCACTGCTGCGACGGACCACTTGACCAGGTTGCGATTGCGCGTGCCCGACTTGGTGACGTCGAGAGCTACCAAGTAGTTCTTGAACGGGATGATGACCTGCGCCGTCCATGCGGCGTTCCAGCCGGGGAGTGTTTGCAGCTTCTGCGCCCCACCACCCCAGTATTGCGGTGCATCGACGCCGTTGTTCATCACCAGCACACCACCGAGAACACCACCGGTCCAGCGGTCATCAATCGCGCCGGTGAAGTTGTTCACCGCAGCGCCCGGGCCGATCAGACGACCAACGCGGGTTGCGCTGGTCACTGGGTCCACCGTGAGGGCATAGGTGAACGTGGTCGGGCTGGTCACCGTGATAGACACGTTGGGGACGTTGAACGCATTTGGCAGCGCGCCGTACACCGTGACCAAGTTACCCGTACTCAACCCATGGGGCGCCGAGGTGGTCAAGGTCGCCAGGGCAGAGGTTGTCCGCGCAATCGAGGCAATCGCAATCTCAGCCAGTCGGGTCAGCTCCACCCGTGCAACACCGTTGTCCGCAAACACCCTTTGCAGCCCTGCATGGACGAAATACCGCGTGGTATTGGTCTGGTAGGGGGTGATGTAGTACGGCGTCACCGTGGGCGTGTTGAACGTCTTGGCGAGCCCATTGAAGCGCTGCGCAAAGCCGTTCATGAACCGCATATTTGTTGCGGACGACCACACCCCGGCCTGCAGTTCTTCCGCCGACAGGTCGGCATTGATCCCCTTGCCGAGATCGGGGAGCTGCACGAGCGGCATTAGCTGGTGAACTCCACAATGCGCAGCCAGCCAGAACCACCAGCGCCCGAGGTGCGATTGAAACCACCCGTACCAGCGATACCACCACCGCCGCCGCCCGTGTTGGCCGTGCCCGATGTGGCCGTGCCAATGGCGTTGATGACCAGCCCGTTACCGCCACCATCAGATGCGCGGCAATGCAGCGGGCCGTAAGACCCAGCACCACCACCACCTCCAGCACGCCCGCGATAGCCAGGACCGCCACGCGCAGAAATGGTGTCTGTGGTGTCTGTGGTGAACCCGCCTTGCCCGCCCGCACCATTGCCGCCACCGCCAGAATTGGAGCTTGTGGCAGTAGCGCCACCCGCACCACCTGCAGCAGTGAAAACACCGCCCAACGTGGTGGCAGTGCCAGCGTTACCTGCGGCATTGCTGGTCGACGACACTGCGGCCCCGCCAGTCCCGATGGTCACTGCCAAGGCAGTACCGGCCAAGTTGACCCACTCGCAGCGGTATTCGCCAGCATCACCTCCGACACCACCCGAGGCGGAGTTGCGGACCGACCCGCTACCGCCGCCGCCAATGCCTTCAACCAGCGCCCAGCCCGCAGAGACAGGGGTGAAGGTGCCGTTTGCAGTGAACTCGGTCACCTTGGGCTTGCCGCCACCAGCGCCCCAAAAGTCTGTGTATGTGGTCATGCTTTTGCCAATCCAGGGTTAGAGCCGCCCGCGTAATAGACAACCTTGCCCGACGCGGTGAGGGTGTTGAAGTCCATCAGTCCGGGCGACTGGCCTTGCAACTTGGTGGACCCAAAATCCACCGCGCCAGTGATGAGGCCGCCGCTGGCGTTGGAGAACGCAATGGCGTCACGATCTGCCCATGAGGTGGGCAAAGTGAGCTTGCAAGAAGCCTCAAAGATGTAGTGCACCCCGGGTACTGCCGTGGTGTTGGTACTGATGCGCTGGGGCTTGAGTTCTGGGTAGGCCCAACTCGCAGAGGTGCCGTCAGTCGATGTGAACTTGTTGGCGTTGCCTGTCTGGCCGGGAAGCGCAGAAGAAAACGCCACACCAGCCACAAACGCAGTCGATGCGGGCTTGTTGGAGCTGTCGCCCGCTGTCGCAGTGGGGACGGTGATCGTTGCCCCGGTGAAGTCGTGCGTGCCGGTCCAGACCTGGCCGGTGATGGCGCCTTTGGCGCTGATTTGCGCCTGAATCGGGGCACTGACACCAACCAGGTAGTTGTGCTCTGCTACGGTTGCCAGCACTGCCGCAGCCGTGAAGTTCGGCCACTGGTTCTGGATGACTTGCTTCTTCAGGCGAATGTGGTTGTCGCCTTCGCTCTTGGGGTCGCCAGATGCTGGGAGGCTGGGGTCCAGCTGGGAGATGTAGGTTGCTGATTCGACGGTCATTAGATGAGCCTCCGAGCGTCTTGCATGATTCGAAGCTGAGCGCCCGAATGCTTGTTTCCGTCGTCCTGTGCTTGCAGGCTGTTCATCACCGAAGCAAAGCGAGCCAGCTCACGCTGTGCCAGCTCATCGTCGCGGGTGTAATAGCCCACCTCTGCCAGGATGGCGGCGATATAGACTGCTGGCGCGTTGTTGGTGAGCCAGTTGGTGTCGCTGTCTGCTACCAGTGCCGGGAAGGCGGCGTAGTAAATGATCTCGACGTCCTGCGAGAACGAGGGCGAGAACACCAACGAATTGCCCCGCAGAGAGAAGAACGATGGAGAGCCGGAGGCGTTTTCTTGCTCGCCCATGTTTTCCAGCGGCTTGAAGTCCAGCGGCTTTTTGTAGCTAGGAGACATGACCACGCTGACGCGCTTCATCTCCAGGAAATCAGCAGGCAAGGTAGCTGACGCAGGGTTAACCACTGTCAGCATGGACGACAGCCGCAGCGGTGGGACGTCGCCCTCGGATGCTCCTGTGTAGATGCGCTGTTCTGCCATCTCCAAGAACATGGGCATCAGCGATTCAAGATCGGTCGGGCGGTGTGCATACGCCGCCACCGCGTCCTTGATCTGCCGCCAGGTCATCGCCATGGTCAGAAGTCCTCAAGCGGCATGATGTTGACCTTGCCGGAGGCTGTGCCTTGGATGTGTGCGATGTGCGTGTGACCACCCACGGCCAGGATCACACTGTCGGCTGGTTGCACAAGCAAGCTGTTCGCAGTTGCGGCGACAGATGCGCCACCCATCTGGACATAGCTCTCATTGGTGGCCGCGATGCGCACGTACAGAGGCTTTGCCCCTACAGAATTGACCGGCACAGGCACCGCAGCAGATGCCGCCCCGGTAGTGGCGGTCGTGCCATTGACTGCAATGGTGATGACGTCTTCGCGTTTCATACTTTGCCCTTCCAGATGCGGAGGTCGGCGTAATCGGGGTCGTTCAGAAAGCGCTTCCGAACCTCTGGGTCGGTCATCCACTGATGCAGCGTGATGCCCTTGACGTTGCAGTAGTGCTCAATGACTACTGGAGGGATAGAGGCCACTACGCGGGCACCTGGGCGCCCTGTGAAGCCTTCGTTGGACAAGGCTTTGTTCCTGTCCACAATCGCACCGACGTTTTGCGTGCGAGTAATGACGAGTTGCTCGTCTTCTTCTTTGTAGAAGGTCTGTACGGTCATAGAAAAAGCCCCCCAAGGTTTCCCCTGGAGGGCTCTTTAGTTCAGTGGTGGATTACTGAATGTCGCGGGTCACAGCCATGCCGCGCTCTTCACGGACTTCCAGCGCATATTCGCTTTCGATCATGAAGTTGCGGGCCGAGCCGATGCGGGCCAGCTCCTGGTCTTCCATATCGCGCAGGACAGCCAGGGCGCACAGATCGGGGTCGATGTAGTACGCCTCGCGGGTGCGCTGCATCACACGATTAGGGACAATGTCCAAGTCGCCGAAGTCGGTCTTGATCACATCCCAAGCGGTGTTGAGCTGCTTGGTTTCGCCCTTTTGGAACTTCGTACCGGCACCGGTGAAGGTGGCCGAGATGTTCTGCTTGATGGATGGGTGAACCATCAGCATGGAGATGTTGCCGCCGTTGGTGTAAGCCGACAGGGCGCCAGCGCGCATCATGGCCTCGGTGAACGTCCGCAGGGTGCCGTCCGTAGGGGCGGTGTTGGTGCCGAAGTTGGGATTGGCACCACCAGCACCGAACGAGCCACCAGTCACCAGCCAGCCACGCAGGCCGCGAGTCTGGCGGGTTGCACCCGTGGTAAGCGTGGGGTTCTCGATCAGCGCCAGCTCCATGTCTTTGCGCAGTTCCTTGCCCTGCTTGATGGTCTGGTAGCGGATTTCCGACTTGCGGCCCGCTTTGGACACACGTTCCTGCGTGTCGGTGATGGAGAAAGTCTTGCGGCTGATCTGCGTCTGGTTGGACAGGCGCTGAGTCGGCGTGATGGCGGTGTAGGTAGCGTCCGCACCTTCTGCCACGGCGTTGTTGGCTGGGGTTGCCAACACGTCACGCTGCCACTCGTGGGTCACGGCGGTGGCCTTGACCTTGTCGATGGCCGAAATCAGTGGCGTGTCAGTGGGGGCGGTGTTGTAGATGATGTCTACGAGGTCTTCACGGTTACCGATGGCCGTGGTCGTACCGAAGCTATTTGCTGGCATGTTGATTACTCCTGCGATTGAGCGAGGTAACGGGCCACATCACGCATGGATCGGCCCGACTTCATGAATTGGGTCTTGGCCTGCGCCGCTTTCGCGCTGCGCCCGCCGTCTTGGGTTGCGGTGCCTGGCTTCTGCGTCTTGGGAGGGACGTTGGCCAGCTTCTCGCGCACGGTTCCAGCGACTTGCTGGCGTCCGTGAAACTTCTCCAGGTCGCGCAACATCAGCAGGACGCGGTGGTCCGTGACGGTGCCAAGCTCCTGCCCGGTCATGCCGTACTTCTGGAGAACTCCAGACAGCCGCTGCGAAAGCTGTGCACGCTTTGCAGGGTCGGCAAACTCGGGAAGGGCCTTTGCGGCCTTTTCATACTCAGCGGCCAGTTGCTGTTGCATCTGTTGCTGCGCCAGGGCTTGCTGGTGCGCGCTGAGCTGCTGCCCGTGGCCCATCAAGTGCTGGAACTGCTGCACCCGTTGGGCGTGCAATTCCCGCTCGATCAGGTAGCGCTGCGGGTCAGTCTGCGCAACCTCCAATGAAGGCGGTTCACCAATCGACTGTTGGTAGAACTGGGCCAACACGGCTTGCGTCTGTTGGAGTTGCTGCGAGAGTTGCGCGGTCTGCTGATAGGCAGCGTGGACCTGCTGGCGCTCTGCGGCTACTTCTTGGGTTTTGCGGGTGTAGTCCGCTCGGAAGTCGCTTTCGAGCTTTTTGACCGCTTCCACAAGAGCCCGAGGCGTTCCTTTCGGAATCTCGATCTCTTTACCGTCCAGTTGGACGGTGGCGCGTTCTTCGGGCTCGTTTTGGTCTTCGTCGTCGGTCGCTACTTCGTCCGATGCGTCATGGTCCGCTTCCGGCTCATCCGGCTCTGGATCAGGCTCTGGCGCATCGGTGGCGGGCGTTTCGCGCGCCTCACTGTGCTCCATGCTCGCGGCGCGTGCCGCTTTCTCTTCTGCCTTAGCTTCTGCCCGTGCCGCGTCTCGGCGGTCGAGTTCTGCCACTGCGTCAGAGACTGAATCAAACGTGCTCGGTGCTTCTACAGCACTGCTGTTTTCTTCACTCATTACTACCCTTTGGGGTCGTCTCTCGACGATGCCCTTGCACCAATGAAAAAGCCGCCCGGAGGCGGCTCTATCGGCTGGGTGCGGTTCAGCCGGTAATCATGTGGCGCTGGCCGTCAGTGGTGACGACGCAATCCACATCGGAGTGCGAATGCACATGGCACCCCACACCCCAAAAACTCCATTCCTGGCCTTGGCCCTTTGTGTGAATCTGCGTCACAACGTGGCCCCGGTTGCTCAGCGCTTCAGCCAGTTCAGCCAGCCGGGAGAACTCGACGACGACGCCACCGCTTGGTTGGTCAGCAGCTTCCCGCTGTCCACCATCGCTTCCACGTAGGTCTTGAACTTCTCCGCTGCGTGCACCATCAGGAACAGCTTTTCGCGGCCTTCCGCGTCTCGGGCTGGGGATTGCTCCCACGCTTTCATCAGGTCCGTTTTCCATGCGTCTAGTGCCTCTGCTAGTACCGGGTTGTCCTTCAATGCTTGCGCGTGAGAGGCCCGGTGGATTTGTTCAAGGTCGGTCATTGGTGAAGCTCTGTTGCGCCCTGCCCTGCTGGTTGATAAGCGCCACCTCGATCTTGGTGCGGTTGTCGGCGTCGGTCTTGTAGCGGTCCAGCTCCAATTGCTGCGCGGCCAACTGGGCGTCGTACTGCGCCTTCATCAGTTCGCGCTCTGCATCGCGCTGATCGTTTGCCGCCTGCAGTTCCAGCTGCATCTGTGTCTCGCGCTGCTTGGCCTCGGCCTGCAGGGATTCGCGCTGCATGGTCAGTTGCGCGTCTGCCTGGAACTTCTGCGCGTCGGCCTGAAGCTCCATCTGCTTGATCATCACTTGCGGAGGCGGTGGCGGCTGCTTGGGTGGCTGAGCATCTGGGAAATACTGCTCCGGTGCGGTAATCCCAGCACCCTCGGCGAACTTGCGAGCGGCCAGGATCGCGGCTTGAGGCGGAATGGCGCCACCCTGCACCAATGGCCCTTGCATCTGGTAAATCTGCGACATGACGGCGCTGAGCTTGTCTTTGGACCCAGTGCCAAGACCCACATTGATGTGAATGTGATAGCCGTCCACCCATTCGCGGGGGTCAATCGTCAGCCACTGCTTGAACAATTCGACCTGCTCGGCCTTGTTCTGGTAGCGGCAAACGCACTTCATCATCTTTTCGAACAGCTCGCGCACCGACTCCGCAGCAACGCGGGCCATCAGCTCCATGCGCTGGTCGGCCTTCTCCGTGATGAGCGAGACACCCGTGGCGGTGGGGTTCAAGGCGTCCGGGGACATACCCTGCGAATAGCGCGTGAAGCCCGTGCGCTGCTCTTTCCACTGCTCGCCCCACTCCACGAACTGCCAGGCGCTTTGATCCAGGCCACCTTGCGGGATGGGCTGGAGAGCATTGAGCGACTTCATGCGGACAACACCACCCGGGCGGTTGTTCAGCAGGTCATCGAGGTTTACTTGGCCCTCGACAATCCCCGTCCGCTGGTTGACCGACAGATACACGTTGTCGGCCACCGCACGCATGAGCGATGTGCGCAGGCGCTGTGGCTGCAAGGCTTGATCCGCTGGGCATTCACCAAAGAACACATGCGGCATCGGGTTGGGGCAAAAGAAGATGAATGGATGGTCGTCCACCTTCTCATCCTCTTTGATCGTGCTGCCGATCATGAACACCCGGCGCCATTCGGGGATGCCGTCGTTGTCCTGGTCCAGCTTGATATAACACTCAGAGCACAGGTAGCGCTCCAGTTCACCGTCTGACTGATCGAAGAACCATGGCGTCTGTGTAGCTGCGCGCTCGATCTGCTCCATGTGCCAGCCATCTTCGGCGGCAACGTTGGTCAGGTCATAGCCATCAGCCTCCAGCTCGGCGCGGGTCTTGTAGAACTGGTGCGCAATGAAGGTCAGCGGCTCGCCGTAACGTGAACGAGGATGAACCCGCATTTCCTCGGGCGGGCAGCCCATCACACGGCAGCGGCCTTTCTTCTCCACACGCTTGACGGTGATATCCCACACCTCCAACGGCTGGCCTTCCACCATGATCTCGCGCGATTCCTGACTGACAGGCTCTACATCCGAGTCTTTCAGCAGTTCCTCGACCTGCTCAGGCAGCAGACCCTGGTAGCTTTCCTCGGCGTCTTCTTCGTACTCTTCCCAAAAGACCTTGCCAAATCCAACCTTCTGAATCAACCCATCCAAGAACCACTGGTGCAGGAAGTTGAACCCGCGATTGCGCTTCCAAAAGAGCACCTTCATGTACTCGCCAGCGATCTTGGCCTGCTCTGCGTACTCAGGCTTGGATGGCTCGCACTCCATGGCGTCCTGCGACTGCACAAACGGGCGCAGGAGCGACGGCAGCATCCAATTGACCGTGTCGGCAACATCGGACGAAACGATGCTGGAGCGGTCTGGAATGTCGGGCGCTGCGAGTTCGCCCGTTGCTTCGGCTTTGTAGTACTGGAGATTGCGCAGACGGATGCGGCTGATCTCCGTTCCGGGCGCACCCAGTGACTGCCGCAGCTCCTTTTCCAGGATGGCGGATAGTTCGGGTTTGCTGTATTTCATGTGCCTATGGGTTATGCGTAGCTCAGCTTTTGATAGCGGATCGCTCCGCCCCATTCGTCGTTGCTCAACTGGTCAGCCACCAGCGCCAAATAGCGGAATGCATCAGCACCGTGGCTGTATGCGTCGTGCAATGGCTGGCCTGGCTCTCTCGTCGTCTGGTTGATGTGTCTGCGGTAGCGCTTCAAGCACTCCACCAGGCGACCTGTTTTGTCTTTGTCAAAGTAGATGCGCGGGAACACCTCTCGCGCAGCCTTGATGCCGGATTCAATGTCCATCCGGGGAATGCCTGGGTTCTGCGTGTCACCTGGTACAGACAGGCCCATCGCCGCCAGAATCTCCTGAGCGCTCTTGCCTGTCTTGAAATCCTTTGTGAACCCGTCGTGTGGCAGGTACTGATTGCCCCAGTTCAGGCCCTTTGCCTTCAAGTCCTGGGCGTAGTCGCTCAGCGTGCGGTGCGAGTCCTCGACGTAGTCAATCACACGGATCTCAGACGCTGACCGCTGGACAAGGATGATCGACATGCTGTCGTTCCAGCCCAAGTCCCACACCCCATGCACTTTCAGCAGCGGGTCGTATGGCACCTCACGAATGCGGCCCTTGCTCTCTGCTCCGGCCACTTCATCAAAATAGATCGCCCCCTCAACCGCTGGCATACAGCGGCCTTCCCAGATGTGCCCGTATTCCTCGGGCTTCATCGTGTTCTCTGCGTGGACTCGCTCAGCCTCCAGCACATCCGGGAACCACGGGTTATCCGTGTAGTTCATCAAGATCGAGATGCAATCTGGCGGCGGGCTCTTGACGAACCGCACATAAGTCTCGTCTGTGTCCAGCTGCGGATTGAACGTCACCCAAATCTCAGACCCTGGCTTGCGGATCGTGGGCAGCAGGACATTCCACGATGTCTTGCTCACCGCGTGGGCTTCTTCAACCCACACCCTATCCACACCCTCATACGACTTGATCGAGTCCACCGTGTGGCTCTGCAAGCCTGCGAAGGTGAACTCTGTCCCGTTCTTGCCCCGGATGACTGTTTGCTGCACCTCGTAGAAGCGGGATAGGCCCATGGCTTCTATCTGGTCGCTCAGCAGCTTGTGCACTGAGTCAGCCAGCGATTTCTGCACCTCACGGGTACACAGCACACGCAAGGGCTTTTGCGCGCCCTCCAAGAGCAGCGCTCTAGCAAAACCCCAAGACTTTCCCGAACCGCGCCCCCCGTAGGCGCACTTGTACCGGGCTGGCTTGAACAGGAAGGCCAGCTTGTCCGGGAACTCGACGTTCATGGCTTGACGAAGCGCACCTCAATCGAGCCGTTCACATTGGCGTTCACATCGGCCTCAACCTGCACCGGCATCACCTTGCCGATCAACCCAAGGAATGCAGACTTACTGCGCGGGTCGCGGGCGCAATCAACCAGGTAATCCACGCCGCCAGCCTCATCCAAGGCTTTGGCAATCATTTCGCGGATCAACCCGGTGTTCTTGTTCGGGATGCCCTTGCGGCTTCCACCTTTGGGCTGTGGCCGCTTGGCAGTTTTCGGCAGTTTGCCGGTGTTTTCTGTGGTCATTGCTCGGATTCCTTACGGCTCGTCCGAAGTGAAGTTACGGCGCAAAATACGCCTATGCAGATTTATTCCAGCGACTTCGGCGCCATCCCATCCACCGGCAGGCCATCGCGCCGCCTGCGTCGGCTGAGCAAGCGCAAGCTCAAAAAGTGGTTCAAGAACCGCTTGGCTGCGGTCTTCAACGCATAAGCGCCCATCGGTCTAGCTCATGCCTGGGCGTTGCCGTTCGCACCTCCCCCTGTCGTGTGGGCATACGAGAAAGAACCGGCTGATTTACCCGTCAGCCGCCATACAGGGTTTATGGTGATCTCGGGTGGCGATAGGGTGCTGGGATCGAAGCCGTGGCGCTAAATGGCCGGGATGGTGTTGGATCGGCCCCGCAAAAGCAAAACCCCGCTAGGCGCGAACCTGCGGGGTTGGAAATTTTGGAGGCACCTCTGCCATCCACGCGCGACTATATCGAAAAAATCGATGCTGTCAACACTTTTTACATGATCCCAGCGCTAAGTAGTTTCCCTACCAAGATAGCCTTGGCTTCCCCCAGGATGCGGGCGCGCTCCAATGGGTCTTGCGGCAGGCGCGGCGACAGCCACACATTGCGCCCGGTGTAGCAGTTGCGGGCGTGGATGTAGATGGCCGAACGGTGTGGGTCTTTCATCTCTGAGACGTTGAAATCCAAAGCGGCCATCTGGTCTTGCTCCACCTTGGCATCAGTGACTTCATATGCGCTGTGAGAGCTGTGCGGGCTCTTGGCATTGCGAAACATGGGGTCAGCTCCGCAGGTAGGGACCGGGATGTATCCCTTGGCCCAGTGGTGCCAGCGGGCGAGTATGTCGTCCAGTATTGCGTGCGAGTCGTTGTGCCCCATGTGTCCCTTTCGCTAGTGGAGCCCTGCGGGCGGTGAGTCGCTATCGCGGTTGAATGCGTTTGCATGCATGAGTGCTTCGGCCAGTTGCTCGTCTGGCCTGCCCATGCGCACGCTTTGGACCAGGTGAATCGCCGCCCAAACACGCGCATTCACCTCTGCCCATGCGGTTGTCAGCGCATCCTGCCCATCGGCACCTACGATTTGCGCCATTGCCGAAGCCATGTCGAGAAAAGCCTCATTCATGGACTCCAGATGCATCTGGGCCTCGATCAGCATGTGGTTCGCGTCCATTAGCTCAGGCTCTTGAGCAGGGTTTGCAGTTGCTTGAGCTTCGCGGCATCGCCATCCTTGGCGGTCACGTACTCATCAATCTCCAGTGCTGCAAGTTCGATTTCGTCCTGCAGCGCTTTGCACTTCGCGGCCAGTTCGTTGAGGATTGCCATGGGGTTGCGAGGCGCCTTAGCTTTGGCGATGGATTGCGGCTGGGTCACTGGTTGCTCCTTCTCGGTTGGTTCTGCGATTGGGCTTGGCTTGACTTGCGCGCGGACAAACAAGCCTTTTGACGTTTCTTGAATCAGGCCCGCATCCTTGAGGCTGTTCAGGCACCCTTGGACTACGCGCACATCCCTGGTGGAGCTGCCAAGGCGCTGCATCTCGGAATGGATGTAAGACACGGCCCATGGCGTTTCGCATGGGACAGCGGCGTACACCTTTTGGGCTATACCGCTCAGTTGGCGGTGAATGACTTGGAACTTGCTCTGAGAAATCATTGCTGCGCTCCTTGCCAAAAAATGCTGTGAAGAACTGGCCTCACCCGGATAGCCCGCTGCACCGTTGTCTCGAATGGCTCATCGACTTGTGGCGCCAGGCTGAAATACGCCCTGCCGTCGATCAGCTCTTTGTTGACGCGGCCTAGCTCGCACATGGTCAACAGGGCCTTGTATGTCCCGCCGTAGCTGAGCTTTGTGCGAAAGATCAGGTCTTGGTAGGTCATGCTTTCCACACCCTTGAGGGCGCGGAGGATCTTGGATTGCACTGGGGTCATGCGGCCCCCAGTGCGAAGACGCTGTTGACACCTTGGAAGGAATGGCGCGACTTGTGGACTGCGGGATTCACGGCTCCAGACTCGGCGACAAGCGCCCTCCAATGCGACACCACTCGAAACTCCATGGGGAACTTGCGCCGGTCAACGGTCATAAGGCCCAGCCCGACCGCGCGACTGCAATACATGCCAACGTGCTGCGGGTCAGCCGATGGGTTCATGCGTTGGCGAATCTCTGGCTTGGTCTTTGCCCCAGCCTCTACGATTTCCAGCACCTCACGGATGCGGGCTCCTACTTTGCGTCCCATTTCTTCATCTCCTTGAGCTTTTGTTTGTAGGTGGCCTTGATGGCGATCAGTTCTTCTCGCTGCCACTTGTGCGGGGTGTTGTCGTTCTCCAGGGCGTCAAAGCGCTCCTGTCCGATCCTGGCTATGGCCCCGGCCTTGATCTGGTGCGGCTTGGCCCCGTGCGGCCCGTTGCAGCCTTCACATTCGCCCATGCAGTTGTCTTCGTTGAAGCGGAGATGTCCTGCGGCGCCTCGGCTGCGGACGTGCCCAGCGTGCTGCACTTGGCCGGGCTTGTCGGTGAAGGGGCGGCCACAGACGAAGCAGCCCTTGTCCTTGTCTCGCTCTCGGATGAATGCGTTGAACGCAACTTGCGCATCTGCGATCAGCTCGTGGATCTTTTTTGCTGCCTGCTTGCGCTTCTCAAAGGCTTCCTTCTCGGCCTTCTCTGCAGCAAGACGGTCGGCGCGGGCTTTCTTCATAGCGCACGATTGGCGACACACCGACTGCGTGCTGCTCCATGGCACAAACACCCGCTCGCACACGACGCAGCTTTTGGCCTTGGGGTTCTTGTAGGTCAGCATCAGCGCGCCCCTCCCTGCTTTGGAAGCATTGGGCAATGCCAGCCAGCTGATGTGATGAATGGCAGACCGCCAGCCGCATAGCAGCGGGCTTGGTAGTGCTCCCATGTCTCTGGCGGGTTGTAGTGGCGGTAGACCATGAAGGCGGCGGCGAAAGGCGATATGACCACGCACCAAAAAACCATGATCAACAGCGATTCGATGATTGCGTCTTTCATTGCCACCCCTCCGGCGCAGTAAAGCGCACACCGCGTTCAGCTCCAAAAGCCTCCATCAGCTCTTGCAGCTCGCACATCTCGGCCTTGGTCATCTTGGATGTTGACTGCCCGCAGACGACGAAGCCGCCATCCAGCCCGGGCACGACCTTGGTGCGCTTGAGGGACGCACTGAACACGTCTTTCCATTCCTCGCTGGTCAGCTTGTGGCCGTACCAATCCACCTGGGCGGATATGTCGGCCAGCATTGCCCACAGCCTGCGGTTCTGCGCATCGCTGCGCTTCTCGGGCCTGATTTCCAACGTCAGGCGCTGGTCACCGGCCATCAGCCAGCCCTTGGCGTGCTTCCAGGCTGTCTGGATGGCTTGGTGGGCCTGCTGGGCGTTGTAGAGGGGGAGAATCAAGCGTTCAGCCATGGCACCCCCAAGCCAGCGTCATCATGACCACAAGGAACACGATGACCGCATGAATGACAACGCCCATGCCTATCATTACGATCCGTTCGAACTTATCCATGGCGCCGCCCCTCCTGCGCGTCAATCTCGGCAATCGCGCGCTTGCAGTAGATCGCGGCGTCCAGCAGTTCTTCGTACTGGTGCGACATCCACTCACGCAGAGACAGCCGGTTCTCTGCAACCGTGGTGCCGTACTTGTTGATTCCCATCTGCTGGCGGCGGGCAATGTCGGCGCAGACTTCGGCTTCTATGCCTTCGGGGAGAAAGACACCGATGGTCATGCTGCGATCCTCCAAGCCATCGCAACCACCCACACAAACAGCACAGGCAGAGCGAGCAAAATCATGGTTGTCCCGTACATAAGGTCCTCCCAAGCGCTTCCGGGGCGCAGTCCGAGCCACATGGCTACCGCAACCCAGACGGCCGTCAGCAACGCCGGGAAATGCCACCAAAGGATGTGAACGGTCATACGCCCTCCTTCGTGCCTCGGGCGCGAATAGCCACAGCACAGTCCCACGGTGTATCAAGCGAGCGGCGGTCCATACACACCTGCGCACACGCCTCCCGTTCCTTGGCTGCTACCAGGGCGGCGAAGCGCTTCCACACGGCAACTGCTTCGCCAGGCGCGATGCGGTAGGAGTTAAGCCCCGCCTCTGTTGCCATTGCGATGATTTCTGCTTGGGTCATGCCGCCTCCTTCTCAGTGCTTGGCACTGGGAGCCAGGACAGGGTTTCGTCTTGGGCGTCGTCGCCAGGGTCGCGGATGGGGCGGAGGTTGGCATCTGGCCCCCATAAAATTGTTCCAGCCGGGAAGCTGCCAACTGGCCAATTTAGTCGGTAGGCAACCACTGTCTGTAGCGCCTCACAACGCCACACACCAGGATCGCATTCCAAATCATCAAGCACACGCACCAGAGCATCGCGGTTGCGCCCCTGCTCGATGATCCGAGCAATATCCCCAGGCTTACAGTTCATGATTCACCCCTTCTTGTTGAGCCACTGAACCCTCACAGCCGCCACATCCGGTGCAACTGCTTGGTGCTTTCCACAGACGTGCTGTGGTGGATAGAACGTCCAGCGCGGCCCCTTGAGGCAGATTGCTAGACGATGCTTGGCCATCTGGCCGGATTGCTTGGGTGACCAGTGGAGACAGGTTGAGCAGGTCATGCATTGATGGCCTCCGAAAACAGATCACCGGTGACCCACAGTGCAAACAGGATTTGCGACTCTGGGACGGTGCCGCCAGCGCGAACAAGGTCGAGGAGGTGGTTGGCTTGTGCGCGGGTCATGCTGCACTCCTTGGGCCTTCGATGGCCGCAGCGATCGGGCCACCCAGTGATTGAATTGATTGAAAGGAAATGGCGGTCTTGCCAGCGCCGCCGCCTTGGTAAACCAGCTTGGCCCTGTCTGGATCGCCAATCAGTGCAGGACGTGGCAGCTTCAACCCGGCCTTTTCATACTCGCTGTCAGGGCTACGATCGCCGCCCAAACGCTTCGGGTAGTCAAACTGGCCGCGCTCGGTGTAGGCGCGATAAGACTGCATGAAGCGGTGCTGCAGCAGGCCCAGCTCCTTCAGTTCGGTGCGGCACATCTTGGGCCAGCCGCCCATGTCATCGGCTGCTGCATGAATGGCTGGGTCATCAAACACCACATCGGTGTAGGCGCCGACAGAGGACATTGCTTCCAGCACCTTGCCCCATGCCAGCGAAGCGCGATCGGTGGTCGTGCCTTGCAGGATGCGGACAAGGTCGGCCACCTTGGGCGCGAACTGGCCGTGCTCCGGGTCGGTGGCGTGGCGCTGCATGGCTTTGCGCACCTGCTCCAGCTCAAACGAGCGGCAGGCGTTCCACCACAGGTCCAGCACAAAACGGCTGGCGTCCTGGCGGTAGTAAGCCAAAACATCGGTGATCAATTGGGCGAAGTCGCCGCGCTCAGACTGCTGCATGGTCTGCTCCTTCGCTCGCCCAGGCGTCAGCCACCGATCGGTTGCGCTGCTCTAGTGCCTCTTGCTTGTTGACTGGTGAGCGCTTCCCAACGGAGCGCATGCAAGTCGCCTTGAGGTATTCGACCGGGTCTGCAGGACGGGCTAGGACAGCGGATCGCACCGCGTCCACCACAATCAGGTCGCCGTAGTCCTTGACCAGCTTGCCGACAAACGATCCGCACTGCGCCTTAGGCATGCCCGATTGCTCGAGCAAGGACTTCCCGGCTTTCCAAAGTTCATCCTTGGTCAGATCGGCGGAAGGCTTGGCGGCATCGCCGCCCACTCCGTTAGGAGTGGTATCAAGGATGAGGGAATCAGGAATCAGGGAATCAGGAATCAGGGAATCAGGAATCAGCCCGATTGCCACAGTGTCCGCAACGTCGTTCGACTGTGTTTGCACAGTGCTTGCACGGTGCTTCTTCTTGTCTGGTTCGGGTGTTGCAAGGTGCCCATCCTGATCCGGGATGGTGCTGACCTTCTCGTCCTTGTGGGGGTTCTGGTGCTTCGCGAAATTCACCACTTGCAAGTAGCGTTTTCCATCGTGCGAGTACCGTGCAACCATGCCGATCGCAGATAGTTCGTCCAGCAAAGCATCAACATCCAAGCTGTCAGCAGGGAACAGCTCCATCTTGATTTGCTTGGGTCGGTCTTCCATGCGGCCGGAGCGATCGGCGATCGTCCACAGGCCGATGAACAATAGGCGGGCCTCGTAAGGCAGCTCTGCCAAGTCAGCATTCCGGAAAAATCCTGGTTTGATGTTTCGGGCGCGCGCCATCACTCGATCTCCCGAATCTTGTTCCAGCAGATGCCGCAGAAATACTTGTATTCCTGGCCCGACCGGACCTTTGGGTTTGTGTATGCGCGCTCCATTGCCGCAATGACTTCGTGCACACCCAGCTTCTCGATGAAGCGGCGAACCGAAACCAGTGCTGCATCGTTCAATGTGTAGCCCTCGTTAAAGCGCTCGTACACATCAACCACTTCCATGCACTCATCGGCTATGCGGGTGAGCTTGGCGTCCATGGCGCGCTGGTAGCCCTTGATCTGCTCTTCACGTTCAACGATCTGCGCAGCCTTGTCTTGCAGGGACTGCGGAATGTCAGCGAGCAAACGATCGGACTTGCCCTGATTGCAGGAATCACAGGCGGTAATCAGGTTGTCCATATCGTTACCACCGCCTTTTGCGACGGGGTTGATGTGGTCAACATGAAGAATGACTGCGGGTGGATGTGCGCCGCAGTACTGGCACGTAAAACCGTCTCGCTTGAAAACTTCGAAGCGAGATTTCTTGCTGATCGCTTTGCGCTGGGCCATCAGCAGCCCTTAGGAGCAGTGCCGAAATAGCGGTGGTAGTTCTTGCCCTTCACCTGCTTCTTGGTGATGGTCCAGCCCTTGGCCTTGAGGTCTGCCATGCGCTTGTGAGGGCATACGGTGCCTGCTTGCTGGATGATCTCCATGGCCGTAGTGCCGCATTTACGCGACAAGAGCCTTGCGAGGATTTGGTGTTGCGTCATAGAATTGCTCCTAGTTACTCAAGAAACCCGCCGAGGCCTGGCAGCCGATGACAGCGGGTTTTTTCATGCCTGCAGTTCTGGTCGCAGGCTTCACCGTTAAGCGGTCTTCGCGCTAACCCGATTGCTCCGGTCGTTGCGCGCGTGATTGAGAGCTACCAGGGCGGCACGCTCTACGGGGTCTTGGGGCTTTGTGGGGACTGAACCAGTGCGGAAGTGAGGCGGCTGGTTCAGGGGCTTGCGGGGGTTCCAGAGGCTCATTGCTTGCCTCCATCGATCACAGCGAGGATCAAGCACCACTCTTGGACACCACAGCGAGCCAGCTCCAAAGCCACTTCAACTTGAGCCATGGAGTGGTTTGTGTTCTCGCTGTCGAACACGGCGGTCACGCCATCAATGCGGACGTAGACTTTCATGCGGCACCCATGCCTTCCAGCTCGCGCATCATTTCGGCCATCTTTGCGCGCATGGCGGCGACCTTCTTTGCGCCATCGTTGCGAGCATCTGCAGCCAGGAAGCGCTCTATCAGGTACATCACCGGGGCGGTGTCGCCAGTCTTCTCTATGTACTTCTCCAGGCTGTCCACGCTGAAATTGCGACTGCTGTCTTCCGACAGCTGCACAGACAGATTGCTGGGCGCTTGGTCCAAGTCGATGGCTACGCGCTTGAGGCCACGCTGATAAACACCGGTTGCGATGCACTCACGCAGAGAGCCGTAGCGCTCTGCAAGACCGGGTTCAAAGTTCAACGTGAGCTGGTCTTTAGCTGCACTGATAACGGCTGATGGCATGTGTTATCTCCGGGTATCACTGGTTATCAATGGCGTGCCAAACAATGGGCGCCATGAACACGAATAGAAAAATTGATTGCCATGGCTCAGGCCGCTTGGGTGGGCTTGGCTTTGCGGGATGGCTTGGCAAGTTCGCGAGGAACTGCGATGCCTGAGCGGACGCAAGCGGCAATTACTCGGTCAGCAAGGCGGGGCGGAAGGGTGTCGGGCCATTGCGAAATGGCCTGGGAGTTGATGCCTATGGCGTCGGCCGCTTTGGCAACAGTTCCGCCCAGCAATTCGATGGCTTTGATCTTTTCCATGCGGCCATGTTAGCACTCTTACAAACAAAGTCAAGCACACTAACAAGCGAAGTCGGTAAGCTCGCTTACATGAATACGCTGCAAGATCGAATCGCCGAATTGATGGCCGTAACCAAGCTGACGGTTGGGGAATTGGCTGATGCTGCTGGCGTGTCGTCCTCCGCTGCGACTCAGTGGAAAGACGGGCCTACCAAAACCCTCAAGGCAGCCCCAGCGGCCAAGTTGTCTGCCAAGACAGGATTCAGCGCTTTATGGATCTCAAGTGGAGAGGGCCCAAAGATGGCCCCCGAGGGCGTGCCATTGCCTCTTGCATCGAACGTGGCGGATGCTCCCGCGCTGGCATCCTCAAGACTTGTGCCTGTTGTCGGTCATGTCAAAGGCGGCACAGATGGCTACCTAGAAGAAATGCAGTTCCCGCCTGGCTATGGTGAGGGCTTTGTGGAGTTTTGGACAAAGGACTCTGCTGCATACGCTCTACGGGTGAAGGGAGACTCCATGCACCCACGTTATCGCGCCGGGGAGTTCATCGTGGTCACGCCAAGCATTGAGGCTCAGCCTGGGCGGGACGTAGTGGTAAAGCTCAAAGACGGCCGGAAGTTGCTCAAACAGATGAATTGGGTGCGAGGCGATCAGGTGCAGTTGCTTTCCATCAACGACGGGTATGCACCCACCACGCTATCGGCTGATGAAATAGAAAGCATTCACCGTGTTGCCGGTGGAGTGCCGCAGGATGCTTTCCAAGAATCCGGCTTTCACTGAGCCGCAAACCCAACAAGGAATCGCCATGAGGTCTGAGGACGGTGTCGCCAAAACCATTCGCGGAATTGGTGCGTTGCTATGCGTTGCCTCCAGCTTGGGAGCGCTGGGATTGTTGTCAACGCAGATTTATGCCTACCTTAAAACTGGCGAGTGGATCCCGTCTGGTGTTCTGGATGCTATTGGCCCGCTGTTGCATTGGGAATGGGCGGTGATGCCAATGGATTGGCTGGGCCTGCATGGAATGTTGAACGCCATCAATTCAGGGGCGGCACTGTTTGTCTGCGGGGTCACTCTTGGACTGTTGCTGGCGGGCTTTGAAGACCGCTAGCCATCTATACGGATTGCATGTGAATTCGGGATACCCGAGGGGCCGGACAAGCAGCTATGCGACTAGCTGCACCCGGCCCCTCGGCGTCCCCGGCGTATGGCCTATACGCCGTCAGGGGGCCAATGAAATCTAGAGGATTCGCGGTCGCACGCGAAGGCCCTCAACCATTCCAGTAACCTCCAAAGCGAGGCCACCCGTACAGGCGGCCAAGCACCGGTGCTGCGGTCGCGCAACATGGGGACTAACCATGAAGCTGCAAATCGCAGTCCAGGTTGGCAAGGTGAAGGTGACCATCTCGGCTCCGGTCGATGCAATCATCCTGATCCTTGCGCTCCTGGTGTAATGAACGCGGGCGGGACTCACCTCCCGTCCGCCTTCATGCCCTGACTCCCCTAACCCTATAAACACATGCAGGTGAATCATGGAGCCAAAAGACCGATATCACCTTGATGCAGTTGCGGGCGCCCAGCTCGCTACGTTTGCGGCTGTCGCTGTGCTTCTAAAGCGGCAAGCAGCAGATCCCTCGTTGCTTCGTGAGCTACAAGAGACTTTTGAGCGATTGCAATCCGCTGCTCTAGCGTCGCAATCGTCTGACTACAAGCTTCAAGCGCTTGCCGAATCGGCAGCGGCCCTCCTTGAAGCTGCGCGACCACAAAGCTGACAATATCGTCTTGGATTGCCCAGGAACGAGGGAACACTCCATATTGACCGTTTGGGTCCCACTTGACCATGCCCGTGTTCGCCAAGTCGGTAGCCGTCCGCTGAGCCTCTGGCCCATCTGCTAACTTCATAAGCACTCCTATGAACCGCCCACCGAGGCGGTTTTTTGTTGCCTGCGCGAATCTGAGCAGGTGACAAATGTTAGCGCATTTACAAAATATTTGTTAGAGCACTTGACAGTGAATGTTAGTACGCTTACAGTACACCCATCGCCGCAAACAAAGCGGTGTTGGGTGCCAAGTGATCGAGCCGCGCACCGACATGCAGACCAACGCAGGTGCCGGGTGAACCGGTGTGTAGTGGGCGTG
>NZ_JBXAGA010000025.1:0-22797 GCF_058793595.1 Acidovorax sp. GW835-FHT14G06
TTATCCAGGTCGATGAACAGCAGGGCTCCGAGGTTCTTGGTGCGCTGGCAGGCGGCGATGGAGCGTTGCAGGCGGTCGAGCAGCAGGCGCCGGTTGGGCAGGCCTGTGAGCGCGTCGTAGAACGCCAGGCGTTCGATCTCTTGTTCTGCGCGCTTGCGGTCCGTGATGTCCATGGTGAAGCCATGGGACACCACCGAGCCATCGGCCTCGCGGTGCGGGATGGCATTGGTCATGTGCCAGCGCACGCTGCCGTCTGGCATGCGCACGCGGTACTCGCACTGCCAGGGCACCAGCTTGCGCACCGACATCATGGCCGAGCGCTGCACCAGCGGCAGGTCTTCGGGCACCACGCGGTGCATGAGCACGCCGTGGTTGGCAGTGACCTCGTGCGGCTCCACGCCCATGAATTCGCGCACGGCATCGCTGATGTACTGCACGCTGGTGCCACCGTCGGAATGCAGCCGGTATTCGTAGATGAAGCCGGGAATGCGGCTGGCAATGCGCTGGATGAAGAGCAGCTGCTCACGCAGTTGCTCGGCCGCACGATGTTCATCGGTCACATCCTGCACCACACCCATGACCACCTGCACCCCATCGCGAGGCAGCGTGCGCTGCACACGCGAGCGCATCCAGCGCACCTCGCCATCGGGCCGGCGCCACCGGTATTCGACGTCTTGAGCTGCGCCGAATTCGCGGATCTTCTCGAACACGTGGCGGTCCTCGAGCAGGATGCCGCTGACCGCCCGTTCGGGGTCCACCCACTCCTGCTGTTCAAAGCCTGCAATGTTGCACAGCCCAGGCGACCACAGCAGCACGGTTTCTCCAGGGTCTTCAATACGACGCCAGTGGCCGGTGCGCGCGAGGCTTTCCATGGTGTTGAACACATCGGTCTGCTCGCGCAGCTCCCGCCGCACCTCTTCCAGAGTGCGCTCGGACGCCGCGAGTGCGACGCGCAGGTTCTCGGCCTCGGAGGCATCACGCACCGTCACCACAATACAGTCGTTGGTCACGCGGCGGGCGGACAGATCCCAAGCCAGCAACAGACGGCCGGGCTCGCGCACCACCTGGCGGCATTCCAGCGGAGCGCCTACGCGCACCACACCGAGCAACTGGTCCATCAGCGGCGTATTGGCCAGCAGGTCAAACACCTCGCACGCGTCCACGCCTGGATGCCGCACCGCCCCCAGGCCTGGCATACGCCGTGCTGCGGCGTTGGCGGCCAGCAGCAGCAGGCGGCCGTCCTGCAGGCGAAACTCCATGAGCGCTACCGGCACTGCGTCCACCAGCGCCTGCAGACGCGCCTGCGCCATGGGCTCGATGAGGCCTTCCCCAGCAGGGGCGAGGAGGTCGGTCAACAGTTCGGACGAAATCACGGTCGCTCTGAAGCCTCTGAATCCGGGGGTTGAAACACCTACTCTCGACGGAGGGTGGCTCCGTTCAAAGTCAAGCTACCAGCATACAGCCAAGAGTATGTCCAAACGTAACATACTGGCAGAACGTAGCGGAATTGCCCAAGGGACGCTCTGCGCGACTCCCTGTGCGATGTGCTTGGAGAGTGGAGAAACCAAGACAATAGGTGCTTGAAGCAAAGCATAGGTGCTTGAAGCAAAGCAGCCTGGGCCTGATCAATGCCGCCCACCCCTGCTGATCTGCGCCCAGCAGACGCCAGCAAAGCCCCTGGAACACTGGACACATCGTCCTAATCAGGCGCCAACCCGCTTCCATCCGGCCACATCGGCCATATCGGCCGTGCGACCCAGGTAGTAGTCACTGACGCCTCCCGTCAACCTGATCGCCCCGCACATCTCTCAGCGCCCAACGCTGGCTGCTCAGCGACCGAACTCGCTTTTTAGCAACCTCCCGCATGAAGGCGCCCATCGCCTTGGACGTCCAGGCGCTGTTGTATGGACTTCGGGTCGCCTGCACCGCTGTAGGCCGCACATTGCCTGGCAGAAAATTGACAACAATGATTTTCACCACACATTCCGTGACGAAAGACGCGCACTTCAGATCGAAAAATTGCTTTTTTGAAATTATTTTTATCATTTTTATTGACTTTCAAAGAAGCAGGTAGTTCAATCACATCACTGCCAAAGGTAAACACCAGCAAGTAAACCGCAAGCTTGAGTTGCAATTTTCCCAACGGTCCACCCAAAGAGACAGGCACGGAAATGCGCTAGCACCCTGCTCTTCTCACGGTAACTTCTTGAGGCGGTTGCTCAATTCAACTCTTTTCGGGGGTCTTATGCGCTCTACTAAATTTATCAATTTTGCCGCTTTCACATCGACTACCGCCCTTCTGGCCGCAGCGCCGATCAGTCATGCGGCAACCGCCACAACCCTCATGGATGTGACCGCCACCGTGCTGTCGAGCTGTGTCGCTGTAGCCACCCCGGTGATCTTTGGCAACTACACTGGCGCCGCGGTCGACAGCCACGGACATATCACCGTGACGTGCACACCGGACGTGAGCGCCTACAACGTGGGTCTTGGCAGTGGTGCCGGCTCCGGCGCGACGACTTCTGCGCGCAAGATGACAAACTTGTTGAGTGCAGATACCCTGGGGTATCACCTGTTCCGGGACGCCGCCCGTACCCAGAACTGGGGAGAAATTGCTGCTGACTGGCAGCCTTCCAGTGCCGCCACCAGCACCGCGGGCACCATCAAGACCTTCACCGTGTACGGCAGGCTCACCGCCGAACAGCAGGCTGGCATTGGTGCCTACGCCGACATCATCACGGTGACCGTCAACTATTGACGCGCCCAGCATGTCGTCTACAAGCACCATCGCCGATCTCAAGACCTGGGCCCGCGCCTGGGTCACCGGTGCACTTGGCGTGTTACTGGTCGGCAATCTAGTTTCCACCGCATCAGCAGGCGTGTCCCCGATTGCGGTAGCACCTGTGATCGTGCGGCTGGATCCGGTCATGGACACCGCTGGCGTCGAGGTGAGCAACCGGGGCGACGTTTCCTGGGGTGTGCAGGTCGGCCTCCTGCATGTGACATGGGTCGATGGCAAGGAAGAATACGCGCCGGCCCCAGACTTTGTGGTGTCTCCGCCCTCATTTCGCCTGCAACCCGGCAAGGGCCGAGTGGTGCGCTTCAAGTACACAGGGACGCGACAGGACACTGAAGGGTTTTACCGCCTTTTTCTGCGCCAGTTGCCTGAGGCCAAAAGCGAGAAGGAAATCAGCATGGTGTTCAACGTCGGCGTGCCGATTTTTGTGGCTCCGACTGAGTCAAGACCGATGCTGACCATGACAGCGACTGGGGCGTCCACTGCTCAATTGCTCAACACTGGCAACGTAACACTGACCGTGTCAAAGCTCGAGGGCAAATATTGCCCGCCGGAGGCACTCAAGGTACTGAGCCGGATTGCACCGGGGCAAAAACTGGTGGTCCCGGGCAATGTGGCGCGCTGCGCAACCGGCGCACAAACCGACCGTGGTCTCATGGCGCTGACAGCGCGCTGAGTCAGTTTGCCCTGGTTGACCATCCTAGGGCGTCCCTTGCAGACAATGGCCTTCAAGCTGGTTTCTGGGCTTGTTACCGAAAGCTGACCATGACCCGCCAGTGTTCGCCGACCTCGTTTTCGCCTGTCGCGCTTGGCATGATGATCGCTTCATTCTGCATGCCGGTGTGGTCGGTGGACTGTACGTCGCTGGGCTTGGTCAAAACCACCGCAGACGTGCTTCAGATTCAGGAAGCCGGCCAGGACCCGCAGGTCGCCGTGACTTACCGGAGTCCTGCCGACAACAGCTGGTTCATCCCACTGAAAGGCCAGGCCGTTGGCGCCAGTCCGCACCGCCAGACATGCTCATTCGAGCAAATCAACCTCTGGCAGCTGCCCGCCAACGATACTGCGCTGCAGGTGAATCCGGACACCGGCACGCTGACGTTTCTCGACCTCACGCAAGCCACTCAAGTGATCGACAGCCGCAAGCCGCCGACCGTCAGCACCGCAACCGTGCTGGACAGCATGGGGCTGAACTACCAACTGCTCAGCAGCTACGCGGGTAGCAAGAACTCCTCGCGCCTGACTCTGGGTGCGTCGGGCGAGTTTTACGCTTACCGCGACGGCTGGTACTACAACACCAACTTTGCCTGGACGCAGGGTGGCCGGGTGGCTCGCTACGAAAGCTATGCTCTCAAGGAATCTCCGCAAACGGGGGTTTACCTCCGGCTGGGGGATGCCGTCAGCAGCCCCACGCCGCAGGGGGAATCCGTTCAGTTTGCGGGCCTGTCCTGGGGCACCGACCGGAGCCTGAGGCCGAGCGACTTCTCGCCCGTGCTGCCCACCCTGCGCAACGGCAACGCGCTGGCGGGTCCGCTGGAGGTGTTCATCAACGACAACCTGCAGTTTCAGCAGAACGTACAAAACGGCGTGGTCGATTTGCGCAACCTGCCAGCGCAGCAAGGCTTTAACAGCTACCGCGTGCGCACGCTGGACTCCCAGGGCAACCCGATCACCGTGCAGCGCGAAATCTACCTGCCCGCCACCCTGTTGCCGCCCGGTATCACCGCTTGGCGAATCGATGCGGGTTGGCAGCGCGAGAACTTTTTTACCCACAATGCCAGTTATGGTGCACCCGTGGTGGTGGGCACTTACAGCACCGGTCTGACACACGACCTGACCGTCGGTGGCCAGGGACTGGTGTCCCGTCGCGCCTCCTCCTTCGCACTGGAAGCAGGCCGTCGATTGACCGATCTGTGGGCTGCGCACCTGGGCTTGCTGTGGGCGCGCAACACTGGCGCGCGGGACAGCACCAGCTCCCTCTTTAGCGATACGCTGCCGCAGGGCACCGGCATCCAACAGGGCGGCGCCTTGCAGGTGCGACTTGACGGCGGCGGCCGCTTCTGGCGTCTGCTGATGGACGCGACCCAAGCGCCGCACGGCCTGCCAAGTCTGGGCTCGCGGGCCCCCTTGCGGTCGAAGCGCCTGATTCAAGCGCAGTGGAGCGGGGTGCGCGACTGGACTTTTGGCGCCACCCATGTGCAGTCCCAGCGTGAGCAAAATGCCACCGAGCAGATCAGCAGCCTGAGCGCGACCACCCGCGTGAGCGACAAAGGCGCCAGCCTGTCACTGGCGCTGTCCCACACCCGCTTTAAGGGTGTGGGCCAGCGCAATGTGCTCTTGGCCCTGGTGTTGCCGCTGACCAACGAGCGTGACACGCGGTCAAGCTCGGTCTACCTCAGCCAGAACCACATCGACAAGAACCAGCTTTCGCGCGCGCAGTACAGCAGCAACGACAGCAAGGACGCTGGCGCACCCAATTGGGGGCTGGGCGCCACACGGGACTCACAACAGACCTTTTCTGCGCTGGACGGGACCTGGAGCACCTCGACCCGCATTTTTGATCTGCAGGCCAGCGCCCGGGTCGGTCGCACCGACCGCAGCGGCCTGATCACGCTGCGCAGCAACATCCTGTGGACCGGTGGCCAGCTGCTCACCAGCCGCCCCCTGAACGGAGCGTTTGCGATGGTGTCGACTGGCGCCCCTGATGTCGAGGTTTTTTACGAGAACCGCCCGGCTGGCCACACCAATGCCGATGGCGTGTTGCTGGTTCCCGGTCTGGTGGCGCAGCAAACCAACCGCCTGAGCGTGAACCCCGCCACCTGGCCGATCAACTGGACCGCCAGCCAACTGGACCGTCAGGTCATCCCGCCGCGCGGCGGGGGCGTGCTGGCGCCCTTCAAGATCAACGTGCTGTCCTGGGCCAGCCAGCCCATGGTCAAGCCGCTCCTGACCCACAACAAGCCTTACCCCCCCGGGACCGTGGCCGTCGCCACAGGCGTCGCGCCCGATGGCATCGAGCCACCCAATGAAGCGGTGATCGACACGCGCGGCGAGCTGTGGACCGGGGAGCTGATGTCCAGCACTGGCGGGCGCGGCACCTTCAGCATCACCCTGGACAAAAAACGCTGCCACTTCACGCTGCCTGCATCAGACAGCAACACCGCTGCAGCAACCCAGGCCATTGCGCTGACCCCTGACCGATGCGAGGACACCCCATGAGCTGCTTGGGCACCAACGACTGCGCAACTGGCGGCCTGAGCGCCTGGCGCGCCAGTGCAATCCGGGGCGCAGCCAGCCTGGCCGTCCTCATGCTGGTGCTGTATTGCCCCACAGGCCGGGCGCAAACCTGCACCGCTGCAGCGATGGCGCCAGTGTTCGGTGTGTACCAGCCATCCGGCAGCGCGACCTTGGCCAACGGCAGCATCACGGTGACCTGCATGGTGCCCGCGCCCCTCGGGCTGCCGGTGAACTACAGCCTCAGCCTGAGCATGGGTGGCCAGCCGTCGGCCATGCAGCGGCAGCTGGCAGCGGGCAGCAGCCGCCTGGGCTACAACATGTATTGCGACAGCGCCTACACCCAGATCTGGGCTGACGGCACCAACGCATCATGTGTGGGCACCGGGGGCACGGGCAGCATGCAGGGCAGTGTGGTCAAGGTTTTCCAGGTCTACGGACGCATTCCTGCGGGTCAGTACGTGCCTGCGGGGAGTTACAGGGACGCGGTTTCGGTGACCCTGCTCTATTGACAGCGCTGGAGCTGTCCAGACTTCCGATGGTCTGGCGGGCGACGGGGCTCAGCGAGCCAGCAGCGCATCGAAAGCCCCCGATAATTCGGGCTGCCTTTCACCCAGCAAGCCTCTCCGCCTGCTGCTGTTTACCCTGACATCCATCGCATGACATCCGCCGCGCCGATCACCGAGCCCATTGCATCGCCGCACACCCCGATGATGCAGCAGTACCCATAAAAACGCCGGTTTTCATAGGAGAACTTGAATCTTTGGCAGTTTTTTTGCTACATCCTGGCTACACAGCATTGGTGTTTCTTGACGCTTCTTGGCGTTCAGGTTGTGCCGCTCATCAATCGGACAGCAACTCCGTCAGACTGGGTAGCTCTTCATACACGTCCGGCAGACTGGTCATTCGCGCTACCGCTACCGCCTGTTGGTAGATGGACCAAGGCGTAGGCTGAGCCTCATCTCCGTTCGGCTGAAACCACACTTCACACAACTGCGCGACGCGGGCATAGTCATCCATTGATACCGGCACCGCCGATGTCTCGATAGGCACCGCCCCTGCATTCAAGCCCATGCGTAAGCCATGGATCAGACGCACGCAGGCTGCGAGTTGGCCCGCACCTTTGAGCCAATCCGTGGGCATACCTGCTGACTTCATCGCCTGCTTGTGTTCCTTGGCTGGCGTTACGCGCTGCAATGTGCCGTCGATCCCCATATACGCGATGCGATATGTCCACCCCCGTTCGATATGACGGTGATGTACCTGCTCCCCCTCAATGAGAAAGTCGCCCACGGCTAACTCATCTTCGCCATGCGGCAAAACCGCCCCAGGGATGTCTTTGGCTCCGTTGAAGGTACTAGGTAAGCCCAATACCGTGTTGGAATCGATACGCTTGGCCCAGTAGCGGCAGCGGCTATCGTCAGGCTCGACAGATACTGATACAGAGTGCTGTGATGTTGTTGTCATGTAGTGTTCCTTAGTTCATTTGGTTTGAAGACCAACATAACAAACGCACCTGAGACAACACAAGTGGGGTGCCGAAGCACACGCCCCGCAACGTTCTAACGCGCCCAACGATCAAGCTCTCATGTTTGATACACCGCGCCCTGCCCATTCAGCACTTGGGACATGGACACGAACCCATTGCTGATTCGTTGCGGACAGGCGTGCTTACTGTCCAGGCCCTTGGCCAGCCACATTCCCACGGTCATGGCGCTGAGGAGTTCGATGCCATGAGGATCAGCAGAGTCCGTTTGGCGGACATGCCCATCACGCAAAAAGGTCACCAGACCGGGAAGACACTGATTTCCGGGTCGCGGATTTACAAATCGCGCAAACAACAATTCCCTCGTTGTCAGTGCTCGCACGTCACCAAGAAGTGCTTAGCACCCACGTTTTTCAACAGGGAGTTTTTCATGCGTTTGATTCGGATGGCCGCGCTCGCGGCGGTGGGATTGGGTTGCGGACTGAATGCACATGCTCAGCGCAATGCTTGGCCTCAGGACTTGCCAGCGGCTCATTCCTGGTTCATGTGCAGCTCGCCCAATGGTGAGCCTATGGTGGCGTGGGTCAGCGAGAAGAAAACGGTTGTGGCCGTCAGTGCACTTCGCGAAGGTGTGGCCCTTCCCGACTACGCAACCCCGATGCTTCGACAAGCAAGTGCAGATCGGCGGCTGATTCAGCCAGCGACCGCTGGCTATGAAGTGACCATCAAAGAGTATGGGCCGGTACAGACTGGGATTTTGAAGGTTGGATCTGTCGAGCTGACATGCAGTAGTGGTCGAGACGAATGAAAGAGGGGCAGACTGTGATCAAGCCACTTCAAGACATCGCCTTCGCGCTCCTCCTTTGCAGCGCTGCCTTGACGCCGATTCATGCGCAGACCTCGGGCAAGGTGCCACGACCTCAGCCGGAAGCAACAACCACAACGCAAACTCCAACAGGGCAAAGCGAAGAGGCGAAAAAATCCTGCGGGACCGTTGGCCAGACTTACCTCTGCGTTCCTTGACACGCTCATTGCGCGGATGATGCCTCCGTGGGCATCACGCGCAATGCTTGCACACTGTCCATCTGTTTGGTGGATGACGTTCATTCCAGGTGTAAAGCAGAACACCTGGGGGTCAGTTTCGCCGCTAATGTTGAACCCGTACCGCTCGGCGATATGCAGCTGGCGGTATTCCCCCAGTCGAACGCCTGAACTCGTGGTGCAGGTGTGCCCCGTCTGTGTACCCACACTTGGCGGCAATTTCTGCCAAGGTCAGGTCTGACCACAGGATGTAGCGGGAAGCCGAAGAAATCGCGCAAGCACGCTTGATGGCCAGTGCGGAAATTCCTTCCGCTGCAAAGCGTCGTTCACCCGTCCGAGGATGCAGGCCCAATGCGGTGTAGAGATCGGAAACCTTCGACCTGGGGTAAGCCAAGAAAAAATCGCAGGCGTCTTGCAACAGCATGGGGGCGTTGAAGATCCGAGCCACGTCTTTCAGGGTGAAGCCGTGACGGACGCTTGGTGGATAAGGGTTTCGGCGGCTCTGATGCAGGCAGTGGTCAAAGAACGTTCCATATCCCTCCAAGAGACGAAAGTGCACTTTCGAGATGGACTTTGTCGGATGGATGCCTTGTTCTTGACACACACTGGGGTCCAGAACATCGGTGTAGGTGCTGTACGCATTCCAAATCTCCGTAATCCCTGCGTACTTGCTAGTCTGCGAAAAGAACAGACCCGTGGGACTGAGATCCAGACACGCCAACTCGCGCCAAGGTCCCTCCATAGATTGCAGCGAGGGAGGAGCACCCTCCATTGCGTTCATGATGCGCTGCTTTCGGTCCAAAGCGACGTTCGATGCTAGAACGTTGGCGACGTTCTCCTGAAACAGGTTGACCGATGCTTTGCGGTGAAGTGTTTCGAGCACCCGCATGGGTAGGCTGTACGACATACGAATCCCAAATCAGCACAAACGAGCGACGGATGGATGGTGTGGTCCCAGATGAGCCAAAGCCAGTCGCTAATGTTGAACGCGCACCGCTCGGCGATATGCAGCTGGCGGTATTCCCCCAGTCGAACGCCTGAACTCGTGGTGCAGGTGCGCCCCGTCTGTGTACCCACACTTGGCGGCAATTTCTGCCAAGGTCAGGTCTGACCACAGGATGTAGCGGGAAGCTGACGAAATAGCGCAAGCACGCTTGATGGCCAGTGCAGAGATTCCTTCGGATGCAAAGCGCCTCTCACCCGTCCGAGGATGCAGGCCCAATGCGGTGTAGAGATCGGACACCTTCGACCTTGGGAAGGTCAAGAAAAAATCGCACGCGTCTTGCAACAGCATCGGGGCGTTGAAAATTCGCGCTACGTCTTTGAGGGTGAAACCGTGACGGACGCTTGGCGTATGGGGGTTTCGGCGGTTCTGATGCAGGCAGTGATCAAAGAAGGCTCCGTATCCTTCCAGCATCCGAAAATGCACTCTCGAAACTTCCTTGGTGGGATAGATACCCTGCTCCTTGCACACGCTGGGGTCTATGACTTCTCCGTAGGTGCTGTGCGCATCCCAAAGCTGCGCTATCTCCGCATACGAGCGGCTATGCCCAAAAAACAAACCCGTCGGACTGAGGTCAAGGCTCGCTAACTCTCGCCAAGGCGCTTCAAGCGACTGCAAAGAAGGAATTGCCCCCTCCACCGAGTGCATAAGCTGGCGCTTCTTCTCCAACGTCACATACGAGGTGAGAACGTTGGCTACGTTTTCCTGAAAACGGTTAACCGATGGTTTACGGTGGAGCGATTCGAGCACCCGCATGGGAAGGCTGTAAGACATACGAATCTCAGGTCAACACAAACGAACGGCACATTGATGGCGTAATTCCGCCGGTAGCCATGGACACCGTCTTGCAAAGATGCGCGCCATCGGTGTAGCCGTGCCTTTTGGCGATGTCATCAAAATCTCGCTGGGTCCAGAGGATGTCGTGGGTGGCAGAGGTCAGCATGCAGACCCTTTTGAGCATGACCGCTGTGATGCCCAGTTCACGCATACGCCTCTCCACCGTTCGAGGATGAGCACCGAGTCGCACGCAAGCGTCCTGCACCTTGGCGTGGGGGAACATCTCGAAGAATTGGCACAGCTCAACGACCAACTGGCCAGCCCCTAAAATGCGCGCCACAGCGCTGACCCGAGCATCCGCAACATGGTCTGACCAACTACGAGAATTTCGAATGTTGCCCAACAACCTCGCGGACGTTACGCTTTGGTAGCTTTCAAGCAACCGCTCATGCATACGCTCTTCGATTCGCCTAGCACCCTGACCATGATGAACGTGGCATGAGGAGGACGCGTGCAACGCTGGGGATCGCCGCCCTGACCCATAGGCTACGCGAGCGACGACGTTTCCTCTTTGGTTGTATGCGTCCCACAGGCCGTGGTACGCCCTTTCCGTGCGACTCAGTCGCAAAACATGGCCTACTGGATTCAGATCGACGGCGAGTAATTCGCCAAGACGGTCACTGATGGATGTGACTGTCAATTCTTGATGGGTCGATTGATGAAGCTCATTACGCAGATGAGCAGCAGAAACATCCCCCATCAAACTGTGACGCACGCAGTCAGCAAAACGATCCCCGCAAATAGCCCTGCGTGCTGTGAGCAAGCTTCTGAGCGCTAGGTGATACGACATACGGCGTTTCTGTTTTGGTTTGTTCGGCGATTCGCTGCATTCGCGGAGGAAGTGGCCCTCCATAGTCCGCAGCCGTCCACGTGCTATCCCTACCCATTTGGGAATGATGATAGCTTTGCCATATCAGCTTTATGACCTAGGTGAAACCAAGAACCTTTTGTCGGAAATTTACAAGAGCGTTCACGCAGGCCCCATGCTGCCGGAATTCAGGCCAGCGACCGCCGCATCCAGAAACTCCCCTGCGGGTCGCAGCCCGTTGATCCTGACAGCCGATGACGGCATTTGAGCTACCGCCACCAATCCGTGGCCGATCCCGTCAACTTGCTGCTGTGGCATTCCAAAGCCTTGAACCAACGAGGGCGCAGGCTGAGGGGGGACTTGTGGTGCCTCGGCCAACTGTCTCTCATGCCGTTGCATGAACCAGTCCGCAGCCTTTTCAGCAGCAGAGAACGCCTGAAACAGCGCCCTTGGGTCATCCTTGATGAGCTTGGCCCAGCTTTCAAGATAGCTGGCGTGCTGGTTGATAACCTCGTCGGACTCCATGTTGTAGGAGGCCATCAAGAATGCGGAAGCCGTTTCCGCTGTGAGCTCTTCTCGCGCTCTTTCAGGGGAGCCCATAGCTCCCAACATCACGCGGTTAAGGCGCGACTCATGCCCCGTTGCATGACAGCACTCATGCAACAGCACGGAGTAGTGCTTGGCTGCCGCTGAATAGACCACGACCCCGTCTTTCACAGAATCCTTGTATTGCGAGCGGTCTGGGACCGTGATGCGGTCCAGACCTGGTTGGTAGAAAGCCTGTCCGATGGGCTCATAAGTGACAGGCACCCCTAGCTTTTTGACGAGTGCCTCGATCTCGGCATGAACCTCCCAGGTCGGTTTGCGTTCGACCTCCGGTAGCGGCGGCAGATTGGCGATGTTGTTGGCGTTGAATACCCGGTACGTCTGCAAAAACGTGCGCCCCAGTGCCTTGTCCACAATGGGTTGACCCGCTTGATCCAGCACGGGTTTGCCAGAGCTATCGACCCGAGGCCGCTTGATTTCTTGCCTGCCCACCTTGTAGATGGTGATCGACTGCGCCCCCTTCTTCACGTAGGGCAACTCGTCATCCGGTGTGCCCGAGCGCTTCATGTCCTGTGCCAAGGCTTGCACTTGCTTGTACGTCATAAACCGCGTGTCGGTCCAGCCGTTGGCCATCATCTCGGTCATCAACAAAACGCGATTCATGCCCAAGTAGTTCAGACCCGTGTGCGCGTTGAACGGGCGGCGATGTCTGGATGGAGCGATCCAGGGCTTTTGCCAGATGGAGGTGCCAGCTTCAATGGCTTGGAGGATGCGCTGAGCAGCTTCTTGGTAAAGCTGATTGTTGACGTCTTCCACCGAGCGCTTGGGTGGAGTGACGTTGCCGGGATCGGGTGATGAGGGTGTAGTCCGTTTTTTTGGGGACTTTGCGGTAGTGCGTTTCATTAGATTGCCTTTCGTTGAATGGGTGGGGGGAGCCCTGCTGCGCGGCAGCAGGAGGAAACAGGACGAGGTCACGAGGTGAGTCATGGGCTTCATGTCGTGGGAGGGGAAAGAAAAACGGAGTGAACGTGCTCACAGCTCGAACGCTCCAACATCAGGGGAATGCTGTGAGGACTGCGTTTTTTTGAGCAGTCCCCGATTGCGAGGGGGCCGCACCTGGGGCAGTGGCCTGTGTTCTCGCGCAATGTCCAGCGCCTGATCCCATACCGTTTGTGACCAGTCAAAGACCGAAACGGAATGGGGCTGCACCTCTGTGTAGATGGGGCCCAACATGCGGCAAACGAGGTTCCAGACCAGGGCTGGCATGGGGTCGAACAATTGGGGATCGCTTGTCGAAGTCATCCGGCCCCCTCAAATCGGCAATCGCGCTTGCGCTGGTGGGTTCACCGTCATCGACGCCAGCATCGGCACCTTCAACTGAATGTTCAGATTCGACTTGCCCGCGAGGTCCGCTTCTTCCCTGATCACCAAGCTCAAATCCGGGTTCGAGGGGCTGGCATACAGCAGGTTGATGGGCGCGTCATCCCCTTTGAGAACCGCTGAGGCCACGCTGAAATCGGTGTACACCGCACCACTTTGCAAGCGCAGTCCCAGTGGCTTGTGCAGCATCACGATCGGACTGCATTCCGCGAGCACTGCTTCGTTGGAGCGATAGAAGAAGGCCACGAACATCCGGCGACTCATGCCTGTGGGTGGCCCGAACAAGTACCCCATGGACGTAATGGGTGCAGGGGTGGATGGCACCACCAAGTGCATGCCCCTCTTCGGATTCCCGAAATCCGCATAGCCTTCCTGGGTGTTGAAAGGTGCAAACACAAAAGCGATGCGTGACCCTAGCGTCAGCGGGCAGGGGTATTGACCATGTGGCTTGGGGTGATCAGCCAGCGCCTGCCAAAACGCGGGGTCCGGCATGTGCTGAACGTGGTAGCTCAATGCACTCATAGACGCCCCTCTCCGCACTTCGATTCGGGGTTCGATGGGTCATAGGTACCTGGCCGGTGGTGAAGCCGCAAGGGTTCGAGCCGACGCAGCTCCTCCTCGAAATCGTCGGCAGCCCGTTCCAGCGCTATTAGCATCCGGGGATGGGTTCTGGGGTCTTGGCGTGCGCGTGCCAGCGACGTCAATGTCTGGCGGTGAATGGCCCGAACGTACTGGTAGCGCCTCTCAACAGGGGGCGCGTCTGATTCGGTGAGAAGGTGAAGCAGAAGTCCTAGCATGCGACCCCCTCGAAAAAGGAGGGGTGATGCTGGGATTGCTCATAGGGGCACGGCTCAAATCCGTGCCTTGGGATCATGTATGTGAATGGTGTCATAGCCCAAGCTACCAAACGAGCTTGGGGTCGCGCAACCATTTACGGGGCGTCAACCGCTGACGAGCGGTGAACGGTTGTGCTGGAAGCTGAGAGGCTTCACAGCCTGCGCCCTGACTCATGGGTGGTGCTCAGGGCTTCCGCTGACGGCGTGACTCAGTGCGTCAAGAACACCCACACTCGGCCACCGTGCTCAACGAAATAAAACTCGCCATTGAGTCTGCTATCGGTGGCTAACTGCGCATAGTCCAGATAGGTTCTGAAACGCTCTGGAACTTCCTCCAACTGGCCGGTACATTCCAGCCATTCGTACATCCATGCTTCTGGTGTGTCTGCCACGCCCAGGAAGCGGTCAATTGCTGTTTGAGTACAAGCGGTCGAATCAATTTCAGCTCGGTAAATGCGCACCAAGGTGCGGCTTGTCGGGGTAATTTTCGTGTTCAAATTTTTCATAAGTGCTCATAAATATTGTTCCTGGCAATCTGGTAAGGGGCTGTGTCTAGGGCAGGGTTTTCCGTCCGGCCAATAGCGCAGGACATGAGTTCACCCGAACGGAACGGGTGCCCTAGAAAAGACCGGATCACGGTTGCGCTTTCACGCAAGTCATGCTCCGGTTAGGCCGCTGTCAGCGACCGTGCTGTATTCGCTTGGTGCAGGCGCCGTACACGATGAAGTGCCGCACGACCCTGCCGAATTCAGGCAGCGTGTGCAAAAGACTCATCGTTGGCCCCCGTTTGCAAGGTGGTTTGCACGACTGGCACAGCTGCCGTCGATTGCTGGCTCTGGTTACCCCACACATCCCAGCCGCTTCGCGCATTGCGGGCGAAAAGCTCCATGCGGTTTACAACGGAGGGGTACAGGCGTTCCAGGCGTTCATGCACCAGAGCTGGTTTGGCGCTGTGCTGTGTCACAGGTGCAGCAAACACCGATGACTCGCGAGCATCGTTGCCGACAATCGTCAGGCCTTGACCACGTTTGCCGACCAGCAGCAATTCATGGTGTGCCACTGCAACGCCGCCCGCACAGGTGAGCTTGCCGCCGCTCTTGTGCCATACCCAGTTGGTCAGATACTCAAAACCCCATGACTCCATGACGCGCAAGCCTTCTGGCAGCAAGGATGCGGGGCACCACAGGTACAACATGGCGTCCTTAGTCACGCAAGACTGCACGTCCATCGCACAGATGTCATCCGTACTCATGGTGGGGTAATGGTTGTGCGGCAGCATCCGTGACGCAGAGCGGTCGTTGGACATGCCGTAGTTCCATGGTGGGTCTGCCAGCAAGAGGGAATACTTCTTCTTGCCCGTGGGCAGTGCCGCATTCTTCTGGCTCAAAAGGGCTTGACGGTTCAGACGCGCGAGGCGAGATTTCGCGCTCTCTTGTTCCTTGTGTCGCGCAACGAGCTTCGCTGCTTGAAGAAGCACAGAGTCCTTGATGCGCTTGGACCCGGTGACTTCGACATACGCCTCGTTCAAAGTGGTCTCGCCCGACGCCAATTGCCGGTTCAGCTCTTTGCTGCCGTCGCAGTACACCTTTACAGCCCGTTGAACCGAATCGCGGCTCACGGCAAACAGGTCAGCCGCTTGGGTTTGAGACAGTGGCGGTTCCGTCGCTGCTGAAAACTTGGCCTGACCTGGTTTGCGAGTGCACAACGCAGCCGCCATCAAAGCCCGTTGTCCTGTGGCCAGGTTTCTGCGGTTGATGTTGCGTGCGAAGGCCATCGATTTGGCCTGCTCGTAGGTCTTGACGCTCAGCGTCTGGACCTTGGGTTCGATGCCCAGTTCCTGGCAGGCTTTGAGGCGATGGCGGCCATCGACCACTTTGCCCCCGAAGAGCAAGATGGGTTCGGATTGGCCGTTGCGTTGAATGCTCTGTTTCAGTGCATTGAACTCGTCGGAGTTCATTGCCGGGAACAACTCGACGCAAGGATCGAGGGGGTACGTCGTGACGGTTTTTGCCGTCGTGGATGGTTTCTGCTTGGAGGCCGCAGAAGAGGCGCTAGGAGTGTGAGACATGTCGCGTTCCGGTTTGAAAAGTCAAACCCTCGGCGCGCACCAAACCCTTGATGCGTGCCTATGGACGCGGACGAAACGGAGGGAGAAGAATCGTCCGCTTAGCGCGAACGTATGCACTGGATCGAGCGATCCGTGGAGGTGTGATTGAGGAAGTGGGTATCACTGTGCATATGCCTACCAGTCTACGAATTTCAGACCGTTTGTCAAGGGCTGCCGGGCAGCATGAATGCGGCCCATGACCCTGTCCGAATGTCCGTGGCACAGGATGCTGCACCCCACTTGTGCAAACGAGGGTGCGCTTGCTAACGTGGTTTCCCTAGCCCCCGGAAATGATTCCGGGATGTCGTCACAACTGTCCAAGAAAGACACCGACAACACCCCAGCGCATGTGATTCACCAGAGTTCGATCCGACGTGCGCCCGGGTTGCGGCTGGGCACATCGGTGCGAGCCTCGACCAGGAAAAATCACATGCAGCAGAAGAGAAAAACGCCAGGGGGGGCCAGAGCAAAGAAGCCCTCATTGAAACCAGCGCCCAAGCCACGGTTGGGCGCAAACGGACAGGTCGAACCCGTGATCGACTACATGGACCATGCCCCTGTGCATCCCCTGTACGTCATGACGGACGGTCTGTTTCGGCCCATCCAACACGGCACCCGAGCTGCCGGAATTCAGGCAGCTAACAGCGCGATCCGGAACGGGGAGTACAAGACGCTTGTGGACTGCGTTTGGACGTCAGAGCAGGCATTGGACATCACCGATCAGATGGTCCTGTACCACCTATGTCAGTTGGCTGCGACGCCTGGCGAACACAGACATACGTTTTTCCCAGCACAGCACCCTGAGGATTTCGCCATCGCACTCAGGCATATCAAGTACCAGGCTGTGAAGGCTGAAAAAAAGATCGCCAGCAACCTTGCCGATCTCGGTACACCTTCTGTCTTGGTGAGCGTGGAAGTCACGATCTCATCACTTGCGCGGGGCATTGGAATGACCGCTACGGGGCCGAATACCGAGGTTGTACGCAACAGCGTTCGCAGGTTGCTCCGAACAACGTGTGAGGCATCGCTGTACTACCCAGGCAGCGGCAGCCACTGGGGGACTTGCTCATACACGCTGTTATCAGCGGTGCTCACGGGGGAGGCGCCTGCCCGTGTCTTCGTAGTCCTCAACCCTGAACTGTCGGCAGGCTGCGTATCCCGAAGCGGTGTGAACTGGATCAACATGCGTGAACAACGCTTGTTGCAGTCCAAACCGGCACGGCGTCTGCATGCCTGGCTGTCAGCTTGGGCGTTCACTGGGGAAATCCGAAAAATCAAGCTGGAAACCCTGCTGCCGCACGTCTGGGGCACAGAGGAATGCACCGCCTCAGCCAAGAAAAGCCGCATCAGGACATTGAAGGAGGCTGTTCAGGCCATCGCAGGTTTGCCAGGTTGGGCGTGCTGGCTCAATGATGCTGATCGGATGGTGCGGGTGCGCAAACCCCGGTTCGTGGGCAGTACTGACGAAGACGTTGTAACGCCAACCGCAGACGTTGTGACGGAGACCCCCAGCGTTGCGACGGACACCATGGGCGTTGTGACGGAACCCAGTGATGCGGCGGAACCCAATGCTGGTGCGGCTTCCAAGAAGGTTGAAGCGTTGATCTAAGACTCATCCAAGACCTGTTTAAGACAGGTCTATGGTGAGTGGTGAAGACCACTCCGCCGCTGGAACGGCGTCGGGTCATCACCGGGGGTATGACGGATCGGATGTACTTGGGTAGATCGTCTCTCTGGAATAGGGGAAGACGTACGAGCCAAGGAATGCTGGGGTTGTACGAGCGTGTCGTATGTGCGTTGGACAGAAGAGATTCTTAGAGCTATTCCCTTGCAACCACCGTGTCATAGAGGCCGTAGTGGGTCAGTCCGTTGTGGCTCTCGATCCCGGTGTAACGCAATGAGGCGTCTTCGTAGCGACGGAAGGCGAACACGGCCTGGTTCATGTGCTCCGTGTTGAACACTTTCAGGCGTACCAGCAGGTGGAAGTCTTTGACCGTGAGGCCAGTAACCGCCAGAAACAGATCGGGTTCCAGCTTGGTGATTACGTCCTGCAAGGTGTTTTCACGGAAATCCGTGAGATACATGAAGGCAGGGATGCGGGTCGCAAACTTGATAAGCTTCTCTTGAACCAGTTTGCGTTTGGACTTGTACTCTTTCTCCGCCTCTGACAGCTCTTTCTTCTCCTTGGTCGAAAGGTCGCCGCCGTCTTTTGCTTTTTCTTTGAGCGCCTTGACCTTGTCGCTCTTGTTGATGATCGTCTCGATGACGTTGTCGCCCAAGGACCGCCAGCCCTCAATCCGCTCCACTGCGGCCATGGCTTCCGGGTTGGCAAGGATGCGACTCAGCGTGTCGTTGTCAACGTTGACCAGCATCGCAGATTCCCACTTGCGGGCCAGCAAGGTGGCCGAAGTGCCTGCCATTGCGATGTCGAGGATGCCGCCTGCGTCGATCTGCGTCATATTGGCGCCGTCGTACGCAAGCACTGGAAGGAACGACACGAGGTCTTTGACCGCCTCTTCTGGATTGGCTTCGCCCGATGACAGGCCAATGCCGTACTCAGACAGTTGCCTCAACGCCCGTGTGGGCGCAAAGTCGAAGACGAAGCAAACAGGTTTGAGAATTTCTTCTTCGTTGGGGTTGTCTCCGTTGGGGTTCTTAATCGACCACGGTGACTGGACACGGAACGCGGCTTGGAAGTAGGTCTCGGGTGATTTTAGGTTGCGCAGCATCAAGATCGAGGACCACTGCGCCACTGTCACGCCTGTGGTCAACTTGCCACAGGACAGGGTGATGGTGCTAGTCTCAAACCCGCTGCCTATGGCTTGCCGTACCGGAGGTAGCGCGTCAAGGCCAATGCCAGCCGAAGCTCCTGCTGACACGATCACCTTGTAGCCTTGCCAGAACGTGTTCTGGCGCTCAGCAAGCAAGTTGGCCATGGCATGGCAGGCCGCAACGTTGGGCATGAACCAAAACGCATGTTGCAGGTGTGGCAGCAGGCGAACGTCAGAGTAAGGGAAAGGCGGCCGCGTCGCCGTTTTTAGATGATCAACAACCTGCGGTGAGTAGGAGCCGCGAATGATGTCCAGCCACTTCTGCACATCGTTCTTGTGCTTGAACTTGGCGGCAGCGTCTGTGCCCGTGGCACTGAAAAATTCATTGAGATCGAACTCGTCAAACTCTCCACCACTCGCGATAGCTAGCAGCTCATCTGGCATCTGGTACGTGAGCAACCTCATTTCAGGCAGTGCGCCGTAGGGATTCCACTCCTCAGGATGCTCTACCGCGAACCGTTGCTTGGCGCGCTGTTCATCGGTGTAGGTCCAGTTGAAAATCTGTTCTTCAATGAACTCCCCGGTGGCCAACGCCTTGAATGGGGTGCCCGACAGGTACAGGTATGCCTTGGTCGATATGGGCAGAAATTCCGTTTCTTTGGCTGACAAGACACCGAGGTCTTCGTTCACTGTGTCCAGTTCGGATGTGTATTCGAGCTGGGTCTCCTTCTTGGAAACAGTCGCATCTTCACCTTCAAAAAGTTCCTTCGCTGTGTCTCGCCATGCGCCGAAGTGATACTCGTCAAACACCACGAGGTCCCACTTCTCCTTGTGCAGCCATTCGTTCTTGGCTTTGATGTTGCCGTTCGGATCGCGACCAAGCAGGTCTTGAAACGAGCCGAAGTAGACGACCGTCTTGCTACGGTCAATCTCGGTAGGGTCCTTGTCGGAGTGTCGCGACAGGTACTGCCACCCGTTGAAGTCTGCGTGCGATTCCAGATCGGTCTGCCATGCGTCCTCAACTGCTGGTTTGAACGTGACCACCAGCACCCGCTTGGCGCCCAGCTTCTTGGCCAACTGGTAAGAGGTGAACGTCTTGCCGAACCGCATTTTGGCATTCCACAGGAAGCGCGGTGCCGCGTTCATGTCTTCTTGCCAGATGGAGTGGAAGTAAGCGAGGGTCTTGTTAACCGCGTCTTCTTGCTCCTGCCGCATGGGGAAGGTCTGGTGATGCGTCCCCGATAGCTTCTGGCCGGTGCGTAACTCCGTAATCACTGTCTGCACGTCGGCGACTGTGCAACGCATCCACTCCAACTCGGCGTTTTCGAATCCCTTCTTGGCTAGCGCCGCCCGTACCGCGTGATCAGAAAATATCGTACCGTCCAAACGTTCAGCAGGCTCGTCGAGTTCGATCTTGAAGTTCTTGATCGCTGCTGTTTTGACTTGCTCGGCAACGCGCTGCTGAACATCACGCACCGTCTGTCCAACTTTGAGGAGGCCTTTGTGAGCTGCATCATCGATCGAGTACGCATAGATGCGTGGGCGTCCTTTGGGCTTTGGAGCGAGGATTTCCTCGATGCTTTTACTCATCGCCAGCACCCATCGGCCGCACGACCTTTTCAATGAACTCGATTTCCTCTTGACTGATCCCGTACTTGGCATACAAGTCAACGTCTGCCCATCGCTTCGTCCAGTCTTGTGTTGGAACGAAGGTGTAGACCTTACGGGTAGTGTCCTGAGCTGGTTTGTGCAGCAGGATAAGTAGCCTTGTTAGTCGGCACGAGAGATAAGACAAGGCGCTTTCGGCCTGCTCCTTGGTATCGAATGGCCCGATGCAAAGGTAGGTTTCCGAGCAGATGGAGCCAGGCTCTCCGATAAAGGGGGTGCTGATTATTCTGTGCGGGTAGGTGTCTCTGTTGCCCGTACCTGGCGCAGCTCTACCCACATAAACCTTCCAGCAGTCGATCAGGTGCGTACTTGTGGTGATCTCGTCTCTATTGATGTAGCCCTTGCCACCGTTCTGGTATACGGTAAGGTCGTTTGCTCCCTTGGTTTTGTTCCCTTGAAAGAATGTTCGTAATCCAAAGGGGCGGAGGGAGCTGACGAGTTGGTCAAACCGCCTCTGCCCTAGGCGAACGGACTTGCTATTACCGTTCTCTGCCGTGACTACCTTTTTGAGGATTGAGAGCCCCTCGTTGAATCGGATGAAGACATCAGCTCCTTCTTCAAGCAGTGGTCGAACGGCGGAAGACACAGGCCAGTCTTTAAAGTGCGTAGTTACCTTGCAGGTGCCCGCGTTATCACGGTCCCAAAGGAAGTAACACACCCCGCCTTTCAGTCCAACACCGGGAAACACGTCGGATGCGCTCAAAAAATCGTCAATTGACCGGAGGCGGTTGTCGGCCAACATGGACTCCCTGAACTCGTCAAGGCCCTTGCCACCTGTGAACCAGCGCGCAGGAATAACCATCGTAAGAAGCCTTGGATTGAGAGCCTTGGCTTGATCGACGAACTTGTTGTAGATAGGGGCGGCGCTCGTACCAAACCCACCGTCGTTCAGTTGGTAGGGTGGGTTGCCAATGATGACGTCGAATTGCATATCGTTTCCAAACAGCTCGGCCAATCGAGCTCGTATGTTGTCGGTGTGAATGAAGGCGTAGGCATGCGTTTCAAGCTCGTGACCACGGTCTAACGTGTCCCTGCTTGCTCCACAGTACTTGCATCTGTCATCAATCCATGTGTGATCCATCCGCTCAAACCAGATGTTGCCGGACTCGGTGCCGAATGACTTCGCAATCGAGTGAGGGCCATCGGCAAACTTCGAGCAATACACGCTACGCCGGGCCAGCAAGCTCGTGAGCTGGGTGATGCCGATGCCAAACACCTGCTTCGTCAAGATGTGATTGACACGGTGGTTCAGGTCTGGAATTTCTGATGCAAGCCCTCGTGTCAGGCGGCTGGTGATCTCACGCAAGAAGACGCCTGACTTCGTGAATGGATCAAGGAATCGAAGCGTTTTGTCCGCCCAGATGTTGGCCCCGTTATTATTTCGGGCCCATGCCCGCTCAATCGAGTCCAGCATCCGGTTAGCGAACTCGGGTGGAGTGAACACCTCGTCGTTTGAGAGGTTGGCAATACAAGTCAGAACATCTGGGTTGCGTCCTCGCAGCGCGAAGCTGGCCTGCTGTGTCATTCCTGCCCCTTCACTGTGTTAGTTCTTGCGGCCACAGCCAGGTCGGCTACGGTCATTGGCGGATAGGTTTTGACAGGTGCGAAAACTTCGTGCTTGCCAAGTTGGGAGAACAGCGAGTCCTCCCGCTCGAATGAGGACAGGTGGGTAAGTCGGTCCAATCGAAAGTCGCGCCGCATGAATTTCCCCTTTCCCAGCGAGCCCCATTCTGCAAATGTGATCGGCACTCGGGTGTCACAGGTGTGCATGGTCATCGCGTCGCCGTGGACCAAGTTGTGCGAGAGCACATGTACCCCGGCCTGATACAGATCGTCGGTCTCTTCAATGCCAAGGTACTCGGCAAAGATTTCGAGCATGTTTTCGCGGCACTCTGCGATGTTGTCATCCAGTAGCTCGATCCCATAGATACACATGAGGGCTAGAAGGGCGAAGTGCTTCTTCTCGAAGTCGGACTTGCCGAACTTCCGCTCCACAGTCACCAGCTTCCTCCGCAGGACATGCACGAGGAAGTTGCCACTGCCGCAGGCAGGTTCGAGCACCCGCGAATCGATGCGCTCAGATTCATCCTTCACCAGATCGAGCATGGCCTCGACCATCCACGGGGGGGTGAACACCTCTCCATGGTCGACGACTCTCTGTTTTGACTTGACTAGGTTCATCTAACGAATATAGCCGCAAGCGACGTGAATCGCCCCGGGATTCGTGGAGGCTGTTTGGTTTAAGTCATGCCACCACTGCAGTGGCGTGACTGGCGAGCTGCC
>NZ_JBXAGA010000026.1:0-19440 GCF_058793595.1 Acidovorax sp. GW835-FHT14G06
GCGACCAAGAACTTATCCACAACGTGAGCGTGAAGCTCACGAACCAGGGTGGGTCAAGATTCGATGGAAATGGTGGGTCAGCTTTGCGTGGAAATCAACACGCCGCATTGCCATCATCGACCATCGCATTCATGAACTGCTGCACATCACTTCGTGTGATATCCGCCATGCGCTTGCAAGCGAGCACAGCGCGATGGCGCTCTGTGTTCGCGTTCTTCGTCAACTGTGCAGCACGGTGCGCGCTCAAGCCCTTTGGAATCGTGCGCTCAGTCGTGTGCGGCTTGAGCGAGACACGGAAATACACGTGCTGCGGACCGGAGTCTTGCTGGCCCTGTTGCCCTTCTTCCTCGGCCAGACACTTCACGTCCAGCAGGTCGAGCCCAGCAAAACGCAGATATTTGTTAATGCGCACGGCATCCTGGACAGCGCCTTTCAGAAAGCGCAGACGCTCCAGCGCGTATGTCTGCAGCGCCTGAGCAAGGGTTGTACGTTCGGGTCCTGGCTGACGAGGCACCCGACCCCGGTCAATCTCGACCTTGCGCAGACTCATGGCCTTGAGAACAGCAGCTTTGGTCGGAAATCCCGACAGATAGACATCGTGGCCTTCGTGGCGAGCGCGTACGCACCAGCCCTTACCCTCCAAGTAAGGCTTAGCCATTGCACACCTCTTTGCGAGGCGCCAGGGGCCTTATAGGGCAGCACTGCGAGGCATTGAACGCGCTGACTGCCTTGAGCGCAGACAGCAATGAGAGACTGACAACCATAAACAACTCCAGATGTGGAATCGAGTACAGCGACGTTTCTTTAGCCTTCCGGCAAAAAAACTGCAGTCGAAAGCGCCCCTCTTTGCCGCAGAAGAGTTCGGCCATCGCCGAGTTCCATACGGTCATCACCGCGCAATGAAGCGCAGTGACTTGCCACCGAACGCATTGCTTTCCCAATGCAAGTGTCAGAACTTGCGTCAGAAAAACAAAAAAGCGACCTGTTTTACGGGTCGCTTGTTTTGCATCTCTTCGTAAACTGTTGATTTACAAGGAGAAATTTTGGTGGCCTGGGGCGGAATCGAACCACCGACACAAGGATTTTCAATCCTCTGCTCTACCGACTGAGCTACCGGGCCTGAGCCTCAAATTATAGCCAGAAAAATCAGCGCTTCCGGCAAAAGGCATAAATTAATTGATCAGCCGCGCTTGCCGCGCCCTAGATCCACACCCAGCTGGCGCAGTTTGCGATACAGGTGTGTGCGCTCCAGACCCGTCTTTTCGGCCACGCGGGTCATGGAGCCGCCTTCGCGGGCCAGGTGGAACTCAAAGTAGGCCTTCTCAAAGCCGTCACGCGCCTCGCGCAGGGGGCGGTCCAGATCGAAGCCCTGGTGGGCGTGCGGGCCGGGGTCAACCCCTGCCATCACCGCCGAGACGGCTGGCAGCTGCGAGAAGGTCGGATCGGCCGGGACGGCAGCGGGTGCAGCCACGGCCGCCACGGGCGCGGCCTGGTGGGCGGCGTTGCGGGCCAAGCCCTGCTCCACAGCCTTGAGCAGCTTTTGGAGGGTGATGGGCTTTTCGAGGAACGAGAAGGCGCCGATGCGGGTGGCTTCCACCGCCGTGTCGATGGTGGCGTGGCCGCTCATCATGATGACCGGCATGGTCAGCACACCGGCAGTGGCCCACTCCTTGAGCAACGAGACGCCGTCGGTGTCGGGCATCCAGATGTCCAGCAGCACCAGGTCATAACTGTTGCCTGCCCGGGCGGCTCTGGCCTGGGTCGCATTTTCTGCGAGGTCTACGCTGTGACCTTCGTCGTTCAGGATTTCCGACAGCAGATCACGAATGCCGAGCTCATCGTCGACCACCAGAATGTTTGCCATGTGTGTTGAAGTGCCTTGGGGGTACTGCGGGGCGGTGTTGTTATGACGCCACCGCTGGTTCAGGGGCGAATGATAACGACACTTGGGCGCCGCGCACCACGCCGTCTTCGGTACGGTTGGACAGTTCTATGCGCGCGCCGTGCTCATCTGCGATCTTTTTGACCACGGCCAAACCCAGACCAGTGCCACGTGGCTTGGTGGTGACGTAGGGCTCGAACGCGCGCTGCAGGATATGCGACGGAAAGCCCCCGCCGCTGTCCGACACGGTGAGCCGCACGCGGCGTGACGATTCGCTCCAGCGGGTGCTGATGCGCACCGGCGGCACTGGCTCCGAGGCCCCGGCGCGGGCCTGCTCGGTCGAGTCCTGGGCGTTCTGCAGCAGGTTGTGCACGACCTGGCGCAACTGCTGGGCATCGCCCGCAATCCAGGGGCAGCGCGGGTCCAGCTCGGCTTCTACAGGCACGGTGGCATTTTCTGCACCATACAAATGGAGCACGTCGGCGACCAGCGCGTTGAGATCCAGTGCGTGCAATTCTGCTGCGGGCAAACGCGCGTAATCGCGGAACTCGTTGACCAGCCGCTTCATGGCATCGACCTGATCGACGATGGTTTTGACGGACTTGGCGAGGATGGCCTGTTCAGGGTCTGGCAGCTTGCCCGACAGCTTCATTTCGAGCCGCTCGGCGGAGAGCTGGATGGGGGTCAGCGGGTTCTTGATTTCGTGCGCCAGCCGGCGCGCCACCTCGCCCCAGGCCTGTGCGCGCTGGGCCGAAACGATTTCCGAAATGTCGTCAAAAACCAACAGTCGGGTGGAGTCGGGCAACTCGGCGCCCCGGGCAACCAGGCTGGTGGCGTGCTGCCCGGCTCCGCCGGATGAGGCATGCAGCTCAAACGGCTGCTGCCAGTGGTCCAGGCCGTGGCGTTCATGGTCACCCAGAAACGCATCGAAATGGCCCTGGACCGACGCGGCAAACTCTGCAAGACCGGGCACGTCAGACAGTGACCGCCCCTCATACGCGGCCATGGGCGCGCGCAGGATACGGGTGGCGCCCGGGTTGGACGAGCGGATCAGCCCCTGTGAGTCCAGCACAATGACGCCCGCCGTGAGGTTGTCCAGAATGGTCTGCAGGTTGGCGCGGGAGGCATCGACCTCACCCATGCTCTGCTCCACCGCCTGGCGCGCGTCTGCCAATTGCTGCGTCATGAGTGCAAACGAGCGCGTCAGCCCCCCCAGCTCATCCTTGCTTTGCAGCGCGGCCTTGGGGCTCAGGTTGCCAGCCGCCACCTCGCGCACCCCTTCGGCCAGTACCAGCAGCGGCCGCGCCAGCTGGTTGCCCAACAACACTGCCAGCAGCACCGCACCGAACACAGCGAGGAACAGACTCAGCGTGAGCGTGCCCACATACATGCGACGCAGCCCACCCCGCGCCAGCGCACGTTCCTGGTATTCGCGGTTGGCCTCCTGCACCGCAATGGCGTTGGCCACCAGGGCAGGCGGCAGGGGCAAGGTGGCTTGCAGGTAGCGCGGCTCCATCAACAGGCCCACGCTGGGGCTGCTGACCAAGGCCAGCACCTTGACCCGCGCATTCTGCGCGGCGGCGGGGTCGGCAATGTCGTCCAGCCCTTCAATCTGCGCGGTGGCGCGCTGCTGGCGTGCAGTGCGCAGCAAGGCAGCGCCTGGTCGCTCCGGATTGAGGCTGAACCGCGACTGCCCCACGCTGGCCACCGCCTGGCCGGACGCGTTCCAGAGCACCACGTCGGTCGCGCCGAGCTGATCGCGGATCCGCTCCAGCACCAGGCCTGCAGCGGCATCGGGCACCTGGGCCACCTGGGCACTGGCATTGCGGGTTTTGGCGGCCATATCCGTGGCCAGCGAATCCAGCGACACACGGGCGAGGTTGACGCCTGCAGACAGCGCCCCCTCCACCTTGACGTCAAACCAGCTTTCGATGGAGCGCGTGACGAACTGGTAAGACACCACATAGATCAGCAGTCCCGGCATCAGCCCCACCAGCGCAAAGATGGCGGCCAGCTTGACCAGCAGGCGGCTGCCAAAACGCCCCCGGCGCAGCCGCAGCCCCAGGCGCACGGCCACCCAGCCCAGCACCAGGAGCAGCAGCAGCGCCACAAACACGTTGACGCCAAACAGCCAGGCGTAGTTGCGCTCGTACAGCACCCGGTTGTTGGTGGCCAGCGTCAACAGGAACAGCAGCACCATGCCGATGGCCGACATGATGGCGGCGCCAACGCCCACGGCCCAGCGCACCGCGCGGGACTGACGAGCTGTAGCGTGGGTCGATGCCGAAACGCCGGATGATGAGGGGCGGGAACTCACTTGGCAGGCCCTGCACCCAGGCGCTGGCTGCGGGAGACCAGCAGGTTCCAGCCCGACCGGCCGACCGCACCGATCTGGAAAGGACGGGGCAGCTGGGACATGTCGAGGCGGAAGCGGAAGTTCACCGTATGCACGGCATCGGACTCGATCACATCGCGTTCAGCGATCTTCCAGCGTGAAAAACGCTGAATCGACGACAAGGCATCGGCGTAATTGTCAAAATTCTGACCCAGCACCACGCCCAGCCCGCTGTTGGTGAAAGGCGTGGAGGAGATGTTGAGACGCCAACGGCGGGTGAGCGGCTGGTAGCTCAGGCGGAAGTACCGGGTGGTCTCGGCCACCTGCCGGTCGGACCAGTACCAGCGGTCGCGCAGCACCTGGGCGTCGGCCACGAAGAACATGGGAATGCCTTTTTGCAAGGCGTCTTCGGCCAGCTCGGGCAGTTCAAATTGCAGGTTGGCACTCAGGTACAGACCGTCGTCCCCGCGTTCGAGGCGCAGGTCACCCACCTCGGAGGAGGCCGCCTGTGCGGCCACGGCCTGCGGCACCCAGCAGAGCACCGTCCCCCAAAACAGCACAAACCATGCGCACACCAGCCACCAGCGCATGCTCCGGGGCTCATTGCGCCGATTTTTGCAACAGTGCGTAAAAAAAGCCGTCGTGGTCACCGGTCAGATTGTCCGGGACAGCTCCGACCTTGTCCGCGTTGCCGGGAATTAAATGCCCCGGCGACGGCAGCATTTGCGCATCGGTGTTGTGTGCAAGAAACGTTTGCACCTGGGCATCACCCTCTGCCCGGAAGACGGAACAAGTGCAATACAGCAGGCGCCCGCCGGGACGCAACAGCGGCCACAGGGCCTTGAGCAGGGCCGCCTGCAGGGTTGCCAGCTGGGCAATGTCGGATTCACGGCGCAGCCAGCGCACGTCCGGATGGCGACGCACAATGCCGGACGCGGTGCACGGTGCGTCGAGCAGGATGGCGTCGAACGGCACGCCACCGCACTGCGACTGCCACCAGTCTTCCGGGCGAGCAGCATCTGCCACCAGGACCTGGGCCGTTAGCCCCAGGCGCTGCAGGGTTTCACCAATGCGGACGCTGCGTGTGGCATCGATTTCCAGCGCCGTGACCTGCAAGGGAGACTGCGGACCCGCCATCTCCAGCAGGTGCGCCGTCTTGCCGCCGGGGGCGGCGCAGGCGTCGAGCACGCGCAAGGGATGGATCAGGTCCAGCCCTTGCAGTAGCAAAGGGGCCGCCTGTTGCGCAGCAGCGTCCTGCACCGACACCCAGCCCTCGGCAAAGTGAGGCAGCGACTGCACGGGCACGGCTTGGCGTAGCGCGACCCCGTGCTGCCCCACTGCCTCCGCTCCTAAACCAATAGCACTCAAGGCAAACAAATACTGCGCTACCGTGCATTTTTTTTCATTGACCCGCAACACCATGGGTGCGTGGGCATTGTTGGCGTGCAGGATCTCCTCCCAGTGCTGGGGATGGTCCTTGCGCAGGCGCTGAATCCACCAGTGTGGATGGTTCCAGCGCGCCACCGGATCGTTGTCGGTGGCCGCCACCAGAGCGTCCCGCTCTCGCAAAAAGCGGCGCAGGCAACCATTGATGAACGAAGCTTGCGCGCGTGTGGCTGGGTGGTGCTTGGCCGCCTCCACCGCCTGGTTCACCAGGGTAAAAGGTTCGTAGGGCGATGCGTGCGGATCCCAGCACAGCGCCAATGCACTGCACAGCAGGGCATCGGCGGCAGGAGCTGGGGCGCGGGCGGCCAGCTGGCGGCGCAAGGCCTCGGCCCGCCCAGCCTGCCGCAGCACCTGGAACAGCAAAGCCTGCACGCCGGGGCGCAACGCGGTCTCTACGGCCGCCAGCGCTGTCGTGCCGGACTGCCCTCCGCGAATCGCCTGTAAGGCGCCAGCCACTGCTGTCAGCAACCGCCACAGAGGAACAGGTGTGGTACTCGGCGAGGTCGCCCCGTCGGATGGGACCGCAGCAGAACTCGCCCGCGGAGACTGCTGGCCGGAGCCTGCGCGCGCGGGGCGCTGCGCATGGTCACCGGTGCGACGAGGGCGGTTGTGGGGAGGTGGAGTCATCGTGATCCTGAAAACGGGTTACAGCGCGCGTGCCGCCTTGAACCCGAACACCCAGGCCAGCAGGCTGGCCGGAAACTGGGCAATGGCACTGTTGTACTGCACCACGGCCTCATTGAACACCCGAATCGCTTGCTCGTTCTGGACGGCGTGTTCCTCCCAGCGAACCTGCCACACGGACAACAACACCACGGGCGAAGACCCGGGGACGACGCCAGGGTCGCCCGCGGAAGCCAGCGCTACCGGCTGCGCAGGGTCGTCCACCAACTTTTGCAAGGCGGTGGCCCAGGTAGCGCGAAGCACTTCCCGGGCGGCCGTCAATGCAGCCACCGCGTCATCCTGCAGCGGGCGGGCGCGTGCCACGGCCAAAGAGGCACTGAATTGGGTCACTGCGCCCTGCAGCGCGGCCAGCTCTTGCGCGCCCCCGTCGGCCAGCAGGCTGCCGCGCTGTACCGTCTGCGCTGCCCCGAACTCGCCGAGCAACGCCACCAGCCGCACCATGTGCGCATCAAAACTGCCGAACGACTGAACAACGGCCGAACGCAAGCGCATCAGACGGTTGTAGGCCCCCAGGGCCCAGAACAGAAAGACGGCAAAAGCAATCCAGAAAAGGGGCGACGACCACAGCATGCACAGTTGCCGGAGCGGATACTGCTGCACCCGTCGCGGCCCGAAAAACAGAAAGTTGAAACAAACGACGGGCGGTGAAAAGACACGCGTCCATCAAAAACGCCCCCGGCCTGCCTGGGACAGGACGGGGGCGCTGTGGCGACCGCAGCAGGGCCGGGAATGGGCCTTGCTGTTTTCTATCAGTCTGCCGCTGCGTCGGTGGCAGTGACGCTGCCACTGTCCACATCCGAGGCGTCCGACTGGGCTGCCATTTCGGCGGCTTCGGCTTCGGCGATGGCGCGGCGCTCGGCGTCGTCCATGGCGTCCTTGGCCTTGCGTGCCTGGTGGTAGGCCAGACCCGTACCTGCAGGGATCAGGCGACCCACGATCACGTTTTCCTTCAGGCCACGCAGCTCGTCGCGCTTGCCCATGATGGCAGCCTCGGTGAGCACGCGGGTCGTTTCCTGGAAGGAAGCGGCCGAGATGAACGAGTCGGTAGACAGCGATGCCTTCGTGATACCCAGCAGCAGGTTGCTGTAGGTCGCGGGGATCTTGCCCTCAGCTTGCAGTGCCTCGTTGGTGTTCAGGATCTCGGAGCGCTCGACCTGTTCACCGCTGATGTAGTTGGACTCACCGATGTTCTCGACCACCACACGGCGCAGCATCTGGCGAACGATCACTTCAATGTGCTTGTCATTGATCTTCACGCCTTGCAAGCGATACACGTCCTGCACTTCGTCCACGATGTAGCGCGACAGCTCTTCGATACCCAGCAGGCGCAGGATGTCTTGCGGGTCGGCTGGGCCGTCCACAATCGATTCGCCCTTGTTGACCACTTGGCCTTCGTGCACCAGGATGTTCTTTTCCTTGGGCACAAGCTCTTCGAACACGCGGCCTTCAGGGTCGGTGATCTGCAAGCGGACCTTGCCCTTGGTTTCCTTGCCGAACGACACGGTACCGGTCATTTCGGCCAGCGTGCCCTTGTCCTTCGGAGTACGGGCTTCAAACAGTTCGGCCACGCGGGGCAGACCACCGGTAATGTCGCGGGTCTTCTGGCCTTCGACCGGAATACGCGCCAGCACTTCGCCGGGGCCCACGTCCTGACCGTCACGCACCTGAATCAGAGCGCCGACCTGGAAGCCGATGGTCACCGAGTGGTCGGTACCAGGGATCTTCACTTCGTTGCCCTGGGCGTCGATCAGCTTCACCTGTGGACGCACCACCTTGGCAGCACCACGGCGCTTCGGATCGATCACCACCAGCGTGGACAGACCGGTCACTTCATCTACCTGCTTGGCCACCGTCAGGCCTTCTTCGACGTTCTCGAACTTGGTCTGACCGGCGAACTCGGTGATGATGGGTCGCGTCAGCGGATCCCAGTTGGCCAGGATCGTGCCGGCCTTGATCTGCTGGTCGGCCTTCACCGTCAGCGTGGCGCCGTAAGGCACCTTGTGGCGCTCGCGCTCGCGGCCATGCTCGTCCTGGATGATGATCTCACCCGAACGTGCAATCACCACCAGCTCGCCCTTGGTGTTGCTCACGTAGCGCATCGTGGCATTGAAGCCGATCACGCCGTTGGACTTGGCTTCCACGCTCGACGCGATGGCAGCACGCGAAGCGGCACCACCGATGTGGAACGTACGCATGGTCAGCTGCGTGCCGGGCTCACCGATGGACTGGGCAGCGATCACACCCACGGCTTCGCCGAGGTTGATCAGGCCACCGCGGCCCAGGTCACGGCCGTAGCACTTGGCGCACAGGCCGTAGCGGGTTTCGCAGGTCAGGGCCGTGCGCACCTTCACTTCGTCCACGCCAGCCGCTTCCAGCTCTTCGATCAGGTCTTCGTCCAGCATCACACCGGCTTCGACCAGCACCGAGCGGTTCTCGGGGTGCAGCACATCTTCAGCTGCAGTGCGGCCCAGGATACGCTCGCGCAGCGATTCGATCACTTCACCGCCTTCGACGATGGCGCGCATCAGCGAACCATTGGCCGTGCCGCAATCCTCTTCGGTCACGACCAGGTCCTGCGTCACGTCCACCAGACGGCGGGTGAGGTACCCGGAGTTCGCCGTCTTCAGCGCCGTGTCGGCCAGACCCTTACGGGCACCGTGGGTGGAGATGAAGTACTCCAGCACGTTCAGACCTTCTCGGAAGTTCGCGGTGATAGGCGTTTCAATGATCGAGCCGTCTGGCTTGGCCATCAGACCCCGCATACCGGCCACCTGACGGATCTGGGCAGCGGAGCCCCGGGCACCGGAGTCGGCCATCATGTAGATGGAGTTGAACGACTCCTGATCCACTTCCTTGCCGTGGCGGTCCATGACCTTCTGCTTGGAAAGCTGGGCCATCATTACCTTGGACACTTCGTCGCCGGCCTTGCCCCAGATGTCCACCACCTTGTTGTAACGCTCGCCAGACGTCACCAGACCGGACACGTACTGCTGCTCGATCTCTTTGACTTCCTTCTCGGAGCGCTCGATGATGCCGGCCTTCTGTGGCGGCACCAGCATGTCGTCAATGGCAATCGAGATACCGGCGCGCGTGGCCAGGCGGAAACCGTTTTGCAGCAGCTTGTCTGCAAACACCACGGTTTCCTTCAGGCCGCACTTGCGGAAGCTCACGTTGATGAGCTTGGAGATTTCCTTCTTCTTCAGCGCCTTGTTCATGTTGCTGAACGGCAGGCCCTTGGGAAGAATTTCGGACAGCAGCGCACGGCCCGCAGTGGTTTCCACGAGCGAAGTCGACGGCACGAACTCGCCCGTTTCCTTGTTCTTCGTCCACTCGGTCATGCGCACCGTGATCTTGGCAGCCAGCTCGACCTCGCCCGCATCCAGCGCGCGTTGCACTTCACCGGTGTCGGCAAACACCAGGCCTTCGCCCTTGCCGTTGATGCGGTCGCGGGTGGCGTAGTACAGGCCCAGCACCACGTCCTGCGAAGGAACGATGGAGGGCTCGCCCGAAGCCGGGAATAGCACGTTGTTGGAGGCCAGCATCAGCGTGCGGGCTTCCATCTGCGCTTCCACCGACAGCGGGACGTGAACAGCCATCTGGTCACCGTCGAAGTCGGCGTTGAAGGCCGCGCAAACAAGCGGGTGCAGCTGGATGGCCTTGCCTTCGATCAGGATGGGTTCAAAGGCCTGGATACCCAAACGGTGCAGCGTAGGCGCACGGTTCAGCATCACGGGGTGTTCCTTGATGACCTCTTCCAGGATGTCCCACACCACGGGGGTGCCGGATTCGACTTCCTTCTTGGCGGCCTTGATCGTCGTAGCGATGCCCATGGCTTCGAGGCGCGAGAAGATGAAAGGCTTGAACAGCTCCAGAGCCATCAGCTTGGGCAGGCCGCACTGGTGCAGCTTGAGCGTTGGGCCCACGGTAATCACGGAACGACCGGAGTAGTCCACGCGCTTGCCCAGCAAGTTCTGACGGAAACGGCCCGACTTACCCTTGATCATGTCGGCCAACGACTTCAGAGCACGCTTGTTGGCGCCCGTCATGGCCTTGCCACGGCGGCCGTTGTCCAGCAGCGAGTCCACGGCCTCTTGCAGCATCCGCTTTTCGTTGCGGGCGATGATTTCAGGGGCCTTCAGTTCCAGCAGACGGCGCAGACGGCTGTTGCGGTTGATAACGCGGCGGTACAGGTCGTTCAGGTCAGAGGTCGCGAAGCGGCCGCCGTCCAGAGGCACCAGCGGACGCAGGTCCGGCGGCAGCACGGGCAGCACTTCCAGCACCATCCACTCGGGCTTGATACCGGACTTCTTGAACGCTTCGAGCACCTTCAGGCGCTTGGCGTTCTTCTTGACCTTGACTTCGGAGCCGGTCAAGTCGCCACGCAGGCGTTCGATCGACAGGTCGATGTCGATGGATTCGAGCAGGTCCTTGATACCTTCAGCGCCCATCTTGGCGATGAATTCGTCGCCGTATTCCTTGCGCTTTGCGTCGTAGTCGTCCTCGGACATGATGCTGAACTTCTTCAGCGGAGTCATGCCGGGGTCGGTCACCACGTAGGCTTCAAAGTACAGCACGCGTTCGATGTCGCGCAGCGTCATGTCCAGCACCAGACCCAGACGCGATGGCAGCGACTTCAGGAACCAGATGTGGGCGCAAGGCGCGGCCAGGTCGATGTGGCCCATGCGCTCGCGGCGCACCTTGGTCTGCGTGACTTCAACGCCGCACTTCTCGCAGATCACACCGCGGTGCTTGAGGCGCTTGTACTTGCCGCACAGGCATTCGTAGTCCTTGATAGGACCAAAAATCTTGGCGCAGAACAGGCCGTCACGCTCGGGCTTGAACGTACGGTAGTTGATGGTTTCGGGCTTCTTCACTTCGCCGAAAGACCACGAACGGATCTTTTCGGGCGAAGCCATGCCGATACGGATGGCATCGAAATGCTCGTCCGGCGTGAATTGCTTGAACAGGTCGAGTAGCGATTTCATAGTGACTCTTTCCTTTTCTGCTTAGGAGCGTTCCAGCTCGATGTCCAGGCCCAGCGAACGGATTTCCTTGACCAGCACGTTGAACGATTCCGGCATGCCGGCTTCGATGGCGTGTTCGCCCTTGACGATGGATTCGTACACCTTGGTACGGCCCACCACGTCGTCGGACTTCACGGTCAGCATTTCCTGCAGCACGTAGGCGGCGCCGTAAGCTTCCAGCGCCCACACTTCCATTTCCCCGAAACGCTGGCCACCAAACTGCGCCTTACCACCCAGCGGCTGCTGCGTGACGAGCGAGTAAGGACCGGTCGAGCGGGCATGCATCTTGTCGTCCACCAAGTGGTGCAGCTTCAGGTAGTGCATGTAGCCGATGGTGGTCGGGCGCTCAAAGCGCTCGCCCGTGCGGCCATCAAACAGATAAGCCTGTGTGCGGGTCGGTGTCAGGCCCTTGCGCTCTGCGATGTCGTCTGGGTAGGCGATCTTGAGCATGTCCTTGATTTCTTCTTCCGAAGCACCATCGAACACGGGGGTGGCGTAAGGCACACCGCTCGTCAGATTTTCCGCCATGGCCATCAGGTCGTCGTCGCTCAGTTGCGACAGGTCTTCCTTGCGGCCGCGCGAGTTGTACACCTCTTCCAGGAACGTGCGCAGTTCAGACGCCTTGGCCTGCTCCTGGAGCATGTTGCCAATGCGCTGACCAATGCCCTTGCCGGCCCAGCCCAGGTGGACTTCCAGCACCTGACCGATGTTCATCCGCGAGGGCACGCCCAGCGGGTTCAGAACGATGTCGGCAGGCGTGCCGTCGGCCATGTAGGGCATGTCCTCGACCGGAACGATCTTGGACACCACACCCTTGTTACCGTGGCGGCCAGCCATTTTGTCACCAGGCTGCAGACGGCGCTTGACGGCAAGGTACACCTTGACCATCTTGAGCACGCCAGCTGGCAGCTCGTCGCCTTGCGTGAGCTTCTTGCGCTTTTCTTCAAAGGCCAGGTCAAAGCTGTGGCGCGTTTGCTCCAGCGCGTTCTTGATGGATTCGAGCTGGGTGGCGACTTCGTCTTCCGCAGGGCGGATGTCGAACCAGTGGAACTTCTCGACGGAAGCCAGATAGGCCTTGTCGATCTTCGTGCCCTTGGCGAGCTTCTGTGGGCCGCCGTTGGCCACGCGGCCGGTCAGCAGCTTCTCGATACGATCAAAGGCGTCGGCCTCCACGATGCGCAGCTGGTCGTTCAGGTCCAGACGGAAGCGCTTGAGTTCATCGTCGATGATCTGCTGGGCGCGCTTGTCACGTTGGATGCCTTCACGTGTGAACACCTGCACGTCGATCACGGTGCCCGACGAACCCTGGTCCACGCGCAGCGACGTGTCCTTCACGTCGGAAGCCTTCTCGCCGAAGATGGCGCGCAGCAGCTTCTCTTCAGGCGTGAGGGTGGTTTCGCCCTTGGGCGTTACCTTGCCGACCAGCGTGTCGCCGGGTTGCACTTCGGCGCCCACGTAGATGATGCCGGACTCATCCAGACGGTTCAGTTGCTGTTCCGACAGGTTCGGAATGTCGCGTGTGATTTCTTCTGCACCCAGCTTCGTGTCGCGAGCCATCACGACCAACTCTTCGATGTGGATCGAGGTGTAGCGGTCTTCGGACACCACGCGTTCGGAGATCAGGATCGAGTCTTCGAAGTTGTATCCGTTCCAGGGCATGAACGCGATCAGCATGTTCTGGCCGATGGCGATTTCGCCAAAGTCCGTCGATGCACCGTCGGCCACGACGTCACCCTTGACCAGCTTGTCACCCTTCTTGACGATCGGACGCTGGTGGATGTTGGTGTTCTGGTTGGAACGCTGGTACTTGATGAGGTTGTAGATGTCCACACCAACTTCACCGGCCACGGCCTCGTCGTCGTTCACACGCACCACGATACGGGTGGCATCGACGTAGTCCACGATGCCGCCACGTGTGGCGGTCACGACGGTGCCCGAGTCGACAGCGGCCACGCGTTCAATGCCGGTGCCGACGAGGGGCTTTTCAGGGCGCAGCACAGGCACGGCCTGGCGCGACATGTTGGCGCCCATCAACGCGCGGTTCGCATCGTCGTGCTCAAGGAATGGCACCAGCGAGGCTGCCACCGACACGATCTGCGCAGGCGAAACGTCCATGTACTGCACGCGGTCTGCGCCGCACAGAATCGACTCACCCTTTTCACGGGCGGAGACCAGTTCGCCCGTCAGGCGACCGTCCTTGTCGAGCTGCGCATTGGCCTGCGCGATCACATACTTGCCTTCTTCGATCGCCGACAGGTAGTCAATATCGTTGGTCACCTTGCCGTCGACCACACGACGGTACGGGGTTTCAATGAAACCGTACTCGTTCAGGCGGGCGTACAGGGCCAGCGAGTTGATCAGACCGATGTTCGGACCTTCAGGCGTTTCGATAGGGCAGACGCGGCCGTAATGGGTCACGTGCACGTCACGCACTTCAAAGCCTGCGCGCTCACGGGTCAAACCGCCTGGGCCCAGAGCGGACACACGGCGCTTGTGCGTGATTTCGGCCAGCGGGTTGGTCTGGTCCATGAACTGCGACAGCTGCGAGGCGCCGAAGAATTCCTTCAAGGCGGCCGAAATCGGCTTGCTGTTGATCAGATCATGGGGCATCAGAGGCTCTTGCTCGGCCTGCCCCAGACGTTCCTTCACAGCCTTTTCGATACGGGCCAGGCCGGTGCGGTACTGGTTCTCGGCCAGTTCGCCCACGCAACGCACGCGGCGGTTGCCCAGGTGATCGATGTCATCGACTTCGCCGTTGCCGTTGCGCAGGTCCACCAGAATCTTGACCACAGCCAGGATGTCCTCGTTGGACAGCACCATGGGGCCGGTGGATTCGTCGCGGCCGATCTTGGCGTTGAACTTCATGCGGCCCACGCGCGACAGGTCGTAGGTGTCAGGGTTGTAGAACAGGCGCTGGAAAAGGGCCTGCACGGCGTCTTCGGTCGGCGGCTCGCCGGGGCGCATCATGCGGTAGATGGCCACACGGGCAGCGAACTCATCCACCGTTTCATCGATGCGCAGGGTCTGCGAAATGTAGGCGCCCTGATCCAGTTCGTTCGTGTAGATGACCTGCAGGTCTTGCACGCCGGCAGAACGCAGCTTCTTGAGAAGCGCTTCGGTCAGTTCTTCATTGGCTTTGGCGATGATTTCGCCTGTGTCAGCGTCCACAATGTTGCGGGCGACCACGCGGCCAATCAGGAAGTCTTCGGGCACGCTGATGTGTGTGGTGCCAGATTGTTCCAGTTCACGGGTGTGACGGGCCGTGACGCGCTTGTCCTTGGCCACGACCACCTTGCCGGACTTGTCAGTGATGTCGAAACGGGCCACTTCGCCACGCAGGCGTTCGGAGACAAACTCCATCTGCGCGCCGCTGTCCATCAGGCGGAAGTTATCGTTGACGAAGAAGTTCGCCAGGATGGACTCAGGGTTCAAGCCGATGGCCTTGAGCAGGATCGTGACCGGCATCTTGCGGCGACGGTCCACGCGGAAGTACAGGATGTCCTTGGGGTCGAATTCGAAGTCGAGCCACGAACCACGGTACGGGATGATCCGTGCCGAGAACAGCAGCTTGCCCGAGCTGTGGGTCTTGCCCTTGTCATGCTCGAAAAACACGCCAGGTGAACGGTGCAGCTGCGACACGATCACACGCTCAGTACCATTGATGATGAACGAGCCCTTGTCGGTCATCAGGGGCACTTCACCCATGTAGACCTCTTGCTCCTTCACTTCCTTGACCACCTTGGACTGCGACGTCGAGGACTCGCGGTCATAGATGATCAGTTGCACCTTGGCGCGTACGGCCGAGGCGAATGTGAGTCCACGGGTCTGGCATTCACGCACGTCAAACGCGGGCTTTGCCAAGTTGTACTCAATGAATTTCATCTCCACGAAACCGTTGTGGGAGACGATGGGGAAGGCAGCGTCGAATGCAGCCTGAAGGCCTTCGATGGTTCTTTTCTGGGGTGCTGTATCTGCCTGCAGGAAAGCGGTGTATGCGTCCTTCTGCATCTGCAGCAGATAAGGAACTTCGAGCACGCTATCGCGGGTGCCGAAACTTTTGCGAATTCGCTTGCGTTCGGTGTAGGAATAGGCCATGAGATCTCCGGGCAAAGACATGAGTCCTGGGTCTTCGACGACTGACCCGCAAGGAGCGTGGTCCTTACGGGCTTGGCGGTTGGCCACTACCAACCATGGCGGACGGTGATGCGTTGCACATCACCCGAACCAAGGCGTCTTCTGCTGTCGGGGTTGTCAGAAGACACTCGAAAGCCTCGTTGCTAACGGGGCTTACGGGTGCTCTCTGAAAGCACCAAAGGCTGGAGGCCCTTTGAGGAGCACTCCAGCCCTTGAGCAAGACCGAATTACTTGAGTTCGGCCTTGGCGCCGGCTTCCACCAGCTTCTTGACGGCGGCTTCGGCGTCGGCCTTGGCAATGCCTTCCTTGACGTTCTTGGGAGCGCCGTCCACCAGATCCTTGGCTTCCTTGAGGCCCAGACCGGTGATTTCGCGCACTGCCTTGATGACGGACACCTTGTTGGCGCCGGCTTCGGTCAGCACCACGTTGAATTCCGTCTTTTCTTCGGCAGCAGCGGCGCCAGCGCCACCACCAGCGGCAGCAGGAGCAGCCATGGCTGCAGCGCTCACGCCAAACTTCTCTTCAATGGCCTTCACCAGGTCATTGAGTTCCAGAACCGTCATGCTGTCCAGCGCGGTCAAAAATGCGTCTTTATCGAATGCCATTTTGATTTCCTAACAATTGTGTTGGTTGACTGCCCAGCTATCAAGCTGCTGCAGGTTCGGCGGCCGGTGCGGCTGCGCCTTCGCCTTTTTTCGCCGCCAGTGCGCCCAGCACAACGGCCGTACGCGACATGGGGGACATAAGCAAGCCACAAATCTGAGCCAGCAGAACTTCCTTGGAAGGAATGTTGGCCAGTTGCTTCACGCCGTTGACGTCCAGGGCTTTACCACCGAAAGCGCCACCGCGAATCACCAACTTGTCGTTGGTCTTCGCAAAGTCAGCCACCACTTTCGCGGCGGCCACGGCGTCTTCGGAGAAGCCATAGATCAGGGGACCAGTCATCTGGTCAGCCACCACGTCAAACTGGCTGCCTGCCACAGCACGGCGGGCCAGGGTGTTCTTCAGAACACTCAGGCTCACACCCTTGCTGCGTGCATCAACTCGCAGTTTGGTCATGTCGGCGACCGTGATGCCACGGTATTCCGCGATCACAAGCGTTTGAGCTTTAGCGGCGAGGCTGGTCACTTCACTGATGACCGCTTCTTTCTCACTGCGATTAAGACTCAAGGTCTACTCCTTAAATTGCGCATTCAGGTTTGCACCCTTCTGCGCGCTCTTGTTTCAGCGACCAACTGTTTCGGAACGAATTCCATCTGCAGCGGGATCGCCATCTGCGTTGGCCCCACAAGGGGATTAAGTGCGGTGAACCGCACACCAACGGTCTTGGATGGCCTGCAGGCAGGTATTGCACCACCTACAGCCCACCACATCAGGCCCTTGAAAGGCCCGAAGATTTCTTATCGCAATTACGCTGCGATGGATTGCGTATCCACGCGGACGCCAACGCCCATCGTGGAGGACACAGCGACCTTGCGCAGGTACAGACCCTTGCTCGAAGCTGGTTTGGCCTTGTTCAGTGCGTCGATCAGCGCAGCAAGGTTGCCTTGCAGCTTTTCGTTGTCGAACGAACGGCGGCCAATGGTGCTGTGCACGATACCGGCCTTGTCCACACGGAACTGCACCTGACCAGCCTTGGCGTTCTTCACAGCCGTGGCAACGTCAGGAGTCACGGTGCCAACCTTGGGGTTAGGCATCAGACCACGAGGACCCAGAATCTGGCCCAGGGTACCCACAACGCGCATGGCGTCAGGGGCAGCGATCACCACGTCGAAAGGCATGTCGCCGGCCTTGACCATGGCAGCCAGGTCGTCCATGCCAACGATATCAGCACCCGCAGCCTTGGCTTCTTCTGCCTTGGCGCCTTGTGCAAACACCGCCACGCGGGTCGTTTTGCCAGTGCCATTGGGCAGCACCACGGCGCCACGCACCACTTGGTCCGACTTCTTGGCATCGATGCCCAGTTGCACCGCCACGTCGATGGATTCATCGAACTTGGCCGTAGCGGCTTCTTTCACGAGCGCCACTGCATCTGCAAAAGCGTACAGCTTGGTGCTGTCAACCTTGCCCTGCAGGGCCTTTTGCTTTTTCGTCAACTTGGCCATTTACAAACCCTCCACCGTCACGCCCATCGAGCGTGCGGAACCAGCCAGCGTACGGACAGCAGCGTCAACGTTAGCAGCGTTCATGTCCTTCATCTTGGTCTTGGCGATCTCTTCGAGCTGTTCGCGCGTGATCTTGCCAACCTTGGTCTTCAGGGCATTGGAAGAACCCTTTTCGAGCTTGATGGCCTTCTTGATCAGAGTCGTCGCAGGCGGCGTCTTGATGATGAAGGTAAAGCTCTTGTCTGCGAACGCCGTGATGACCACGGGCAACGGCAGACCTGGCTCCACACCTTGGGTCTGCGCATTGAATGCCTTGCAGAACTCCATGATGTTGAGACCACGCTGACCCAGTGCTGGGCCAATGGGTGGGGATGGATTGGCCTTACCAGCTGGAACTTGCAGCTTGATAAAACCGACGATTTTTTTCGCCATGCTTTACTCCTGACGGGTCATAACGCCTGTGTTGCACCATGCAACCACCAGCTCCCCGGGTTAACGACTCACCGAGACGACGTCCGCACCGAGTCGAAAAGTGCGGCATCCAAAACCATTGCCATGACCACCGAAGCAGGTCAGGCTTGTGATCGACAGGCTTATGTCTTTTCGACTTGTCCGAACTCGAGCTCCACAGGGGTCGAGCGGCCGAAAATCATCACGGAGACGCGCACGCGGCTCTTTTCGTAATTGACTTCTTCGACGGAGCCGTTGAAGTCCGTGAAAGGACCTTCCTTGACGCGCACCAACTCGCCCACCATGAACTCGATCTTGTGGCGAGGCTTGTCAGTGCCCTCCTGCATCTGACTGACGATCTTTTGCACTTCGTCTTCCGAGATGGGCGCCGGACGGTTCTTGGCGCCCCCGACAAAACCAGTTACCTTGTTGGTGTGCTTCACCAAGTGCCAGGTATCGTCATCCATCACCATCTCAACGAACACGTAGCCCGGAAACAAGCGACGCTCCGTCGTCTTGCGTTGGCCGTTTTTCATTTCGACGACTTCTTCGGTCGGCACCAAGATGCGACCAAATTTGTCTTGCATGCCAGAGCGGCCGATGCGCTCCTGGATGTTGCGCTCTACCGCTTTTTCCATGCCCGAATAGGCATGGACAATGTACCAGCGCAGATCTGGATTGGCCGAGGCAGGAGCGCCTGCAGGAGCTTGTGCTCCCGTGATTTCCGCAGCGGTCATCATGACTTTCTCCAACCCAAAATCAAGTCGTACAAGACCCACTCCAGCGTCTTGTCCGTGAACCACAGAAAAAGCGCCATGATCACCACAAAGGCGAACACATAGGCCGTCATCTGCAAGGTCTCCTTGCGCGTGGGCCAGACCACCTTTTTCACTTCGCGCCATGCGTCTTTGGCAAATGCGACGAACTGGCGCCCAGATTCCGACACCAGAAAGACCGCCGCAGCCGCAATCAGCCCGACGATCAACGCCGCCCACTGCACGACAGCGCCCTGCTTGCTCAACAAATAAAAGCCCGCAACTGAGGCAATGACCAACGCCACCACCGCTGCGAGCTTGGCCTTGTCTGCGCCTGTATTGACAGTTTCAACCTGTGAAGTGGCCATCTTTGAGTATTTCCTGCTTCCGATTCACGGCGCCACCTAAGACACCGAAGCCCGCCAGGGTCTGGCGGGCTTGTTGGGGGCCACATTCAAGTGGCAGGGGCAGTAGGAATCGAACCTACAACCTTCGGTTTTGGAGACCGACGCTCTGCCAATTGAGCTATACCCCTGTATACCTTGCTTAATTAAGCAATGATCTTGGCCACGACGCCAGCGCCCACAGTACGGCCACCTTCGCGGATAGCGAAGCGCAGACCTTC
>NZ_JBXAGA010000027.1:0-18558 GCF_058793595.1 Acidovorax sp. GW835-FHT14G06
CGATCTACCAACACCACCTCCGCGCCAGTGCTAGCTTTTCGTACCGTCACTTATTGCACTGAAAACGAGGAGACCCCAGGACCCCGGCTTTGTTGCAGGCCATCACGTTGGCCTCACTGAAGAAGCCGTTGTCCGTGATCAGCGACTGCACTTCACCCAGTTCTGAGGGCAGCGCCTGGATCTGCTCCAGCGTGGGCACCACTTCGCGCTTGTCGTTGCACGCCTGGCTCACATGCCGAGTGATCACCATCATTGTTTCGGTGTCCACGCCGGCCTGCACGTTGTAACTTTGCTCAAAGCCCCCACCCGAGACGGGCATGATGCGCGACTGTTCATCCGTGAGGTTGACTTGGTCGCCATCCTTGGGGCCAGCGTGCGGTGGCTCGGGGTCTTTGCCGCGCGGCTTCTTGCCGGCCGCGCGCTGAGCTTTGCGCTTTGCGGTCTTGGCCTCGTACTCCTGCTGCTCGCCTTGGTGGCGCTCGGCCGCGCGCTGCGCGATCTTGGCCTTGGCCCGTGCGATTGCGCTCAATCGGTCTTCACGCCGGGCAATCTCTGCCGGCACGTCCATCCCATCGGGAGCAGCTGCGCGATCACTGCTCTCGGCCAGCGCCAGCAGGGTTTGCACTTCCTGGCGCAACTGCGCTTCGATCTTGTTGGCATGCCCCCAGGACAGTGCCTTGTGCTTGCTGGCGTTGGCGTTGATCTTGGTGCCGTCCAGCGCGATGTGGCCCAACTTGAGCAGCTTCATCTCGCGCGCCAGGACCAGCACCTGCACGAACAGCGCCTCTACCTCCTTCAAGAAGCGACGCCGGAATGTGGCCAGAGTATCGTGATCGGGGTGGGTGTTGGCCGCCACGTAGCGAAACGCCACCGAGTCATAGGTGGCGCGCTCGATCTTGCGGCTGGAGTGCACGCCGTTGGCGTAGCCGTAAATGAGCAGTCCCAGGAGCACGGCTGGGTGGTGCGCCGCCGAGCCCCGGCCCGCGTACTGGCGCACCAGATCGCTCAGATCGAGTTGCTCGATGACTTCGACGACAAAGCGCGCCAAGTGGTCATTGGGCAGCCATTCGTCCACCGACGGTGGTAACAGGTAGGCGGTGTCTCGATCTACGGGAACGAAGCGGCTCATCGGCGAGGTCTCGGTGATTCGGAGCCGATTGTCTCGGATGGAGTCTCTGGGCGGAAGGTGGGAAAGTCCGACAGGCTCCTAGGCAATTTTCTGACTTACGCTATGCGCCAAACCCAGGAAGATCGAGATCAGTGGAGCTTGATGCCGCTCCTTTCTACAGATGAAGTGCACCTGTGTCGCCATGCTGGTGTCTGAAATAGTTAACTTAACAAGGCGAGGATCCGGCCTGTAGGCTGTTTCCGCCACGACGCCTAGGCCCAGCCCCTCCGCCACCGCCTCTCGAACGGACTCGCGGCTGCCCATCTCCAGAGCCACCTGCACCTCGACGCCTCGCTCCTTTAGTTCTTGTTCAAACACGCGTCTGGTCGTCGATCCTTCCTCTCGGATGACGAACCTCTGACCCTGCAGATCACGCAGTTTGAGAGTGGCCCGTTGCGCGAGTGGGTGTTGGGTGTTGCCGAATATCACCAATCGCTGGGTACGGTAAGCCGCGCCAAATAGATCTGGGTGAGCGACGTGATTGAGCACCATGCCCACGTCTCCCTGGTAGTCAAGAATCTTTTCAGTGATGGTTCGCGAGTCGCCTACGCCAACAGCCACGTTGACCTGGGGGAACTGTTTCATGAACAGCTTCAACACGGGCAGCACGTTGTGCGGCCCGATGGCATGGATGACCAGTCGCCCTACGTATTGATTTTTCGCAGCAGCGAGCAGTGCGTGCGCATCTTCCTCGCCACTGAAGGTACGCCGGGTGTAGTTCAACAGAGTGCGTCCAAAGGACGTGAGTTCAAGCCGCCGCCCGCGCCGATGAAAAAGCTCCACGCCGAAGTCGACCTCCAGGCGCTGTATGTGTGAAGAAACAGTCGGTTGTTGAATAGCGAGCACTCTCGCGGCAGCGGTCATGCTGCCGGCTCGGGCCGTTGCGTCAAAGGCCTTCAAGGCTGCGAGGAGGCTGAGTCCAGACATTGATGTGATCTATGGGTGCCCTCATTTTTAGGGATGAAAGTTTCATATTCATGACACCTTGGTCACCCAGACTTGAGCTGTGCTTCCACTGAAGCTGTTTCTTCCAGAACCTCCTCTTTCCCGAGAGATACCTCTGACCACTTGAGTCCTGGTGTGCGTCTAGCGCACCACAACAAATGAAACCGAGCTATGAAAACTGCAATTCGCGAGAGCCATCTGAGCTTGCGGGGTATCACGGTGACCTATGCCGATGGTCACACAGCGCTTGCGCCCACCTCGCTGGAGGTACAGCATGGCGGGTTCCTTGTGCTGCTGGGCGCGTCGGGCGCGGGAAAGTCAACGCTGCTGCGCAGCATCAATGGCTTGGTTAGCCCCACAGACGGAGAGGTGTCGGTGGCCGATCTGCCGGGCGGCACCGTCTCAAAACGCAACCTTCTTGAGCATCGGCGCCACTGCGGCATGGTGTTCCAGCAGCACCACCTGATCGGGCGGCAAAGCGTGCTGGCCAATGTGTTGATGGGCAAGCTCGCCACCCGCGGATCTCTGGCGTCGTTGTGGCCTTGGAGCAAGGCTGACAAGCTGGAGGCGCTGGCGGCCATTGACCTGTATAGGCTTCTGATGCGACCTGCATTCAGGCAAAACGCTTGACACAAGCCATTTTTTATCGACTGATATAAAATAACGGGAGTCCGCTGCGATCCCCGCCGCGACTGCCTTGCTCGAAGGGAGATCCAAGTGGCCGTTATTGATCTTGATCGACAACTGCAAGAATTGCGAAAGGAGTTCGCCCGCACCGCTCCAGCCGGCCGGGTCGCGCTCTATGAGTCCAGGATCGAGGAACTGCGATCGACCTTTGCGAGGCACGCTGCGCTGAAGGAGGGAGACAGGGCCCCCGACTTTTCGTTGCCGGACGCCCAAGGCGGCACGGTGTCGCTGTCCGCTGCTCTCAAGCAAGGTCCTGTGGTGGTGACCTTCTATCGAGGTGGCTGGTGTCCGTACTGCAACCTCCAACTGCGGTCCTACCAGGCCTTGCTGCCCGAGTTGGCATCCTTTGGCGCAAGCATGCTGGCCATCTCACCTCAGCTTCCGGACGCATCACTGTCAACCGCGGAGCGCGAGGCGTTGACGTTTAACGTCCTGAGCGATCTGGGCAATGACGTGGCTCGCCAATTCGGGCTGGTCTATCCATTGCCGCAGGAACTGCGCGATGCCTTGAGTTCCAGCAACAAGGCGCTGCCGAGCATAAATGGGGACGCCAGTTGGGAGCTGCCCGTTCCCGCCACCTATGTGATCACGCCGAACCAGAGGATCTCGCTGGCTTTCATCGAGGTCGATTACCGGCAGCGATTGGCCCCGCAGCGACTTCTTGCGGCGCTGCAAGAGCAGGCGGTTACGTGACGCAGGCCGTCGACTTGGTGCAAGAAGCGGTAGTCGGACCGGCTGCCGCGTCGTGGCCTCAGAGATCATCCCGGAACGTCTTGCGCGGATTCTGCTGGGCCGGGCTCAGCGTCACGATCTTTGCGGGCTGGTTCGTCGTGACGCGCTTCAGTGTCACGCGCGAACTTCGCCTGTGGGATGTGACCGCGCTGCGGTTCGGCATCGGTGCCGTCATTCTTCTTCCAGTGCTGTTGCGGGGAAAGAGACGCCTATCAGCCAAGGAATGGCGTGAGGGGCTGGTCTATGCCTGCCTTTGGGGGTTGCCCTTCGTCCTGGCGGTCGCGCTCGGCCTGCAGCTCACGTCGGCCGGCCGCGCGGCAGCGATAGCGCCGACCCTGATGCCGGTATTCGCCGGCGCCTTCGCGTGGATTTTCCTGAAAGAGAAACAGGGCCGCGCGCGCTGGTGTGGCTACCTCGCCATCATCATCGGACTGGTGTTCATGGTTGCAGGCGGTGTTTCCGCTCACGGTGGCATGAACCCGATGGGCCTCATCGCCCTGATGACTGCCGCTGCCATGTGGGCCGTCTACACGCTGCTTTTTCGGCGCAGCGCCCTGACACCTGTGCAGGCCGCAGCCCTGATCTGCTTCTGGTCGGCCATCCTCTTCCTGCCGATCTATATTTTTGGCGGGCTCAGTCGCCTCGCCATGGCCTCACCCAGCGAGATCGGCTTGCAGGCCGTCTATCAGGGCGTCCTGATGAGCGGCGTTGCGATCGTTTCCTTCAATCGCTCTGTCGCGCTTCTGGGCCCATCTGCGGCCACAGCCATCATCGCCCTGATTCCGGTCGTTGCTTCGCTGGCCGCCATTCCCGTACTTGGAGAGCTGCCGTCTGGTGGAGAGTGCGTTGCACTTGCCGTCGTTGTTGGCGGCGTGCTCTTGGCAGCACGTCCTGCCCGTAAAGCAGCGAAGCCATCGATTTCCGCAACCACGAGGCATACACCATGATCCGGTTCTACTTTCATCCGACCCCCAACCCCGCAAAGATCGCGCTCTTTCTGGAGGAGACCGGTCTGGCCTACGAAGCCTTGCCGGTCGACACAAGCAAGGGCGAGCAGCATGCGCCCGCCTTTCGTGCGATCAATCCGAACGGCAAGGTACCGGCCATCGTCGATACCGAGGGGCCGGGCGGCAACGAAGTCAGGGTCTTCGACTCGACCGCCATCCTGATCTATCTGGCGGAAAAGACCGGCCAGCTTCTGGGCACGTCCGAGGATCGGCCGGAGTTGCTGTCCTGGCTGCTCTTCATCGCCTCGGGATTGGGGCCGTTCTCCGGGCAGGCGGTGCACTTCCAGTTCGCCGCGCCCGAGGGCTTGGACTACGCGGCCAATCGTTACCGCCGCGAGGCGGAGCGGCACTATCAGGTTCTCAACGATCACCTGTCCGGACGCGAGTTCATCGTCGGCAGCGGTTTCACGATCGCCGACATCTCCGCCTGGGGCTGGCTCGATCGCGCTTCCCGCGTGCGCAAGGGCGCCGAGGATCCTCTGGGGCCCTTTCCCGAACTGAAGCGGTGGTTCGCAGGCGTGGATGCGCGTCCGGCGGTCGCTCGCGCCCGGGCGCTCGCCAAGAGCCATGCGTTCAAGGCGATCAACGACGAGGAGACCAAGCGTGCGCTCTTCCCGTCGAACTATCCCCCTGCATCGGCGCAAGGAGTTTGAAATGGAACTGAAGAACAAGCGGGTCCTCGTCACGGGCGGATCGAGCGGGATCGGCCTCGCGCTGGCCCATGCGCTGATCGCGCGAGGCGCCAGGGTGGTCATCACCGGAAGGCGCAGAAGCGTCCTGGACGATGCACTGCGCAGCCTTGACTCGGCGACGGGCGTCTGCGCTGACGTGGGAAGTCCCGAGGGACGCGCGGCCACGCTGGACCAGGCGATACAGACGCTGGGCGGACTCGACATCCTCGTCAACAACGCCGGCGGCGTGCGGGCTGGCCGGCTGGAGAACACCACGGAAGCCGATATCGAGCAGATGGTGATCGTCGACTTGCTCGCGCCAGTCTTGTTGACCCGCGCGGCGCTCCCCGCTCTGCGGGCCAGCGGAGATGCCATGGTGGTGAATGTCGCCTCCGGCATTGCCCTGGTCGGCGCACCCTTCTATGCAACGTATGCCGCGGTGAAAGCAGGTCTGGCTCGCTTTGGCGAGGCGCTCAGGCGCGAGCTCAAGGGCGAAGGCATTCATGTGTTGACGGCCTATCCTGGAGGCACGGACACGCCGATGATGAAGTCGAATCGCGCTGGTCCCGAACTGGGGTTTTCGCGCGAGCCTGCTTCTGCGGTGGCCGATGCCATCGTCGCCGGGATCGAGGCGAACGCTTTCGAGGTCATCCGGGGCGGGGAGGCGAGAGCCCAGATGATTGCGCTCAACCGTAACGATCCGGTAGCGGTCGATGCGAGATTCCTGACGCTCAAGAGCGCGCTGGAAGAGGCGGTCAAGGACCACAGCGCATTGTGACGACGCGGCATCAAGCACCGCATCCACTCACGAAGCCAACCACGAACCGATCCAGGAACGATCATGGCGCGCCCCAGAGAGTTTGACGAAGCAGTGGCCCTCGATGCCGCGATTCAATGCTTCTGGTCGAGGGGCTACGAAGCCACCTCGGTGCGGGACCTGGCCGACGCGATGGGTATCGCCGGCCCCAGTCTGTACAACACGTTTGGCGACAAACGCACGCTGTACCGGCAGGCGCTCGAACACTATGTCGAGCGAGGCTTTTGCGATCGGGTCCGGCGCTTCGAGTCCCAGTTGGCACCTCGTGCGGCCATCGGTGCGTTCTTCGATGAGATCATCGAATTGTCGCTGGCCGACGACCAGCGCAAGGGATGCCTGATCGTGAACTCGGCACTGGAGCTGGCACCTCACGACGCGGAGTTTCAGGCTGCACTGGCCGCTGTCTTGCGCGACATGGAGGCCTTCTTCTACCGTTGCGTCAAGGCCGGCCAAGATGCCGGCGCGATCAACATCACGTTGCCGGCCGATGATCTCGCCCGGATGCTGCTCGGCTTGCTAATGGGGCTGCGCGTCCTCGCGCGATCGCGGCCAGAACCGGAATTGCTGCGTGGGCTTGTCCGGCCCGCATTGGCGCTGCTCGATGGCGCCGGCACATCTCAACGACGGAGTCGCAAATGATCGACCTCTACTATTGGCCCACGCCCAATGGCCACAAGGTCACGATGTTTCTGGAGGAGGCTGGCCTCGAATACCGCATTCATCCTGTCGACATCAGTGCGGGCGACCAGTTCAAGCCTGAGTTCCTCGCGTTCTCGCCGAACAACCGGATGCCTGCGATCATCGACATGCAGCCGGTCGACGGCGGGGAGCCCGTGACCGTCTTTGAATCGGGCGCCATCCTGGTCTATCTTGCGGAGAAAACGGGTCGCTTCATGCCGACCGACCTGCGTGAGCGCAAGGCGGTGCTGGAATGGCTCTTCTGGCAGGTCGGTGGACTCGGCCCCATGGCCGGTCAGAACCATCACTTTGGCATCTATGCGCCCGAGAAGATCCCCTATGCCATCACGCGCTACGTCAACGAGACCAATCGCCTGTACGGTGTGCTCGACCGACGCCTGGCCGTGCAGGAATATCTCGCAGGTGAAACCTATTCGATCGCGGACATGGCGACCTACCCCTGGGTGGTGCCGTGGAAGCGCCAGCAGCAGGAACTCGACGAGTTCCCCAGTCTGCGGCGGTGGTTTGATGCGATTCGCAATCGTCCCGCGACGATCAGGGCCTATGCGCGCGGCGAGCCTTTCGCATCGCGTCCTGCGGTGACGGAGGAGGGCAAGAAGCTTCTGTTCGGTCAAACTGCCGCAGGCCCGCAGGCGCGCTGATACGTTTATGGTGCACACACCAGCGATTACTCAAAGTCAAAGCAATCACGCGACGTGGGCGTGCGCCAGCTGCTGCAGGGAGCTCGGGAATTCGTGGAGATCTTTCGAGGCGCGGGCATGATATCGCTATGACCATCGAACCGTGGGCGGACGCCCAGCTATCTGAAGATATTCCTCGGCTTGCTCAGGGCGGTGAGAGCGAGACTGTGGAATTCAAGCGAGAGCTGCCAAAGCAGGTGCGGGATCTTGCCAAGGAAATCGCGGCTTTCGCTTCCAGCAGCGGGGGCCGACTCCTTCTTGGAGTGGCAGACGACGGCTCGATTCCAGGAGTCGAAAATGCACATGACCCAGCGGTTCGAGATGATCTCGGCAGAAGGATCGTGGGCGTTTGCCAGATCATCGATCCCCCCGTCCGCCCGCAGATCGGCTGGACATCGGCAAATGGGCTCGGCGTTCTCGTCATCACTGTCGAGAAGGGTTCAGAGCCTCTGTACTACGTGGATTCGCGCGCGTACATCCGGCACGGCACGGTCTCCCGACCGGCGACGGCCTCAGAGGTTCGCGCTGCCTTGACAGCTTCCATGCCCGGGGAGGCCGCAGAAGGACCCAAGAATCATCCGGAGCTGTCTGCGCTGGCCGACGTGCTCGCCAACGTGCGACGCTGGAGCGATACGGACTCCGAGATGCGAAGCCTGAAACCCTGGATTGAAGATTGGTCGGCAGATGCGGAGGTCTATGCGTCAAAGCTGCGCGACCTGTCCGTCTCCGACTGGGCCATTGAGAGCCACGTCAATGAACGGTTGGAAGCCACAGCTGAGAAGCTCGATGAAGTCGCACAGTTCCGGCACTACCTCGGCGAAGGGGAAAACTTCAACGACGTGTGCAACTCCGCAGGCTTCGCTGCTGCGGAGTTGATGCGCGATCTGGTCGATCCTATCGAGGTCAGCGATGAGACACAGCGAAAAGTCCTGGAGGCGATTGCCAAACTTGCCCGCAAGTTGACCCAAATGTGGGACCGTGCCAACAAAGAGATCTTCGATGGGCGTGTCGAGAAAGCCCAGCAGGAAACCTATGGCATCGGCCAGCAAATCGCCACTTGGACCTATTTCAGGCTGTCTGTTGTGCCGGAAAGCACGCTGGCCGATCTGCGCCGAATCGGTCTTAGCCTGCTCCAACTGGTGTCCATGAGGGTCTACATGGATGGCGGCGCTTCACTACAGCGCATCGTCGATGATGCTCAGACTCTTGTGAAAGAGCTGAATGCGAACGTCGAGAGTTTCCTGCAGTTCGATCGCTGAGTACTGTGTGCGCCGCCGTTTGCCCTTGGGCGGCTGCGGGCCACGGCTGCCAGAGGCGTGCTCGCTCCAGCGGTACGGTGACCGTGCGCGCACTCAGCGTCTATGCGCTGGCGCGCGCCTCAGGTCGCCGGGAAGCACAATCCCCAGGCTCCCATGCAACTCCTGACATGGATGCGGTCCGTAGCTACCCGGAACCCGAATACCCTCTAAACCCGCGTCAGATATGGGTTTGCGTCCGTCCGATGCAAATCGAAAGTCCTTGACAGCGGACATTTTTTAGGATGTCGCGCTCCTCGGTCAGACGCTTGATCTCGGCCTTCAGTCGCCGGACCTCCGCCGAGTCCTTCGCCGTCGGCAGCAGTGCCGCCTCCGCGCCGTCGGCATTGGCAGCGCTCTTCGCCTTGCGCAGCCACTCGTACAGGCTGTGGGTGGAGACCCCGAGCCGCTGGGCCACATCGGCCACCCGGAAGCCACGTTCGGTTACCTGCTTGACCGCTTCGGCCTTGAACTCATCCGTGTACTGCCTGTTGCTCATAAACACCTCTGTCGTTGCCATGAATTATGGCTCCTAGGTGTCTACGAAAGGCTGGCCGGTCCAGACCTCCGTTTTGTACAAGCCGTTGATAGTTTCAGCCAGGGCGTTGTCATAGGAGTCGCCGGTGCTGCCCACCGAAGGCATCAGGCCAGCTTCCTCCAAGCGCTCTGTGTAGCGAATGGACACGTACTGACTCCCCCTGTCGGAGTGATGAATCAGCTTTTCATCGCTTGAAGGATGCCGTGCGTAGAGAGCTTGCTCCAATGCATCCACAACAAAGTCAGTGCGCATGTGGCTGCTGACTCGCCAACCCACAATCCGGCGGGCATAGACATCAATCACAAAGGCCGCAAACATCTGACCTTGCCATGTCGATACATAGGTAAAGTCTGCAACCCAAAGCTGGTTAGGACGTTGGGCTGTGAACTGGCGGTTGACGAGGTCTAGTGGGCATGGCCTTGCCACATCTGGGCGTGTTGTGCACACCTTCTTGCCACGCCGCGCACCCTCCAACCCTAGCTTGCGCATCAGGCGCTGCACCGTGCAGCGGGCAATAGGCAAGCCCTCTCGATGCATTTGCTTCCAGACTTTGATCACCCCATAAACTTGCCAGTTTGCATGCCATACACGTTGGATATGACCGCAACTCTCTTCGTCTGATTGGCTGCGCTTGCAGCGCAGCCATGGGCAGTTTCTTTGTTGAACCCTGCGTCTGTAGCCCGATGGGGCAATTTGCAGCAGTCGGCAAATTGGCTCGACCCCATAGGCATCACGGTACTTGTCTACAAAGTCAATCAGCTCTTGATGCGACGGTCCAGCTCCGCCTGCGCAAAAAAAGCGCTCGCAGCCTTGAGTATGTCATTGGCACGCCGCAACTCCTTGTTCTCCCGCTCCAGTTGCTTGAGCCGCTCACGTTCATCTGTAGTCAAACCCGGTCGTTGGCCTGCATCTATTTCTTTGCGCTGTACCCATCCATGCAGGGTACTGACAGAGCAGCCAATCTTGGGGGCAATCGATTCGCATGCACCCCACAGTGATGCGTAATCCGCTTGGCACTCCTGCACCAAACGTACGGCACGTTCACGTACCTCAGGGCTAAAACGAGCAGCTTTAGTGTTCATGACTCAATCCTCTCGGGGTTCTAAGCCAGAACCGCCGAAATTTCCGTCATCCCAGCTCCAGCCCCGCCACGAGCGCATCCAGGTCGATCATCTTGCCGTCGCTCTGGAAGGTGTAATGCCCGTTCAGCAGGATGTGCCGCCAGGCCGCCGGCGATATCTGGGTCAGGAGAGCGTGCGCCTTGGCGTTGCCGCTCGCCTCGTACTTCATCAGCAGCCGCGAGAGGATGGCCGAGTTGTAGAAGATGACCGCGTTGGCGATCAGCCTGGCGCACTGGTTGCTGATCTCAATTTCGATGTCGGTGCGCCCGGTCAATTCCTTCTTGCCGCCGACCTGGGCGATGGTTGAGCGTAGCTGGTGATAGGACTCGATGCGGTTCTGTGAGCGGTGAACGTTGCGCTCCAGTTGCGGATCGCGCAGGTAGCGCAGCGTGTAGATGCTGCGGATGAGCTTGTCGAACTCGAACACCGCGCGCCGCGTGGGGTTCGGCGCGGTGTAGGTGCATAGCTTGCGGATCAGCGTGCCCTGCGTCATCTCCTTCAGTCCGAGCGTGGCGACAATCTGGTCGAGGTTCGGCTTCTCGCTGACTATGAGATCGCGGTCGATTCTCCCGGCCGGCCGGATCAGGCACTGATCGTACAGCGCCGGATCGTCGGCACTGTAGAGTTCCTTCAACTGATCGCCAAGGTCGGTGAAGCGCGGCTCGAAACGCAGGCCGAACCAGTGCAGGATAGCGAAGTTGGCCTTGTTGACGCTGTGCATGTCGCCGGTGATCGCGGTCGGCACGATGTCCGACGTGTTGCGATACCAGATGTCGAACACGTGATGGGCCTCGTAATCGTGCGCGCCGATCAGGTAGCCGTTGAGCGGCACGTGGTTGCACAGCAGCGTGTAGGCGACCACGCCCTTGCCGCGCCCAAAGTATTTGCGCGAGTGGCGCGCTTTCACGGTCGGCCGCTCGACGCCGAATTTCTGACCATCGACGGCACCGTACAGTGCATCGAGGTCGAACGAGTAGTACGGGAAGATCGGCAGCGCGGCGATGGCGTTGCTGATGCAGTCGTTGGCCGCGTGCAGCGTTGCGTGGCGCAGGTACTGTTGGTAGGCGCTCTCCAGCACGTGGTACGGGATGTCGCTGGTGCGTGCCATGACCTGGTTGCCGTGGTTCATCGCCTGCGCGATGATGACCGCCATCAGGCTGTCGGCGTCGGCGACCTTCTTCGCATAGCGCGGCTGCAAAGGCGTCAGCGCCGACAGGAACTGGCACTGGCCGTTGACGAAGCGGAACACGTCGGCCACGTCGCAGAACGGCAGTTGCTCGTAGAACGCCTTCTCGCGCGCCTTCTGGTTCTCGCCCTTGGGCTTGCGCCATGTCAGCTTCTGCGTGTCCTTGTCGTATTCTAGGTGCGTCAGCTTGCCCTGCTTCAGCTCGCGGTTGAAGGCCAGCCACTGAGCGCGCAGCTCGGTCGCGAGCGCATCGAGCTGGGCATCGAGTGGCTGCCGCAGGAACGGGATGTCGATCTGCGCCAGCACGGCGGCCTTCTCATCCAGCGAAACCAGCTCGTCGGAAAAATGCCGGTGCTGCAAGCTGTCGTCGAGGTAGAGTTCACCCGACTGGAAGCGCTTCCTGACCTGGCGGTACAGCCAGAACTCGTAGCGGTCGGCATGCAGGTCCGTCGGCTTGCCATCGGCATCGAAGGTCAGCAGGTACGGTCGCAAGCGTTTCGGCAGCGTGGCCGCTGGACATTCGGCGAGCGGCCGTTGCGATAGGCGCTGCTGTTTGGCGAACACGTCCTTGGCCCAGGCCAGCGCCACGAGCCACGGGCTGCCCGGATCAGTGCCAGCGAGGTCGAGCGCGACATACAGCGGCCGAAGATGGCGGCGGATGCGCTCAGCCAGGCCGTCCACCGCCTGCCAGTGCAAAGCCAGCTTGCTCACCGGCTTCACGCTCATGCGCTGCGCGGTGGTTTGCAGCGTATCGCGGGGCATGATTTTGTAGGCGCGCTGGCGCACATCGCCGAACGGCGTGGGATCGGGCACGCTGTCGTCGATGTAAAGCGACAGCAGGCGGCCGACCTGCGGTGTGTCTTGCTGACGGCGCACCTGCTCGGCGACAAAGGATTGCTTTGCGCCCGCACTGCTTTCGTCCTCCAACTGCTTCATGTGGTAGGCCATCGCATCGACCAGGTTGTCGGAAAGCTGCCGGTAGCGCACCCAGGCATAGCAAAGCAGGTAGAGGTAGGTCTGATCGGCCTTCAGGTTGCGTAGATCGTGGACGGTGTAGAAGTTCGCCAGGCTGGCGTAGTACAGCAGATTCTGCTGCGAGACGCCGAGCTTGGGCAGCAGCGCCTTGGCGATCCGGTGCAGCGGCTCCAGCGTGGCGCGCTTTTCGCGTTCGCGGGCCATCTGACGCCAGCCAAAGTCCTTGGCGTCCTGCTTGAGCGCCGCCAATTGCGACAGGGTGTCGTCACGCACTAGAAGCCGACCCAGCGCGGCCTTGGCCGATTCGTCCAACACTTCCGACAGCAGGCCAGCCAGCCGCCGACGCTCGGCGGACAGGGCTTCGCTCACCAGCTCTTGCAGGGTGGTATAGCCGGGCCGGATGATCTTGTGCTCGTTTAGCCAGACGATCAGCTCGGCGGCGATGAACCCCGGCATCACGTCGCGCCGCACGGTCTGCGCGGCCTGCTGCGCGAGCTGCGCCAGGAACTCGGCCGCCCACGGCCGGTAGCCGAACAGATCGGCAATCCACTCGCGCTGGGTGTAGTGCTCGTGCTTGGAGATTGGCTTGTGCTCGAAGGACTCGCCGTGGAAGTAGCGGCTCAGCACGAAGGCGCAATCGTGCTCGACCTCACTCCAGTCGAAGCGGAAGAAGGCATACTTGGCCTTGAAGTAACCGATCTGCAAGATGCAATAGACCTGGGCATGGAGACCAGGCCGGCTGCTGGCGAGCGCCAGTTCGGTTTCAGTCAACGCCAAGTATTCCAGCCGCTGGGCGTCGTCGAAGTCCGGCAGGCCGTACAGGGCTTCCTGCTCGGCGTCCGACAGGACGGTCAATCGTTCGCTCTTGGTCGTCATCGCGATGACGCTCCACGAGAGCCCGTCCAACCAACCCGTGCCAGGGTCTCGATCAGCGTGGTTCGCTTGACGCCGAAGTTGCGGCACACCGCCGCCTTGGACATGCCGCCATCGAGCGCAGCGACGATGGCCTCCAGCTTCTCGCCGGTGATCGCCTGCGGCCGGCCGCCGATCCGGCCGCGTTTGCGGGCGGCAGCCAGACCGGCGACGACACGTTCCTGGATCAAGGCGCGTTCGTACTGCGCGAGCGCGCCGAACACCTGGAACAGAAACTCGCCCGAGGGCGTCGTGGTATCCAGGTTCTCCGTCAGCGAGCGGAACGCCACCTGCTTTTTCTTGAGCGAGGTCACGATGGCGAGCAAGTGCGACAACGAACGGCCGAGCCGGTCGAGCTTCCACACGACCAACACGTCGCCAGGGCGAACGAATTCGAGCGCCCGCGCCAGGCCCGCGCGGTCGTCCTTCGCGCCGGAAGCATGATCCTCGAACAGATGCCGCGCATCGACGCCGACGGCGAGCAGCGCATCGCGCTGCAAGTTCGTGCTCTGGCGGTCGGAGTCCGACGACACGCGCATGTAACCTACCAACATAAGCGGAAAACCATTAAGACGAGGTTTCCGTATGGTAGCGTCTGGCGACAGAGTTTTCCGCACAATTTTGCGGCCACTCGGAGGTTGGTGCAGAGGACCGTTTGTCGTTTTCAGAAGACGGCTGCGCCAAATGTCAGAAGCCGAATGCACTACAGCAGCAAAGGGGGTTGAACCCATCAGGGAATGACGGGCGGCAGGCGGCCAGGAGCGGCCGGTCATCAAGCGCTCCGGATAGCGGCCACCCCGGCGGGAGGATATGCTATACGCCTGTGCCCGGAATCGATCAGACCACACACCATGCCAGCTGCTGCTTTACCTGCGTTGTTATCTTGCCTTGCGCGATATTTCTTATTCTAAACAGAAGGTTGCAGAACATGTTATCCGACATCCCGATGTTATGCGGCAGAACTGTCGCCCTAAACCCCCTTTTGTAAAAGATGATATACTCTCGTTTCGTTTTTAAATCCGCCAACGTGATCAAAAGAAATAAAACAGCCTGAGTCCTTATGTAATTTTAGGTCTCAGGCTGTTAATGTCTGTCTGCGTGACAGGGCTTATTTTCGAACTAAGATAAAGCAGGTCACGAGTTTGCAGTCATTGGATGTTCTGTTTTTTCATTTTATGTCATTTGGTCAATTCTTACATTTTCAGGGCTTGTTTTACGGTTTCCTTCAGAGGGGTCAAGGATCCGATCAGTTTTTGCAGATCATCTGATGTTTTGGACGCTTCTCCTTTGGAAATCGCGTCATAGATCGCTGCCGTAATTTCAGCAAACGGCTCAGGGACACCAGCGTTTACGAGGAAATTTTTCTCTTCTTCGAATGAGACAGGCTGATGCACGACTTTTTTGCCGGAAACCTCGGAGAGAATTTGGGCAAGTTCATCAAAGGTCCACGGTTGATTGGAAACAAGGTTATACGTTTTGTTTTCATGCCCTTCCTCTGTAAGAACCGTTGCGGCAGCCAAAGCAAGTTCATTGCGTGTTACTGAATTAACGATCCCGCTTCCCGCATTCGTAACAATTGCTCCAGACTCTATGGATGCGCGCAGCCCCTCATTTACAAAAAAGTCCGTATATAAGGCATTACGCAGGAAAGTATACGGGATATTGGTCGTACGGATGGCATATTCCGTTGCTAAATGTACGTGTGCAAGGGGAATTATTGATTCCTCAGCAAAGGCATATCCTGTGTAAGCAATATGTTTGACTCCCGCATCTCTGGCAGCTTTTACGACATTTGCATGTTGAACGATAAGAAGCGTATTATCATAATGCGGACCTGAGATAAAGAGCAGCTTGGAGACACCTGCAAAAGCCTTTTGAAGAGATTCCGGTTGATTATAGTCGCCATGGCGAACTTCCACGCCTTGATCGGCAAGAGTAGAGGCTTTTTCAACATTACGCACGATGGCAATGATTTGACTGGCGGGAACTTTTTTGAGCAAATGTTGAATCACAAGCCCACCGAGTTGACCAGTAGCACCTGTAACCGCAATTGACATAATCATTTCTCCTTTTTTTCTAAAAATTTTTTGAATAAATAACATCATCTAGGTGGCGGAAGCCAAAAATAAACGAAGGCGGCCGCAATTGAAGACTGGATTGAGGAATGACTGTTTATTATGTATTTCGGCCATTCTTGCCCACCATTATAATTGCATCAGAAATGTAAATCAAATCTTATGCCTGTGCTGCTAAACAAGGTGAATGCCTCCTATCATTTTGTCGCGCCTATCATAGATAAGGCCGTGCAATCAAAATTTTTACAAGTCAACTCCTCTTTTTAGCTTTTTAATAGTTTGCCGCTGTTGTTCAACTCATGAAAAAGTTATTTTCTCTTTCCCTAAACTAGATAAACCTATGATGCTTCGTGTTTTTTATATATGATAGAGATTTTTTGTGTGAGCGTCAAGTACAATTGAACAAATTTCGCCAAATAAATTTAGATGCCAGATTTGGCGTTGCGTATGCTCACAGAAAATCGATAGCCGCAAGACTGTTTTTGGCAACTCATAGCCACTACAATTTCTCCTTCATACCGTAGAGGAGATTGCGCGTGAAGAACTGGATATTTCTGGCTGTTGCAATCTTTGGCGAGGTCATCGCAACTTCCGCACTGAAGTCTAGCCATGGATTCACTAGGTTAGTTCCTTCCGTTGTAGTTGTGGCTGGCTACGGGCTTGCGTTCTATTTCTTGTCTCTCGCGCTCAAGTCCATTCCGGTCGGTATTGCTTACGCTGTATGGGCTGGGCTTGGCATCGTGCTTGTGGCAGCTATTGCTTGGATTTTCCATGGCCAAAAACTAGACTTCTGGGCGTTCATTGGCATGGGACTTATCGTCAGTGGCGTCGCCGTTCTAAACCTGCTATCCAAGGTCAGCGCACATTGACCGGGTTGGCATCTAACAATTCATTCAAGCCGACGCCGCTTCGCGGCGCGGCTTAATTCAGGCGTTGAACGACAGCTTCCGTCAAAGCTGGACGGCTGCATCGGGTCGACACCGGCAATCGGATCGTTGCCGCACTGAACAGCCTCGTTCCAGGTCGCCGCTACTATGCGGCTGAACCTCGGGAGAGCAGCTTTACGCCGTCTGGTCGCAGCTCTCCCTTGGGTGACACATGCCGGTAGAGCGTCTGCCGGGTAATCCCCAGTTCTTCGCAGAGATCGCCCACCTTGGTTTCCGGTTGCCCCATGCTGGCCATCGCCAGGCGTAGCTTGGCGGCGGTCATCTTGAAGGGGCGCCCCCCTTTCCTGCCGCGAGCGCGCGCCGAGACAAGCCCGGCGACCGTTCGCTCGGAAATCAACTCCCGCTCGAACTCTGCCAGCGCAGCAAAAATGCCGAACACAAGCTTGCCGGCGGCAGTCGTCGTGTCGACCGCTGCACCGTGACCGGTCAGGACCTTCAGTCCCACGCTACGCGCAGTCAGGTCGTGCACGGTATTGATCAGGTGGCGCAGATCGCGGCCGAGCCGATCGAGCTTCCATACGATCAGCGTATCCCCTTCACGAAGCGCCTTCAGGCAAGCAGCCAACCCTGGGCGATCATCGCGTCGGCCTGATGCCAGATCCTCGTAGAGATGGGCAGGACTCACGCCGGCGCCGATGAGCGCATCGCGCTGCAAATTGGTGGATTGGGATCCGTCCGCTTTCGACACCCGCATATAGCCGATCAACATCTCTTCGCCTGTCACATATACGTTCGATTATGTGACAGTGTGAGCCAGAACGTGCCGGTCGTCAAAAATTGTCACTTAACCCGTAATTCTGTCTAAGGCATACAAAGGGTGTTTATGGTTAGTAAAGTGACGGCGCAAGACAGCATCGTGCAGGGGACTCCTGAGCAATCCCATCCCCTCGCGGCGGCTCGTGCATACGACTACTGAACAGGTCGTGTCAGCAGTCCTATGCACTCGGTACGGCCAACCCAATGAACCGGTGCAGTCGCCTTCTGAAAACGACACCGTTGAAGGCCTGTCGAAAAACAAATGTTTTCCGACAGGCCTTGGCCTAGCGCACGCCCGCCTTGCAGCGTTCTGTGAATAGCGCTTAGTAATGACGGCGTATATACTTTGTTAGTATCAAGTGGCAGGAGGCCCCGATCATGTCAAAACAAGCCGTTTTCACGATGAAGCTGGAGCCTGAGTTGCGCGCCGAGTTTATGGCCGAAGCCGAGGCGGCCCATCGCCCGGCGTCGCAAGTGCTGCGCGAGCTGATGCGCGAGTTCGTTCAGCGCCAGCGCGAGTCGCGCGAGTACGACGAGTTCCTGCGCCGCAAGGTCGAAGCCGGCCGGGCTTCGATGCGCGCTGGATTGGGGCGGTCGAACGATGAAGTTGAGGCCGAATTCGCCGCACGGCGTGCCAGTGTGGCGAGCCAGGCGTGAGGGTTGTTTGGACGCCCGAAGCGCAGCAAGACCGTGCCGATGTGTGGGACTACATCGCAGCCGACAATCCGCGCGCGGCGGCCCGGATGGATGAGATTTTCAGCGACGCGGCCGCCCGCTTGATCCAGCACCCCATGCTGGGCAAGCCGGGAAAGATTCCCGGGACCCGCGAGTTGATCCCGCACGAAAGCTATCGCCTGGTGTATCAGATCGACGGCGAAACGGTGTGGATACTGACGCTGGTTCATACTGCCCGCCTGTGGCCGCCTGTGCGCGATTAAGAGATGATCATGGCAACAATGAAACGGCGCGTTGACAGACTGCTTTCGAGCCAGACCGCGGTCGGCGGCAGGCGGCCAGTTGCGGACGGTCAAGCATCTTCCCGGTAGCGGACGTTCAATAGTGTCTCTGACCTGCTTCGCTCCCTCTATGAAGGGAGGTCGCTGGCCCATCCGCGCACTCACAGCCTGCCAGTAGGCGCAAATTGGCAGCGCTCCGTCCGGCAGCGCACAGACTGCGGCCGTACGTCCGCGTAGGTTCGCTTCAGCAGTTTCGATTCGAAAGTTCAATGTGATTGCTGCGGGCGGTCGTCGCAGTTGCGCGGAGGCGATGATGAATCGCCCCGGGATTCGTGGAGGCTGTTTGGTTTAAGTCATGCCACCACTGCAGTGGCGTGACTGGCGAGCTGCC
>NZ_JBXAGA010000028.1:0-18292 GCF_058793595.1 Acidovorax sp. GW835-FHT14G06
GGTGAAAACTTGTTTGACTTCTTCATGGCTCAATCCTCTCAGAGTGTTGAGCCTCCTCAAAAACCGGGGCGATTCAATGATGCACAATCACGGGATCGGCAGATAGGTTCTTCGAAGCTGCAAGAGTTAAAACATTCACACATGAAAGATTGAAATGGATACACGATTATTTGCTTTCGTCGGCGCAGACATTGGCCCTTGGCGGATTGTCAGGGCCGAAACGAGAGTTGGCGAGCCCCTGCCTGAAGCCAAAAGGCTCAACGTCGTATCCGCTTCAGAGTTGCAGTCTGAAACCAATGCACCCTGGATACTTCGTGGAATAACCAGCAATGAACGATATGTCATGCGCGCAGAGAAGAATGAAATTGTAGCGAAGCAGCAAGGTCTGGCGCGCCCAGAAGCAACGTGCGGTGCGCTAATACCGATCCGGAAGAACGCAGCTTGGTGGGAGCTCACGCAAGACGAACGCCGGAGCGTTTTCGAACAGTCGAAGCACGTCCAAATCGGGCTTCAGTATTTGCCTGCAGTAGCGCGCAAGCTCCACCACTGCCGCGACCTCTCAGAGAATGAACCGTTCGATTTTCTGAATTGGTTCGAATACGCGCCAATTCATGAGGTTGAGTTCAACAGGCTGCTTTCCGAACTGCGTGCGTCAGAGGAATGGAAATACGTCGACCGAGAAGTCGATATTCGTCTTACGCAAGCACAGGTCTAACCCGCCGATGAACACGGACCCCCAACAGCGGCGCGTTGCGCCGCCGTTTCGGGCCGGTTATCGGCAACGTAGAACTCTCGGATACAGTTGTTCTGTAATAACTTCTCAAGCCAAATTGATTTTTGGAGTGGATATGGAAATGGAATCAAGAATATTTTCGGTAACAGAATATATTCGTCCGTCTGACGGCGAACCAATTCGTTCAGTGGTTCTGGAAACCAAGGACTCAGCAGTTGTTGTTTGGCATGCCCATCCTGGGCAAGAAATAACCGCTCATGTTCACCCGGACGGCCAAGATACTTGGACGGTTATCTCTGGAGAGGCTGAGTATTACCAAGGAGGCGGCAAAGTCGCTCATCTAAAGGCTGGAGATATTGCCATAGCAAAACCTGGCCAAGTGCATGGCGCTCTAAATACTAGTCCAGTGCCGTTTGTATTTGTCTCAGTGGTTGCATCTGGCAACGCGGGTTTTGCGTTGGCTGAAAAATAGTCTTTCTCAAATGTGTGCCCCAGAGAGTTCTAACCCATCCATCAACACGGACGCTGCGCGATGAAGCCGCGCCGCGCCGGCTAACTCCACGTTGAGCGTCAGCTTTCCATATGTCTGGGGGTCTGCAACGGGTCGGGTGCCGTCGCGTGCGCAGTGTCAAAGCTGACATGACTAATACATGAGATGGGCTGATGCTCGCCGTCCGGTCAGGCAGCTGCCCCCCTGCAGGACTCACAGCAGTTGTATGCCACCCGTCATCCGAGACGTCAGTCGGCCTCATCCAGACCGGAACAATCTGGACGTGACGTCCGGCTGGCATTGCCGTGATCGAAATGGCGGCTAGTGACACGACTGTTGGGTCTACCCCATCGACCGGGCGCGGGACAAGCCACGTTGATCGGCTGACGGAATTTTCGGCGGTTCCGGCTTAGAACCCCGTTCAGAAACTTCTGTCCCACAAGCCGTAGATCGCGGCTGCGCCTTCCGCCGCGCACGGGCGTGGCCGCCAGTATTCAAATCTTACTGGAGTCGAACGTGAAATCCGTCGAGCTCAACACCATCCCACGCCCGCTCCTGTCGGACGCAATGGCGCCCCTGCTTTCGGGGCTATTCGCCTTTGCTCAGATCATGCACAGGTGTTCGGAGTGGGCCTGAAGCTTTGATAGTTAACGCGAAGACGGGGACTCGTTGGCAGCACGCCTAGATCGTATCTTCCAACGGGAGTCTGTCCACAACGACGACCATCGCCAGTGAAGAGTCGCTGATTCCCAGCGGGACTCCATGAAGTCGAAATGATCGTGTTCTGATTTGCCCGTGACGGCATGCTGTATCGAATTGCGACTTCAGCCAACTCTGCGTGGTCCGCGGAGGAAATAGTGAATTTTCGCGGGTATGCATTCTTACGCGCCTTCCAATCTGCCATGAGAGAGACGAAAGGCGTGTCGTAAGTGTTGACTTTCGTAGAAGTTTATGGACTCCGGTGATCACGGCTTCCCGTTTGCGTATTTGTTTCGAACGGCTTCGACCTTCGCCGGCTTTTTTCCGAAATCAGAGGCACATCTCGATATGGCCTGCCTCGACCTTCTCAATCCAGAAACTTACCTTGCACCTTTATGCTCTGGCACGCCCGTGCCATGACAGGAGGCCTGCCATTGCGACCCCAATGGCCGCATGAATACCCCCCAGGAGGGAACGCAGATCCTCGGATGCGAAATAGTACAAGAGATAGGAGCTCGTCACTAGCAGCGCAGCAAGGCAGCAAAGCAGAACGCCGGTTCGCTGTTGCGTCACGAGCCGCCAGCGATGACTCAAACGCCAGCCCTGCGGGACGTGTGACGAGGCCAAGGCGCCGAACAGAAAAATACCCGCTATAGCAGCTAGGCCATGCAGGCGCAGAAGCCAAGCTTCCAGCGGGTGCGGTAGCTCGCCGGCGCCGGCACCAATGCTGTAATGCAGGATCAGCCAGATGAGGCCGGTCGATAGGAGTACGGCGCCACTGGCATAAAGCGTCTTGCGCTGCCACTTGGGCAGACGATAGCGTGGCAGATGCGATGGATGGGTACGGGAATGGTGGGAATGTGTCATACAGTGCGTAGCACATCATGTCGCCAAGCAAGAGCATCGAAACGCGCCAGCAGCGGGTGATCAGTGTCGCCGCAGAGCGCGACGATCTTGGTTAACGCATCGGCCCAAAGGCATAGCGGCGCGGCGACGCTGACATGGGCCTGCACGGGTCGGCTCGGTACCGAACGACTTCCCGGACCGTAGTGGCTTGTAGCAAAGGCACCGTCACGCAGCAGCGCGAACTCACGCGCGCCTCCGTGGGCTTCATCGCGCACAAGGATGGGCACCTCAATATCACCAAACACCCGCAGATCGCCGCCAGCATTCACCCACCCGGCAGTGACACCATGATTTTGCAAAGCCTTCACTGCGACATCTACCGCCAGGCCTTTGGCAATACCACCGAGGTCAAGCGTGACAGCGTCATTGAACTTGTACATGTAATCACCGTCGAGATGCCAAGCCTCTGAACCGCTGCCTAAACTTACGTCGAAGATACCGCCGCTTTCGATTTGCAGCTGACGCGCAACGGTCAATGCGCGCACAGCCAAGGCGCCGATGCGTAGCCTACCGCCGACAGACATGGCGTTGAAGCGAGCAATGTCACTACCAGACTCGAAGCGTGAGAGCTGCGCCTGCAATTCAGCTATCGCGGTAAATCCGGCGTCAATTCCCGTTGATGCACCGATCTCAACCAGCGTTCCGAGCAGCGGTCGTGCGCGTCTCTGCATCGCGACTCATTCCAGGCTACCTGAGCGGCGTGCGGCGCTCAGCGCGACTAAAATGCGACGTACTCCATCGGTGATGTGTGTGGAGCTCAACGTAGCCCCGCTGATATTGGCAATGTCTTCGCCGACTCGCAGCGGTGCAGAGGCCGTTTTACCGACAAACTGCTTGCGCCAAGCGGGAAGGCGGATCTCGCCGCCGTGACTCTCGCGGTAGGCCAAGATCTCCAGCTGCTTAATGCTTCCATCGGTGTCGACCCCAACCGCATAGCTAATCTGCTCGGTCTTTCCGACTACCTCGTCGAACACTACATAGCCGAGGGCGAGGCTCCCTTTTCTCGCGATGCGCATGCTGACTGATCGATTGCCCTCTGCCACTAGCGTCTTGGTCTCAAAGCGATCAGCATCCCGATACATCAGTCTTGCCGCTTGCTCAGCATTCAAATAAGTAACGGCGTAAACCGCCGATGGCGCAAGAGCAATCAGGGCGGCCGGTGCCAGCGCGATGCGCATCAGAAGCTCCAGCCGATTCCGAGGTTAAAGCGATTGGAGTCAACAGCTTCACGGAATCGTTGATAGTCGGCCTTGAGGACAACGCTCTGGGAAAGTTTGAAATTAGCACCAACGGTAACGACTTTTTCCGCGCGCGCAGCGTCGGGCGTCAGGCCAGCGCCAATGTCAGCATAGGATTTCGCGGTATTGAAATGCTCCCAGCGCACGAAAGGCGAAAGTGCATAGTCACCATCGGACCAGAGCTTGTATGCGGCCTGCAGGTAGAAGCCGTCAAAAGTCTTTGGAACTAAGGTGTCGTTGCCTATCAATGGGGTATTCAATCCTGCCGTATTGCTAATGCTGCCACGCGTGTAGACGGTCGATAAATCCCAGCGACCGGGTGTCCAGCGGGCGTGCAGGTCCCACAAGGTGATGCGTGATTTACTTGTGGCGAGGGCCTGGCTTGCATTGCCCGCGAAGACCGAACCGCCCAACAACAAGCCAGGGATACCGCGCCAGTTGGCCGACCCGAACACGGCTACATCGTGCGCTTTAGCCAGGGACAATTCCTGATGGATGCTGCCAAGTGGTGACTCACGCCCCTCGGTACTGGTGGCGTCCCACTTGGTCAAGTCGAAGCTGGTGGTCAGGCCGCCTTGTAGGGTCATCCCATTATCGAAGTTGCTGATGAGCTGAATACCGCCTTCGCGCCAAGTACTGGGGATGATTGCTGTCTCAACGAAGTTGCGCTCCACACCGTAAAAAGCCGTGGGCTCATGGTTCTCGTTCAACAAGCCCACTGGCATCAGAAACAGCCCTGCACGCAGCGCGAGGTTCGGGCGGATTTCGTGTTCGATAAAGGCCTGTTCGATTGCTACCTCACCGCGGTCGCCAGCCGAGGACACTGCATGCTCAACCTCAAGCTCAGTGACGAGCTTGGTCTTCTCGTCGAATCGGTGCTGGTAACCCAACACGAAGCGGCGGATGTCGGCTTGGGCATTATGGCCGGCGCGAGTCGGGCGGTTGTAGTTGATTTCGCCATAGCTGGTCAACACAGTAGCGGGCCCGCTTCGTGTTGACTCACCCTCAGCGGTAGTCCCTAGACCGGTGGCGGGCGTCGCAGGATCCGCAGCTGGCCGGGCGGCGCTCTGCTGCTGCAACTGAGAAAGTTGGGCCTTGACGGAGACGAGTTCGGCGGCGAGCTGGTCAAGTTTCCGAGCCAGCTCGGTCTCAGCCGCGGTTTGGGCATGGGCACTGCCGATCGCTAAAGCCAAAGCGGTAGTTAGTAGGCTGCGAACGGGCAGCAATCGAGAAACGACCATAAAAGCTCCGGGAGTCTGTGTAAAAAAGATGGAATGGTGGGACTCAGCGCGACACGTACCCGTCGCTTAATGTGCGCAGGAAGGTGATAAGGTCGTCGATCTCTGCATCGCTCAGCGCGGGCGCATCGCCGGGCTTGCGGTTGTAAGGGGCCTCTGTAATGTTGACGTTGCCTACGTAGGCTCGAGGCAGATCATCGAATTTGCGCACGCTGCCATCTGCATTGAGCGGGTACCACTTTTCTGGGTTGGTATCGCGCTGAACATAGAAGGTCAGTGCTTCTTTCAGCGAGGCGAAGCGGCCGTTGTGGAAGAACGCTTGTCTTTTGACCACATTGCGTAGCGACGGAACCTTAAACGCTCCGCAGAGGTCGCGGCGCGCGTTCAGATCGGCGCGCTCACACAGGCCGAGATCAAAATAGTTCGCATCTGTATTGCGCTGAATCGCGGGGTTGCGAGGCACGCCGAGATTGTCGAAGCTGAAATCGGTGAACAACGGGAGACTACCGTCGGTGGCCTTGGCTGATGGATGGCAAGCTTGGCAATTGCCCTTGGCCGGACTGTTGAAGAGTGCGAGGCCGCGCAGCTCTTGCTCAGTCAGCGCGACGTTGCCCCGCAAGAATTCGTCGTATTTGCTGGAGAACGGCTGAAAATCGGCATCTTCCTTCTGGTATTGGGCGAGGGCGAGGGTGATGCGGTCCATCGCTTCGTTTGGCCGGCTGAAGATGTCGGTGCCGAATACGCGCGTGAATTCATCGGCGTAGCTGACCTTTGCAAGCCGTGCGATAACTGCCGGCACGTCGGCATTTGCCATTTCGAATGGATTGGTGAAAGGACCGGCAGCCTGCGCTTGTAGCGATTGTGCTCGGCCATCCCAGAAGAAGCCGCCCGTGGGCGTGCCATCCGCAGCGAAGCGAAAAGCACTGTTAAAGGACAGATAGTTGATGGATGGAGCGCTTCGGCGGCCCTGTTGATCCAGCAGAGGCCCTCCCAACTGTGCAGCCAGAGTATTCGATGGACCGTGAGCTTGATTCGCATTGTGGCAACTAGCACAAGACTGCCGCCCTGAACTCGATAGCGAAGAGTCGTTGAAGATTTTCTCGCCTAACGCCGCTTGGGCTGACAGCGTTGCTCTTTCGGGTAGACCTGTGGTTGTGGTCGTATTACTTCCCCCTCCACAGCCAGCCAGCAAAGCCATCGTTGCCAGTAGGCTCCATCGCCCCCTCCGAAAGATCCGTATCAGCATGTCACTACCGTCAATCGGTGGGGCTTCCACCGGAATGTTAATGAGAAAGAGTCGCAATTATAGCTTATTGGGTATCTAAATGTGATTCCGGTGCCAGCCGACTCTGGAAACACAAGGAGGTGCTGCATGAAATGGGTCACCCGCGAGCGGCGCAAGATCAATCGAATTGCCTGCCCCTAGCTGATTGCCCGGTTCATCAACAAAGAGCCTGAATTCCTCAATGTGCCTTCGGCTTCTGTGCTACAGGTGGCTCAGGACTTGGCATGAGGTACCGCAACTAGCTCTGTTTTGCCCCATTAGGGTAATTGCCAATAGGTCAATTGAATCTAGATACTTTTTGGTTGCGTAAAGAGATGGGGTGCTTGGCACCCCACCATCCACCTACGAGGAGATCCCCATGCCATTGAAAAAAATCAGTCTGGCCGTGCTGGCTGTTCTGGCTGCCAGCGCAGCGGGCGTCAGTCTGGCGTCCAGCCACCGCGAGGCGCCGTTCATCACGACCCAGCCCAAGGTTGACGGCAGTGACTTCTACCTGTTCAACAGCTACGAACCGGGTCGAGCGGGTTTTGTCACCATGATCGCCAACTACCTGCCGCTGCAGGATGCCTATGGCGGCCCCAACTACTTCAGCCTGGACTCGAATGCGCTGTACGAGATCCACATCGACAACAACGGCGACGCGGCGGAGGACATCACCTTTCAGTTCCGCTTCAAGAACACGCTGAACAATGGTGGCAACGGCATCACGCTCGATATCGGTCCTGATGGTGCCCGCAAGAAGGTGGCCATTCCGCTGCGCAACGCCGGTGGCATCAGCGGCGCAGCGGGCGACCCGCTGGCTTACCGTGAAGAGTACGAGATGTTCATCGTGCGCGGTGACCGCCGTACCGGCAAGCGCGAGCAGATCACCATGGCCGGTGGGGGTACCACCTTCACCAAGCCCATCGACTACATCGGTGAAAAATCGCTGGGCAATGCGACCGCCTACGACGCCTATGCCGGCAAGTATGTGTATGGCATCAACATCCCTGGCTGCGCCACCCCCGGCAAGGTGTTTGTGGGCCAGCGGCAGGACCCGTTCCCGGTGTCGTTGGGCACCATCTTTGATCTGGTGAATGCACCTGCCGCCGTCATCACCAGCGAGTCGAATGCTGCGGCCTTCGGCGCGGGCCAGATTGCCAACAAGAACGTGACGTCGCTCGCGGTGGAAGTGCCCACCAATTGCCTGACTGCTGCATCGGGCGAGAAGGTCATTGGCGGCTGGACCACTGCCAGCCTGCGCCAGGCCCGCTTGCTCAATGGCAAGCCAGACTCGGGCCTGCAGACCAGCGAGAAGGCCGGTGGCGCATGGACGCAGGTCTCGCGCCTGGGCATGCCGCTGGTCAACGAGGTGGTGATTGGCCTCAAGGACAAGGACAAGTTCAACGCGTCCAAGCCCAAGGATGATGCGGCCAACTTTGCGGACTACGTGACGCACCCCACGCTGCCCGCGCTGGTCGAGACGCTGTTTGGCGCCAAGGCCCCCACGAACTTCCCGCGCACCGACCTGATGACGGCCTTCCTCACGGGGCTGCCCACCGTCAATCGCCCTGGCAACATCACCGGCCTGGGTGCCGGCGGCCCCCTGGCCGAAATGCTGCGCTTGAACACGGGCATTGCCGCCACGGCTGCGGCTGCGCAGAACTCGCTGGGGGTGGTGGCAGGGGATGCGGCCGGCTTCCCGAACGGCCGCCGCTTGGGCGACGACGTGGTGGACGTATCGCTGCGCGTGGCCATGGGTGCGCTGTGCACGGTGACGGGTGCCACGGACACGCTCAAGGTGGGCTGCAAGCCGGGTGATGCCCCGGCAGGAGGGGTAGCGTTTGTGGACGGCTCGCGCACCAAGGCGACGGACTACCGTACGGCGTTTCCGTATGTGAACCCGCCGCTCCCCGGTGCCAAGAACTTCTGATCCGAAGGAGCCACACCATGCAAAAGAACCTTCGGATTCAGCACCTGGCCCTTACTTCGGTGGCGGCATTGGCCATCACCGGTTGCGGCGGGGGCGGTAGCGGCGACAACACGGCAGACCCTGGCAATGGGGGCCCCGTGATGGTGAACGCGTTCGCGTATGTGCAGCCCATTGTGGCCAGCGGCGCATCGGACACCACTGAACCTCAGGCGGTAGACCAGCTGGTGCTGTCCAGCACCGAGGCTGAAGAGCCCGATTCGCGGCTCTGACCCTCGCGCGATGTCCTGACTGCGCCCTGAAGGGGTGTGGCCAGGGCGTGCGTGGGTGATTGTGTCTCTTTCGATATCCGCTGTTGTCACGATCCCATGAAGAAACCTCATCACTGTGTGTGCGTGGCCTTGTGCCTGGTGCTATGGGCGGGCACGGCCCTGGCGGCCTTGCCGCAGGACTTGCCACCTGGCCTCGATGCCGATGTGGTCGAGCGTCTGCCCGAGCGTGTGAGCGCAGCCCCCGCCACGCCCCAGGCCGCTGCCGCCACGGCCCGGCGCTGGATCACGCTGTCACGCGAGACGGCGGACCCGCGTTACCTGGGCCGGGCACAGGCGGCCCTGGCACGCTGGTGGGGCCAGGCGGACGCCCCGGCCGATCTGCTGGTGTTGCAGGCCACCGTAGAGCAAGGGCGCCATGAATTTTCAGCCGCGCGCGCCACGCTGGAGCGCGCCTTGCAAACCAACCCCGCACAGGTGCAGGGCTGGCTCACGCTGGCCACCCTGGAGCGTGTGGCCGCGCGCTATGAGGCCGCCGAGGCCGCCTGCCGCAACGTAGCCCGCTATGGTGCTGCGCTGTATGCCACCGCCTGCCTGCTTGAAACCCGTTCACTGCAAGGCCAGCACGATGCCGCGCGCAATGGCTTCACCGCACTGCGGCAGCAGGTGGCGGGGGATGCTGCCCAGCGGGCCTGGATCGGGTCGCTGCTGGCCGAGAGCGAAGAGCGCGCAGGGCGCGATGACGCTGCCGACGCGGCCTACCGCCGCAGCTTGGCCGATGCCCCCGACGGCTACACCGCGCTGGCCTATGCCGACCAGCTGTTGCGCCGCAATCGTGCGAGCGCCGCACTGGAGGTGCTCCGGCACCAGCCCGACAGCGACTCCGTGCTGCTGCGGCGCGCGCAGGCCCTGCGGCTGATGGGGGACGCCGCGTGGCAGCCCCTGGTGCGCGACCTGGAAGCGCGTTTTGCCGCCATCGCGGCGCGCGGCGAGGGGCTGGACGCCCACGCCCGGGAGCGTGCCTTGCTGGCGCTGTGGTTGCAGGGGCAACCCGCCGCCGCATGGAAGGCGGCCCGCACCAACCTTGCCCTGCAAAAAGAGCCCCTCGACTGGTGGCTTGCACTGCAGACCTCTGAGCAGTCGGGCGACGCTGCTGCCCACCAGGCCGTGCGGCAGGCCCTGCAGCAAGCAGGGCTGCAAGACCTGCGTCTGGCGCGCTGGCAGACCCGGGGAGCCCAATGATGCGCTGCATGCACTGGATAACGGGCCTCCTGCGCCCACACGGGCGTTCCCTGCGGGCCATGGTGGCTGTCGCGTTGACTGCCGCAGCACTGGCGCCCAGCGCCTGGGCCCACAAGGCCAGCGACGCCTATCTGCGGGTGACGGATGCGCTGGCACCCCAGGGCACTGCAGGGGCGGGCGCATCGATAGGCCTTGTGCTGTCGGTGGCCTTGAAGGACGTGGATGCCGCGCTGGAGCAGCTCGATGCCGATGGCGACCGTCAGCTCACATGGGGCGAGGTGCGACAGTCCATGCCCGCCATCGTCCAGTGGGTGGGCCAGGGCATGTTGTGGCAGTGCGACGGAACGGCGACGGTGCCTGCCTGGCGCTTTGAAGCGTTGGAGCAGCGCACCGATGGGCGTTACGCGCGGCTGGCTGCCACGCTGCCCTGTGCGCCAGCCCAGGCGGTCACTCTGCGCTACGGCCTGATGCAGGGCATCGACCCCACACACCGCCTGCTGGTGGGCGGCGCGTTGAGCGGCCAGACGCTGGCAGCCGTGCTGGCCCCTGACGGGCGCTCGGGCACCGACCTGCGCTCTGCGGGCAGCCGCGCAGGACAAGCGGGGGCAGACGGTGCGGAAGGGTCTCAAGGTGCGGACGCAACAGAGCCCGGCGCCCCACGCGGCGGGTTGGCCACGCTGCTGCACTTTGTGACCGAGGGGGTGCACCACATCCTGTCTGGCTACGACCACCTGGCCTTTTTGCTGGCACTGTTGCTGCCCATCTCCCTGGCGCGGCCGCAGCCCCGCCACCGCGATCTGCCATTGCACACGGAGTCCGGCACAACACCGATCGCTGAAACCCCGGCCTCCGGCGCCAGGGACCGCTTCGCCGGGATCAAGGCGCTCCTGCTCACGGTGACCTGTTTCACCGTGGGCCATTCCATCACGCTGGCACTGGCAGGCCTGGGCTGGGTCACCGTGTCGGGCAACTGGGTGGAGCCCGCCATTGCCATCAGCATCGGCATCTCGGCGTTGCTGAACCTGTTTCCCGTCCAAGGCCTGCGCAGTAGCTGGCTTGCTCTGGGCTTTGGGCTGGTGCACGGGCTGGGTTTTTCCGGTGTGCTGGTCGAAGCGGGCGTGGCGGGGGCTTCGCTGTTGTGGGCCCTGGCGGGGTTCAACCTGGGGGTCGAAGTGGGCCAACTGATGGTGGTCGCCCTGTGGTGCGCGGTCTCGGTGGCATTGGCGCGCAGGGCGTGGTACCGCTCGGTGGTGGTGCGTGGGGGCTCCGTCGCGTTGCTGGTGCTGTCGCTGTACTGGACCGTGCAGCGTTTGATGATGTCCAGCTGACCGCGCCACAAAGTGAAGGGCATAACACGGATCTTGTTCTGGGAATCATTTTTCTAAAACCCGGAGATGGCATGGTCCAGCCACCTTTGGCGCTGCGCCGCGGTAACCCTCCCGTAGACAGGGGTGTCGCCAGTTCAGTTGCAAAGTGCCAGAGTGGCAACCCTCGCAACCACTGAGCCTGGAGGCCGCCATGCAATCGACTCTAAACCTGCCTGTCATCGGACTGGACTTGACCAAGTGCCCGTCGCCTGGAGATGGTCCAGCAGATGACACTGCAGGGCCTCAGTGCAGTGCAAGCCGCTGCTGTGCAAGGCGTCACCCCGCCATCGGCCAGAAAGTTGCTGGGGCGCTATCTGGCTGGCGGTGAGGCTGCCCTTGCCGATGCATCCTCCAGGCCCGCCAGCTCGACCCATGCCATCGATCCATCCAAGGCCTTGCTGATCCTGGAGTTGCGCAAGCGGAGCATGCTGCAGGCGCGCGTTGCACGCAGCGTGGGTGTCTCCCAGGCCCCGGTGGCTCGCATGCTGTCCAGGGCAGGCTTGTCCAAGCTGAGCGATCTGGTGCCTGCTGAGCCTGAGGTGCGCTACGAACACGTGACGCCCGGCGATCTTCTGCACATCGACACCAAGAAGCTCGGCGTCATCGTCAGACCAAGCCATCGGGTCACAGGCAATCGCAAAGATTCGGTCGATGGAGCGGGTTGGGAGACGCTGTTCGTTGCCATTGATGACCATGCCCGCATTGCCTTCACCGCCATGCACCCCGATGAGAAGAAGGGCCAGGCAGTACAGTTACTGGTAAGCGCGGGGTCATCCCACCCTTGAAGCGATTGGTCTAAGCGGCAACGATGGTGTCCACCAAGCGAATAGGTGGACACCATGAACGAATCCAAGAAGAAGACCCGCCGACGGTACGGGGCCGAGCTCAAGCAGCAGATCCTTGCCCAGTGCGCCGGGCCAGGCGCATCGGTGGCCGGTATTGCCCTGTCGCACGGCATCAACGCCAATGTCGTGCACAAGTGGCGCCGCGAAGCGGGTGGCGCGCTGCCTGCACTCCAGGCTCCCGCATTCGTTCCAGTGTCGCTACCGCCAGCGGCATGTGCACCTGAGCCGGACATCCGCATCGAGCTGCGCCGTGGCGCCACCAGCGTCTCGGTGAACTGGCCTGTGGACGCAGCCGATCAGTGCGCCGTGTGGATGTGAGAACTGCTCAAGTGATCCGGGTTGATGCGCTGTGGCTGGCCACCGAACCGCTGCACATGCGAGCGGGCACCGAGACGGCGCTGGCTCGCGTGGTGTCGGTCTTCGGCGCAGCGCGCCCGCACCACGCCTACCTGTTCGCCAATCGACGAGCCAACAGCATGAAGGTGCTGGTGCACGACGGCATCGGTGTGTGGTTGGCAGCGCGGCGCCTGAACAGCGGCAAGTTCGTCTGGCCGCGTGATGCGGAAAGCACCGCTTCGCTCACCCGAGCCCAGTTCGATGCGCTGGTGCTGGGCCTGCCTTGGCAGTGCCTGGCCGACGGTGGTGTCATCACCGTGGTCTGACTCTGACGCGCAGACCGGTGCTTGCCAATTGGGGCATGCGCCAATGGTGCACGCGTGCCAGTGCAGGCACAGTGAATGCCCATGGTGGTCGAGCCTCAATTCCTGCAGAGCCTGAGCGCAGAAGAGCTGAGTGAGCTGACCACGCGCCTCATGACGCAGCTGCGCCACCAGAGCGCGCTGCTGGACAAACTCACGCACGAGAACGCGCTCTTGAAGCGCATGTAGTTCGCGGCTCAATCCGAACGCTTCAACCCCGAACAGAAGAGCCTGCTCGAAGACGAGATCGAGGCCGACCTGGCGGCCGTGGCCACGGAGATCGATGCGCTGCAAGAAGCGCAGGCGCCCGCCAAGATTGAAGAGAAGAAGGTTCCCAAGCGCGCGCCGCTGCCAGCCAACCTGCCGCGGCGCGAGATCCGCCACGAGCCCGAATCCACCATGTGCCAGTGCGGCTGCCAGATGAAGCGCGTGGGCGAGGACGCGGCCGAGAAGCTGGACTACGTGCCTGGTGTGTTCAGTGTCGAGCGCCACATCCGGGGCAAGTGGGCATGCGCGAAGTGCGAGACGCTCACCCAAGTCCCCGTCGATCCGCACGTCATCGGCAAGGGCATCCCCACCACCGGGCTGCTGGCGCAGGAGCTGGTGGCCAAGTACGCAGACCACCTTCCGCTGTACCGCCAGGAAGCGATCTTCGGTCGAGCCGGTCTGGCTATCCCACGCTCCACGTTGGCGCAATGGGTGGGCTCCTGCGGCGTGCAGCTGCAGCCGCTGGTGGACACCATGAGAAACGAGCTGCTGCAGCACCGCGTGCTGCATGCCGACGAGACGCCGGTGTCCATGCTTAAACCGGGCACAGGAAAGATACATCGCGCCTATCTATGGGCCTATGCGACGGGCGCGTTCGAGAACACCCGGGTGGTCGTCTACGACTTCTGCGAATCGCGCTCGGGCGAACATGCTCGGCGCTTCCTGGGCGACTGGAGAGGGAGCCTGACCTGTGACGACTTCAGCGGCTACAAGGCCTTGATCGCCTGTGGCGTGAGCGAGGTTGGCTGCCTGGCGCACGGGAGGCGCAATTCTTCGATCTGCACGCGGCGAACCAGAGCCAGATTGCCGAGTTCGCGCTGCAGCAGTTCGGTCGTGTTTACGAGATCGAGCGCGAGGTCAAGGAGCTCAGCGCCGATCAGCGCCAAGCCATTCGGCAACAACAAACGAATCCGCTGCTCGATGCCTTGCACCAGTGGATGCTGCTGCAACGCCAGAAGGTACCCGAGGGTTCAGCGAGCGCCAAGGCGCTTGACTACAGCCTGCGGCGCTGGGTGGCGTTGACCCGGTTCGTCGACGATGGGCAACTGCCGGTGGACAACAACTGGATCGAGAACCAGATCCGTCCGATCGCCATTGGCCGCATCAACTGGCTCTTCGCTGGCAGCCTGCGCGCGGGACAACGCACAGCCGCCGTCATGAGCCTGATCCAGTCAGCGCGCATGAATGGGCATGACCCCTACGCCTACCTGCGCGATGTGATGGCACGACTGCCCATGCAGCGCGCCAGCCGCATCCATGATCTATTGCCACATCGCTGGCAGTCCACCATTGATTCAAATGTTTAGAGAGGGCGACTGTGTCTCCATTGCCGCAATCAGCGGGCAGCGGATCTTGCCTGTTCCAGAACCGCAGAGATCGATCAATTCGGAGAGTACAACTTCCATCCGGTGCAGGTCTGCAAGCTTGAGCCGAACTTCGGCGAGCTTGGACTGTGCGTGTGTACGGGCTTGAGCGCAGCTCGCACCATCGTCGAGTTGCAGCAACTGCGCGGTCTCATCCAGGCTGAACCCCAGCCGCTTTGCAGTCTTGATGAAATGCAATCGCGACAGGTCATTCTGGTCATACCGCCGAATGCTGCCCTGGGGCCGTTCTGGCTCGGGCATCAGCTCCTTGCGTTGGTAGAACCTTATGGTCTCTATGTTGACACCGGCCGCCCTGGCCAGCTCACCAATGGTCAAGCTGGGGTGGGCATGCGGAAGAGGAAGGCTCATGGTGCTTGACTCCGTACCAATGTACGGAACTAAGCTTAAGCCATGTCAACAAAATCTACCGACAATTCTGACCGTGCCACTGGCGGTGGAAAGGCCTTGATCGCCGGTGGCCTGTCCGCGCTCTTGGCGTCCGCCTGCTGTCTTGGTCCTCTGGTGCTGATCATGCTGGGCATCTCTGGGGCATGGATCAGCACGTTGACCCTGCTGGAGCCGTACCAGCCGCTGTTCATTGGTGCAGCCACTATCGCCTTGATCTTTGCAGCACGCCGGATATGGCGCCCGGTTGTGGCCTGTGAAGCGGGTCAGGTATGTCAACGGCCGATGGTCAACCACTCCTACAAAGTGTTGTTTGCCTTGGTGACACTGCTGCTGGTGGCTGCGCTGGTGTTCCCTCTGTTCGCCCACTGGTTCTACTGATGAAAGATCCCGATATGAAGCAGTTGATCATGACCACTGCAGCAGTCTTGCTGCTGACCCCCGCCTGGGCTGCCCAACAGAGTGTCACCCTCTTGGTGCCCGGCATGACATGTGCCACTTGCCCTATTACGGTGAAGAAGGCGCTGACTCAAATCGACGGAGTCATTGACGTCAAATCCAACCTGGCCAAACGAGAAACCACGGTGGTCTTTGATGACACCAGAGTCAAGGTGGAAGTGCTGACCAAGGCCACCACGGAAGCCGGCTTCCCGTCATCTGTTGCCCCGGCCAAGCCGTGACAGGTTTGATCTTGGACTCTGTTCTGACATGCCCTGAGTGTGGGTATGCCAAGAACGAAATAATGCCGACGGATGCGTGCCAATGGTTCTACGAGTGCGGAATTTGCCACGCCGTCTTGCGTCCAAAACCGGGCGATTGTTGTGTGTTCTGCTCGTTCGGTTCGGTGCCGTGCCCTCCAATCCAGGCCGGTGGCGACGACGCTTGCTGCGGTTCCACAACGTAGAGGTTCGCCTGCTCAGCAACCTTCAACGACAGATCAATGTGGGATGCCCGGACGCTTACGGACAACGGAGCTGCGTTTCGTTCAGGTGAGTTCGCCGATGCCTGCACGGCCTTGGGCATCCGGCACAAGTTCACCCGGGCCTACCGGCCACAGACCAATGGCAAGGCAGAGCGATTCATTCAATCAGCACTGCGCGAATGGGCCTATGGCTGGAGCTACCAGAACTCAGCCTAGCGAACGCTAGCCTTGGCAAGCTGGCAGCATCACTACAACTGGCACCCGCCACACAGTGGCATTGGCGGCTTGATGCCTATGGACAGACTCAATCCAACAGGAAATAACCTGTTGACTCTTCACAGCTAGTCCTTGTCGGTGATGGTTATCAGCATTCAATACATGACGTTAGTCAACACCCAAGCGACTGCGGCTGGTACAAAAATCCCTCAGCAGTTTGTGGACGGCCCACGAGATATCCCTGCAGCTGATCGCACCCTCCGCGACGTAAAAAATCTGCTTGCTCTTGGGTTTCAACACCTTCGGCAATCACCTGCATACCCAAGTTGTGAGCCATCGCAATGATGGCGCTGCAGATGCCTGCGTCCATGGGATCCGTGGTGATATCTCTTACGAAAGACCGATCAATTTTGACGTAGTCGATAGGAAATTGTTTGAGATAGCTGAGGCTGGAATACCCCGTTCCAAAGTCATCTAAGGCGATGCGAACTCCGATTGCGCGCAGGGCATTCAATGTACGAATAAAACCTTCTGGATCGCTCATCATCACTGATTCAGTGATCTCAAGATGCAGCCCTTGAGGCTCCAAGCCAGTGCGCTCCAGCACATCGGTGATCGTCGTTAACAAACTTCCCTGCTTGAACTGAATACCAGAGACGTTGACGGCTACAGGGACGCTGCAAATTCCTGACTCTCGCCATAAGCGGTTTTGCCTGCAGGCGTCTTCGAGCACCCACTCGCCCAGGGGAACAATAACCCCCGTTTGCTCAGCAAGCGCTATGAATTGAATCGGGGGTACCATTCCGCGCTCTGGATGATTCCATCTGATCAGCGCCTCTACGCCGCACAACTCACCTGTGTGAGAGTCACACTTTGGCTGATAGTGCAGCGTAAACTCATTTCGCATAAGCGCCTGACGCAACGCTCGTTCTAGTTCCAGTCGATCACCGCCGCGAAGGTCCAAGGAAGGTTGATAGGTCCTCACGACACCTCGGCCATCTTCTTTCGCCTTGTACATCGCGAAATCTGCACGTTGAATGAGCTGCTCTGCCGTGCCCCCATCGCGGGGGAAAACGGCCAGCCCGATACTGGCAGCTGCAAAGTACTCCTTGCCATCCAGCTGCATCGGCTGCGCAAGTTGTGCCTGAATGCGAGAGATCACACTCTTCAGTTCGTCTGGTTCTCCCAAACCTCCCATTACCAGTACGAATTCATCTCCACCGAGGCGAGCCACCGTATCGGTTGGACGTACGCACTCAACCATGCGAGCAGCCACCATACGAAGAACTTCATCTCCTGCAGCGTGACCAATGCTGTCATTGAAGGTTTTGAAATTATCAAGATCTAGAAAGGCTACCCCTACCAACGTCTCGTGACGCTGTGCCGCCGTGATAGCCTGCTCCAAACGAGCCTCCAACAACTGCCGATTCGGCAGCGATGTCAAAGCGTCGTAGTGCGCACGATGTGCGAGATCTTGCTCATACTGGATGCGTTCAGTCACATCAGTTTGAACGCCAACATAGTGGGTAACATTTCCCCGTGCATCGTGAACCGGAGCTACTCGCAAACTGTTCCAGAACACGGCGCCGTCCTTGGTGAAATTCCTGATAGTGGCCTCACCCGTTCGGTGCTCCCGCAAGGCCGCTCGAATCTCATTGAGCCCCGGTTGCTCGGAATCGCCGAGCTGAAGGAATCTGCAATTCTTTCCTATGGCCTCAACTGATGAATACCCAGTCATTCGCTCGAAAGCTGGATTTACGTAGACCAAGGGTAAATCAGGCATCTGAGCGTCGCATATCACTATTCCATCACTGGATGATTCAACTGCTGCCTGCGTTAACCGAAGAGCCTCAGTGGCTGCAGATCGAGCTGCCTCCTGCGCCATGGCCGTCAGCGCGTGCGACAAGTTATCACCAATGGATTGCAACAGCCGATTTTCTTCGCGTTGAAAAAAGTTGGGTTGGTCAGCAGTGAAAACCAGAGCGTCGGTACAAATCCCATTAGTGAATAGTGGAACTATCGCCACCGCACGAAAACCGCGCTCCAGTGCCAAATCTCGCCATTTGATAACACGATCATCAGTCGCTGGTTCGTTGCAGACAACATACTGGCCCTCACGCATTGTTGACGCCGACCGAAAACTGAGCCACTTTTTGGTGTGATGCCGACCTAAAACTGAGCCAGGTGTTTTACCTACCC
>NZ_JBXAGA010000029.1:0-16859 GCF_058793595.1 Acidovorax sp. GW835-FHT14G06
GATCTACCAACACCACCTCCGCGCCAGTGCTAGCTTTTCGTACCGTCACTTATTGCACTGAAAACGAGGAGACCCCAACAAGTCCGGGCAGTTGGCACACCGGCTGATGTACGTCGATCTGGTGATCCTGGATGAACTGGGCTACCTGCCGTTCACGCAGTCGGGCGGTGCGATGCTGTTCCACCTGCTCTCCAAGCTCTACGAGCGAACGAGCGTGGTGATCACCACCAACCTCACCTTCTCGGAATGGAGCAGCGTCTTCGGCGACGCCAAGATGACAACCGCCTTGCTCGACCGCCTCACGCACCACTGCCACATCGTGGAGACAGGCAATGAGAGCTGGCGATTCAAGCACTCCAGTGCCGCTGGCGCGGCACCGTCCAAGCCACGTGCAAAAGCTCAGAAAGGAGATCGAAAAGCAGCAGACCCGATAGACTTATCCACAACCGAGTAGCCAGAACATCCATCAACCCAGTGGCTCAGTATTCGACGTGATCACTGGCTCAGTTGTGCTGATGAATCAACAGGCACGTATCGTTTTTCCTAACAGCGCACCCGTCCTTGATGGACGGCTCCGAAGATACATCTCAAACAGTCCACAAACCGTCTACTAAAGCCATTTGAACCAGCGAAAGACCGCTACCAACCCAACACTCATTAGTAAGCAAAGACCTACCAACACCCAGAAGCCATTGGTGGCATCTGCGAACGGCAGTCCCAGAAGATTGGCGCCAAACAGGCCAGTGACAAAGTTCAAGGGCAAGAAGATTGTGGATACCACGGCAAAAACATAAGAGCTTTGATTCAGCTGTCGCTCCTGAATGCGGTTTGCCTGGTCACTGAGGATATCGATACGGTCACGCAAATTCTCCAGCGTTTCGAGCAACCGCAACAGCTGGTTCAGGTGCTCCTCCAGTCGGCCTCGGTGATTTATATTCAGCGGCGGGACGACGAGAGTTGTCAACGTTTGAAGAACGGCTCGCTGGGGGCCAAGATGACGAAGAAAGCCAGAGATCGCGGTCTGGGTATTGGCCATGCTCGGGCATGCCGCTTCCGTCTGGTGCTGAACCAGAAGGCCGCCGATCAGATCCACCCCATCCTCCAGCATCTCGACCTGCTCGGAAACTTCCGCGAGGTGCTCTTCGATGAGATCGCAAAGGAAGTCACCTGGCGTTGCAGGGCCGCGCCCCTGAGAGATGTCTTCTGCAAGTTCGAGGATGGGATCCACATCCTCCTCGCGGGTCGTGATAACCCGACGCTCATCAATCCAGATTCGCATGGACACCATGTCCTCTGGATGCCCCACTCCATCAGCTCTCAGATGCATCGCTTTGAGCAGAACCATCACACCCTGCCCGTGGACGCGCAACCGCGACCGGGTATCTTCAGAGACCATCGCTGCGGCGATCAGCTTGTCCAGGCCGGTCGCGCTCGAGAGAAAACCTTCCGTCTCGCGGTGGTGGATGCACATGTGCAACCACGACGCACCGCCGGTCATCTGGAGAAGATGGAGGAACCCAGGCGTACGCTCTGCTTCGATCATGGCTCTCAGCCCACGGTGGATTCAACGTCAAGGTTAACGGTATCTCCAACCCGTAGCACGCCACCTACGACGATCCGTGCCGTGGCGCCCCCGTGACCACGCAGCGCGGCGTAACCGCCTTCACCGAGCTCGTCCTCCATGCGTGAACAAGGAGGACATGGCCCCGTGATTTCAATGCGGACCGAACCGCCAATTCGCCAGACAAAGCGCTCTTCCCGGAAAGGTGAATGCATCGCGGCGATGTTGATCCCCGAGATCACGAGGTTGCGCCGCAAACGCTCCGGGGCAATTGGGGCTTGCCCCGTCCAGACCCCGAGCAAGCTGAGGTGCTCAGCCTGGATCAGACTCAGCTCGCGATGGCGTTGCGCATCCGACTGACGAAGCCGCAGGGAGCGGTGATCGCCAATCAGCCCGAGACCCGGTTCGGCCCTGGCCTCCTGCACGGACACAGCGTCCTTGAGGCGATCCGGGCGCAGAACGATGGCACCAAGTCGACCTGTGCCATGAAAGCGCCGGACCAAGTCGCGCAGCGTGCCGCCCATCGTTCAGACTCGAATGAGGTGCATCACAAGACTTCCTCTATGTGCAGTTCGCGTTGCCGGAAGCTGACAACATCACCGGCTCGGGCATCTGCGATCGCTGCGTAGATGGGCGCCTGGGTGGAAATTCCCATGTAGGTGTTGCCGTCGCACTGGAAGGCATCGCTAGCAACCGCAATCACGAACCAACGCCCGTCGATGCGAACCACGGCGCCTGTCTCCACCGAATCCCGGGGACCGAAATCGATCTGACGTAAGACTTCCAGGGCCTCCTGATGATCGTGAATGGGGCATTCGAACGCCTGCGCCAGAGCGGCATTGTTGACGGCCCGCGACGCCGCATCGCTTTCACTGGGTTCATCTCCGCGGCCCGCCGCACCGACCAGGTATTGCGCATAGGTCTGTTCAGCAAACCGCAGGCGCCCTTCGGCAAGGTCCAGCATGGTCTGGCGCAGATGGGTCTTGTTGCTCATTAGGACTCCTTTTTCAGGTCGACGTTTGTTGCGTTGGGGTGAACGGTAGCCGGTGCCAGACGGTGATGGCGTACCAGCCTCGGGGGTCGGTCAGGGTGCAGGTGTTGTCAAACCCGCTTCGGCGTGCGAGGTGTTCGATTGAAGCCAGGGAGTATTTCTGGGATTGCTCTGTATAGATGGTCTCCCCGGCATGGAATACAAACCCTCGGTCAAGGGTTCTGCTGTGGACCACCTGGTCAACTTGGCTCACCAGAAAGCTTCTGGCCACGTGTTCCAGCGGACAGTAGCTGGCGTAGTGCCGAAATTTCGTCAGATCGAAGTCCATGCCCAACTCGCGATTCAACCGCGTCAGCAGATTCAAATTGAACGCAGCGGTCACGCCCTGTGAATCGTCGTATGCTGCGCGCAACATGGCCGGGTCCTTGACCAGATCCAGACCAAGCAGCACAAGGTCACCCGGGCGCAAATGCGAATGCACCCGCTGCAGCAGCTTGACGGCACCGTGTTCGTCGAGGTTGCCCAGATTGCTGCCCAGCAACATTGCAACCTGGCGTCGCCCTTCGGCAATCTGAGGCCAATGCTCGAAATAGTCTCCCAGCACCGGTTCGATGGCCATGCGGGGGAGGTACGTGTCAAAGCGGCGGCTCAGATCCGCTAGGGCGTGTGCGGACACATCCATAGGCCTGTAGATGCAATCCACTTCACGTTGCGCCAGTGCCTGGCACAGCGACAGCGTTTTGGCCCCGTCGCCGCTGCCCAGTTCAATCAGATCGATCGGGCTGCACCGAGGATCTATCCACCGGGAAAGCTCATCCGCGCGTGAGCGCAGCAGCTCGTGCTCAAGGCGTGTGAGGTAGTACTCGGGCAGCGCCATGATCTGCTGAAACAGGCGCGAGCCCTCATCGTCGTAGAACCAAGCGGATGAGAGCGCCTTCTGTGGTCGCGTCAACCCTTGCAGAACATGCTCCGTCAGTCTGTCCCGATCAGTCATGCGGACTCCCGCGAGCGAACAGGACGGATGCCCGTGAACTGCCAACGCAACGGAGCGTGAAAGAAGTTCCGGTATGTCAAACGGGCGTGGCCCGGCGATGTGGCCCAGGACGCTCCGCGCAAGACCTGCTGGTTCACCATGAACTTCCCGTTGTATTCGCCCACTGCGCCCTCGCTGCGGGCAAAACCGGGATAGGGCTGATAGGCACTGCGCGTCCATTCCCATCGACGCCCCCAGTCGAACCGGCTTGCCGCTGCTTCCCACTCGAACTCGGTGGGCAATCGCCACCCCGCCCAATCGCAGAAAGCGTGTGCCTCGTAGTAACTGACATGCGTGACTGGTGCCTGACTGGTCAGCGGCATCACCCCCTGGAGCGTGTAATGACCCCATCCGTCAGGCTGGTTAGGGTCGGGCTGCCAGTACATCGGCGCACGGAATTTAAGCGTTTGCACCCAGTCCCAGCCTTCCGCATGCCAGAGCGAATGGCGCTGATATCCTCCGTCGCGCATGAACTGAAGGTATTCATCATTGGTGACTAGCGCCACACGGATGTCTACTCCTTGAATGAGCGCCAAATGCGATGGCGACTCGTTGTCGAAGGCGAACCCTGGCCCCTGGTGGCCCATGCGAATCGTCTGCCCTTCGACGCTAAGCCAATCGTCCAGTGGTGGGCAGGTTCCATCATGTTCGGCCGTCACATCTTGGGGACCGATGCCCAGAGGGTCATACGCCGGATGCAATGGGTTGTGGCCCAGGATGTACTTGATGTCTGTGATCAGCAACTCCTGATGCTGTTGTTCATGCTGCATGCCCAGCTCTACCAAGGCCGCGACCGCGGGCTCCAGTGGTTCCTTCAGCATACGGCGCATGGACTCGTCCACATGCGCGCGATACGCCATCACCTCAGCCACCGTCGGGCGACTCAAGCTCCCTCGCTGCGGGCGTGCCAGGTGAGCGCCCTCCGATTCGTAGTAGCTGTTGAACAGGTAGCCATACAGAGGATGGAACAGTCGATAGTCCGGCTGTTGTTTCGCGAGGACAAAAGTCTCGAAGAACCACGTGGTGTGGGCCAAGTGCCACTTCGGCGGACTGACGTCGGAAACCGGTTGGGGAACATGGTCCTCGGCACTCAGAGGGGCACACAGACGTTCGCTGCGCGAACGGACAGAGACGTATCGGGTTAGGCGGATGTCTTCAGGTGTCACGGCAGATGAGAAAAAAGAGAGTCAACTTCCGAAGCGCTCGGTGCGGATGGAGACCTCGGGCACATTTAGCCCGGTGACCATATGAACGATGGACTCGACAAAGTCATTACGCCCGCAGATGAAAACCTGCGCAGATTCGGTCGCCACATCACCCAATTGCTGCAATGCCCAAGCAACATCGGCTCCATCAATGCGGCCAACGTGGTCCTGTGCGCGCGGGGCACAGGTATCCCGCGAGAGCGCCAGTCGGCTGCGAAACCGCGGCGTAAACGCTTCCCATCGCTGCAGGGTGGGCCAGAGCAACACTTCGTCAAGATGGCGTGCGGCAACCAACAGCGTTGTATGCGCTTGGCTGTATGCACCCACGCGTTGCGCTGCCATGGACAAAAGGGGAACGACGCCAGATCCTCCCCCAATCAGCAAGGCTGGTCGTGTGTTCGACTCGTCAAGCACAAAATGACCTCCAACCGGTCCGAGGACTTCAATCGTTTCGCCGTGCTGGGCCTTGTCGTGAAACCAGGTGGATACTTCGCCATCGTCCAAACGCTCAATGCCAAGCTCATAGAGCCCGGTACGTTGAGGAGGTGAGAGGAGTGAATAGCTCCGTTGTGCCTGATAGCCGTCTTCCGCTGTCAGTCGGACATCCAAATGCTGGCCCGGCCTCGGGCGAACCCATCTGTCAGGACGCAGCACCACCCGCATGACGCGTGGAGTCAGTGCCTGCAACGCATCGATGCGTGCGGTCTGCCAGCTCAGCCGGTGTTGACCAACAGCCTCATCCATAGCGCTCTTCCTTGAAAGGGTCGCCTCGCATGTGATAGCCCCGCAGTTCCCAGAACCCGGCCTCGTCGCGCTCGTTGAACTGCAGCGCATTGACCCACTTGGCCGACTTCCAGAAGTAGAGATGCGGCACCAACAGGCGTGCCGGTCCCCCGTGCTCGGGCGCGAGCGGTCGGTCGTCGTAGTGCGTTGCGATCATTGCGCGCCCTTGTGTCAGATCGGCCAACGGCACGTTGGTGGAGTAGCCGTCCTGAGAATGCGCCAACACCCAAGGCGTGGGCGCTTCCAGTCCGGCCGCCTGCAACAAGGTGTCCAACGTCACACCGCGCCAGCGGGTGTCGAATTTCGACCAGGTGGTAACGCAATGGATATCGACCACCTGCTCGGTCTGGGGCAGGGCCTGGAATTCGCTCCAGGTCCAAACGCGAACCGGCCGCACACCGACCTTCAAGGTCAAGCGCCAATCGCCAAGCGCCAAGGCTTTTGGGGTGGGGCCCGCAGTCAGCACGGGAAAACCTTCCGTCAGGGACTGTCCTGGCGGAAGTCGACCGCCGTGGTTGTGGACATCGCGATTGCGGCCGCTGAATGAGCGGTTGATGGGCATGGTGTGGGTCCTCCGGCTCACCCAGAACTTGCGGTCAAGGGCTTGCGTCGATCAATGATGGTGGGCAGGAACTCGGTGACCGTCGGGTGAACGGGCAATGCATCCCGGACCAACTTCCAGGTGCCGCCACTGGCCATCACCAGACCGATCGCCTGAATGATCTCGTCCGACTGGATCCCGAGCATGGTCGCTCCGAGGAAATGACCACTGTCCTCATCGATGAGGAGCTTGATCTTGCCCACGGTTTCGCCTTCTTCCTTCGCGCGACTGACGTCCTTCATGGCGTGAACCGCCTGGGAAATGCGTCGCCCTTCGGTCACGAGTTTTCGCGCGTCGGCCTCATAAAGACCGACGTGGGCCAGCGGAGGATCGGTAAACATGGCATAAATGCCGACGCGCGCGGCGGCGCTGCGTTGCCCTCCGGCCAGGTTCTCCGCCACGATGTCCTGATCGTGGTAGCTGGTGTGGGTAAAGGCCCCGCGCTGATTGATGTCACCCAGCGCCCAGATGCCGGGAACCGCGGTTTCGAGCCGGTCGTTGGTGACCAGGTAGCCTCGCGCACTGACCTCCAGGCCCACCGTTTCCAGGCCCAGACAGTCGGTGTTCGGTATTCGCCCGGTGGCCACCAGCAGGTGGCTGCCATCCACGCTGCGGCCACCAGCCAACTGCACCCGCACGCCAGCGTCGTTGTCCGCCTTGCCGACCCGCTCAATGCGCACGCCGGTGTTCACTTCGATGCCTTCCGCTGTCAGCATTCCGGTCACAGCGGCTGCAATGTCCTCGTCCTCGCGGGCCGTGAGGCGGGGCCCTGTTTCCAGAATGGCAACCTCACTTCCCAGCCGCCGAAAGATCTGAGCCATCTCCAGGCTGATGTATCCACCGCCGATGATCACCAGCCTGGACGGTAATTCACGCAGCGCCAACAGCCGTTCGTTGTCCAGGAACGGCAGCTCGTCCAGCCCAGGCACCGGCGGAACAAAGGGACGTGTGCCGGTGTTCAGCACCACCTTGGGCGCCACCAGCTGATGCTCGCCGGCCAGCACCACGAACTGTTCGCCTTCACGGCCCGCCAGGCGACCGCGCGCCTTGATGATGGTGAGTCCTTCCAACTGGCCCAGCCAGGCCTGCAGGCCAGAGCGAGCCTCCTCCACCCGGCGTTGCATGCGCTCCATCGCTGCCCTGAAGTTGACCTGGACCGACCCGGTTTGCACACCGAATTCGCTGGCCCGGCGCGCCATGTGAGCCACACGAGCCGACTTGCGTAGGGTCTTGGTTGGGGTGCAGCCCCGATTGACACAGGTACCACCCAGGTCACGCTCCTCGATGAGCGCCACCTTCATACCCCGGGCAACGAGTGTCGCGCCCAGAAAGGGACCGGCCTGACCGGCTCCGATCACGATCGCGTCGAACCTCTGTTCCCCGCTCATGGCCGCACCTCGACACCGCGCCAGAACGCCACCCTGCCGGTCACCGCCTCCGCACCAGCCTTGGGCGACGGGTAGTACCACGCCGCGTCAGCGTTCACGTCTTCGCCGACCACGACGTCGTAGTAGCTGGCCCGCCCCTTCCATGGACAGGTGGTGTGCGTATCGCTTGGTTTGAAATGTTCCGGGCGCAACGCGTCGTGTGGGAAATAGGCGTTGCCTTCAACTTCCACGATGTCATCGCTCTCAGCGATGGTGGTGCCTTTCCAGATGGCTCTCATGCTCCGTCTCCTTCGTTTGTGTGTGGTTGGGATCAGTCCCGAATCAGTGTGGTGGTGATCACCGGATGGTTCTCCAGCGTTCGATGCACGGGGCAACGATCGGCGATGCGCAACAGGTCCTGTCGCTGGCTTTCACTCAACGGTCCGCTCAGCAGGAGCTGCCGCGTGACGTGGTCAACCTGTCCCGAGCGATCCCCGCACTCCTGGCAATCGGTCGCGTGCGCGCGCTCATGACGCAACCTGACCTGGACATCCTTGAGCGCATAGCCTTTTCGCTTGGCGTACTGGCGCAATGTCATGGACGTGCAGGCGCCCAGCGACATCAGCAGAAGTTCATAAGGATCGGGCCCGCGTTCGCCACCACCCACTTCCTTGGGCTCATCGGCGTCGAGGTGGTGCGGACCTGCTCGCATCGATCGCCAGAAGGCGTGATCGTGCTCCCCCACCCACACCTCGCCCGCACGAAGGTCCGACGGCGCATCGTTTCGCTCGGCTCGCATCGGCAGAAACCGCGAGGCCCAGGCGCCAATCAGGTCAGCCGCATACTGCGCATCGGCCGGGCGCGTGAGCAGATGGTCCGCATCGTCCAGGCTGATGAAACTCTTAGGATGTCTGGCCGCCTTGAACAGGTCCTGTGCCTCGCCGATGTCCACCACCGCGTCACTTGGCGCGTGCATAACCAGCAAGGCCGCGCGAAGCCCCTTGACCGGGTTCTCGTGGGCTTGGGCCTGGAGCTCTTCAATGAAGGCCGGCGCGATCCTGAACGCCCGGCCGCCCAGGTCGACCTGGATCTGCCCATCCTCTTCGGACTTGGTCGGACCGAAGTGACGAAGCACATGGTCGGCCGTCGCGGGTGCGCCCAGCGTGCAAACCGCCCGTATGCCGTCGAGGCGGGCAGCCGCCGCGATGGCCGCCGTCCCCCCCAGGCTGTGTCCGACCAACAGTGCAGGCATGCCGATCGTGCTCTGCATCCAGTGCACCGCCGCCACAATGTCCGCCACGCTGGACGAAAAGCCACCGCGCCCGAAGTCGCCTTCGCTCTCGCCCAGACCGGTGAAATCAAAGCGCAGCGTGGCGATGCCCTGCTGAGCCAGCGCCCGGCTGATGCGGGTCGCGGCGAGAGAGTTCTTTCCGCAGGTAAAGCAGTGGGCAAACACCGCCAGGGCTTGTAACGGTGCATGGTCCGGGCGTTCCAAGACACCCACCAGCAGACCCTGGCTGCTGCCAGCGAAGCCTACCTTTTCGCTGCTCATGCTTTCTCCAGTGCCAGGGCGTTGATGCAGTAGCGCAGACCGCTGGGCTTGGGTCCGTCGGGAAACACGTGACCCAGGTGGGCGTCGCAGACGTTGCACGTCGTCTCCACCCGCACCATGCCGTGGCTGTTGTCTCCGTGATAGCCCACCAGACCCGGGGCAATGGCCTGCGTGAAGCTGGGCCAGCCGCTGCGGCTGTCATATTTGGTCGACGCATCGAATAGTTCAGTGCCGCAGCACACGCACCGGTAGATCCCGGGCGAAAACAGCGTACACATCGAGGAGCTGTGCGCCCGTTCGGTGCCCTTGAGCCGCGTGATTCGGAACTGCTCGGGCGTCAGCTGTTGGGCCCACTCGGCTTCGCTGCGCTCAACTCGGCGCGGTGGCGTCGGGTTGCCCGTTTCCACCAGTTGAATCACTCCTTTCCAAGTCAACATGTCGGGCCCAGGCTCCGGTGCCGCCGGTTCGTTTTCCAGCCGCTTGAGAAAGGTGACGAGCTTGTCGGCGTCGATTCGGAAATGGTTGTAGACCACTCTGCCATCGGGATCGATCAGGATGAACCAGGGTGTGCCGCCGTTGCGGTAGCGGCGCATCAGCTCCGAACCCGCGCCGTCCTGTTCGTCACCGGCGTCGTGCCCGAAGGGAATGCCCAGCGCGTAGCGGGAGTGATTGGCCAGCATGCGCTCCCAGGTGTTCGAACCGAAGTCCTCGAACACGGTCTGGACTGCGGCGAACCCGACGAAGTCGCTCCCCCGAAACGCGTCGACCACCCGGGCAAGCGCCGGAAAGCCGGTCGCATGGCACCCCGGGCAGGCGTCCTGAAAACAGAAGATGAGCTTGAACCGGCCGGGCATGCGGTCCAGGTCGAAGTGTTCCAGCGCCTGGCCCGACGCGTCCACCCACCGGGTCACACCCAGGGGAGCGGCCGCTTCGCCAAGGACACCGGGTTCCTGTTTCGTTGTGGTCATGCGAAGTCTCCTTTCAGAAATCGTTGGGTACCCCAATCAGGTGCCGCAGAAGGTGCGGTGGGCTGCGGCCACTTCGGGCGAGGCCGGCAGCGTGAATGGCCGCGCGGACTCCACCGTCTCGTACGGCCGCCCCAGCACCGCCAGCAGGCGCTCGAACGGACCGAGGTCGGCCTCGTCCACGGCACTCGACAGCGCCGCCTCCACCTGGTGATTGCGCGGGATCACGAAGGGATTGACCGACCACGCCGTTGCGGCGCAGTCCTGCAAGGTCCTTCCCTCCCGGGCCATGCGCTGGCGCCAGCGCGCCAGCCAGTCCGAGAGCGCCGGGCGCTCCCGTCCGAACAGGTCGTGCAGTGCGGCATCCGGCCCCGTGATGGCGTCGGACAGGAGGCGGAACGCCAGCGTGAAGTCCACCTTTTCCCGCTGCAGCAGCTGCAGGAAGTCGTCCGCCAGGGCGCGGTCGTCCGGCTCTTCAGCGGCCAAGCCCAGCTTGGCGCGCAGCTGCCCGGTCCAATGCCGGTCAAAGCGCACGGCAAACCCGGCCACCACCTGTTCCACCCGTTCCACGACGTCGATATCGCGGGCGTCCAGAACCGGCAGCAACGCTTCGGCCAGACGGGCCAGGTTCCATTGCGCCATGGCCGGCTGCTGGCCGTAGGCATATCGCCCCTGACGGTCGATCGAGCTGAACACCGTGGCCGGATCGAAACCCTCCATGAACGCACACGGACCATAGTCGATGGTCTCGCCCGAAATGCTCATGTTGTCGGTGTTCATCACCCCGTGGATGAAGCCCACGCCCATCCAGCGTGCAATCAGCTGCGCCTGCCGCTCACAGACGGCCTCCAGCATCGGAATGGGCTTGTCGGAAAGCTTGGCGAGGGCGGGGTCATGCCGCGCCACGGCATAGTCGAGCAGCCGCCGAAGCATCACCTCCTCCTCCCGCGCCGCGAAGAACTCAAAAGTGCCCACCCGCAAGTGGCTGGCCGCCACGCGCACCAAGATCGCCCCGGGGGGCGAGCCCTCGCGGTTCACCCGCTCACCGGTCCGGATCACCGCCAGCGCACGCGTCGTGGGAATGCCCAACGCGTGCATGGCCTCGCCCATGAGGTACTCGCGCAGCGCCGGGCCCAGTGCCGCCTTGCCATCGCCACGGCGCGAAAACGGCGTACGGCCCGACCCCTTGAGGGCCAGGTCCCGACGCTGTCCTGCCGTGTCGATGAGTTCCCCGAGCAGCAAGGCGCGGCCATCCCCCAAGTGTGGCGAGAACTGGCCGAACTGGTGTCCCGCGTAGGCCTGCGCCAGCGGCGCCGCCTCAGCCGGCATTTCCACGCCGGACAGCCACGCCAGACCGGTCGCAGACTTCAGCGTCGCCGGCTCCAGCCCCAGCTCCAGCGCCAGGGCGTCGTTGAACTGCACCCAGGCCGGGGCCGGGGACGGCTCGGGCTTCCAAGGCACATAGAACCCCTGCATGTCCCGGAAGAAGCTGTTGTCAAACGGCAGCCGAAACGCCGGGCCCGTCCCCGGCGTCTTCGGCTCCGACACGGCCTTTGGTGTGGACGCACGCATGACTTCAGGCCGCCTTGAGACCATCGTTCGAAGCGCCGAACGCCCCGATCAGCTGCCGCTCGTCGAGCTCGAAGTCGCTGTAGAGCACCTCGTCCAGCGGATCGATCACCAAAAACCACGGCGTGCCGCGCGTCCCGTAGTCCGCCATGAGCGACGACGCGCGTCCGATCGCAGGGTCGTGTCCGAACGGAATGTTCAAGCCGTAGCGCAACTGCGTCTCGCGCAGGCGCTCGAAGGTGTTGGACTCGGCGCCCTCGAACACGGTCTGCACCGCGGCAAACGCGAAGCCGCGATCGCCCAACGCCTTGATCAGCTTCTGCAGGGTCGGAAAGCCATGGCTGTGGCAGCCCGGACACCAGTGCTGGAAGCAGAAGATCACTTTGAACCCGTCGCCCAGATCGGACAGCTTCAGCGGTGCCATGCTGCGCCCTTCGCCGTCGATCCACCACGGCACCCGCAGCTCGGGCGCCTGTTGAATGCACCGGGATTGCATCACCATCTCCTCAGGAAAAAAACAGACACACCGGGTCGGCCCGCCCACTGGCGCGCCGACCCCCACCGTTCTTGAGCGTTGGCCGTCAGCCGATCTCGCGTCGCGGCAGCTTCCAGCCCGCACGGGGGTAGTGGCAGGTGTAGCCGTTGGGGTGCTTGACCAGGTAGTCCTGATGCTCGGGCTCGGCCTCCCAGAACGGCCCCGCGGGCGCGAGCTCGGTGACCACCTTGCCCGGCCACAAACCCGAGGCATTCACATCGGCAATGGTCTGCTGCGCCGTGGCCAGCTGCTCGTCCGAGGTGTAGAAAATGGCCGACCGGTAGGAACTGCCGCGGTCATTGCCCTGGCGCCCCGGGGTGCTCGGATCGTGGATCTGGAAGAAGAACTCCAGCAGGTCGCGAAAGCTCGTCTGCGTGGGGTCGAACTCCACCTCCAACGCCTCGGCGTGGGTGCCGTGGTTGCGGTAGGTGGCGTTGGGCACATCGCCGCCGCTGTAGCCCACACGGGTGCGCAACACGCCAGGCAGCTTGCGCACCAGGTCCTGCATGCCCCAGAAACAACCGCCGGCCAGGACTGCTTTTTCGCTCGGGTTCATCGTGATCTCCTTCAAAGTTCTGCCTCAAGGCATTGAACCTGAAGTCGGGTCCGTTCGGCACAGCACAACGGCATTCGGCGTCCGCATCACGCCACCGATCGTCCAGAACCAGGGCGCGATGGACCTACGGCTGACTCAGATGCTCCATCTGCCAAGCGCTGGGCGATTGCCCCGAGGCCCGTTGAAACGCTCGCGCGAATGCGGTGGCATTACCGTAGCCCACCTGAGAGGCCACCGCCTTCACTGCCTGCCCTTGCGCGAGTAGGTTGCGGGCAACCGCCATGCGCCAGTGGGTCAAGTAGGTCAACGGCGGTATGCCCACCACCTGGACAAAGCGCAGGGCAAAGGCAGACCGGGACAGGTGCGCCAGCTCCGCCATGCTGTCAAGCGTCCAGTCGTGCTCTGGCGATTCGTGCAGCATGGACAGCACCACACCCAGACGGCTGTCGACCATGGCCTCCAGCACACCGCCGGACAGCAGTTGCCGATCAATCAGGTGACGCACAAGCACCACGAAGGTGTATTGCAGCAGGCGGTCGATCGCTGCCCGATAACCAAAAGCACGTGCCTCGGCCTCCTCGAACAGCAGCTCTACCGGTCGCTGCAGCGATGACGTGGCGGTCAAGTCAATCACCGTGACGTCCGGCAAGATCATGTCCAGCGGCGGCGCCAATTCACTGAGGGTGGCGCACATCAGGTCCACCCCCTGCGGCCCTGAGCCCTGAACCCAGTGCTCCAACGCGCGGGGAAGCAACAGCACGCTGGGCGCCCGCACGTTCAGCGGCGCAAAGCCCTTGCGCGTCAGTTGCAGCTCGCCGCGACTCAGCAGGTGCATCGTCCCCTGCTTGAGGCCGTCAGCCTCGGATCCCTGCGTCAGGGTACAGAGATTTCCCGAGAAAAACATGCGCGCCGTGGGGGTGAACCGTAACAGCTGGTTCAGCAGAGAGGCGTTCGGCAAGGGAGTGCTTTGGTTCAAGCGCGTGACACCTGTTGTGGGTTAGACCTTGATTATCTTGGAGCTTCCGCCTCTCCTTAGAATGACTGCATGCCCCCCCCGTCCCTTTCGTCCAGCATCTCTCGACACCACCAAGCTCCCGCAGAAATTGAGGGCCAGGCGCTCAGGACGTCAAACTTCCTGCGCCAGGTCATTGAAAAAGACCTCGCCACCGGCACCTACGCCCAGCGCCAATGGGGCGGCGGCCCGGGTGATGCCGCCTTCCACGACGCCGGCCAGCCCGACCCGGCCAAGATCCGCACCCGCTTCCCGCCCGAACCCAACGGCTACCTGCACGTGGGCCACGCCAAGAGCATCTGCCTGAACTTCGGCCTGGCGCGCGACTACGGCGGCGTCTGCCACATGCGCTTTGACGACACCAACCCCGAGAAGGAAGAAAAGGAGTACGTGGACTCCATCCTCGACGCGGTGCAGTGGCTGGGTTTCAACTGGGAATCCAACTTCAACGGCAAGCAGGAAAGCCACCTGTACTACGCGTCGAACTACTTCGACTTCATGTACCGCGCGGCCGAATACCTTATCACCGCCGGCCACGCCTATGTGGACGAGCAGACAGCCGAAGACATGCGCATCAACCGCGGCGACTTCGGCAAGCCCGGCGTGGACAGCCCCTTCCGCAGCCGCAGCCCGGAAGAGAACCTGGCCCGCTTCCGCGAGATGCGCGACGGCAAACTGGCCGACGGCGCCGCCGTGCTGCGCGCCAAGATCGACATGGCCTCGCCCAACATCAACCTGCGCGACCCGGCCATCTACCGCATCCGCCGCGCCACGCACCACAACACGGGCGACGCCTGGTGCATCTACCCCATGTACACCTTCGCGCACCCCATCGAGGACGCGCTGGAGCAGATCACCCACAGCATCGCCACGCTGGAATTTGAAGACCAGCGCCCGTTCTACGACTGGTTGCTGGAGCGTTTGTGCGAAGGCGGCCTGCTCAAGGCCCCACCGCCGCGGCAGTACGAATTTGCGCGCCTGAACCTGACCTACGTGATCACCAGCAAGCGCAAGCTGGCGCAGCTGGTGAACGAGAAGAAAGTCAGCGGCTGGGACGACCCGCGCATGCCCACCATCGTCGGCCTGCGCCGCCGCGGCTACACGCCCGAGGCCATCCAGCTGTTTGCCGAACGCATCGGCGTGACCAAGAGCGACTCCTGGATCGACTACAGCACGCTCGACGGCTGCCTGCGCGAAGACCTGGAAAACAAGGCCCACCGCGGCATGGCCGTGCTTGACCCCGTCAAGCTGGTGCTCACCAACTGGGCCGAAGTGTTCGGCTCTGACGGCTACACCGAAGACTGCACCCAGCCCGCCCTGCCCCACAGCACCATTGCCGAAGGCCAGACGCCGCCGCCTGACCGCGTCTTCAAGATCGGCAAGGACGTGTGGATCGAACGCGAAGACTTTGAAGAAGTGCCGCCCAAGGGCTACAAGCGCCTGTTCCCAGGCAACGTGGTGCGCCTCAAAGGCGGCTACGTCATCGAATGCACGGGTTGCGCCAAAGACGCCGAAGGCAAAGTGACCGAAGTGCACGCCAAGGTCATCCCCGGCACCAAGAGCGGCACCCCCGGCGCCGACAGCGTCAAGGCCAAAGCCGCCATCACCTGGGTGGGCAACGCCGACGGGGTGAGCGCCGAAGTGCGCCTGTACGACCGCCTGTTCACCGACCCGCAACCCGACGCGGGCGGCAAGAACTTCCTGGACGCGCTGAACCCCGACAGCCTGAAGGTGGTGACGGCGGTTGTGGAGCCTTCACTGGCTGCAGCGAAGCCAGACCAGAAATTCCAGTTTGAGCGCCACGGCTACTTCGTGGCCGACCGTGCGGACCACGGGGTGGGCGGGAAAGTGGTGTTCAACCGGGTGACGGGGTTGAAGGATCGTTGGAATTGATCGCTATTCCCACTCTGTGCTTGCTTAATGCCTCGTACAAATCGTCTTTGTTGAAGACATCGCCTTGCACCACTTCACTCTCAGAATCTGGGGGTAGCTATCTACTCCGTTTTGGCGAGTAGGTGAACAGATCCGGAACAACGCGCGGTTGACACGGCCACATAGGAGTTGCGGAGCGTTTGCCCGGTAAACCTGTCTTGAATCGTCCCGAGGAGATTCGAACGCGCTGCCTAAAGCAACCACGCAAGCAACGTGAGCCGTTTTTCGACACCGACGAATCTGTGCATGCGCTGGTTATGGTCGAAAAGTGAGGCGCTCTACCAAATCGCAAAAACGGCAGGAAGTACATGGGTGTGTGGCATACCTCCCCCGACAACAGGGCGCACGCTTTACGACAAGTTGATGCGGTGTCTGGGCGAGATTGCCCATACGCACGATACCGACTGAAGTACCCGCCACCAACTTCGGCGACTAGGATGGCCATAATGAGCCAAATCCAACGGGGTCTACGGTTCCAGCAATTGCACACTGCCGAGGCCATCTTTCTGATGCCCAACGCTTGGGACGTTGGTAGTGCGCTGATGCTCGCGTCCTGCGGCTTTCCCGCTATCGCCACTACGAGTGCAGGCGTGGCTTTCTCGCTGGGATTCCCTGATCAAGAAGCTGCTGTGAGCAGGGAGACCATGCTGGATCGCGTGGGGTCCATTGCTGCGGCAAGTCCACTTCCTGTCTCCGCCGATCTCCAGTCGGGCTACGGTGCGAGCCCTGAAGAGGTTGGAGAAACCATCGCGGCTGCGATTCGTGCTGGTGTGGTGGGCGCGAACATCGAGGACTACAGCGGCAATCCTGCGCAAGCCCTGTTCGACAGAGAGCACGCTGTCGCGCGCGTTCGGGCAGCAAGACGCGCCGCGGACGCGTCGGGAGTTCCTTTTGTTCTGACGGCCCGATCCGATGTCTACCTGACTGGTGCGAGCAATGTTTTTGCAGAGGCCGTCGAGCGATGCAATGCGTACCGAGAGGCGGGTGCGGATTGCCTCTTTGTGCCGGGGGCTTCCGACCCCAAGACCATCGAAGCGCTCGTCCGGGAGATCAATGCCCCCCTCACCGTGGTCATGGGCCTGACAGGTTCACCTCTCACCGTGCCCCAACTCGGATCTTTGGGGTCTCCTCGTTTTCAGTGCAATAAGTGACGGTACGCAAAGCTAGCACTGGCGCGGGGGTGGTCTGGGTAGACCG
>NZ_JBXAGA010000030.1:0-14979 GCF_058793595.1 Acidovorax sp. GW835-FHT14G06
CGGTCTACCCAGACCACCCCCGCGCCAGTGCTAGCTTTGCGTACCGTCACTTATTGCACTGAAAACGAGGAGACCCCTTGATGGCCATCGATGGCAAGGCCGAAGATGCGGTCAAGCAGATCGTCAAAGCCACCGGCGGCGGTGCCCGGTCGGTATTGGATCTGGTCGGGGCGGCGTCGACGGCCACCTTGGCCATCAATGCTTCTGCACGCGATGGGCACATCGTGATGTGCGGCTTGATGGGCGGTGAGATCAGTCTGTCTTTGCCTGTGATTGCCATGCGCCCGCTGACTTTGCAGGGCAGCTATGTGGGCACGCTCTCGGAGTTGAAGGAGTTGGTCCAACTCTTCAAGGGCAAAAACGTGCGCGCCATTCCCATTGTGAGCCGGCCACTGAGTGAAGCCAACGCAGCGATGGAAGACCTTCTGCATGGCCGCGTGGTTGGCCGCACGATCCTTGTTCCCTGACCCGACCCACGACTCCTGAACCATGTACCCAGAAATTACCCAATACATCGATGGCGAGTTTGTTCAAGGCGAAGGTCGCCGCGAAACGGATGTGCTGAACCCCGCCACCAACCTGCCGATCGGGAAACTGCCTCACGCGACGAAAACCGATCTGGACCGCGCCTTGTCGAGTGCCCAGCGGGCGTTTGAATCCTGGCGAAACAGTTCACCCATGCTGCGCAGCCAGATATTGCGCAAGGTGGGCGAACTGGCCCGCGAGCGAGCCCAGACGATCGGGCGAAATATCACGCTGGATCAAGGCAAGCCTTTGGCCGAGGCGGTGGGGGAGGTGACCGTCTGCTCAGAACACGCCGACTGGCATGCCGAAGAGTGCCGTCGCATCTACGGTCGGGTCATTCCGGCACGTTCCAACCAGGTGCAGCAAACGGTCTTGCGCGAGCCGATTGGCGTGTGCGTGGCATTTTCGCCCTGGAACTTCCCCTTTAACCAGGCCATCCGCAAGGTGGCTGCAGCGATAGGCGCCGGCTGCTCGGTGATCGTCAAGGGTTCCAGCGACACCCCGAGCGCTGTGGTGGCCATCGCCCATCTGTTTCACGATGCAGGTTTGCCGCCCGGAGTGCTGAACGTGGTCTGGGGTGACTCGGGAATGATCTCGGATCACTTGATCCGGTCTCCCATCGTGCGCAAGATTTCGTTCACGGGCTCTACCCCTGTTGGTCAGCAACTGGCCGCTTTGGCTGGCTCGCTGATGAAGCGCTGCACGATGGAACTGGGTGGGCACGCGCCGGTCATCGTGTGCGATGACGCAGATATCGACACTGCTGTCGACCAGCTGGTGGGCTACAAGTTTCGGAACGCCGGTCAGGTTTGTGTATCTCCAACGCGCTTCTTTGTGCAGGAAGGGGCCTACGACCACTTTGTGGACCGATTCGTTGCCAAGACCCAGGCCATCAAGGTGGGCGACGGGCTTGAGGCCGGGACCCGAATGGGGCCGTTGGCCCAGCGTCGCCGCATCGCAGCCATGGATAGATTTGTTGACGATGCGCGTCAGCGTGGTGCCAACATCCGGACAGGTGGTCATGCATTGCCAGGCGAGGGAAATTTTTATGCGCCCACCGTCATCACGGACTTGCCTGAAGACGCCCGCTTCTTGAATGAAGAGCCGTTCGGTCCGATGGCTGGAATTGTGCGCTTCGGGAACTTGGAGGATGCGTTGCAGCGCGCCAACCGACTGCCCTTTGGCTTGGCTTCCTATGCCTTCACAAGGTCAGCCAAAAACGCGCATGCCATCTCTCGTGGGCTGGAGGCCGGCATGGTGTCGATCAACCACATCGGATTGGCGCTGGCCGAGACACCGTTTGGGGGCCTCAAGGAGAGCGGCTACGGCAGCGAAGGCGGTAGCGAAACGTTCGATGGCTACCTGACCACCAAATTCATATCCCAACTCAACTGACGTTCTCGATGACCGCGGCTGCTGAACCCAGCCGCTTGGTTCGTTGAGTACGTGAACGAAAAAGGAGAAACATCGACACCCGATGAGTTCATATTTTTGCCCATGACTGTGCCGAACGCTCTTGGTCCAACGTGTCCTTGAGTATGTGATTCAAAAATATTTTCCAGGAGACAAGATGAATATTCAGTGCTTCCGCAGCTTGGCCGGGCTGCGTTCTGTGTTTGCGATGGTTCTTACTGCATCCGTGGTGAGCTCGGTCCATGCCATCGACACCGATCCAGGGGATTGGACCGCCCCGCCACCAGGCACCAACCTGTTTCTTCTCTACGCGCAGCACGCCAACAGGAACGCTCTCTACACCAACGGGCAACAAACCCCTAACGCAAAACTTGGCTCGGACGTGGCCATTCTTCGGTATGTTCGTCCAGTTGATGTCTCGGGCCTGATCGTTGCACCTCAGGTGTTGCTGCCTTGGGCGCGTTTGCGCACAGGTGGCGTGGTCGCAGGGCTTGGCAATGCGTCGAGTACCGGTGACTTGATCTTGGCCAGCCCGATCTGGTTTGCCAAGGCGGGCACGGCGTCGCGGAACTCTTTCTCGTTTGCTCCCTACCTGGTCCTGCCAACCGGTGATTACGACAAGGGTCAGACACTCAACATTGGTGAGAACCGATGGAAAGCTATTTTCCAGTTCGGTGGTACGTATCAACTGAGCAAGCAGATTGATGCAGAAGGGGCTATCGACGCAACCCTGTTAGGGAAGAATAAGGATTTTGGGGCCTCGGGTGCGGACACGCTTCAACAAAAACCGCTCTACCAACTGCAGGGTTCGCTGAACTGGCATCAAAGCCCGGGTACCTTGTTTGCAGTGGGCCTGTCACACACCTTTGGCGGCGTTCAGACGGTAAACGGCGTGTCCTTGAACAACGAGATGGCCACCACGAAAATGGCCCTGACAGCATCGACTTTTGTCAGTCCCTCCCTACAAGTGTTGGTGTCTGTCGGTCGCGATTTGAAGGTCGACAACGGATTCAAGGAATCCAGTCGTCTGAACGTCAGGATGCTCAAGGTATTCTGATTCGGTGGCCGACAACTGGCCATCGGTCCGGTAGGACCGATGGCCAAAGGTTGTCAGAACACCATTGGCGCATGCGTGGCAAAGCACCTTTCCCGTTACTCGCATCGCGAGCAGCAGGTACGTGTTTCTTCCCTGCCAACGCATCGCTCGGCGCTGAACGCACCCGTCTGGGCAAACCCTATAAACGCCATCGCTGGGAAGCTGTAAATTGATTGGTTAGTTTTCGGAGCTTGTTTCATGAACGCCTTGATCACGCCCGACGAAGTGCCGCGTTGGATCCCCGGCCGACTCACTCTGGATAGCACGCCTCTGGGGTGGGAAGAAACCGTTCTGAAGGGCTATCGCTACGACAGTCTCGATGTCGAAATACCCACGATGCGCGATTTCATGATCGTCGTCTATCGGGGTGGTGTGGCAGAAATGAGCCGACGAAGCGGTGGTCCTTGGCAGTCGGCAAGGGTCGAGCCGGGTGTTGTTTCCATCTTGACCCGCGCAGAACAGTCTCGGTGGCGATGGGACAAGGCGATCGATGTGTCCCATCTATACCTTTCCCAAAGCGCCGTTGCGCGTGTCGCTGGCGAAGTCTTCGACAAAGACATCAGGGATGTGGAGATGCAGGACATGATCCGGGCCGAAGATCCTGTTTTGCCTGCCTTGATCACCTTGTTTGAGAACGAACTCAACTGCGGCATGCTGGGCGGCCAACTCTATGTGGACGCCTTGAAGGCTCAACTGTGCATTCACATGTTGCGCCAATACGCCAAGGTCGTTTTTCGGGAATACCGCTCTTATGGCCGACTGTCTCCGGCGCAGTGTCGGCTGGTGGTGCAGTACATAGAAGAACACCTTGATCAGAATATTTCACTGCAGGATCTGGCAGGACTGGCCCAGTTGAGCGTCTTCGCTTTCATGCGTAAGTTTCGAGCCGAGTTTCAGTGTGCTCCACACGCCTATGTACTGGATCAACGGGTCAAGCACGCCCAGCGACAACTGGCGCGTCCGGACGTTCCGCTCAAGGTGGTGGCCGCCAACTGCGGGTTTTCAGATCAGAGCCACATGACCCGCGTTTTTAGACGTGTTCTCAACGTGACCCCTGCCGAGTTCAGGCGGTCTTGCGCCAGCACTTGAGGCGCTTGGGCCCAGCATCACGACCAGCGGGCAGCCTTGTTGATGATGAAGTCGATGAAGGTGCGCACCGCCAGTGTTTGATACCGCCCCGGCATCCGCAACAGGAATAGCCGGGTGCCAAAAATACTGAGGCGCCATGGATCCAGCGCGGTGACCACGCGTCCCGTTCTCACGTCTTCCTGAACGACATAGCTGGGCACCAGACCGATACCCAGTCCCGACAGAATGGCTTCTCGCAGGAACTGAAAGTTCTCCGACGCCAGCGTTGGGTTCAGTGTGACTTCTTGGCGAACATCGTTCCTGTAGGCCGCCAGCCGCAGCTCACGCCCCACCACCGACGACGTGATCAGCGGCAGGCGCCGCAGCGCTTCTAGATCTTCCGGCAGCCCTGTCGTCCGGGCGAACTCGGTCGAGGCACAGGCCACGTAGCGCACCTGCGCCAACTCTCTGGCCACCAAGGCCTCCGGTGGCTCTGACATGACCCGGATGGCCACATCAACCTCGTCGCGCAGCAGGTCGTCCACGCGGTTCTCGAACAGCAGCTCCAGGCTGATCTCGGGGTACTGCCGCTTGAATTCCAGCAGCCAGTCGGTCATGACCAGCTGTCCAAAGCCGGTGGGCACGCTGACCCGGACGGCCCCATGGAGACCACGCCCCAGCATGGTGATGGCCTCGCTGGCTGCGGCGAGTTCGTCTCGAATGGCGCAGCCGTGCCGGTAGAGCGTCTGGCCGATTTCGGTGGGCTCGATGCGCCGGGTCGTCCGACGCACCAGTTGCACGCCCACCGACTTCTCCAGCTGCTGCAGGTGGTAGCTGACGTTGGCGCGACTGACTTTCAGTTTGCGCGCAGCGCTGCTCAAGTTGCCGGCATCAAGGATGTCCACCAGCAGCACCAGTCCGGTCAGGTCCATGGATCGACTGTCAAACGGTATTTGACGTAGTGTTAAACATTGGCCTGATTGTCAAACCATTCCGCGAACCACACAATCCCCCTGACCCCTACAAAGCCCCGTCTCAAGGGCACAACCCTGGAACTTCGAACGACATGGCTCTCGACTCAGAAACCTTTTCTCTGCTCAAGGACAGCGTGCAACGCTTCATCCGCGAGCGTCTGGTCCCCGCCGAAAACAGCGTGGAAGAACTGGACGACGTCCCCTCGGACATCGTCGATGACATGAAGGAACTGGGGCTGTTTGGCCTGTCGATTCCCGAGGAATTTGGCGGCATCGGTCTGTCAATGGCACAGGAATGCGAAGTGGCTTACGAGCTGGGTCAGACCGCTCTGGCTTTCCGCTCGGTGGTGGGGACCAACATCGGCATTGGGTCCCAGGGCATCCTGATGGACGGCACCGCCGAACAGAAAGCCGAATACCTGCCCCGCATCGCCAGTGGCGAGCTGATCATCTCCTTTGCCCTCACCGAGCCGAATGCCGGGTCGGATGCCGCAGCCCTGCAGACACGTGGTGTCCGGGACGGCGACGACTACTTGCTCAGCGGCAGCAAGCGCTTCATCACCAACGCACCGCGCGCCGGCGCTTTCACGCTGATGGCGCGTACCGATGGCCAGGGCGCTGGCGGTATCTCCGCCTTCATCGTCCCGTCGGATCTGCCAGGCATCACCCTGGGCAAGCCGGACAAGAAGATGGGCCAGCGCGGCACGAAGACCTGCGACGTGAACCTGGACAACGTGCGCGTGCCGGCGGCCGACATCATCGGCGGTGTGCCGGGAAAAGGCTTCAAGACGGCCATGAAGGTACTGGACCGCGGACGCCTCCACGTTTCCGCACTGGCCTGTGGCATGGCGCAACGCATCCTGCAGGAGTCGATTGCCTATGCCCAGGAACGCAAGCAGTTCGGACAGCGCATCGGCGACTTTCAACTGGTGCAGGCCATGCTGGCCGACAGCCAGGCCGAACTGCTGGCGGGCTGGTCCATGGTCAAGGCGGTGGCGCAGCGCTACGACGCCAAACCCTTTGGCGTGACCGATCCCGAGGTGAGCATGCAGGCCTCGTGCACCAAGCTCTTCACGACAGAGATGGTCGGGCGAGTGGCGGACCGTGGCGTGCAGGTTCATGGTGGCGCGGGCTACATCAACGAATACAAGGTCGAGCGCTTTTACCGCGATGTGCGCCTGTTGCGCCTGTACGAGGGCACGACGCAGATCCAGCAACTGATCATCGGCAAACACCTCATGCGCCAAGACTGAACAGCCTCCACCCATCATCCACGTCCCAACCCTCGGAACAGCGCCATGTCAAAAAACCCATCCCCATTCATGAACCGTCGCCAACTCTTGTCCATGAGCGCACTGACCATCGTGCTGCCTGCGTGGGCACAGTCCGGCTATCCGAGCAAACCGATCACGATCCTGGTGCCTTTCCCCGCAGGCGGTACCACCGACATTCTTGGTCGTCTGGTGGGACGTCATCTGGCCACCCGTTTGGGTGGGACCGTGGTGGTGGACAACAAGCCCGGTGCGGGCGGCGCCATCGGTTCCGCGATGGTGGCCAAGGCAGTCGGTGATGGTCACACGCTGCTGATGGGAACGATCGGAACGCATTCCATCAACCAGTACCTCTACAAGAAGCTGGCCTACGATCCTTTCAAGGATTTCGCACCGATCGGTCTGGTCGCCATGGTCCCGAACGTGTTGGTCGTGAACCCGTCCCAGCCGATCAAGACGGTCAAGGACCTGATAGCGGCCGCCAAGGCCGCACCCGGCAAGCTGACCTACGCGTCAGCCGGCAACGGAACCTCGATTCATTTGTGCGGAGCCATGTTCGAGCAGATGGCCCAGGTTTCCATGGCGCACGTGCCTTATCGCGGCAGTGCACCGGCGATCACGGATTTGCTGGGCAACCAAACCACTTGCATGTTCGACAACCTGCCATCGGCCATGCCTCACATCAAGTCTGGTGCACTGCGTGCGGTTGCGGTGACCACGGCCAAGCGTTCCGCAGCGCTGCCGGATGTGCCCACGATTGCAGAGTCCGGCGTTGCGGGATACGACGCCAGCTCGTGGTTTGGGATGTGGGCTCCGGCGTCGACGCCGGCCAGCCTGGTCAGCCGGCTCAATGAAGAAATCAGGCTGATCCTGGCGCAGCCCGATGTCAAGCAAACACTCAAGGAGCAGGGTGCGGAAGCCGCACCAGACAGTCCGGCGCAATTTGCAGCCTTCATCCAGACCGAGGCCGCCAAATGGTCGAAGGTCGTTCAGACAGCCAACGTTCAACTGGACTGAACACATGGGCGCTCTCAGTCATGTGCGGGTCTTGGACCTGACGCGGATCTTGGCCGGCCCCTGGTGCACGCAGACGCTGGCCGATCTGGGCGCGGATGTGATCAAGATCGAACGCCCCGGCCAGGGCGACGACACGCGGCAATGGGGCCCGCCGTATGCGCGCGATGCTTCGGGGCAAGACACGACCGAAGCCGCTTACTACCTGGCGGTCAACCGCAACAAGCGATCGGTCACGCTCGACATCTCCACAGCGGAAGGCCAAGGCCTGATCCGGCGCCTGTTGGCCGAATGCGATGTGCTGGTCGAGAACTTCAAGGTGGGCGACATGCAGCGCTACGGGCTCGACCACGAGAGCCTGCGCGGTGAACATCCGGGCCTCATCTATTGTTCGATCACGGGTTTCGGCCAGACCGGGCCGTACGCTCCGCGCGCCGGCTACGACTTCATCGTGCAGGGCATGGGTGGTTTCATGAGCGTCACCGGTGAGCGTGAAGGCCTGCCCGGCGCTTCGCCCCAGAAGGCCGGGGTCGCGATTGCTGACCTGTTCACCGGCGCGCACGCCACCATTGCGATCCTGGCCGCGCTGAACCACAAGGAGCGCTCCGGAGAAGGCCAGCACCTGGACATCTGCCTGCTGGACTCGCAGGTGGCCATGATGGCGAACATGGCGACGAACTACCTGGCCACGGGATCGCCGCCGGTGCGCTGGGGCAATGCGCACCCCAACATCGTGCCTTACCAGGTGTTCAAGGTGGCGGATGGCTGGGTCATCGTGGCCTGTGGCAACGACGGGCAGTTCCGCAAATTGACACAGGTCGCCGGTCAGCCCGAACTGGCCGAGGACCCGCGCTTTGCCAGCAACCCCGCCCGCGTGCGGCACCGGGAGCAACTGGTGCCCTTGCTGGAGGCGCTGATGCTCCAGCGCGAGCGCGACGAATGGATCCGGCTGCTGGAGGCGGTGGGCGTGCCTTGCGGTCCCATCAACGACATGGCCGATGTGTTCAAGGATCCGCAAGTGCTGGCCCGTGGCATGCGCCAAGAACTGCCCCATCCCACGGCCGACCAGGTCAGTGTTCCCGGCAGCGCCCTGAAGCTCTCGGCCACACCGGTGAGCTACCGCAGGGCACCGCCGCTGCTGGGCCAACACACGCACGAAGTCCTCCAGTCGCTGGCCGCCTTGTCCGACGAAGAGCTGGACGCACTGAAGAACCGCCAGATCATCTGAACCACTGACCCACCCCATGACCCAACCATCATTCACGGCTCAACGCGTGGCACGTGTTGAACTCAACGCACCTCCCGTCAACAGCCTGGGCATAGCGCTGCGCAAGCACATCGTCGAATCGATCCGGGCCGCCGAAGCCGATCCGCATGTGGCGGCGATTGTGCTCATCGGCACGGACAAAGGCTTTTCGGCCGGCGCCGACGTGGCCGAGTTCGGCACACTGATGCAGTTTGAAGCGCCCATGCTGCGCAGCGTCATCACGGTCATCGAAGCCTGTCAGAAACCGGTGGTTGCGGCCCTGTCCGGCGTGGCGCTGGGTGGCGGCCTGGAGCTGGCATTGGGATGCCATGCCCGGGTGGCACTGGCCTCAGCCCGCTTGGGCACACCTGAAATCCAGCTGGGCCTGATTCCCGGCTCGGGCGCTACCCAGAAACTGCCGCGGTTGATGGGCGCTGATCGTGCGCTCGCGATGATGAGCTCGGGGCAGGCCCAGACCGCAGAACAGCTGTCGGATTCGGGACTGCTGGACCTGGTGGTGCGGCAAGACCTGTGGGCCGCAGCCTCGACCCTGGCCCTAGAACTCGCACAGCAAGCCCTGCCGTTGCCGCGCGCACGCGACCAGACCGTCGATGCCGCCACCGTCGATCAGGCGGCTGAAAAAGCGTCTGCGCGGTTCAACAAACGCCAGCGCGCACAGCCGGCCTACCTGGCCCTGATGGACGCTGTCAGGGCCAGCGCGCTGCCGTTTGACGAGGGCATGCAACGCGAGCGCGAGCTGTTCCTGTCGCTGATGCAAAGCAGCGAAGCGGCCGCCTTGCGCTACCAGTTCCGGGTGCAGCGGGAGTCGGCCAAGCTGCCGACCAACCTTTCAGCCACACCACGGGCTTTCGACCATGTCGCTGTGATCGGCGCCGGCACCATGGGAACGGGTATCGCCATTGCCGCGCTGGAAGCCGGCCTGCAGGTGAGCCTGCTGGAGCAGTCGGCCGAGGCGCTGGAGCGCGGCTCGTCCCGCATCGCCGAACATTTTTCGTCGCGGGTGAAAGCCGGCAAGGTCGATGCGGCCAAGGCCGAGCGCCTGCTGGGCCGGTTGACGGCGACGCTGGACTGGCCTTCGTTGCAGGCAGCAGACGTGGTGATCGAGGCCGTGTTCGAGGACCTGGCGGTCAAACAATCGGTGTTTCGCCTGATCGACCAGCACGCCCGGGTGGGCGCTGTCCTGGCCACCAACACCTCTTACCTGGACATCGATGCGATCGCGTCGGTGACGTCCCGACCGCAGGATGTTCTGGGTCTGCACTTCTTCAGTCCGGCCAATGTCATGAAGCTGCTGGAAGTGGTTCAAGGCAAGGACAGTGCCGCGGATGCGATGGCCACGGCCATGGCCCTGGGCAAACAGCTGAAGAAGATTCCCATTCTCTGTGGCAACGCCTTCGGTTTCATCGGCAACCGCATCTACAACGCCTACCGCAAGCAGTGCGAGTTCATGCTGGAAGACGGGGCCTGGCCCGAGGACGTCGACCGGGCCCTGACCGACTTCGGTTTCGCCATGGGACCGTTCGCCGTGGCCGATCTCTCGGGTCTGGACATCGCCTGGCGCATGCGGCAGGCCGGCGCCGCCACCCGCGACCCGCGGGAACGCTATGTGCACATCCTCGACCGTTTGTGCGAGATGGGCCGCATGGGGCGCAAGACCCAGGCGGGCTACTACACCTACACCGACGGCAAGGCCAGCCCCGCCACCGACGAGGTGGTGCGTGGCGTCATCGCGCAGGCCTCTGCAGCGCGCGGCATTGAGCGCTCGCCACTGTCGGCCGAGACCATCCAGCGCCGAGCCCTGCTGGCCATGGTGAACGAAGCCGCGCTGCTGTTCAGCGAAGGGGTGGCGCACCGCGCGGGCGACATCGATGTGGTGCTGGTCAACGGCTACGGCTTCCCATCCTGGGTGGGCGGCCCCGTGCACTGGGCCCGGACCGAGCCCCGCGCCCGTCTGGATCAGGAACTGGATCGGCTCATCGCAGCGAACGGTTTTGGCGCGGCGCGCGCCACGCCGGCCATGCTGGACCGTCTGCTCGGCTGAACCGCGCACTTTTTTTTCTTGTCTTTTCTCTTCACTTGATTTCTGTCATGACCACTTCCCAAGCCTTCATCTGCGACGCCATCCGCACCCCTTTCGGTCGCTACGGTGGTGCACTGTCTTCTGTGCGAGCCGACGACCTGGGCGCCATCCCCTTGCGAGCACTGATGGTCCGCAACCCGAACGTGGACTGGGCGTCTGTTGTGGATGTGATCTACGGCTGTGCCAACCAGGCCGGCGAAGACAACCGCAACGTCGCCCGTATGAGCAGCCTGCTCGCAGGTCTGCCGCTGGAAGTACCCGGCGGTACCGTCAACCGCCTGTGTGGTTCGGGGCTGGACGCCATCGGCACAGCTGCACGCGCCATCAAGGCCGGTGAAGCCGGCCTGATGATCGCGGGCGGGGTGGAAAGCATGAGCCGCGCGCCCTTCGTGATGCCCAAAGCCGAGAGCGCCTTCAGTCGCAACAACGCCGTCTACGACACCACCATCGGCTGGCGCTTCGTCAACAAGCTCATGAAAGCCCAGTACGGTGTGGACTCCATGCCCGAGACGGCCGAGAACGTGGCGACCGATTTCAAGATCGAGCGCGAAGCCCAGGACCGCATGGCCCTAGCCAGCCAGATGAAGGCCGTGGCCGCGATCAAGGCCGGGCACCTGGCGCGCGAGATCTGTGCTGTGAGCATCCCGCAGAAGAAGGGCGACGCCCTGATCGTGGACACCGACGAACACCCGCGCGAAACCAGCCTGGAAACGCTGGCCAAACTGAAAGGTGTGGTGCGGCCCGACGGCACCGTGACGGCGGGCAACGCCAGCGGCGTGAACGACGGCGCCTGCGCGCTGCTGCTGGCCGACGAAGCCACCGCCGCGAAGAACGGATTGACCCCCAGGGCCCGCATCGTGGGCATGGCCACGGCGGGGGTGGCACCGCGCATCATGGGCATCGGCCCGGCGCCCGCGACGCAGAAGGTGCTGGCGCTCACCGGTCTGACGCTCGAACAGCTGGACGTGATCGAACTCAACGAAGCCTTCGCCGCGCAAGGCCTGGCGGTGCTGCGCACCTTGGGGTTGAAAGACGACGATGAGCGCGTGAACGCCTGGGGCGGCGCCATCGCGCTGGGTCACCCGCTGGGCGCCAGCGGCGCGCGCCTGGCCACCACGGCGGTCAACCGCCTGCACGCCACCGGCGGTCGCTACGCGCTGTGCACCATGTGCATCGGGGTGGGGCAGGGCATTGCATTGATCATCGAACGCATCTGAAGGGAATCAACACCATGAAGGTCATCGTCCCCGTCAAACGCGTGGTGGACTACAACGTCAAGGTGCGCGTCAAGGCCGACCAGTCCGGCATGGACCTGGCCAACGTCAAGATGAGCATGAACCCGTTTGACGAGATCGCGGTCGAAGAAGCCGTGCGCCTGAAAGAAAAGGGTGTCGTCACCGAAGTCATCGCCGTCTCCTGCGGCGTCACGCAGTGCCAGGAAACCCTGCGCACCGCCATGGCCATCGGCGCCGACCGCGCCATCCTGGTGGAAACGGCTGAAGAACTGCAGCCGCTGGCCGTGGCCAAGCTGCTCAAGGCCCTGATGGACAAGGAACAGCCCGGCCTGGTGATCCTGGGCAAGCAGGCGATCGACGACGACTGCAACCAGACCGGCCAGATGCTCGCCGCGCTGGCCGACCTGCCGCAGGGCACTTTTGCGTCCAAGGTCGAAGTGGTGGACGGGAAAGTCAATGTGACCCGTGAAGTCGACGGTGGCCTGGAAGTCCTGAGCCTCACGCTGCCGGCCATCGTCACCACCGACCTGCGCCTGAACGAGCCGCGTTATGTGACGTTGCCCAACATCATGAAGGCCAAGAAAAAGCAGATGGACATCGTCAAGCCCGAAGACCTCGGTGTGGACGTGAGCCCGCGCCTGAAGACCCTGAAGGTCTGCGAGCCGCCCAAACGCGGTGCGGGCATCAAGGTGGCCGATGTCGCCGCACTCGTCGACAAGCTGAAAAACGAAGCGAAGGTGATTTGACCCCCCCGCGTCGCCTGCGGCGTCACCCCCCAGGGGGCGCGCCTGGTGGCCCGGCAAAGCCGGTTCCACGGGCGCCTGGAATCAAGACACCTCGCTCATCGAACACTGTTTAAGGAATTCAAGTCATGACCGCACTCGTCATTGCCGAACACGACAACGCCAGCATCAAAGGCGCCACGCTCAACACCGTCACCGCCGCCGCCCAGTGCGGGGGTGAGGTGCACGTGCTCATCGCCGGCCACAACGCCGGCCCGGCCGCCGCAGCCGCGGCCCAGATCGCCGGCGTCGCCAAAGTCATCCACGCCGACGCCGAGTACCTGGCGCACGGCCTGTCCGAGAACATGGCCGCCCAGGTGCTGGCCATCGCATCGAACTACAGCCACCTCCTGTTCCCGGCCACGGCCAGTGGCAAGAACATCGCCCCGCGAGTGGCCGCCAAGCTCGACGTCGGCCAGATCAGCGACATCACCAAGGTGATCGCCGCCGACACGTTTGAACGCCCCATCTACGCTGGCAATGCCGTGGCCACGGTTCAGAGCATGGACGCCACCCACGTCATCACCGTGCGCACCACCGGTTTCGACCCGGCAGCAGCATCCGGTGGCAGCGCCGCGGTGGAAACCACCGCCGCTCTGGCCGACAGCGGCAAGAGCACCTTCCTGGGCAGCGAAATCGCCAAGAGCGACCGCCCCGAACTCACCGCCGCCAAGATCATCGTCAGCGGCGGCCGTGCCCTGGGCAGCGCCGAGAAGTTCAACGAGGTCATGACGCCGCTGGCCGACAAGCTCGGTGCGGCACTCGGCGCGAGCCGTGCTGCGGTGGACGCGGGCTATGCGCCCAACGACTGGCAGGTCGGCCAGACCGGCAAGATCGTGGCGCCGCAGCTGTATGTGGCCTGTGGCATCTCGGGTGCCATCCAGCACCTGGCCGGCATGAAGGACAGCAAGGTGATCGTGGCGATCAACAAGGACCCCGAGGCACCGATCTTCTCGGTGGCCGACTACGGCTTGGAGGCCGACTTGTTCACCGCTGTGCCGGAACTAGCGGGTGCGCTGTAAGTACCCTGAATATGAATAAAAAGCGGGCGCCTTGCAGGCGCCCGCTTTGCATGTGGGAGAGATCACTCAGTCCAGCGACCAGGTGGCCGCCATCTCCGGGCGCTGGCTGTATCCCGCATACCAGGAAGCCACATAGGGGTGTCGCTCACGCCAGCCCAAGTCAGCGAAGCGAAGATCCAGGTACCACAATGCACAGCCCACAGCGATCGTCCCAATGTCCACACGGTCGGCCAGCTTTTGCGGGTCATCATTGAGCGCCGCTAGCGACGTTTCCACCTTGTCCAGTTGCGCCGCCTTCCACTCGGCCCAGCGAAACGCCTCTGGACGTGCGGCGTCTTCGTAGCGCGCCAGCACGGCTGCGTCCAGCATACCGTCGGCCAATGACTGCAAGGTGAGCGTCTCCCAGCGTGCCAGGCCTGTTGCAGGGATCAGTGATCCGTGTGCCAGATCGTTGAGGTATTCGCAGATCACCCGGCTGTCGTACAGGACCTGTCCTTCGTCGGTGAAAAAGGTGGGCACCTTTCCCAGCGGATTGGACACGATGATGTCCTGGTCTCGGTTGATCGGGTGAGCACTGCAGGGCAGCAGCGTGATGCGTTCATTCAAGCCCAGCGACAGGCCTGTGATCAGGCACTTGCGAACAAAGGGGGAGAAAGGGGAGAAGAGAATTTTCATGGTGTTTTGCACGCGGACAGAAAACTTCGATGAGGTCAGGGGTGTCCCGGGCTTTTTGAGGGCTGTGTGCCTCGACGTTCACGACAACATGATTCTCGTTGAGTCCTCGGAAGTTCGCTGACGCGTCCCGGCGTACCGCCGTCGGGCTCTGCGGGCTTCGCCCCGCGCCCCGTACCGGGTCGCGGCCATGCGGCTTCGATCCCTGACGCTCCGGCCGTCCCGGCCTGCGCGCTGCGCTTGCCATCCTCACGCCTGCAGGTGTGGTGGGGCTGGCTTGCTGATCCCTTCATCCTTGCACACCGTTCTCGCCGTCAAGGTCTGCACGCCCTGTGGGCGCTGGCGGCCTCTCGGCCGTCTTCGAACCTGTGACCGCTGCGCTGCGGCGTGCCGGTTCCGGTCTCGGGCAATCCCGCCCGATCACTGGAGTTGGTCATGGACGACAAATCACACGTTTCGCTGGAGCAGCAGCTTTGTCTGGTGTGGGGTCTCCTCGTTTTCAGTGCAATAAGTGACGGTACGAAAAGCTAGCACTGGCGCGGAGGTGGTGTTGGTAGATC
>NZ_JBXAGA010000031.1:0-14709 GCF_058793595.1 Acidovorax sp. GW835-FHT14G06
GGTCTACCCAGACCACCCCCGCGCCAGTGCTAGCTTTGCGTACCGTCACTTATTGCACTGAAAACGAGGAGACCCCTCTTTCGCTGGGCGCCATCTACGCCCTGATCGCCATTGGCTACACCATGGTGTACGGCATCATCGGCATGATCAACTTTGCCCATGGCGACATTTACATGATCGGCGCCTACATCGGCCTGGTCACGCTGTCGGCCGTCGGCGTGCAAAGCGGCCTGCCGGTGTGGGCCGTCATTGCGCTGATGCTGGTGGTGGCCGTGGCCGTCACGGGCGTCTATGGCTTTGTGGTGGAGCAGGTGGCCTACAAGCCGCTGCGCAGCAGCCCCCGCCTGGTGGCGCTGATCTCGGCCATCGGTATGTCCATCTTTCTGCAAAACTGGGTGGCGCTGGGCCAGGGCGCGCGCGACATGGCTGTGCCGTCGCTGGTACCCGGCGCGCTGCGTTTTGGCGCAGAAGGGGGCTTTGAGGTGTATGTGCCCTACTCGCGCATTCTGATCATCGTGGTGGCGGTGGTGCTGATGATTGCGCTGACGCTGTACATCCAGCACTCGCGCATGGGCCGCGCGTCGCGCGCCTGCTCGCAAGACATGCACATGGCCAATTTGCTGGGCATAGACACCAACCGCGTGATCTCGTTCACCTTCATCCTGGGCGCCATGCTGGCTGCCGTGGGCGGGGTGCTGATTGCGCTGGCTGTGGGCAAACTCAACCCCTTTATCGGTTTTCTGGCGGGCATCAAGGCCTTCACGGCGGCGGTGCTGGGGGGCATTGGCTCGATCCCGGGCGCCATGCTGGGCGGGGTGATTCTGGGCGTGGCCGAGACCCTTGCCGCGGCCTATATCTCGTCAGAGTACAAAGATATCGTGGCCTTCGGCCTGCTGGTGCTGATTTTGCTGGTGCGCCCCACGGGCCTGCTGGGCAAGCCTGAAGTGGAGAAGGTCTGATGCACGCCGCCGGTTTTTCTTCCCATCTCAAAAACGCGCTGATCGCCACCGCGCTGGCGGCCATCGTGGTGCTGCCCATCTTCACGCTGCACCTGGAGCGCGCAGGCACGCGCACCATCATCGTCCCTGAATGGAGCACGCTGCTGTGGGGCTGCCTGGCCGTGTTTGTGGTGCAGCTGCTGCGCCCGCTGCTGGCGCCCAGGTTGCCGCGCTTTGCCCTGCCCCGCTTGCCGCAGGCCGCGCCAGGCCAGCGCAAGGTGCTGATCTTTGTGGCGCTGATGCTGGCTGCATCGTGGCCGTTCTTTGCCGGGCGCAACGCGGTGGACATTGCCACGCTGGCCATGATCTACGTGATGCTGGGCCTGGGTCTGAACATCGTCGTGGGCTTTGCCGGCCTGCTGGACCTGGGCTTTGTGGGCTTTTATGCCGTGGGCGCCTACACCTACGCGCTGCTGTTCCACTGGGCGGGCTGGAGCTTCTGGGAAGCCCTGCCCCTGGCCGGCGCGGCGGCGGCGCTGTTCGGTTTTGTGCTGGGCTTTCCGGTGCTGCGGCTGCGCGGCGACTACCTGGCCATCGTCACGCTGGGCTTTGGCGAAATCATCCGGCTGCTGCTGGTCAACCTGACCGACTGGACGGGCGGGCCGGACGGCATCTCCAGCATTCCCAAGCCCACGGTGCTGGGCCTGGAGATGACGCGCAATCCGTCGGCAGAGGGCGGCACCACCTTCCACCAGTTCTTCGGGCTGGAGTTCAACTCGCTGCACATGGTGATCGCGCTGTACCTGATGGCGCTGCTGCTGGCGGTGATTACGCTGTTCATCAGCAACCGGCTGATCCGCATGCCGATTGGCCGCGCCTGGGAGGCGCTGCGCGAGGACGAAATCGCCTGTCGCTCGCTGGGCCTGAACCCGATGCGCATCAAGCTGTCGGCCTTCACGCTGGGCGCCATGTTTGCGGGCTTTGGCGGCGCGTTTTTTGCGGCGCGCCAGGGCATCGTGAACCCCGAGTCGTTCACCTTCATCGAGTCCGCACTCATTTTGGCCATCGTGGTGCTGGGCGGCATGGGCTCGCAGCTGGGCGTGATCATCGCGGCCATTTTGCTCACCGTGCTGCCCGAAGTGGCGCGCGAATTTTCTGAATACCGCATGCTGATCTTTGGCCTGGTCATGATTTTGATGATGATCTGGCGCCCGCAGGGCCTGCTGCCCATGAAGCGCCACCATGTGGAGGTGCCCGCATGAGCGCGCCCCTGCTTGAAGTCAAAGACCTGTGCATGCGCTTTGGCGGCCTGCTGGCGGTGGACCACGTGGGCTTTGATGTGCGGCCGCAAGAGGTGTTTGCCATCATCGGCCCCAACGGCGCGGGCAAGACCACGGTGTTCAACTGCATCAGCGGCTTTTACCGGCCCAGCAGCGGGCAGATTGCACTGCAAGGCCAGGCCATCGCGGGCTACACCAGCCACCAGGTGGCGCGCCACGGCGTGGTGCGCACCTTTCAAAACGTGCGCCTGTTCAAGGGCATGACGGTACTGGAAAACCTGCTGGTGGCCCAGCACCACCAGTCGCGCGCGCCGCTGCTGGCGGGCCTGTTCAACACCGCCAGCTACCGCCGCAGTGAAGCCGAAAAAATCGAGCGCGCCCTGCAGTGGCTGGACGTGATGGACCTGCGCGACTTTGTCAACCGCGAGGCCGGCAACCTGGCCTACGGCCACCAGCGCCGCCTGGAGATTGCGCGCTGCATGATCACCCAGCCGCGCCTGCTGATGCTGGACGAGCCCGCAGCCGGCCTGAATCCGCAGGAGAAAAAAGACCTGCAGCAACTCATCGACCAGCTGCGCCGCGACTACCGCGTAACCGTGCTGCTGATCGAGCACGACATGGGCCTGGTGATGGGCGTATCCGAGCGCATCCTGGTCATGGAGCACGGCAAGCCCATCGCCATGGGCGCGCCAGACGCCATTCGCAACGACGAACGGGTCATCAAGGCCTATCTGGGAGAAGCGTGATGGCCCAGACACCCATCCGACCCATGCTGCAAGTCGAAAACCTGTCCACCCACTACGGCGCCATCTGCGCCGTGGACGGCGTGAGCCTGCATGTCAACCACGGCGAGATCGTCTCGCTGATCGGCTCCAACGGCGCGGGCAAGACCTCGCTGCTCATGACCCTCTGCGGCACGCCGCGCGCCAGCGGCGGCACCGTGCGCTTCGAGGGCGAGGACATCACCCAGCTGCCCACGCACCAGATCATGCGCAAGGGCATCGCCGTCTCGCCCGAGGGGCGGCGCATCTTCTCCAACCTGACGGTGGCCGAGAACCTGAAAATGGGCGGCTTTTTCCAGGACGGCGCCGCCATCGACGCGGGCATGGAGCATGTCTTCAAACTGTTCCCGCGCCTCCAGGATCGCGCCAGCCAGCGCGCCGGCACCATGTCGGGCGGCGAGCAGCAGATGCTGGCCATCGGCCGCGCGCTGATGAGCCGCCCGCGCCTGCTGCTGCTGGACGAGCCCACGCTGGGCCTGGCGCCTTTGATCATTGCGCAGATCTTCGAGATCATCCAGGCCATCCGCGCCGAGGGCGTCACCGTGTTTTTGGTGGAACAAAACGCCAACCGCGCCCTGCAAATTGCCGACCGCGGCTACGTGCTGGAAAACGGCCGCGTAGTGCTGCAAGACACCGGCGCCGCGCTGCTCACCAATGCAGACGTGCGCAAGGCGTATCTGGGGGCTTGATGCGCTGTGTGGGCGCACTGGCACGACAAAAGCGGCCTTTGGCCGCTTTTGATTTGATAGCTACCAGCGCTTGATAAATAAAGGCTAGTGCCTGAATTCATCTTGATGGCGACGCGTCATCGATCCAATCGGGCACAGGCTCTCTGCCAGGGCGTGAAGGGGCATACCGACGCGACCAATCGCCCGCGCCCCTTTGGGTTTGAGAGCTGCAAATCCCATTACGTCAGCGCACATCAGGGCAAAAACCCACTCATCCCCGACGCTCCACCCCGGGGGAAACCCAGGGCTGTTCACTGCCAACACTGACCTGCGGCAAACTGCGCGGCTGACCGAAGCAGAGGGAACGAGACGACGATGTCATGGCTGAAACAAAGCTTGGCGCAGGTGAGTGATCCGCGCCGAGCGCAGGGCAAGCGCTACGACCTGCCGCACGTGTTGCTGTACAGCGTGCTGGCGGTGGCGTCCGGGGCGACGTCGTATCGCAAGATCGAGCAGTTCCTGCAGGCGCACTGGCAGTCTCTCAACGAGGCGTTCGGCAGCCGGTGGAAGCGCGCACCGGCCTACACGGGGCTGCGCAAGATCCTGCAGGGGCTCGATGCGGCGGAGCTGGAGGCGGCGCTGCGCCGGCTGGCCTGCGAGCAGGTCGAGCACACGGCAGCCCCGGTGGGCCGGGCGGTGATCGCGCTGGACGGCAAGACGCTGCGCGGCAGCCTGGAGCGCTTCGAGGACCGGCGCGCCGCCCAGGTGCTCAGCGCGCTGGCGGTGCAGGAGCAGGTGGTGCTCGGGCATGTGCTGATCGAGGACGGCAGCAAGGATCACGAGATCGCGGCCGCCCAGCGCCTGATCAAGGAGCTGGGGCTGAGCGACTGCCTGTACACGCTGGACGCGCTGCACTTGCAAAAAACACGGTCGAGCGCATCGTCGGGCTCGGCGGCGACGCGCTGATCCCGCTCAAGGGCAATCAGCCCCGGCTGCTGGCGCGCCTGCGCGAACAGGTGCGGCGCCGTCCTGCCCATGACGAGCACTACAGCGCCACGCTGGGCCGGCGCAACCGCATCGAGCAGCGCCGCGTGCGCGTGTGGCCCCTGGCCGCCGGCAGCGGCCTGGAGCCCTGGCACGATCACTTCCAGTGCCTGGTCGAGGTCACGCGCACCACCGAGATCTTCGACCCCGCCCGCAAGACCTTCGTCCCCCGCGCCGAGCAGCCCGCCCTGTATCTGTGCACCCGCCAGGCCGGCGCCGAAGAGCTCGCCCAGGCCATCCGCGGCCACTGGGCCATCGAAAACCAGCTCCATCACGTCCTCGACACGGCCCTGGCCGAGGATGCCTGCCGCATCCGTTGCAATCCCGGCGTCTTTGCCGGACTGCGCCATCTCGCTCTCAACCTGCTGCGGGCCAATGGCCAGACCAACATCGCCCAGGCCCTCTACCGCAACGCTCTTTGCCTTGACCTCGTGCTCAACTATGCGGGCGTCAGGGAGCAGTGAACGGCCCTGGGGGGAAACCCGTGGTTCTCCCCCCCTTGCTCATTTTCTACAACGCGCTGCGCAAGACCTTCAATACGCATGCGCACTGCCTCCGAATAATCCGGCGTTGCTCACCACAACCAAAGGAGACAAGCATGGGTACCTCCCCCCAGTCTGATTTTTTGCGCGCGCTGTACCAGTCCTGGTCGGACCGCATGGCCGCCAACCCCGCGATGACCCTCGCCGACCTGCGCAGCCTGTTCGACGAGTGGCATCAACCCACGCTCGAGCCTGAAGGCGTGACCTACAAGTCGGACGTGCTCGCCGGCGTGGAAGCCATCTGGGCCCTGCCCCATGGCGCAGACACCAAGAAGGTCATCCTGTACACGCACGGCGGCGGCTTTGCCGTGGGCTCGGCCGCCAGCCATCGCAAGCTGGCCGGTCACCTGGCCAAGCATCTGGGCGCGACCGCGGTGGTGATCGACTACCGCCGGGCGCCCGAGCATCCGTATCCGGCCCAGATCGAGGATTCGACGGCTGTCTACAAAGAACTGCTGGCGCGTGGCTTCAAAGCAGCCGACATCGTCACCAGCGGCGACTCGGCGGGCGGCAACCTGGCCATCTCCACGGTGCTGAAGCTGCGCCAGGACGGCGTGGCGCTGCCGGGCGCGGTGATTGCCTTTTCGCCCTGGCTCGACATGGAGCATGTCGGCAAGACGCTGCAGACCAACGCGGCCACCGACGCCCTGGTCAGCAAGGCCGTTCTGGAGGGCATGTCGGGCATGTTCCTGGGCGAGAAGGGCTCACGCACCGACCCGCTGGCCAATCCGCTGAAGGCCGACTACACGGGCTTTCCGCGCCTGTACATCAACGCCGGCAGTGCCGAAACCCTGCTGGACAACGCGCAAGACCTGGAGCGCATCGCCAAGGCGGCGGGCGTGAACGTCACGCTATCGGTGGTGGACGGCATGCAGCACGTCTTCCCGTTCCTGGCGGGTCGCGCCCCCGAGGCCGACGACGAGCTGCGGCGCATTGCCCAGTGGTTCAAGGGCGCCTGAGCTCCAGTTAGCCAAGACCCCGAGGCCGAGGAGCCTTGGGGAAATTTTCCTCATTGCAACAACGCAGGCCACTACGTCGCCGCCAGGCGCAGCTGTGGCCGCAACTTAGAGAGACTCACCATGAAAAACACCAAACATCTGGACGCAATCGTCATCGGCGCCGGCTTTGGCGGCATGTACATGCTGAAAAAGCTGCGCGACGAGCAGGGCCTGAAAGTGCGCGTCTTCGACAAGGCCGGCGGCGTGGGCGGCACCTGGTACTGGAACCGCTACCCCGGCGCGCTGTCGGACACCGAGACCTTTGTTTACTGCTATTCGTGGGATAAAGAGCTGCTGCAGGAGATGCACATCACCACGCGCTATGTGACGCAGCCGCAAATCCTGTCGTATCTGGAGCATGTGGCCGACCGCTACAACCTGCGCCCCGACATTCAGCTGAACACCGGCGTCACGGCCGCGCACTTCAACGAAACCACCAACCTGTGGGAAGTGAAAACCGACACCGGCGAGGCCTACACCGCCAAGTTTTTGGTGACCGCGCTGGGCCTGCTGTCGGCCACCAACGTCCCCAAGATCAAGGGCCTGGACACCTTCCAGGGCGAGTGGCTGCACACCGGCAACTGGCCCGAAGGCGTGCAATACGACGGCAAGCGCGTGGGCGTGATTGGCACGGGCTCCACCGGCACCCAGGTCATCACCGCCATTGCGCCCAAGGTGGGCCATCTGACGGTGTTCCAACGCTCGCCCCAGTACAGCGTGCCCGTGGGCAACGGCCCGGTCACGCCCGAATACGTGGCAGAGGTGAAGAAGAACTACGACGAGATCTGGGAGCAGGTGAAGGGCTCGGTGGTGGCCTTTGGCTTCAAGGAGAGCACCGTGTCGGCCATGAGCGTGTCGGAAGAAGAGCGCCAGGCCGTGTTCCAGAAAGCCTGGGACAACGGCGGCGGTTTCCGCTTCATGTTCGAAACCTTCTGCGACATCGCCACCGATGAGCGCGCCAACAAGGCGGCGCAAGACTTCATCCGCGGCAAGATTGCCGAAATCGTCAAGGACCCCGAGACGGCGCGCAAGCTCATGCCGCAAGACCTGTACGCCAAGCGCCCTTTGTGCGACAGCGGCTACTACGCCACCTACAACCGGCCCAATGTCGATCTGGTCGATGTCAAGGCCAACCCGATTGTCGAAATCACCCCCAAGGGCGTGAAAACCACCGATGGCGTGGAGCACGAACTGGACATGCTGATTTTTGCCACCGGCTTTGATGCGGTGGATGGCAACTACACCAAGATCGACATCCGTGGCCGCAATGGCCTGACGATTCAAGAGCAATGGAAATCGGGCCCCAGCAGCTACATGGGCGTGGCCAATGCCAACTTCCCCAACATGTTCATGGTGCTGGGCCCCAACGGCCCGTTCACCAACCTGCCGCCGGCGATTGAGAGCCAGGTCGAGTGGATTGCCGCGCTGATCAAGGATGTGAACGCCAAGGATCTGAAAACCGTGGAAGCCACCACCGAGGCCGAAGCCGGTTGGACCAAAACCTGCCACGACATCGCCCACATGACGCTGTTCCCCAAGGCCGACTCCTGGATTTTTGGCGCCAACATCCCGGGCAAAACCAACACCGTGTATTTCTACATGGCCGGCCTCGGCGCTTACCGGCAAGAGCTGTCTGCAGTGCAAAACAAGGGCTACGAGGGTTTCGTATTCCAGTAAATGCGCATTTTTTAAAAAACCAACCAAGGAGACAACATGAAACGCGTAGAAAACAAAGTGATTTTGGTGACCGGCGGTGCCATGGGCATGGGCCGCTCGCACAGCGAGCTGCTGGCAGCGCAAGGCGCCTGGGTGTTCGTGGCCGACGTGAACGCAGCCGAAGGGCAAGCCACCGTGGACAGCATCCGCAAAAACGGTGGCAAGGCCGACTTTTTGCAGCTGGATGTGACACAAGAAGCCCAATGGAACGCCGCGCTGGCGCAAATCACAGAGCGTGCAGGCCGTCTGGATGTGCTGGTGAACAACGCCGGCATTCTGATCCTCAAGCCCATGCAAGACACGACCAACGACGAGTGGGATCGCGTCTTCGATGTGAACGTGCGCGGCCTGTTCATCGGCACCCGTGCGGCGGTGCCGCTGATGCAAAAGGCCGGCGGCGGCACCATCGTCAACGTGTCGTCGATTTACGGCCTGGTCGGTGCCCCCGGTGCCAGCGCCTATGAAGCCTCCAAGGGCGCGGTCCGCCTGTTCACCAAGTCTTGCGCCGTGGATCTGGCACCGTTCAATATCCGCGTCAACTCGGTGCACCCCGGCGTGATTGAGACCCAGATGACCAAGGCCATGCTGGACGACCCGGTCATCCGCCCGGCACTGCTCGGCCCCACGCTGCTCAAGCGCCCCGCGCAACCGATCGAGGTGTCACAGGCCGTGCTGTTCCTGGCCTCGGACGAATCATCGTTCGTGCATGGCGCAGAACTGGTCGTTGACGGCGGCTACACGGCCAATTGATCGTCAACCGCAACGCGCCGGACTCAAGCCGCGAGCGGGTAGTCCGGGGCGTCGCTGCAAGCACAAGACCCCCATCAGGAGACAAACCAATGAAGCAATTTTTCAAGCGACTGGCACCCCTGGCCACCGCACTGGCTGCCCTCGCGCAGGCCGGCACGGCCAGCGCCATCGAACTTGACGCCGGTGACTACACACCGCTGCCGGCCGGCACCACCGCGCTGGTGGTCTATGGCCAGCACACCACGCGCGACAAGCTATACAGCCAGGGCAACCGGCAGGCGATCAACCCGCAGCTGGACTCCACCGTGGGCATCTTGCGCGGTGTGCGCTTCATGGAAGTGGGCGGCCTCATCATCGACCCGCAGTTTCTGCTGCCCTTTGGCCGGCTCAGCGCCAAGGACGACATTGCGGGCCTGGGCTCGAAAAGCAGCGTGGGCGACCTGATCCTCGCGTCCGCAATCTGGTTCACCAAACCCGGTGACAAGAACCACTTCGCCATCACGCCTTACCTGTGGCTGCCGACCGGCTCGTATGACCGCAACCAGTCTTTGGGCCTGGGCGAAAACCGCTACAAGTTTGCGCTGCAGGCTGGCGGCATCGTGCAACTGGCGCCCGGCATCCACTGGGACTACGCCGGTGACGTGACGCTCTTTGGCAAGAACGACGACTTCAACAACGGCGCGGGCGGCAGAACCGAGATGAAGCAAAAGCCGCTGTACCAGCTGCAGACCCATTTGCGCTACCAGCTCAGCCCGACGCTGGACCTGCGCGCTGCCCTGTTCCACACCTTCGGTGGCGAGACCAAGGTGGGCGGCGTGGACCAGAACAACCGCCAGTCCACCACCAAGTTCAACGTGGGCACCGCGTGGTTCATGCAGCCCGACCTGCAGTTGATCGCCACCTATGGCCGCGACATCCATGTGCGCGAAGGCTTCAAGGCCAACAACCAGATCAACCTGCGCCTGCTGAAGCTGTATTGATCGCGCAGGCGGCCGCCGGGCACCGACGGCCGCCTGAAGAATTGGATGGCTCAGTTATAGCAAGCTGCCATTAGGCGATGGCCGCTGCGATGTAGCGTCTGCCATTTTTTGAAATCCAGATACTCAAGGAAACACACACCATGCGCTGTTATTGCGTGATGCACCATTCAAAGCCGCTTGAACTCGTCGAGCGTGAGACTCCGCAGCCCGTGGAAACCGAGGTGCTTGTGCGGGTGAAGGCCGCTGGCCTTTGCCACACGGACCTGCACATCTGGGAGGGCTTTTACGACCTGGGAGGCGGCAAGCGGCTGAACCTGGCGGACCGGGGCATCAAGCCGCCCATCATCCTCAGCCACGAAATCTGTGGCGAGGTGGTATCGGCCGGTGCGGACGCTGGTGAGGTCAAGGTGGGTGGCCGCTTCCTGATCCATCCCTGGATCGGTTGCGGTGAATGCCCCACCTGCCTGCGCGGCGACGAGAATCTCTGCCTGAAGGGCCGCGCCCTTGGCGTGGCACGCCCCGGTGGTTTTGCCGACTACGTGATCGTTCCCCACCCGCGCTACCTGGTCAACATCGACGGCCTGGACGAGGCCGAGGCAGCGCCTCTGGCCTGCGCGGGCGTGACGACCTACAGCGCCATCAAGAAGCTGGGCGACGGCATCCACCATGAGCCCGTCGTCATCATCGGTGCCGGCGGCCTGGGCCTGATGGCCATCGAGGTGCTCAAGGCCCTGGGAGGCAAAGGCGCCATCGTGGTGGACATCGACCCTGCCAAGCGCGAAGCCGCATTGGCCGCTGGCGCGCTGTCGGTGATCGACGGCAAGGCGGCCGATGCGGCCAGCCAGATCATCGCGGCGACTGAAGGCGGTGCCGGCCAGATTCTGGACCTGGTGGGCTCGTCTGCAACCGTGTCGCTGGCCATGCAGAGCGCCCGGCGCGGCGGCCACATCGTCATCTGCGGGCTGATGGGCGGCGACCTGACCATCTCCCTGGCGACCATCCCGCTGCGCCCGCTGTGCATCGAGGGCAGCTACGTCGGCACCCTGGCCGAACTGCGAGAGCTGGTGGAGCTGGTCAAGCGCACCGGCATGAAGTCGATTCCGGTGTCGCGCCGCCCCATGGCCCAGGTGAACCAGGCCATCAACGACCTGCACCACGGCAAGGTGATCGGGCGCGCAGTCCTGATCCCATGAGCTTCTGAAAGAACACCCCACCATGTACCCCCAACTCAGCCTCTACATCGACGGACAAATGCTGCGCGGCGAAGGCCGCCGCGAGCAGGATGTCCTGAACCCCGCCAACAACCAGGTGATCGGCCAGTTGCCGCATGCCACCCAGGCCGACCTTGACATGGCACTGGCAGCGGCCCAGCGCGCGTTCGCGTCGTGGCGCAACAGCACGGCGATGCAGCGCGCGCAAGTGCTGAAAGCCGTCGCAGCATTGATCCGCGAACGTGCGCCGCAGATCGGCCGCAATCTCACCCTGGAGCAAGGCAAGCCCCTGGCCGAAGGCGTGGGCGAAGTGGCGGTCTGCGCCGAGCACGCCGAGTGGCATGCGGAGGAATGCCGGCGCATCTACGGTCGCCTTATTCCACCGCGCGATGCCAGCGTCCAGCAGACCGTGCTGCGTGAACCCATTGGCGTGTGCGTGGCGTTCTCACCCTGGAACTTCCCCTTCAGCCAGGCCTTTCGCAAGGTGGTCGCGGCCATTGGCGCCGGGTGTACGGTTATCCTCAAGGGCTCCAGCGACACACCGGCCTCGGTGCAGGCGATCGCCCAACTGTTTCACGACGCCGGCTTGCCCCCGGGCGTGCTGAACGTGGTGTCCGGTGACTCCGGGATGATCTCGGACTACCTGATTCGCTCGCCCATCGTGCGCAAGATTTCCTTCACCGGCTCCACGCCCGTCGGTCAGCAGTTGGCGGCGCTCGCCGGGCAGATGATGAAGCGCACCACCATGGAGTTGGGCGGCCACGCGCCCGTCATCGTGTGTGACGATGCGGACATCGACCGGGCAGCAGACGTGCTGTCTGGCTTCAAATTCCGCAACGCGGGCCAGGTGTGCATCTCCCCCACGCGCTTTTATGTGCAGGACGGTGTGTACGATCGTTTCGTCGAACGATTCGCGCAGCGGGCGCAGGCCCTGGCGGTCGGTGACGGGCTGGTTGAAACCAACCGCATGGGGCCGCTGGCGCAACCGCGCCGCGTTGCCGCCATGGAGGACTTCGTGGAAGACGCCCGCCAGCGCGGCGCCAAGATCGTGGCGGGCGGCCATCGGCTGCAAGGCGACGGCAACTTCTTCGCCCCCACGGTGCTGGCTGACTTGCCCGACGACTCGCGCTTCATGACCGAGGAGCCCTTCGGCCCGATGGCCGGCATGGTGCGATTCAAGACGGTGGAAGAAGTGCTCGCGCGCGCCAACAGCCTGCCCTTCGGCCTGGCGTCGTATGCCTTCACCACATCGCTGAAAAACGCGCACCAGATCTCGCGCGGGCTGGAAGCGGGCATGGTGTCCATCAACCACATCGGGTTGGCGCTGGCCGAGACACCGTTCGGCGGCATCAAGGAAAGCGGCTATGGCAGCGAGGGCGGCAGCGAAACCTTCGACGGCTATCTGACCACCAAGTTTGTGTCGCAACTCAATTGAGGCGCAAAGGCTGCCAATCCGCAAAGATGGGCAGCCTCTAAAAAATTACCGGCCACCGCTGCCTACCCCCCATCGTGGGCGCAGGCAGTGACGCCGACCAGCGGCATCGCCTGACCGATTCGCCAGTCAGGACAGGCTGTCGGTCTCGCGTGGTGCTGCCACGATCACAGCGCTTCGGAATTCCATAGGTGTCTGCTGGAACGCCCGCTTGAAGTGCCGCACCAGATGGCTCTGGTCAGAGAATCCACAGTCCATGGCAATGCACTTCAGCGGCGTCGCCACAGGACGACTGAGCAGTCGCCGGGCGCGCTCTAGGCGCTGGCGCAAAACATAGGCGTGTGGCGCACAGCCAAACTCCGCATGAAACTTGCGGATCAGCCCGGACACACTGACGCCCGCCTCGCGTGCCATCTCATCGAGCTTGAGGTTGCGATCCAGGTTGTCCTCGACATACTGGGCCAAACGCCGCCGCTGCCAATCGGCCATGCGGCCGGCCAGCGGCACCTCGCGCACGCCGGCCTTGGCGTAACGGCGCAGCAGATGAACGCACAGCTGGTTCACCAACGCCGACCGGTACAGCCCACCGCCCAGCCCGCCGCTTTGCAGTTCGGACTCGAAAGCGGACACAAGGACGGGCAGAACATCGTCTTTGGCACGCACGCAGTCTTCCATGCCCACATCACTCACGCTTCGCTCAAAAACCTCTTCGGCGACACGGCACAGCTCGGTGTGGGCCAGATAGATGTGCGTGACTTCGATCGGACGGTCCCACTTCCACTGCGACGACTCGCCGCGGGTCAGCAGCGAGCACACGCCCTGCCCCACCCGCTCGCTGGTCCAGGCGCCACCTGCGCGCCGACTCATGACCGCATCGTCGCCCTTGTAACGCACGAGCATGTAGTCGCGCATGGAGGGTATTTCAACGTCAAGGGACGTGTACTGATAGCCCTTGAGCGTTACCTGCTCCCAACCGACTGGCACGCTGTCCAGCGTCAGCTGGCCGGGTATCCAGCGAGGAACTTCATCAGGCGCAACAAGTTGACTCACAAAGAGCATCTCCGAAACATCACGGACCCAAAACGTGGGCGGTCTATGATTTTCATCAATGCAACTGCGACCTCCATGGGGGTAAGTACTAATAGCTCATGGTATTGAGTCCGCGCGGAAAAGCACCCGCCTTGGCGCCCCGTCCTACCCATGTCGAATGGGGAGGACGGGGCAGATTCCAATCAAATGGAGATCATCCAGGCGATCCGCGCCGAGGGCGTCACCGTGTTTTTGGTGGAACAAAACGCCAACCGCGCCCTGCAAATCGCCGACCGCGGCTACGTGCTGGAAAACGGCCACGTAGTGCTGCAAGACACCGGCGCCGCGCTGCTCACCAATGCAGACGTGCGCAAGGCGTATCTGGGGGCTTGATGCGAGCACTGACGGCTTACGGTTCGTTGGAATCGTTTTGCTTCTTCTTGCCTTGGTCGTAATGCCACTTGATGGCAAAGAACATGCACGTGCCAAACACCAGCACCTTGAACGCAATAAAGACTATTGGGATCCAATCCATCTCGGTAACCTGACCCTGTTGATTGTGAGGAGCAGCCCCTCAAAACGCTGCTCGCGCAGCCTCTGACAACGCGGCACATCAATCCCCCAGGCACACCCCGATATCGCGCGCTGTGGTGATCAGCTCGTGGCCTGGCGGCACCGTGCGCTGGGTGTTGGCAACGTCGGCGATCGGCACGCTGCCGATGCGGCCGTCTTGCAGCGTGACCATGCGGCCAAATTTCCCGGCGATCACCAGTTGCGCCGCGTGGTGGCCAAAGCGCGTGGCCAGCACGCGGTCGAAAGGGGTGGGGTCGCCGCCGCGCTGCACATGGCCCAGCACGGTGGTGCGCACTTCGCTTTTCAGGTGCGGCTGCAGTTGCTGGCGCAGCACATGGCCCACGCCGCCCAGGCGCACCGGGTCGGGGCTATGCGCCACGCGTTCGCGTTCGGTGAGGCTGCCGCCGCGCTGCTTGGCGCCCTCGCCGATGCAGATGATGGTGTAGCGCTGGCGCTTTTCGCGCTCCTGGCAGCGTGCCGCCACGGCTTGCAGGTCGTAGTCGATCTCGGGCAGCAGGATCACGTCGGCCGCGCCGGCAATGCCGGCCTCCAGGGCCAGCCAGCCCGCGTGGCGGCCCATGGTCTCGACGATCATCACCCGGTGGTGGCTGTTGCCAGTGCTTTCCACCCGGTGTAGCGCATCGGCGACCGTGGCCACCGCCGTGTCAAAACCAAAGCTGCGCTCGCACAGGGGTCTCCTCGTTTTCAGTGCAATAAGTGACGGTACGAAAAGCTAGCACTGGCGCGGAGGTGGTGTTGGTAGATC
>NZ_JBXAGA010000032.1:0-13591 GCF_058793595.1 Acidovorax sp. GW835-FHT14G06
TTGGCGGACAGCACCGTGGCGATGGCTGCCGTCAGTGTGGTCTTGCCATGGTCCACGTGGCCGATCGTGCCCACGTTCACGTGGGGCTTGGTCCGCTCGAATTTTCCTTTTGCCATTTTTCCGACTCCGAAAAAAATCTATATCAACACAACAGGATCTCGGCGCAACCAGAACCGGACGCACCAGAAAATGGTGCCCATGGCGGGAATCGGACCCGCGACCTCTCCCTTACCAAGGGAGTGCTCTACCACTGAGCCACATGGGCAATTGGCGCCGCTCACACAACACCAAAAATCTCTACTCAACAAACCAGCGCAACAAACAATGGAGCGGGAGACGGGAATCGAACCCGCGTCATTAGCTTGGAAGGCTAGGGTTCTACCATTGAACTACTCCCGCGCAGACCACCGGCCTTTGCGAACCCAACTTTGCACTCACAAAGTTAAGCATCACTCTCAACACTGCTCACTCACTGGTGGAGGGGACTGGATTCGAACCAGTGTAGGCGTAAGCCAACAGATTTACAGTCTGCCCCCTTTAGCCACTCGGGCACCCCTCCGGAGAATTTCGAATTATAGCACCAATTTTTCGCACATCCAGAAATTAAACGCGCTTGGCGCTCATCACAAACGCTGGCGGCGTTCGATGCTGCATGTACCGTTGGTGCGGCTGGCGGGGATCGAACCCACGACCCTTGGCTTCGGAGGCCAATACTCTATCCACTGAGCTACAGCCGCATACCTCTGATTAACGCAGCCTTTAATTATTGCATGCGGCAAGCATCCCACCAAACAAAGCCCTGGCGCTCAGCCGCCGCAAGATGCTGCTGGCACCTTCGAGCCCCCTAGCGACAACCCCACCCCACGCAAAAATGCGTCGGTGCTGGCACCACCCACGCCAATGAGATCAAAGCCACCGTCGTTCAGAATCCAGTTACGGATCAAGCCATCAAAAAGGGCATGCAGGCTGATGGCCGCATCCAAGGCCGACATCGACAGCGCCACGCCCTGCGACTCGGCAGCCAACGCAAAGTCGCGCGCCAACTGCTGCGTAAACCCTTCGGAAGCCGCGACATGACGCTCACGCAAGCCCATCAGTTCGCTCACATATTCCACCTTGTACAAAGCAATCTCGAAAACCCTTCGGGTGTGCTCGTCCGAGGCAACGCTACGCAAGACCAGAGCCATCACTGCCCGAAGGCGTTGCACAGGATCAGTACAGGTGCTGTCTTCAAAACTGGCAAAACCTTGCTCCAGCGGCAGAGTGACACGATCCATCATGGCGCCAAACAGATCTACCTTGTCTTTGAAGTGCCAGTAGATCGCGCCACGGGTGGCCCCTGCAGCCTGAGCAATGTCACTCAGAGATGCACGGGACACGCCCTTTTCCCGAAACACCAACTCCGCCGCATCGATCAACCCGTTACGGGTTGCGATTGCATCTTCTTTTGTCCGGCGCGCCATAGTCAAACACCCTGTTGAGTCTCCAAAACCCCTACACCTGCCAAGGGGCATCTGTAGCGGACAATAATTATACATTCATGTCTGTATGTATAATTTCTGATCAAACTGTCGGGACATTGAGCAAAGCGCTCTAGACCCGTTTTCTTTCCGACACCCCCTTTTTTGACGCACATCCAAAGGACTCTCATGCCTCAACTGCGTGACGCATCCGGCACCCCTTACTTGCGTGCCACCACCACCCGACGAGTGATTTCGCTGGCCGCCATCAGCGCAGCGGTATTGCTTGTATCTGCATGTGGCAAGGCAGATGGACAGGCCGCCGGGGCAGGAGGCCCCAAGCCGCCCCCGGTCGAAGTGGGGGTCGTCACTGCCACGCCCGGCGACGTGGGCCTGATCACCGAGCTGCCTGGCCGTGTCGAAGCATCTCGCGTGGCCCAGGTGCGCGCACGGGCCGCAGGCATCTTGCAACAGCGAGTGTTCAAGGAAGGGAGTGACGTCAAGGCCGGGCAGGTGCTGTTCCGCATTGATCCCGCACCCTACGCCGCCGCCGCAGAAAGCGCGCGCGCCAGCCTTGCCAAAGCACAAGCCAATCTCGCACAGGCCAGCGCTCAAGCTGAGCGCTATCGCCCCCTGGTGGCCGCCAATGCCATCAGCAAGCAGGACTTTGTGAACGCAGAGGCGGCCGAAAAACAAGCCCAGGCCGACGTGGCAGCCGCCAAGGCCGCCGTGCGTACCGCGGACATCAACCTCAGCTATGCGAGCGTGACTTCACCGATCTCCGGCCGCATTGGCCGCGCGCTAGTGACCGAAGGCGCCTTGGTCGGCCAGGGCGAAGCGACCGCACTGGCGGTGGTACAGCAGATCGACCCGGTGTACGTGAACTTCACCCAATCGGCCGGCGACGTCTTCCAACTGCGCCGCGCCATGGAAAGCGGGCAATTCAAGCGCGCTGGCGGCAGCCAGGCGGCCAGCGTCAAGCTGGTGCTCAGCGATGGATCTGAATACGCGCAAGCAGGCAAGCTGTTGTTCACGGACTTGTCGGTGGACTCTACAACGGGCCAGGTGACCCTGCGCGCTGAAGTACCCAATCCCAAGGGCGAGCTGCTGCCCGGCCTTTATTTGCGCGTGCGGATTGAACAGGCACAGGCCAGCAACGCCATCACCCTGCCCCAGCAGGCCGTCACGCGTACCCAGCAGGGCGACACGGTCAGCGTGGTTGGCGACGACGGCAAAGTGTCGCAGCGCACCGTCAAGATCAATGCCGCACAGAACAACCGCTGGGTGGTGCTGGACGGACTGAAGGCGGGAGAAAAAGTGATGGTGGACGGATTCCAGAAGCTGCAGATGCTGCCCCCCGGCACGCCCGTAAAACCTGTGCCGTGGCAAGCGCCAGGCGCACAGTCGGCAGCGTCTGCGTCAGCGCCGACCTCGCCAGAAGCGCCTGCGGCACCTGCATCGGCCGCATCCAAGCCATAAGGGGCATTCCAGCATGGCCAAATTTTTCATTGACCGCCCCATCTTTGCGTGGGTGATTGCGCTGTTCATCATGGTGATGGGCGGCGTAGCCATCACGCAGCTACCCATTGCCCAGTACCCGCCGGTGGCACCACCGTCCATCGTCATCAACGCCGCCTATCCAGGCGCATCGGCTCAGACACTCGAAGACAGCGTGCTGTCGGTGATTGAACGGGAAATGAACGGCTCCCCCGGGCTGATCTACATGGAATCAGTGGCGCAAGCCGATGGCTCGGGCAGCATCACGCTGAGCTTTCAGCCCGGCACCAACGCCGATCTGGCGCAGGTGGACGTACAGAACCGGCTCTCGCGGGCCTCGCCGCGCCTGCCTTCTGCCGTGACCCAGCAGGGCGTGCGCGTGGACAAGTCGCGCTCCAACTTCCTGCTGTTCACCATGCTGTCGTCCAGCAACCCGGCAACTGACACCGTGGCCTTGGGCGACTATGCCTCGCGCAATGTGGTGCCTGAACTCCAGCGTCTCAAGGGCATTGGCCAGGCGCAGCTGTTTGGCACCGAGCGCGCCATGCGCATCTGGATCGACCCCGCCAAAATGGTGAGCTACAACCTGTCAGCGGCAGAAATCACCGCCGCCATCCGTGCCCAAAACGCGCAGGTGGCAAGCGGCACCATTGGCGACCTGCCCAACGTCGCAGGCCAGGGCATTGCAGCCACTGTGGTGGTCAACGGGCAACTGTCCAGCGTCGAGCAGTTCGGCAACGTCGTGCTGCGCGCCAACACCGATGGATCCACCGTGCGCATCAAGGATGTGGCACGCGTGGAACTGGGCGGCCAGGCCTATGCCACCGCCGCACGCCTGAACGGAAAGCCCGCCGTGGGCATCGGCGTGCAGCTGTCGCCCAGCGGCAATGCACTGGAGGCCGCCAAAGACGTACGCGCCAAGATGGATGAGCTGTCACGCTACTTCCCCGAAGGCATGAGCTGGAGCATTCCTTACGACAGCTCGCGCTTCGTGGACATCTCCATCAAGCAGGTTGCCGAAACACTGGTGGAAGCCGTGGTGCTGGTGTTCCTGGTGATGTTTCTGTTCCTTCAGAACTGGCGCTACACCATCATCCCGACGATCGTGGTACCGATTGCGCTGCTGGGTACGTTTGCCACGCTGCTGGCTCTGGGGTTCTCTATCAACGTGCTGACCATGTTCGGCATGGTGCTGGTGATCGGTATCGTGGTGGACGACGCCATCGTGGTGGTGGAGAACGTTGAGCGCATCATGAGTGAAGAAGGCCTGTCACCGCTGGAAGCCACGCGCAAGGCCATGCGCCAGATCTCGGGCGCCATCATTGGCGTGACGGTGGTGCTGATCTCGGTGTTCGTGCCTCTGGCATTTTTTGCGGGCTCCACGGGCAACATCTACCGCCAGTTCTCGGCGGTGATGGTGGCATCCATTGGCTTCTCAGCCTTCATGGCCCTGTCACTCACGCCGGCACTGTGCGCCACCCTGCTCAAGCCGGTAGAGGCGGGGCATCACCATGAGAAGACCGGCTTTTTTGGATGGTTCAATCGCGGCTTTTCGCGCACCGCCAAGGGCTATGAAGGTTTTGTGGCACGCATGCTGCGGCGCGCCGCGCGTTATCTGGTGATCTATGCCGCCATCATCGGCGCCGTGACCGTGGTGTACATGCGCCTGCCAACCTCGTTCCTGCCCAGCGAAGACCAGGGCAACATCATCGTCAACGTGCAATTGCCACCTGGCGCCACGCAGGAGCGCACGCTGGCCGTGATGGAGCAGGTCGAAGGCTTCATCCTCAAGCAGCCCGAGGTGCAGAGCATGGTGGGCGTGCTGGGCTTCAGCTTCTCCGGTCAGGGGCAAAACGCGGCGCTCGCATTCGTGACCCTCAAGGACTGGAGTGAGCGCCAAGGCCCAGGCCAGTCGGCACAGGACGTTGCCAACCGCGCCTTTGGTGCGCTGATGGGCATCCGCGATGCGTTCATATTCCCGCTGAGCCCGCCGCCCATTCCTGAGCTGGGCAATGCCAGCGGCTTCACGTTCCGCCTGCAGGACCGTGGCGGCGCGGGCCACGAAGCCCTGGTGAAGGCTCGCAACCAGCTGCTCGGCATGGCGTCGCAGAGCAAGGTGCTAGCCCAGTTGCGCCCCGATGGTCTGGAAGACGCTCCACAGTTGCAGATTGACATTGACCGCGACAAGGCCAGCGCACTGGGTGTGCCTTTTGACGCGATCAACTCCGCGCTGTCCACCGCGCTGGGTTCCAGCTATGTGAACGACTTCCCCAACCAGGGCCGCCTGCAGCGGGTGGTGGTGCAAGCCGACGCGCCAGCGCGCATGCAGCCCGATGATCTGCTGAAAATCAATGCCACCAATAGCCAGGGCAAGCCAGTGCCGCTGTCGGCATTCGCCACCACGCGCTGGGTGACCGGGGCGCAGCAAACCGTGCGCTATAACGGGTATCCGGCCATGCGAATCTCTGGCTCGCCAGCGCCCGGCTACAGCACAGGTGCTGCCATGGCCGAGATGGAGAAGCTCGCAGGCCAGCTGCCGCAAGGCTTCGGGTTTGAATGGACTGGCCAGTCGCGCGAGGAAAAGCTGGCAGGCTCGCAATCGCTCATCCTGTACAGCTTTGCAATCCTGGCGGTATTCCTGTGCCTGGCCGCTTTGTACGAGAGCTGGTCGATCCCGCTGGCAGTGATCCTGGTGGTGCCCCTGGGCGTGCTGGGCGTGCTGCTGGCCACGTTGCTGCGCGGCTATGCCAATGACGTGTACTTCCAGGTGGGCCTGATCACCATCATTGGCCTCTCGGCGAAAAACGCCATCCTGATCATCGAGTTCGCCAAGGACCTGCAAGCCCAGGGCAAGGGCGTGATCGAGTCGGCGCTGGCCGCCGCACATCTGCGGTTCCGCCCCATCGTGATGACCTCGATGGCGTTCGGCCTGGGCGTGCTGCCGCTGGTCGTCGCGTCGGGCGCAGGCTCGGCCAGCCAGCGGGCTATCGGCACCGGCGTGCTGGGTGGCATGGTCACGGGCACCGCCCTGGCCGTTTTCTTTGTGCCCGTGTTCTTTGTGGTGGTGCGCAGCCTGTTCAAAGGCAGCGCACGCCAGCAGGAAATGAACCGCCGCCATGCAGAAGAAGCAGGAGTTGGAACCCATGACTAAGCACCGCAGCACCCCCATCGCGCTGGCAGCGGCCACAGCGGCTGCGCTGTTGGCTGGCTGCTCGTTCATACCGACTTACGAGCGCCCCCAGCCCCCCGTCCCCGCCGCCTACGCCAGCGGGGTGGCAACGAACGCCAGCGCAGCTGTGCAGTCGGGAGCCATGGTGCCTTGGCAGAACTATTTTGCCGAGCCACGCCTGCAGCAGCTGATCGACATTGCGCTGGCCAACAACCGCGACCTGCGTGTGGCCATGCTCAGTATCGAGCAGGCTCGCGCCACCTACCAGGTGCGCCGTGCCGACCTGTACCCGGGCGTCGGCCTGTCTGCCAATGCCAGCCGGGCGCCCGCTACGGGCACGGGCAATCTGACGAACTCGTTCAGCGTGGGCCTGGCCGTATCCGCCTGGGAAATCGACTTCTTTGGCCGCATTGCAAGCCTCAAGGAACAGGCGCTGGCCCAGTACCTTGCCACCGAAGAAGGTCGCAACGCCGCCCAGGTGAGCTTGGTGGCGGCCGTGGCCAACGGCTGGCTGACCTTGCTGGCCGACGAAGAGCTGCTGGACCTGTCGCGCCAGACCCTCGCATCACGCGAGGAGTCGGTGCGCCTGACGAAGATGCGCCTGGATGCAGGCGTGGCGTCCGAACTCGACTTCCGCCAGGCCGAATCCCTCACCCAAGCCGCCCGCGCCACGCTGGCGCAGCAACAGCGGCAGCGCGCGCTCGACGAAAATGCGCTAGTCCTGCTGCTGGGCCAGGCGCTGCCTCAGGATGTGCGCACCAGCCTGGCCGGTGGCAAGCTGGCCAACGCGCCTGCGATGGAAACACTGCCCGCCGGCCTGCCGTCCGAGTTGCTCACCCGCCGGCCGGACATCCGACAGGCAGAACAGCAACTGATCGGAGCCAATGCCAACATCGGGGCTGCGCGGGCGGCGTTCTTCCCGCGCATCGCGCTGACGGCGCAGGCAGGTACGGCCAGTGGCGAGCTGTCAGGCCTGTTCAAGAACGGCTCCTGGGGCTTCACCATTGCGCCGTCGCTGCTGCTGCCCATTTTTGACGCGGGCCGCAATCAGGCCAACCTGGACAGTGCCCGGGTTGGCCGGGAAATTGCCGTGGCGCAGTACGAAAAAGCCATCCAGACCGCCTTCCGCGAAGTCTCGGACGCCCTGGCTGGGCAAGCCACCCTGGGCGAGCAAGCCCAGGCCCAGCAACAGCAGGCCAGGGCAGAAGCGGCTCGCTTGCAGTTGGCCGACCTGCGCTATCGCAACGGCGTGGCCAGTTATCTGGACCTGCTGGACGCGCAACGCTCGCTGTTCATAGCCCAGCAGGCGGTTGTACAGGTGCGGCTCGCGCAGTTGCAAAACCAGGTGTCGCTGTACAAGGCATTGGGAGGCGGTGCACCTGACACCACCGCCCAGACTCCCTCCTGAGCGATCGCCGCCGAGCGTGCGTGGCCTACTTGGGCGCCATGCACGCTCTCGGGCAAACCCGTGGGTGTCTGCGTCAAGCAGGGATGGGAATAACCATCCCCGCAGATATAATTTAAGGTTGATTACACCGAAGCCCCCGATACACCTGAGGACGACATGAGCGACAACCACCACGAAGAAGCCCATACCGGCCCGATCAAGAACCCCAAGCAGTTGCTGGTCGCGGTACTTTTCTCGTTTGTGATTCCGATCTTTGCCATCATTGGCTTGGTCCTGTATGTGACGTCGGCGGACAAGCCCGCTGCCGGTGCTGTCAACCCCGAGAAAGCCATTGCCGAACGCATCCAGAAAATCGGCATGGTCGAGGTGCGCGACGCCAACCGCCCCCTCAAGAGCGGCGAAGAAGTGTTCAAGGCCCAGTGCTCGGCCTGCCATGCCTCCGGCGCTGCAGGTGCTCCCAAGTTTGGTGATGCCGCTGCTTGGGCTGCGCGCATCGGCACCGGGTTTGAAGCCCTGGTGCAGTCGGCCTTGAAGGGCAAGGGCGCCATGGCACCCCAGGGTGGCGGCGACTTCAACGACACCGAAATCGCCCGCGCCGTGGCCTACATGGCCAATGCTGGCGGTGCCAAGTTCGCCGAACCTGCTGCCCCCGCAGCAGCTGCGCCTGCCGCACAGCCGGACGCTGCCCCTGCCGCTGCTCCCGCACCGGCTGCTGCCGCAGCCCCTGTGGCAGCAGCGGCTCCCGCCGTGGCCGTGGTTGCCGCACCTGCAGCAGCCGCTGCCGGCTCTGGCGAGGCTTTGTACAAGCAGGCTTGCCAGGTGTGTCACGCTGCCGGTGTAGCCGGTGCCCCCAAGTTTGGTGACAAGGCCGCCTGGGCCGCTCGCCTGCCCGCAGGCATCGACGCGCTGTACACCAGCGTCGCCAAGGGCAAGGGTGCGATGCCCCCGCGTGGCGGCTCCCAAGCCTCTGACGCCGATCTGCGCGCTGCTGTGGAGTTCATTGCAGCCGCCGCCAAGTAAGGCGGCCCGGTGCCCTGCACAGGCGAGCCAGAAACCCACCCAGAAAGCCGGTCCTTGCGACCGGCTTTTTTCATTCTGCAGCTTATCCAGTACCGCGGTGAGCAGCAGTGACTGCCAGCAACTCCGGGTTGAAGGCGGTAGCGCGGAGCTTCAGTTTGGTTGTGACGCCCTGGCTTGCGACCGGGCGCGCGGGCTGCAGACATACCCGTAGCGTGCCGGAAGGTCCTGCGCCTGCACGTCCTGCGGCGTCCAGCGTCCGTCTGTCACCGCCTCTGCAGCCAGTGCCACATCCAGCGTGTGCAACAGCCCTAGGCCCAGGTCCGTCTCCAGGTACACGCGGCCCTGCTCGTCCAGCAGACAGTGGCGTACCGACGCCTCCCGGCCGGTGTGGCTGACGGCACGCAGGTCCTGCGGCTGCAGGCGCCACACCCAGGGCGTGGCCGCCAGTTCTACGTACACGCGCTGCGGGCCGTTCTGAAAGAACCACTGCCCCTCGATGTCGTGCTCATAGTTGCGCGCAATGAAAGCGATGAGCTTGTCGTGCTGCAGCAGCGACCCTTTGCTGTGCGGAAACGCACCCGCCGCCTGTGTCGCGTCGTCGCGCAAATACCAGTGGCCACGCGCATCCAGGCCCAGCCAGCCATAGCAGTCGGGCACGTTGGGCCATTTGGCCAAGGCCTGTTTGACGATGTCATCCATGGGGAGATTGTGCACCGTGCTGCCCCTGCGCCCCGCTGTGTTCGGCCAGCCACCCTCCCACGGCGTCGGGCATGGCGCGCACATGCCCCGGCGGCAACCCGCGCGGGAACCCCACATGCCCGCCGTGCGGCGGCTGCCAGAGCGTGACGTGGCGTCCCACCTCGCGCATGCCAGGCAAGCTGCCGGCGGGCACAAAGGGGTCATTGCGCGCGTTCACCACCAATGCCGGAATGCGGATGCGGTGCAGCAACGGCTTGGCCGACGCGCGCAGCCAGTAGTCCTCGGTATTGCGGAACCCGTGGACCGGTGCGGTGAACACGTTGTCAAACGCGTACAGGTCCCGCGCGGCCAGCAGCGCCTGCCGGTCAAACAGCCCCGGGTGCTGCGCCAGCTTCTGCAGCGCCTTGGGCACCAGGGTGCGCATGAACATGCGCGTGTACACCAGCCGGTTGAACCCGCGCCCAATGGCGTGACCGCCCGCAGCCAGGTCGATGGGCGAACACACGGCCGCCACCGCATCAGCGCTGCGCGCAGCGTCAGTGCCCACTTCGGCGGCCCAGCGCAGCAGAGCGTTGCCGCCCAGTGACACCCCCACTGCCATCAGCGGCCCCTGGTGGTGCACACGCAGCTGCTGCAGCATCCAGCCGATCTCGGCATGGTCGCCCGAGTGGTAGGCGCGCGGGCCACGGTTGATCTCCCCGCTGCAACCGCGAAAGTGCGGCAACGCGCAGGCCCAGCCGCGTTCGCGCGCTAGGTCGGCAAAGGCTTCGCAGTAATGGCTGCGCGATGAACCCTCCAGCCCATGAAACACCACCAGCAGCGGCCGGGTTGCGTCAGCCGCCACACTGTCCTGCAGAAAGTCCACGTCGATGAAATCGCCGTCGGGCGTGTCCCAGCGCTCACGGCGGTACTCGGGGCGGGGGCCGAACACCCGGCGTGCATACAACGCGGGCCAGATTGTTTGCAGCTGGCCACCGGGGAGCCAGCGAGGCGCTATGTATTTCATAGCTATCGGGGCATATTATGTCGGCGCATGCAGCCAAAATGGCTCAAAGTCCTCACGCCCGTGCCTCAATGCAGCACCGGGCGCTGCGCCAGCACATCCACCTGGGCATCTGGCGCTACGCCCGGGCTGGCGTGGTGTGCCACCATGCGCCAGCCTTCGGGGGTCTTGTGGTAAACGTTGGTGGCCATGACCACGGCCTGGTGCAGGCCGTCGGGCAGCATCACCTCGACCTGCTCGACTACGCTGTGCACGGCACTCGACAGCGCCACGACGCGATGCACCTGCGCCGGTCGGGCACGCACCGTGCCGTGGGAGAACATCGCCTCGAACGCTGCACGAATGGCTGCAGGCCCCAGCAGACGCGGCCCGCCAGGGTGCACACAGACAATCTCGTCATCGTCGGCCCAGCACGACATCAGCAGCTCGAGATCGCCGCGCTGCAGCGCTTCGTAGAACGCAGATTCGGTTTCATCCGAAGAGCCACCCAGGGTGACTGCTCTTGATCGGGCGCGGGGCATGGTGATTCAGGAAGGAAGTGGGTTGGAATGGCGTGACAGGGGCCACGCCAGCCTGCTATTGTGCGGTGACGGCACAAAGCCTTGCTGCGCACTGATTTTGTACGCGCTATGAACGTGCGCCCACCGTAGCACTCCCTCCACAAAGCTTTGCAGTCCTGCCCACCACGGTTTCTGGCACAGTCGTTCCATTTCTCCATCGGCGGACTCCCCATCATGATGATCCAACGTCTTCTTGCCCTCCTCACCTTGCTCGCCGCCACACTTGCTCTGGGCGGCTGTGGCTACAACGACTTCCAGCGCCTGGACGAGCAGTCCAAGGCCGCCTGGAGCGAGGTGCTCAACCAGTACCAGCGCCGCGCCGACCTGGTGCCTAACATCGTCGCCACGGTCAAGGGCGAGGCCAACTTTGAACAGGAAACGCTGACCAAAGTGGTCGAGGCCCGCGCCAAAGCTACCGCGATCCAGGTCACGCCCGAGACGTTGAACAACCCGGAGGCTTTCAGCAAGTTCCAGCAGGCCCAGGGCGAGTTGTCCAGCGCCCTCTCGCGCCTGATGGTCGTGTCAGAGCGCTACCCCACCTTGCAGGCCAACCAGGGCTTTCGTGACCTGCGGGTCACGCTGGAGGGTACCGAGAACCGCATCACCGTGGCTCGCAATCGCTACATCCAGACCGTGCAGGAGTACAACGTGCTGGCCCGCAGCTTCCCCACGAACCTCACGGCCATGGCCTTCAGCTACGCCCCGAAGCCAAGCTTTACGGTAGCCAACGAGGCACAGATTGCCGTGCCGCCCACGGTGGACTTTTCCGCCTCCAAGGCAAAGCCCTGAACAACACCCCTCACGTGCCAATGTGAGCCGAATATGCTGCTAGCGCTTAGAAAATATGCACTAACAGCTATATTATTGATAGCAATATTACCCGCCTTTGGCTGGGCTCAATCGCAGCCACTGGCCGTGCCCGCCCTCACAGGCCACGTCATCGATCAGACCGGCACGCTCTCCGGCACAGACACCCAGGCGCTGGAAGTCCAGCTGGCCACCCTCGAAAAAGCCCACGGGTCGCAAGTGGTCGTACTGATGGTGCCCACCACCGCCCCCGAAGACATCGCCGCCTATGCCAACCGGGTCGGCAACCAGTGGAAGATCGGGCGCCGCGACGTGGGTGACGGTGTGCTGGTGCTGGTGGCCAAGAGCGACCGCAAGATGCGCATCGAGGTTGCCAAGTCGCTGGAAGGTGCCATCCCCGACATCGCAGCAGCACGCATCATCGACGGCGCAATGAAGCCCCGCTTTCAGCAAGGCGACTTTGCCGGAGGCCTCAGCGCTGCGGTCACGCAAATCGGCGCGCGCATTGCTGGCGAGGCCCTGCCCGGCACGGCCTCGGCGCCAGCCGCTGCCATCAGGGGCGACAGTCACGGTCTTTTTGACTGGACGGACTTTGCCATCTTCCTGTTCTTTGGCGTCATGGTGGCCGGCCCCCTGGCCCGCAGCATCCTGGGCGCTGCGCTGGGCGGGCTGGCGTTGGGTGGCGGCGTGGGCGTCCTGGCGTTTGTGTTCACATCCAGCCTGCTACTGTCCGTGGGCGCGGGCGTCATAGCGCTGCTCTACACCTGGTTTTTTGGCGGCAGCAGCGGCCTCATCAGCCTGGGGCATGGCGGGGGAGGCTTGGGAGGCTGGAGCAGCGGGAGTTCAGGCGGTTCCAGCAGCAGTGACGGTGGCGGCTTCAGCTCGGGCGGTGGGGGCGATTTTGGCGGTGGTGGCGCATCGGGAGACTGGTGATGGGTGTTGACAACAGTGAACGACCAACGCATACGCTGTGGCATGCCATCTGGCGGCTGGTCCGCCACCGCTGGCACGACGCCTTCGGTCGATCCGCCATCCCGGCGCCCGCGCTTCAGCGCCTCGGCGCGCAGGTCGCCGCCAGCGAATTGCAGCACACCGGACAGATACGCATCGTGGCGGAAGCGGGACTCCCATGGAGTTACCTGCGCCGCCACGCGAAGGTGCGCGAACGCGCGTTGATGCTGTTCAGCAAACACCGCGTGTGGGACACCGAACACAACAACGGCGTGCTGATCTACCTGCTGATGCCGGAGCATGCGTTCGAGATCGTTGCCGACCGGGGCTTGGCGCGGCATGTGGCTACTGCCGTATGGCAGGAAATGGCGGCTCAGATGTCGGCCCAGTTTCAGCAGGGTCACTACGAAGAAGGCCTGGCACAGGCTGTGGGTGCTGTAGGCGCCCTGCTGGCAAAGCACTTTCCGCGCACCACCGATTCCCCCTGCACCAACGAGTTGCCAGATGCGCCAGTCGTACGCTGAGAGCCTGTGGGCAGCCAGCCCGAGCATTCACACGGCTGCAGGAATCAGCGCACGCTGAAGGCAGCCATTGTGTGAAGGGCAGCTGGGCAGCCTGATAGCGCTTTCAGCCCAATTTCGGCGCGCTTTCCATGGGCACCAGGCCCCCTACATGCCGCCATTTCGCAGACAATTCCGCGAAAAGCGGAGTCGCTGACCTTGCGCGGTCACCCTTGTCACCGGCGTGTGGCATCACAGCCCAACACCTCCTGACCGTCCTGTATTCGTATCCGGGTTATCCATAACCAGTGTCCCCACTGCAGCCGAACCAACGCCCTGCGCCAATGGACTTGCCATCAACGCACCTTTATTGTTTCCAATACTGGAACAGTTAGTTCGCGACCCGGTGGTTTTTCTCTGTAACCCATCGGCGTACAGTCCATCCCATCGATGAGCCGAACCCGCAAGGCGACTCACCGAATCCGGTTCAGGAATGGTTTTTGACCCGGCTTTTTTG
>NZ_JBXAGA010000033.1:2500-5000 GCF_058793595.1 Acidovorax sp. GW835-FHT14G06
ACGGCATAACGCGCCAGGTGAAAGACCTGGCAAGTCCTTGAGATGATGGCGATATCTTGAAAGAGATGTCAAAGTTATAGGGTCAAGTGACTAAGAGCATGTGGTGGATGCCTTGGCGATTACAGGCGACGAAAGACGTGATAGCCTGCGATAAGCTTCGGGGAGCTGGCAAATAAGCTTTGATCCGGAGATTTCTGAATGGGGAAACCCACCTCGCAAGAGGTATCGCATACTGAATACATAGGTATGCGAGGCGAACCGGGTGAACTGAAACATCTCAGTAGCTCGAGGAAAAGACATCAACCGAGATTCCGAAAGTAGTGGCGAGCGAAATCGGAAGAGCCTTCTAGTGATAGCGCGACTGTTAGCAAAACGGGATGGAAAGCCCGGCCATAGCAGGTGATAGCCCTGTATGCGAAAACAGACGTGTGGTACTAAGTTAGAGAAAAGTAGGGCGGGACACGAGAAATCCTGTCTGAATATGGGGGGACCATCCTCCAAGGCTAAATACTCGTAATCGACCGATAGTGAACCAGTACCGTGAGGGAAAGGCGAAAAGAACCCCGGGAGGGGAGTGAAATAGATCCTGAAACCGCATGCTTACAAAAAGTAGGAGCCCGCAAGGGTGACTGCGTACCTTTTGTATAATGGGTCAGCGACTTACATTCAGTGGCAAGGTTAACCGAATAGGGAAGCCGTAGAGAAATCGAGTCCGAATAGGGCGAATCAGTCGCTGGGTGTAGACCCGAAACCAAGTGATCTATCCATGGCCAGGATGAAGGTGCCGTAACAGGTACTGGAGGTCCGAACCCACTAGTGTTGCAAAACTAGGGGATGAGCTGTGGATAGGGGTGAAAGGCTAAACAAACTTGGAAATAGCTGGTTCTCTCCGAAAACTATTTAGGTAGTGCCTCAAGTATTACCTGCGGGGGTAGAGCACTGTTTAGGCTAGGGGGTCATGGCGACTTACCAAACCTATGCAAACTCCGAATACCGCAGAGTACAGCTTGGGAGACAGAGCACCGGGTGCTAACGTCCGGACTCAAGAGGGAAACAACCCAGACCGCCAGCTAAGGTCCCTAAAATTGGCTAAGTGGGAAACGAAGTGGGAAGGCTAAAACAGTCAGGATGTTGGCTTAGAAGCAGCCATCATTTAAAGAAAGCGTAATAGCTCACTGATCGAGTCGTCCTGCGCGGAAGATGTAACGGGGCTAAGCCAGTTACCGAAGCTGCGGATTTGCAATTTATTGCAAGTGGTAGGAGAGCGTTCTGTAGGCCTGTGAAGGTGTCTGGTAACGGATGCTGGAGGTATCAGAAGTGCGAATGCTGACATGAGTAGCGTTAAAGGGGGTGAAAAGCCCCCTCGCCGTAAGCGCAAGGTTTTCTACGCAACGTTCATCGGCGTAGAGTGAGTCGGCCCCTAAGGCGAGGCAGAGATGCGTAGCTGATGGGAAACAGGTCAATATTCCTGTACCGATCAATAGTGCGATGTGGGGACGGAGAAGGTTAGCTCAGCCAACTGTTGGATATGTTGGTTCAAGCCTGTAGTCGTGCTCGGTAGGCAAATCCGCCGGGCTTAGATGAGGGGTGATAACGAGTCTGCTTGCAGACGAAGTGAGTGATACCCTGCTTCCAGGAAAAGCCACTAAGCTTCAGCTATTGACGACCGTACCGCAAACCGACACTGGTGCGCGAGATGAGTATTCTAAGGCGCTTGAGAGAACTCAGGAGAAGGAACTCGGCAAATTGATACCGTAACTTCGGGAGAAGGTATGCCCCAAGTAGGTGAACTCGTACAGAGGGAGCCCAACGGGGTTGCAAAAAATCGGTGGCTGCGACTGTTTAATAAAAACACAGCACTCTGCAAACACGAAAGTGGACGTATAGGGTGTGACGCCTGCCCGGTGCTGGAAGATTAAATGATGGGGTGCAAGCTCTTGATTGAAGTCCCAGTAAACGGCGGCCGTAACTATAACGGTCCTAAGGTAGCGAAATTCCTTGTCGGGTAAGTTCCGACCTGCACGAATGGCGTAACGATGGCCACACTGTCTCCTCCTGAGACTCAGCGAAGTTGAAATGTTTGTGATGATGCAATCTCCCCGCGGAAAGACGGAAAGACCCCATGAACCTTTACTGTAGCTTTGTATTGGACTTTGAACAGATCTGTGTAGGATAGGTGGGAGGCTTTGAAGTGAGGACGCTAGTTCTCATGGAGCCAACGTTGAAATACCACCCTGGTGTGTTTGAGGTTCTAACCTAGGTCCATTATCTGGATCGGGGACAGTGCATGGTAGGCAGTTTGACTGGGGCGGTCTCCTCCCAAAGCGTAACGGAGGAGTTCGAAGGTACGCTAGTTACGGTCGGACATCGTGACGATAGTGCAATGGCATAAGCGTGCTTAACTGCGAGACTGACAAGTCGAGCAGATGCGAAAGCAGGACATAGTGATCCGGTGGTTCTGTATGGAAGGGCCATCGCTCAACGGATAAAAGGTACTCTG
>NZ_JBXAGA010000033.1:10000-11386 GCF_058793595.1 Acidovorax sp. GW835-FHT14G06
CTGTTTAATAAAAACACAGCACTCTGCAAACACGAAAGTGGACGTATAGGGTGTGACGCCTGCCCGGTGCTGGAAGATTAAATGATGGGGTGCAAGCTCTTGATTGAAGTCCCAGTAAACGGCGGCCGTAACTATAACGGTCCTAAGGTAGCGAAATTCCTTGTCGGGTAAGTTCCGACCTGCACGAATGGCGTAACGATGGCCACACTGTCTCCTCCTGAGACTCAGCGAAGTTGAAATGTTTGTGATGATGCAATCTCCCCGCGGAAAGACGGAAAGACCCCATGAACCTTTACTGTAGCTTTGTATTGGACTTTGAACAGATCTGTGTAGGATAGGTGGGAGGCTTTGAAGTGAGGACGCTAGTTCTCATGGAGCCAACGTTGAAATACCACCCTGGTGTGTTTGAGGTTCTAACCTAGGTCCATTATCTGGATCGGGGACAGTGCATGGTAGGCAGTTTGACTGGGGCGGTCTCCTCCCAAAGCGTAACGGAGGAGTTCGAAGGTACGCTAGTTACGGTCGGACATCGTGACGATAGTGCAATGGCATAAGCGTGCTTAACTGCGAGACTGACAAGTCGAGCAGATGCGAAAGCAGGACATAGTGATCCGGTGGTTCTGTATGGAAGGGCCATCGCTCAACGGATAAAAGGTACTCTGGGGATAACAGGCTGATACCGCCCAAGAGTTCATATCGACGGCGGTGTTTGGCACCTCGATGTCGGCTCATCTCATCCTGGGGCTGTAGCCGGTCCCAAGGGTATGGCTGTTCGCCATTTAAAGAGGTACGTGAGCTGGGTTTAAAACGTCGTGAGACAGTTTGGTCCCTATCTTCCGTGGGCGCTGCAGATTTGAGGAAGCCTGCTCCTAGTACGAGAGGACCGGAGTGGACACACCTCTGGTGTATCGGTTGTCACGCCAGTGGCATTGCCGAGTAGCTAAGTGTGGAAGAGATAACCGCTGAAAGCATCTAAGCGGGAAACTCGTTTCAAGATGAGATCTGCCGGGGCCTTGAGCCCCCTAAAGAGTCGTTCAAGACCAGGACGTTGATAGGTCAGGTGTGGAAGCGCAGTAATGCGTTAAGCTAACTGATACTAATTGCTCGTGCGGCTTGACCCTATAACTTTGATAGCCAATACGCTCTCAGCGTGAAGCTCAAAGTCTGTTATGCCAAGTTAGACGCAGTCAAATACACAAAATCTGATTCCAGACTCTATGAATTCGCCAGGCAGTTCACAAAAACTGCCCAGCACCAAGTTATGCCTGATGACCATAGCAAGTTGGTCCCACTCCTTCCCATCCCGAACAGGACAGTGAAACGACTTTGCGCCGATGATAGTGCGGGTTCCCGTGTGAAAGTAGGTCATCGTCAGGCTCTTACAGC
>NZ_JBXAGA010000034.1:0-11151 GCF_058793595.1 Acidovorax sp. GW835-FHT14G06
TCCCTCAGCCCCATCGAGTACCGGGTGAGCCTTGGACTTGCGGCATAAAACCAGTCCAACTTTTTATCCGCACCCCCCCCCAGGATTTCCATCTAAACCTGACCCACGTACTAACCCTACCGGCTACAAACCCAACCTGCTAATCCTTGATGACTTTGGAATCGGGGAACCCAACCGCAGCGCAAGTCTTGCTCGATGTTGCCGACCGGCGCATGCGCACGGGATCTCTGCTTCTGACCAGTCAGTACCCCGCGGACACTTGGCACGGTTTCTTCCCAGATCCAACCGTCGCGGATGCGGTTCTTGATCGCGTGGTGCATCAAGCTCATCGGGTCCAGCTGAAGGGCGAATCGATGCGCAAGATCAGAGGGCGAGCTGCTCTGAATCCTGGCTGATAAGGTCGCGCTTTCCTGGTCGTTACCTTGCAATGGGGCGGCCTGTTCCTACAGCTGCAGAGCGGCTGCAGCCATCGCAAAACTGAGCCAAGCTGGCGTTCCCATATTGATAGGTAGCCGATCGCCAGCTCCAAGGCTAGACTTCAGGAATCGGCCACAACCGGTCCTTCGGGAAGTGCCGGAGAATCCTCTCTCCTAAACAGGTAATTTAGGTTTTCAGTCAAAGAGGCGCGCTCAATCTTCAGCGTGACTTAGCCACAAGCAGACGTTCGTGAAGGAACTCGAGATGAAGGAGCTCACCCAGGGGGTGGTCGAGGGGGTGGGCCGACAAGCGCGGCTCGACCGACCGACCTTTGATCCTGAACTGCGCGCAGGCTTGGCGATCGTGGGCGGAATGTTCCCGCCGACTGTGACCAGCGACCTGATCGACTTCATGCGGGTGTCCTACGCAGGGCCGCCTCTCGAAACGCTGATCGGCGGGCGAAACATCCGCTGCGAGGAACGCGTCTTCGAGGGTTACGAGGGTCACCCTCTCAAGGCGTCCGTCTTCCGTCACGAGCGTGCCTCCGGGCAGCGCCCCGGTGTGCTTTTCGTGCATTCCGGGGGTCTGATGTTCGGCGATCGGTTCAGTGGGTTGGACCGGATGATCGATTTCGTCGAACAGCTGGGCGTCGTGCTCGTGTCGATCGAGTACCGCCTGGCGCCAGAGTATCGCGATCCTTATCCGCGGGAAGATGTGTACGCGGCGCTGGAATGGATGGCATTGCATGCGGAGTCGCTCGGCGTGCGCCTCGATCGCCTGCTGATTGCGGGCGCCAGCGCAGGGGGAGGTTTGGCGGCCGGTGCAGCCCTCGCGGCGCGCGATAGGGGCGGTCCCCGCCTGTGCGGGCAGCTGCTCGACTACCCCATGCTGGACGACCGCGGCATCACGAAGTCCACGCTTCAGTTCGATGGCATCGGCGTCTGGGATCGCGTGAGCAACGAGACCGGCTGGGGCGCGCTGCTTGGCGAAGCGCGCGGTGGTCCGGATGTGTCGCCGTATGCCGCGCCAGCTCGTGCAACTGAGCTTTGCGACCTGCCGCCCGCGTTTCTCGACGTCGGTAGCGCCGAGATATTTCGCGACGAAACCGTGGCCTATGCGGACGCCTTGTGGAATGCCGGCGGGCAGGCCGAGCTTCACGTGTGGCCGGGTGGGTTCCATGCGTTCGACATCTTCGCGCCGCATACCGCACTGTCACGTGGAATGATCGCCACGCGCAGTGCATGGATGTCGCGCGTGTTGGGCGATTGAGGACTGTATGCAGGAACTGCTGGCTCGACTGAAGGCCCTTGACCCCAACGCCAGCCTGGCGTTGAGGGTCATCGCGTGCTTCGACGAATTGGTTCGAGGTGGCGTCAACATCCAGGGGCTTCTCGGGGCAGCAGCCTCGCTCTCGGGCTGTGTAGCGGGGTTCGCCGGGCATCAATCGGAGCGTACGCTCCGCGTCTCGCCGGACGGGCAGAGCCTGAAGGGCAGTGCCTCAGCGCCGCGAGAAGGATCCTTGGCAGCAAACGGCATGACCGTGTGGCTGGAGCGTCAGGGGCCAGCCCATGTGAACGATGCGATGATCCTCGAGCGCCTCGCGCTTGCGCTGGCCATCCGCAGCGGGCACCAGGCGGACGATCCATTGCGCCGGCTCGGCGATCTGCTCGACGCCAACGTGGACGTGGAGCAGCGCCGCGCGACGGCTGCCAAATTCGGATTGGCGCCGCACCTGAAGTACCGAGTTGCAACCTTGCCGCTCTTCGCGACCTGGAAGCAACACCGGGATCTGCTGGAAGACGTCGTCCACACCCACTACGGTCCGCTGCACGTGTGCGTGCTACGCGCCGAGGTGAAACACCTCGACGCCAGCCCCTGCGGGATCGGGGTGGCTGCAGCGCTCGACGACCTTCACCGATCGCTGGCCACAGCACTCGTGAGCTTGCGTCTGTGCGCGGCGCCCGATGTGCCGGTCGTCGTTGCAGACGACTATGGTGGTCTGATCGATCTGCTCGCCCAGTGCTCGGTCGATCGACCGCTGCTCGACGTCGAGGAACTCGAAAGCGTCATGCAGCATTCATGGGCCGTGCGAACTCTGGATGCGCTGCTTCGCTCCGCATCTATCCGTGACGCATCTCGCATTGCCGGTGTCCACCACAGCACGATGCAGGCGAGACTGGAGACCATTCGCGACGTGCTGTCGTTCGACCCACTCGACGGCATCGGCCGAACCCGTATTGGCCTCGCCTTCCTCGCCTGGCGCGTTCGGCATTCGTCGGCACTGGACCTGCCACCGCCCTCCAGTAGTCGCTAGTCTCAACCGCCAAATGGCGGAATTCGGTCCCTCCAGGCGCGCCTGTCGGCGGTTACTGGCCACCCGGAGAGTTGCTATCTTCCAGCTGCCACAGGTCGCCGCCGGAGACGCGTTGGGCGAGGTCATCGTTCCGACCTCACGACGACGTTCCGCGCTCCGGCACTTGGCCTGCGGCTGTGGTTCAACAACACGGAGACAAACAATGACCGAACTCAAGAAGGCAATCGACGCCATACTCGATGGCGTGACGACAGGCACACCCCGCGTGCCCGGGGTATCGGCGGCGGTGACCGACCGCCGCGGCACGATCTACGAAGGCGCGCGCGGTGTCCGCAACACCGGAACCGGCGAGTCGTTTGAACCCGACACCGTGTGCGCGATATTTTCGACCACTAAGGCCATCGCAGGAACGGCTTGCTTGCAACTGGTGGAAGAGGGGCTTCTCGACCTCGACGCGCCTGCGAAGGAGTACGCGCCCCAACTTGCCGACATCATGGTCATCGAGGGCTTCGGCAAGGACGGGCAACCCAGGCTGCGCCCACCGAAGCGCGACATCACGACACGTCACCTGCTCACCCACACAGCCGGCTTCAGCTACGACTTCTTCAACGAGACGTACACCCGCCTCGCCAACGAGCAGGGCCAGCCCTGGGTGGTCGACGCGTCGTGGAAGTCGATCAAGACGCCACTTCTGTTTGATCCGGGCGAGCAGTGGTCATATGGGAGCAACATCGATTGGGCCGGTATGGTGCTCGAGGGAATTACGGGCAAGCGGCTCGGCGAGGTCATGCAGTCGAGAGTTCTCGGTCCCCTCGGGATGGCCGACACCGCCTTCACGATGACCCCCTCCATGCAATCCCGGCAAGCAACGATTCACGCGCGCGAGGATCGCGATGGCTCGCTCGTTCCGCTCAACGGGGTGACCTTGCCGCAGGATCCGGAGGTCCACATGGGAGGGCACGGCCTCTACGGGACCGCGTCGGACTATGTGAAGTTCATCCGCATGTGGCTCAACGACGGGCGCAGCGACGGCGGCGAACAGATCCTTCGACCGGAGACCGTCGAAATGGCATCTCGCAATCATTTGCCCAAGGGCATGCACGTGAAGATGCTGCCCGGCGTCGATGCGACCAAGACGGCGGCGTCCATCCTGCCCGTATCGAGGCCACGGCTGTCCAATGACGCCGAGTTCTTCCCCGGCATGCCCAAGACCTGGGCACTCACGTTCATGATCAACGAGGAAGAAGCACCCACGGGTCGGCCGGCTGGTGCGCTCGCATGGGCCGGCCTCGCTAACCTGTACTACTGGATCGATCGCGCGAACGGCATCGGCGGGTATTGGGCGACCCAGATCTTCCCGTTCGTCGATCCGACCTCGGTAGCGGGCTTCCTTGAGATGGAAAAGGCAACCTATCAGCACGCAAAGCCTCGCGCCCGATAAGAGGCACAAGGCCGCACCGCTCGAGGAGGCAACCGGGATCATCGCGGTCTCGCCGCTGATCGGCTGTGAAGTCGGGCCGTTCGACATCCGGCGCGCGGGTGAGTGTCGGCTTTCGACCAAACGGCCAGTCCGGCGGGGTAGATCTCACGGGAGTTGATCGGAAGCCGTCCGCGCGTTGGGTCCATCGACCGGCGAGGGTCTTCTTCGGGCCCTGAGCGGGCCTTGGCAACCCTACCGCGAAGCTGCCGTTCACCAGTGCACGCTTCCATGTCAACGACAATGTCGACGGCGCGGCGATGAGTTCGCTTAGCTTGGCACGGGCACACTGCCACACAAAAGTGCCGGTGATCCTTTGGAGACAACACCATGCACGGCAAAGAAATTCTTTGCCGGACCGATTGCGATGGTGACAATGGAATTCATGGCCCTCCCCTTCCAGCAAACAAGTGAGTTGATAAGAGATCTGAGTTTCAATCGTGGCCTGTGGATCTCTTATCCCGCAAGTGCGCGGTTCACTTGGGACGGGGCGGTCGCTTTCATTCCTTAGGCCGCATCGGAACTGTCATGCCAACCCTCTCATCATTTGTACTCATCGCGCTGGGCGTCTATGCATTTGCATTTCTCGTGACAAGACTGGTCCTGTCCTCGAAGGAATTCAAGCAACAACCGCCCGCAGATCAAGAGCGTGCTCGCAAAACGTTCCGGTGGACTCTAGTTTCTCTCCCATTCGTTCTGGCCGGGACGTATCTCCTCTTACTTGCGCCACCGGGCGTAGTTCGGATGCTGCCCGTGTTTCTCTATCTTCTACTCGCGGTTGTAGCGCTATGGCTCTTGTGGAGAAGCTATCGACTTGGAGTCCGACGAGACGAGCGCCTCGTGAAGTCACTCTCGGGCAAGCCGCTGCGGAATTCAAAGGCACTCGTGCGAACGTTCGCTCTAGCCAATTTCATGCTCGCAGCAGGCTATATAGCAATTCTCATCGCGATACCCGCTCTTCGCCTGCCGTTTAACAGTTGGGCTCCACTCATTACCATTATTTCGAGCTGCTACACCATTTTCATGTGGCGTCAGGAGCGCAAGCATTCAGCCTAACCTCTACTTTCAGTAATCCGCTTGAGCCAAACGTTGAGTGCCTGCTTTCAACTACTTCCATCGACTGCTTCTGGCCGGATTCTGCTGCACGGTGAGGGGCGCTAGCGGGCCCGAAGCTGTCTTTTAGGTACAAAACTCAAAGCAGTCATTACTGATAATGGTGCGGTCTACATCACGTTAGGTTTCTTTATGAGCCTGCTCGACCATCTGCAGACCTAGAAGGACGGAAAGTCCAAGATTTTCGCCGCCGAGCGATTTGTCGTTTCGATCACTCCTACGCTTGGGAATGAGAAGAAGGCCAGGTACGTTGAAATCGATGGAAATGGCCTCCTCGGCAGGGCAATTCTTTGGGAAGATGGCTCACTTGAGCTAGAGGCGCTGGACAAAGAATCTGAGCAAACGACTATCCAGGCTTCTCATGTCATAGCTACCGCCGCTGAGTTGGGAGACTGCCTGACCTGGTGGCTAAGCGAAATTGCAATCTATGCGCCACCAGAAACCTAACCAGTCGCTTGAGCCGACTCGCGTCGGCAAACCGCCGCTCGCGGCTCAGATTCAACGTTGAATGTCTGTTGATTGATTCCATCAGCGACGGCTCCTGGCCGAGTTCTGTCTCACAGCGGATGAAACTTGGCACCACAAAACAGACTGCTTTCGCAACTCCGGCCTCATGACTTTTTCCGCACAAACTGGGCAGGCAGGCCAGGCGTTTCGAAATAAATGGTGCGATGAACTCCCTCAACCGTCAGCGTCTTGATAACGTACAGCGCGCGATCATCCGCGATGTACTGGAAACTGCGCACAGTGATGATGTCTTGTGGGTAGCGTTGTCTGACCCAGGCTGTCACGCACTCCGTAAGATCTTCTTCGGATTCCGCCGCTAGCAGCCTCACAGCGGACTCGGGTGTGAGCCCGCTGCCACCCGAAATCTCGGCGGCCTGGCTAGACCCGTTGAGGCATATTACGGTGGCGGCAATCAAACAGGTCGAGATGTGATGCTTCATAAAAAATGAGTTTCAATTTCACCGAAAACTAGTGTTTTCTGAAACCCTCCGAATTCAACCTAGTCGAATTCTCTTTGCCGATCTCAATGGCTGCTATTGGCCGAGTTCTGCCGTAGAAGAGCGCCTGGACACGCGGCTGGTTGCCCTGTCATCGGTGCCGGCGGAGTGGTCAGATCAAAATGGACTCAGTGTTCAGGTGCGCCCGGAATACACATGCAAAGGCCCCGAGCAAAGTTGATTTATTCGTTGGTGGTGCACTCGCGCGCTATCGTTGGCCAAAGGCTGGAATAGGGGCATTGACGGACTCCCAAGCCGCGCAAGCTTGAAACAGTGGCTCCTTTGCCGCCAACGAACCTGCGGGGCCTAGCCAATCTGCCACGGTGCCGGATCCAGGAGATCTTCAGAGCCTAATCCGCAAATGGAAGTTGTAAACAATGCCGAATCCTGCTTCAAATGAAGTGGTTTTTGGTCGAACGTTTGTCAGATTGCGATCAAGTTACGCATCAGCTATGAACTCCCCCATGCAGGTCAAGCTCGGCGACTTCTTTCTGCACTTCAGCCAAGAGAACAGAGACGTCATCTATCGAGGGAGACGCGGCAAATGAAATTGCAAGCAGGGTCAGGGGGTGAACATTCAAAGCGGTCGCGATCTGCTCCACTTTTCCCAGGGTGGGACTTTTGGTGCCCCGCTCTAGACTGCTGATGTAGGTTCGACTGGAAACCGAGGAAAAATCCTCTTGGGTATAGCCCCGCGCGCGGCGGACTACCCGGAGAGCCAGGGCGATATTGTTCAATGCGTTCGGGTGCGCTTCCATCTCCCCAATTAGGAGGTGGTGAACACAATAGGGCTACAATCTATAGTGTTCAAACGAGGGTTGACCGATGATTTCCTTCTTTCGCAGTGTGTCGACTGGCCTAGCTAAGTTCTCCCGCCGACGAGCCCCCATCAGTAGACTAACTTTTGCACGGCCATATTTCCTCGTCGAGTACCGTGCGAACAACATTGGTCGAGGCGTGGAAAATATAATTTTGTCTAATGAGGACTTGTTGCTCGACTTTGTGAGGCAATGTTCTTTGCAGGGTCATGTTGTGGTTCGTGTGAGGATGCTATCGCCTGGATACATGAATGATTCAATCTATTGGGAGCTTGAAGATTTAGTGGCTGTGTGGGAGGCTGAAGAGCCTCGTATGTATTTACCATGTCTTGTGTACACCCTGTCAACTGGTGTTGAATTGGTAAAATCAACTTCCTTCACTACGATAGAGCAGTTAGGAAAACGCAAGTTGTTATATCGGTTCCATTAAAGTGGATCGAGTATGAATCGTAGCCCTTCACCTCTAATTTTGAGATCGGCTTTGTCAAAACTACTGTGACATTTTCCTTCTCGCAACTTAGGACATGACCATGACAGATTTCTTTAATAATCCTGTTGCGGTGGGAATGAGTCTATTCGGATTGCTTCTGTTGGTGGGGTCTGCTTTTTCAAAATTACTGACGCCTAGGGAGCAAAAAAGCCCGCGTAAACTTGATCTTGCATCGAAAGACTAATTGAATTTTGCAAGTGCTCTGTTTGCATTGTTTTGAATAATTGGATGGATTATTTGATTCGTTGTTTTAATGTTTGCGAGCAGTTGTGTTGATTTTTGTATAATTAAATTTGCTGTTATTGTTGTGCAGTTGTCATTTTCCAGTATTGTTAGCCTAATATTCTCGATATTAAAATAACCTTGACTGTATTACAATAACGTCATAAGCTTCACCATATGGATAAAGCACATCAGTTAGCCTTCGGTCTGACTACCTTCCAACTGCAAGAGTTGGCCCGACAGGCGGTGCGCGATGCAATCACTAAGAACGTTCAGGCAGGTGTTTCAACGACCGTTCTTCTCAATAGTTGTGTGCAGTCGCTCGACGCTGATGATCCACGGCTGCTATCACTCTCGAACGGGCATGGCGCTACTGGCCGCTAGCCGTAGTGCAATAGACACCTTCTGTATAGCGGTAACCACCAACGCAGGCCTGAACTTTGCTAGGTGTGATGGGGCCTTCAGCTGCCTGGCTGGAGCGGCAGGTTCTCAGTTGCGACCGCGGCGATGATGCCTGGAGGAGGGGGTTCATCGCTTTAGTGGCGATAACCTTTATCGAGTAATTTACCGAAGAAGTCAGGCGTTGGGTTAACGGCCTGGTTCAGCTCAGGCGGGCGGCTTTAAGGGGAACGATATTTACCTTTTGCGACTGATCTGAACTGGACTAAGCCTCTTTCGGATTTGCTTGGATAGTAAAAATCCTACGCAAAAATTTTTCGTTCTGGCTCTCTGCTTCTTGCCGAAATCAATAAAGTGAGGTCGGTACGGCGCGAGATAACTAGTGCGCAGTGTTCAGCGCGCAAGCCCTTCAAAATGATCATTGTTCATATCACAACTTGCCGAGCGGAGATCGCTGCTCAGCCAAATGAGATGCTCGGCAAGACTACTAAGTGCTAGAACGTCTTGACTTGTAAAAGTCGCGATCACCAGCCGTCGATTTTTGGGCTGCTGCCGGTTTCGATGACACCTTGTTAAGGTGGAAGATGAAACCGGAGGTGGTTCATGGAGAGAAGAAGGACATTCAGCCGCGAGTTCAAGCTCGAGGCGGTCAGGCTGGTCACCGAGCGTGGCGTGGCTGTGGCCCAGGCAGCCAAGGACCTGGACGTTCACGAGAACGTGCTGCGCAAGTGGGTTCGTGAGTTGCGAGAGGAGCCCCAGGAGGCGTTCCCTGGCAACGGCAAGCAGAAGGCCCAGGACGCGGAGATAGCGCGACTGCGCAAGGAGGTTGCCAAGCTCAAGATGGAGCGCGACATCCTGAAAAAAGCCGCGGCCTACTTCGCGAAGGAGTCGATGTGAAGTTCGGCTTCGTGGCGAAACACCGAGGGGCCTGGCCGGTCAATCTGATGTGCGAGGCGCTCGGTGTCTCGCGGGGTGGCTTCTACGCGTGGCTCACACGGCCCAGGAGCCAGCGCAGCCTCAGCGATGAAGTGCTGGGCGCGCAGGTCCACCAGAGCTTCGTGCGCAGCGACCGCACCTACGGCGCGCGCCGTGTGTGGCACGACGTGTTGGAGCAAGGTCAAGCCTGTGGTCTGCACCGCATCGAGCGACTCATGCGAGAGCAGGCACTACGAGCCAGGCCCCGACGACGTGGACTGCCCAAGGACCGGGGCACGCGCAGCGCGGTGGCCGATAACGTGCTGGACCGCCAGTTCCGGGCCGATGGCCCGAACCAGAAGTGGGTAGCCGACTTCACCTACATCTGGACAGCCGAGGGCTGGCTGTACGTGGCGGCGGTGCTGGACCTGTACTCGCGGCGCATCGTGGGCTGGTCGATGCAGGAGAGCATGACCTCGCAGCTCGTGGTGGATGCGCTGATGATGGCCGTGTGGCGGCGAGGCAAGCCGGTGGCCTTGTTGCATCACTCGGACCAGGGTAGCCAGTACACCAGCGAGCACTTCCAGAAGCTGCTGGATGAACAAGGCATCACTTGCAGCATGAGCCGGGCCGGTGAGGTCTGGGACAACTCGGCCATGGAGAGCTTCTTCAGCTCCCTCAAGACCGAGCGCACGGCCAGGAAGGTGTACCGCACACGAGGGCAGGCCCGTTCAGATGTGTTCGACTACATCGAGTGCTTCTACAACCCGACGCGCCGGCATTCGACGCTCGGCTATCTCAGTCCCGTACAGTTCGAGAAAGCTCAAGAAGCTTAGGTCGGTGTCAACGGAACCGGCAGCAGCCCAGCTTCCGCCCGCTTAACACTGGATGCTTTGAACGCTACATCGAATGAACAACGTGAAAATTTTGACTTGCCTTTACAGAGCTTCGGCAACGAAATTAGCGATGCCGATATCCGAAAAGGACAAGCATCCGCGTCGCTCGGAAATCTTGGCCGGCTGATCATTCGATAGGTCGGGCCGCACACGCACAGTCCCAGCGAGTGCCCCAGGCTCAGATGTGTGCAAGATCGCGCAAATCACCTCGGAGTTCGCTCCGATGTGCAACCTTCGCTTGCAGGCTGACCAGGAACTCAATTCTGCGCTGCAGCGAAAGCAGAACCTGTTCAGCTTGCCGCTCTCGATCAGGCACGGCTGTCAGCGTCCAAAGTAGCGGTGGGTAGCTCCACAGTGCCAACTCCGGCTGGGACGGCCAGGCAGGATGTTCGCTTGCTGTCTGCTCGTCCAGAGAAATGACGTAGTCCATGCGGGGGGCGCCTGCCGCCTTGAATAGGTCCCAACTCTTGGGTTTCAGCTGTGCGATCGGCATCCCGGCTCTATGCAGCACCTCCAGCGCGATAGGACTGACCGCGTGGGCCATTCTTCCAGGAACGCCGCAGGAAAATGCGTTCAGGCGCCCTTTGGCCACATGCCGAAGACACGCCTCTGCAAGCTGACTACGCAGAGCGTTCTCCACGGAGACAAAAAGAACATTGGCAACCTGGCGCATTGGCAGACCTCTGAATGAATCGCCGCACGCGAAGTTTCCTGAATGCAAGCGATTGGACTGTGGCACATAGTGCCAAGTCTTTCACATCTCGGAAACTTACGTTGCGCTTGACAAGCAATAGCCATACCCGGCCTCATCGTGATCAAGGTGGGCTGGCTACGGCAGTGTCGAGGTCCACTGATTGGATATTCAATGCACTTGGCATTCTTGGAGATCGGCCAAAGTCAGAGCGAGTGCTTCGAACTGCGCAATGGATGGCGTGTGGGCAGAGGGGGAAGTCCGCATTCGTTGCGTTCCTTGCTCAAAGTGTTGGCGCCGATTCAAAATTGAGCCACCGGGGGTGCGGATAAAAAGTTGGACTGGTTTTATGCCGCAAGTCCAAGGCTCACCCGGTACTCGATGGGGCTGAGGGA
>NZ_JBXAGA010000035.1:0-10760 GCF_058793595.1 Acidovorax sp. GW835-FHT14G06
CCTGATCCCCCGCCTGCGCGCTGTATGACCCGCGCCGACCGCGTAATCGCCTTCATCGAGCGTTTCTGCCTCGTGCCGGACGGCGCGCAGGTCGGCCAGCCGCTGGTGCTGGATGTGTTCCAAAAGGACTTCATCCGGGCCATCTACGACAACCCCGCCGGCACCCGCCGCGCGATTCTCAGCGTGAGCCGCAAGAACGGGAAAAGCGGCCTGATCGCCGGCCTGCTGCTGGCCCACCTGGTCGGCCCGGAAGCGAAGCAGAACAGTCAAATCGTATCGGGCGCCATGAGCCGCGACCAGGCCGCCCTTGTGTTCAACCTGGCCGCCAAGATGGTGCAGCTGTCGCCCAAGCTGTCGGCCATCGTGCGGATCGTGCCCAGTGGCAAGCGCCTGCTGGGCCTGCCGCTCAACACCGAGTACAAGGCCCTGGCTGCTGACGGCAAGACGGCGCACGGCCTTTCCCCGGTGCTCGCCATCCTGGACGAAATCGGCCAGGTTCGCGGCCCGCAATCGGACTTCATCGACGCCATCACCACCAGCCAGGGCGCGCACGAAGCGCCGCTGCTGATCGCCATTTCGACGCAGGCCGCGAACGACGCCGACTTGCTGAGCCAATGGATTGACGACGCACAGAGCAGCGGCGACCCGCGCATCGTGTGCCAGCTCTACACCGCGCCGCCCGGCTGCAACCTGATGGACCTGGAGGCATGGAAGGCCGCCAATCCTGCCCTGGGCACCTTCCGCAGCCTGGACGACCTGCGCGAGCAGATGACACAGGCTCAGCGCATGCCCAGCATGGAGAACAGCGCCCGCAACCTGCTGCTGAATCAGCGGGTTTCGACCGTCTCCCCCTTCATCAGCCCGGACGTGTGGAAGGGCTGCGCGGCGCGCGTTGTGCCCTTCGATGGCCCAGTGTTCGCCGGCCTGGATCTGTCCATGCGCACCGACCTTACCGCCCTGGTGATCGTGGGCCAGGTTGATGGCGTCTGGCAGGTCGAGTGCCACTTCTGGATCCCCGAGCTCGGCCTGGCCGACCGCGCGCGCCGCGACCGCGCACCCTATGACGTGTGGGCGCGCCAGGGCCTGCTACACACCACGCCCGGCGCCACGGTGGACTATGAGCACGTCGCCCGCGAGATGGCCTCGATCCTGTCCGACCTGGACGTGCAGGCCGTGGCCTATGACCGGTGGCGCATCGACATGCTGCGCAAGGAGCTGGACCGCATCGGGGCCGATGTGCCGCTGATCGAGTGGGGCCAGGGCTACAAGGACATGGCGCCCGCACTGGATGCCCTGGAAGCCGAGCTGCTGAATGGGCGCATTGCCCACGGTGGCCACCCGGTGCTGACCATGTGCGCCGCCAATGCCGTGGTGACCAAAGACCCGACCGGCGCGCGCAAGCTGGACAAAGCCAAGGCCACCGGTCGCATCGACGGCCTGCAGGCGCTCGCCATGGCGATGGGCGCAGCGACACGCGCAGAGGAAGCGCTGGGAGTCGGCTTCGATGCCTTCACTTTTGTTTAGCCCTGCCTGGGGGCGCCGCGAGGCTAGCCAGGACACGTTTTAGTCGGCGAGTGACGTGTCATGAAACCAACCCCGACAGCCAGCAAGCGGACTTTCACGGCGCGTGCAGAGGTGAGCGATTCTCTGATGCACGCTGGACCCTGTTCCTTTCGCCGCGGTGCTGGCACCCCCACAACTGAGGAACCGACATGGCCGCATTACTGACCCTGGACGAAGCCAAGCTGCATTGCCGCATCGACCACGACGCCGAAGACACCCTGGTGAACGCGCTCATTGCGACCGCGACCGCCGCCGTCTCCGAGTACCTGAACGCCGAGGCACCGGTGGACAGCACCGCGCCGGCGCCGGTGAAGTCGGCCGCCCTGCTGCTGGTGGGCAACCTGTACGAGCAACGCGAGAGCCAGAGCGACCGAATGCTCTACAAGAACCCCACCTATGAGGCGCTGCTGAACCCCTACCGGGTCCATGCATGAGGGCCGGCGACCTTGACCAGCGCGTGACGCTGGAGCGCCTGCAGGGAGGGGAGGACGAACTCGGCCAGCCGCTGCCCGACACGTGGGCGCCCCTGTTCACTTGCTGGGCCGCTGTCGAGCCGCTGGTGGGCAGGGAGTTCATCGCCGCGCAGGCTGCCCAGTCAGAGGTTACGGCCCGCATTCGCATGCGCCACCGGCCTGGCGTGCTGCCCACTGACCGCGTGATGCATGAGGGCACGGCCTACGACATCAGCTCCGTGATCGACCCGCGCAGTGGCGGGAGCGAACTGGTGCTGATGTGCAAGGCCCTGGCTTAGGCGGATTGGCTCAGCAGATCCTGCATGAGCTGCTTCCGGAAAGCCGCCAAAGCCTTCGCGGTTTCCTGTGCCCCGGACACATCAGACAGCTGGCCCTTGAACATGAGCTCGGGCTGATTGCTGAGTGCTGCCAACAAGATGGCATCGGCTTTTTCGGCGGCTTGGGATTCGGTCATGGGACGCTCCTGGTAACGAGATTTTGGGATTCGCGCCGCCGGCCCGCCGCGTTTTTTGGGACTGTTTTCCATCGGCGAAAATCGCCCGCCGCAATTTTCCCACCTATTGTGGACAGTCTCCCCCTGTATTTACCCCTTTTGAGGCTTGCTAGGGGGTCAAGGGAAACCGGATCGGTTCAGCAGGGTTCTATGTGCCGGCAACACTCACCTAGAACCCACACGAGTGCGGGGTCAGTGAAGCCGGGACCTGTCGCGCACCGTATTCGGACGAGCATGGGACAAAGGCCGGGCCTGCCTTCACACATTGGCAGACTTGACGGTGTACGCGCCTGTGAGCGCCCCTTCTGCCCGTACCGTCAGACCATTGCTGGCCACTCTTGTGGGCTTGGCTTGGGAAGGTTCCCCCGTTGCCTCTCAACGCAGTTACGGCGGCCTTGCGAGCGGTCTACCTGCGTCCAGTCGATGCGAAGCGATCACCGGGGGGCATTGGCTGGGTTCTGAGTCCCACTTCACGCGCTGCAAACTTTGGTCAGCGCTCCAACGAAAAAGCCCTCAAGTTCTGGCTCTCCATGGGGCGGCATGTTGCCCATCTAAGGGCTGAGAGTCAGGGCTTGAGGGCTCTGGTGCTATCGATGCCGCCACATCAACGAGACCATTCTAAACGGGTCACTGTTCATGTGTCCAGCATGTTTTTGCGTACAGGCTCCCGCAGTCGATGGCGACGACCGCGGGGCGGGCTGAGGTGCAGTCGTGACAGGCGACCGCACCACCATGCCTAGAGGAACACCACCTTTCGCATTTCCTCGGTGGGGCGGTTGTCGTCACTGCCGAGCGCCGACATGATGACGTCGTTCAGATCTTCAACTCGCCGTATCAGGATGGCCAGGCCGAGACAGTTCATGTCGGTAGGCAAACCACGCTTGAGCATGCCCACCACGGCCTCAATTTCGTAGGTGGCATTCAGTGCCAGGCTGGCGCGGTCGCGTTTTTGGGATGGGGTGAGGTCAGACATAGCTCACTCCTTGCCATTGCCGGACTGGCCCAGCGCTTCGATCAAGTGGTGCTGACGGTGCATCACGAATGCAAAGCCGGAGCCGGCCTCCAACTGGCGCCAGTCAGGGTTGTTTATGGCAATGCCATGCCTCTCGATGGCTATGCTCATCGACGAGCCTTGATAGCCGGCGTGCTCCCGTATTTCCTCTATGAGGTCGCGTGCTTGATTGACCCACAGAACTAGGTCGCCAAGTGCGGCAGCTTCCATGGCCGCGTTCTCGCGGTCGAAGCGGGGGGGATGGTTTACATTTTCGGTAGCCATGTGTGCGGTCCTTCCAAGGTGTTGCACGTTGTGGTTAGAGCGGCCGGGGTGGTTCCAAGCACCTCGGCCGTTCGCTTTTGCAGCAGATAAAGCCCTGCTGCGCGGCTATATGAGTTTTTACTCAGCTGCTCAAGTGAGCATCAATCAGGCAAGAATCGACCGGCACGGCCATAGGCTCGCAGCAAGCCCGCCCAAATTGCCGCCCCATCCGCAGAAGTGGACTCCACATGCGTGTCCATCAGCTCCTCAATGTGCGCGATGGCCTCGATTCCGCCCAGCTCGCCCAGGCCCTCTATGGCGGCCAAAACAGACTCCAGCTTGGCCCCCGCGATAAAAGCACGGAGTTGGGCCGCCGCCACGGTTTTTGTGTCTGTGCTCAGCTGTCGCATAGTTTTCCTTCGGTGGGTTATGGGCTGCTGCCCGGTTACTCAAATCCTCAAATGTTCAATTACTTCGCGATGTAGGCGCTCATGGCTTGCCGAATCAAGTCGGACAGGGGAATGTCGCGGCGCAGGGCCTCCGCCCTCCATGCGGTGCGGGTCGCCTTGGTCACTTCCAGATTGACACGCACCATGTCGGCGCCGTCGGCGCTGGCGGCCACTTTCTCGGTGGGCACGTCCGGGCGAACAGTGCTCAGGTCTTTAGATTTCAGAGCCATTTGGCGGCCTCCAGCTCGTTGATGATGTTGGTGATTTCCGCTTGCGCGGCGGTGTCGTTCAGGTCATAGACCGATAGCCCGTCTGTCAGGGCCTGCGCAAAGGCGACCCGATTGCCTACGGTCGCATCCAGCTGCTCGAGGCCGTACTCGTTCCACTCCCCATCCTTGATGAGCTTGGACAACTTTGTGTTGCCTGCGGTGCGGTTCACAAGAAAAGCCGCATCGATCTTGCCGCCCAGGTCGAGCTTTTGGCGCACCATCCGAACAGGTGCAGCACTGGCCCACACATCAGCGCCGGACGGCTGGATCACGATCAAGGCCACATCAGCGGCCGACACAATCGCGGCTGTCATGGCCTCGGCTTTCGCAGGCCCGTCGATCACCGCAAAGTCAGCGCCCAGCGTCTTGATGGCACCAGCCAGGTTCTGCGCCCGGTCGATGGCCACCACTGGCGGCAGGTCCGCGCCTTCGGGACTGGCTGCCCTCCAATCGCGGGCGGTGCCTTGGGGGTCGGCGTCGATCAGCACCACCCGCTGGCCCTTGCGGTGCAGCGCTGTCGCCAGGTTGCAGGCAATGGTGCTTTTGCCGCTCCCGCCCTTCTCGTTAATGCAGGCAATGATTTTCATTTTCCGGCTAGTAGTTGTTTCATGCACTCACTGTATCAGTTACTCAATTGAAGCTATGTTGATTTACTCAACTGAGGACAAGCGCCCGATAGTCAACGCCGAATGATCCAAGTCCATGCCTGTTCCCCCGCATGGACAACTGGCCTGCACCCACCACAAGGGTGGGCACAGCCGCTGCGCGGTTCGCCAGTTCCCCACGCTCCACTGGTGCCTACGGCCTGACGCGGCCTTCGGCCTTGCCAAACATCCTTTATAAAAATGAGCTGCAGGAGACTTGTCCCCCCTTTGGCCCCCTTCTTGCGACTGGCCGGAGGGAGAGAGGGAGGGAGCTTTGGGAAAGCGTCGCCCTACTTTGCCGGGGCAAAGTTTGTGCGCTTCCCCAGGTCGCTGGCCGTCGGTCGGTCAGTCGGTCACCAAGGGCCTGCAGGGCTGGCGTAGCCATGCAAGAGCCGCGTTCACAGGTACGCCCTGCCCCTCACCCGGTCGCGGCTGGATAGCCTCTCGGTGGCGCTTGGGAGGGTTCCCGCTGTAGCGCCTCGCCATAGGGTGCCAGCCGGGAACCGTAGCGCCGGGAGGGTGACAAGTCTTTAGAAGCTGTACCCCGGCGCATGGTTGACGTGCAACACACTATGCAGTCAGTCCGAGGTTTTGGCATAATCACTCGCAACGGAGCAATCAGGCGTTTCCTCGCATCAGAACTGTTTTGCTCCCAGAAAGCCGCATTCCTGCCAGGGTCTGCGGCTTTCGGCTTTCTAGGGCCACTAGAGAGCGAAAACGTGGGCATATCTTACACCTACCCGTTTTGGGACGACAAATTTTCTTGTCCCAAAAGGGTGCCGCCTAGAAAAGTTCAGGCTGGCCGGCCTCGTCAGACTGAGGAAACGCTCGGTACACGGCAGAACGTGACACCCCGAGGCTACTGGCCACTTTGGTGTGCGACATGCCAGCATCGAGCAGCTTGCGCGCTGCGGCGAACTTGTCCGGCGTCAAAGCCTGCGGCCGGCCGATCTTTGCGCCTCGCGCCCTGGCGGCCTGCATGCCCTCTTTGGTCCGCTCCCGGATCAGATCCCGCTCAAGCTCTGCGAACGCGGCAAACACGTTGAGCTGAAAGCGACCCTGCGCCGTGCCGGTGTCAATGTCCCCCGCCAGCACCTTCAAGGCCACGCCGCGCGCCTGCAGGTCCTGCACCAACCCCACCACACCTAGGACAGACCGGCCGAGCCGATCCAGCCGCGTGACGGCCAGCGTGTCGCCTGGCTGCAGCCGTTCCACCAGCGCATCCAGCACCGGTAGCTCGCCCCGCGTACTGGCCGATTCCTGGTGTACCTGGTCGCAGAAGCCGAGCGCGTCCAACTGCGCCGCCAGGGACTGGCCAGACGTGCTGACGCGGGCATAGCCGTGAATCATTTTGGGATGGGGTTGTGGGACCGGTAAGCCCTTGATTTTGCTACCAAGGCCAAGCAATCCCAAAAACGACCGATAGCGGGATGGTTTTCCTCAAATGTTCTTTTGAGCAATTGAACAGATGAGTATTGACTCATCGATAGATATCGGCTATATCTACGGGCATTCAATAGTCTATGACTATTGCCAACCGCCCGGCGATTGCATGGGCATTACCTCTGAAAGCCCAAAACATGACCCTCGCAGAAATCCGTGAAAAGAAGGCCGCCAAGGTGGCCGAAGCTCGCGCCCTGGCAGACACAGCCCAAGCTCAAGGCCGCCAAATGTCCGACACGGAGGTGCAAGCCTTCGACGCCATCAAGAAGATCATTCAAGACCTGGACAGCCAGGAAGCCCGCGCCCAGTTCCTGGACGATGCCGAGCGCCGGAGTGGCGGCGGTGCCCCTGTGCGCGATCGTTCTTTCGAGAGCGTGGAACGCCAGGTCAGCGTGGTGGACGTGATCCGCGCGCAGATGGAAGGCCGCAGCCTGTCGGGCGCCGCCGCCGAGTTCGCGCAGGAAACCGAGCGCCGCACGGGCCGCAAGGCGCAAGGCGTGTTCGTGCCGCTTTCGGCCATCGAGTCGCGCGCAGTGAACACCACCAGCACCGCGCCCGAGCTAGTGCCTTCCGTGCACCGCGGCGACCTCTACATCGAGCCCTTCCGCAATTCGCTGCTGGCTCGCAAGCTGGGCGTGCGCGTCCTGCCGGGCCTGTCGGGCAATCTGTCCATCCCCAAGCACGGCACTGGCACCACTGTCGGCTGGGTTGCCGAGAACGCCGCGCTGCCCACGGGTGACATGACATTCGACGGCGTGAGCCTGAGCCCCAAGCATGCCGGCGGCATCACCGAACAATCGCGCCAGCTCATCATGCAGAGCTCGCCAGCCGTCGAACAGCTTGTGCGCGATGACCTGTCGTTCATGCTGGCGCAGGCCATCGACTCGGCCATCATCCAAGGCGGTGGCAGCAACCAGCCCACCGGTGTGCTGGCCACCAGCGGCATCCAGACCGCGAACCTCGCCACCCTGAGCTGGCAGAACATCCTGGCCATGCTGCAGAAGCTGGACATCGTGAACGCCAGCGCCGTCAACATCGTGGCCAGCACCAAGGCCAAGGCCAAGATGGCGGGCACGCTCAAGGCTGCAGGCATCGCCGGCTACATCCTGGACGGCGGCAAGGTGGGCGACCTGCCGGCCTACTTCTCCAACCAGGTGGCCGAGAAGACCGGCACGCCCAACACCGGCCGCGTGATCGCTGGTGACTGGAGCCAGGTGATGCTGGGCATCTGGTCCGAGGTGGACATTTTGGTGAACCCCTACGCTGAGACGGCCTACGGCAAGGGCAACGTGCTGATCCGCGCCATGGCGACGGTGGACGCTGCGGTGCGTCACGCAGAGAGCTTTGTTGTCGCTGACGACTTGAGCATCTGAGGAGTTGCGAATGTTGGAACTCCGCGGACACGGCACGCTCAAGGCGACCGGCAAGACCCTGCACGGCTACGCCGCCGTGTTCAATTCCGAAGCCAACCTGGGCACATTCTCCGAGGTGATTCGCCCCGGCGCTTTCGCCAAATCGCTGGCGACGGGTTCCAACATTCGCGCCCTGTACCACCACCAGGGTGACGCCCTGCTGGGCACCACCCGAGGCGGCACGCTGCAACTGCGGGAGGACGCGCACGGCCTGGCTTTCACGCTGGCACTGCCAGACACCACTCATGGCCGTGACCTCGCCATCCTGGTTGATCGCGGCGACGTGGCCGGGTGCTCTTTCGGGTTCCGCGTGACCGATGGCGGCGACCGCTGGGAACAGCGCGGCTCCACGCTTGTGCGCGAGCTGCTGGCCGTCGAGCTGGCGGAAATCACGCTGACCAGTGACCCCGCCTATCAAGACACCACGGTCGCCATGCGCACCCTAAAGGGCGCCAAGAACACCGGCGATCCCTACCGCCTGTGGCTGGAGACATGCCTGTGAAAATGATTGAACGTGCTTTGCGCGCGGTGGGCCTGGAGCGCCGCAGCGTGGCCGGTGGTGATCCGTACTGGGACAACTTCGCCACCCTGCGCAGTGGGCCGGTGAACGAGAAGACCGCGCAAGGCGTCAGCGCCGTTTATGCGTGCGTGCAGGCCATCAGCGAGACGACCGCCAGCCTGCCCCTGATCCTGTTCAAGCGCAGCGGCGACGACCGCGAGCGCGCGCCCGAGCATCCCCTCTATCGGGTGCTGCACGACATGGCGAACCCCGAGCAAACCGCCCTGGAGTTCCGCGAGTACATGCAGGCCTGCGTGCTGCTGCGTGGCAATGCCTTTGCCCGCATCGTGCGCGGCTGGGACGGCCAGGTCCGCGAGCTGTGGCCGCTGCCTGCCGATGTGAGCGTGCTTCGCCTAGACAGCGGAGCCCTGGCCTATGAGTACAGCGACCGCAAGGGCGTCGTGCACCGCCTGCTGGCCCATGAGGTGCTGCATCTGCGCCACCGCCTGGGCGACGATGGTGTGTTGGGCATCAGCCCCATTGCCGCAGCGCGTGGCGTGGTCGAGCTGGCCCTGTCCGAGTCTGAGCATGGGGTAAACACCTTCCGCAATGGCGCCAAGCTGCTGGGTGTGCTCAAGTTCCCCGGCAAGCTCAAGCCCGAACAGCGCACGGCCATTCGTGAGAGCTGGGCCAGCCAGCACGCAGGGGGCGGCAATGCTGGCCGCACTGCCGTGCTCGAAGAGGGTGTGGATTTCCAAAGCGTGAGCATGACGCTTGAGGATGCAGAGTGGATTGCCTCTCGCCAGTTCAGCGTGGAAGAAGTCGCGCGCCTGTTCCGTGTGCCTCCTACCGTGATCGGTGATCTGCGCCATGGGAACTACAGCAACAGCGTGGAGATGGCCCGGCAGTTCGTGACCATGAGCCTGCGCCGCCACCTGGTGGCCTGGGAACAGTCCATTGCCAAGCAACTGCTGACTGATGCCGGCCGACGCATCTACTTTGCTGAGCACCAGGTCGAAGGCCTTTTGCGTGGTGACAGCGTGAACCGCGCCGACTTCTACGACAAAGGCATCGCGTCTGGCTGGCTGCTCAAGTCCGAAGCCCGCAAGCTGGAGAACCTGCCTTCCATCGACGGCATCGACGACGAGGCGACCACTTCCGCACCTGAAGTGCCGAAGGGTGACGACGCGCCACCCGAGCCACCCACCCCCCTGCCTGCGCAGAAGGGGGCCACCCCATGAAGATGCTCGATCCATGGAAGGCCCGAGGCTTGAAGATGGTGGACGACCTGCCGCGCAAGCCCTTGCAGCTGGCAGACATTCGCACCAAGCGCTGGACCAAAAAGGGCAACGGGCGGCTGCTGCCTCTCAACTCCGAGGCATGGTATCGACTGCGCCGCTCAGTGCTGGCAGATGTGCCGCTGTGCCAATACTGCCCGCCTGGCGTCATCACGCCAGCCACCGAGGTGGACCACAAGAACAACGACCCGGCAGACAACAGCCGCGAGAACCTGGTCAGTACCTGCAAGCCTTGCCACTCGATCAAGACCATGGCCGACCTGTACGGCAGGCCCGCACGCCTTGGATGCGATTCGGACGGCAACCCTATCAACCCCTCACACCATTGGAATCAGGCTGCTGTGCGCCCGTCTGGTGCGGCTGGCGGGGATGTTCAAGCGCAGGAATCACCAGCAACCAACAGCCCAGAACCGACCTGTTCCTCTCACGCAATCGCTAACCGAGAAAACGAGCCATGAAGGTGACCCCCCGCCGGCAGCGCTCAGACTCGGCCGCCGCCGCCGTGGCCGCCACCCAAGCCGCTGCGCTCGGCCCCCTGGAGCCACCCGAACACGTCACGCTGCGGCCGGGTGACCGCCCGTTCTGGAACGCCATCATGCTGGCGCGCGCCCGTGACACCTGGACGGATGTGGATCTGACCACCGCCGCGACCCTGGCGCGCTCGCAAGCCGACATTGAAGACCTGCATGCGAAGCTGGCAGCGGCCGGCTACATGCTGGGCGACAAGCCGCACCCGCTGGCCGCCGTGGTGGAGACGCTGGCGCGCCGGATCGTCGCCCTAACCCGCGTGCTGCACGTCCACGCCGAGGCGACCGTGGGCAAGTCCGAGGACGCCGCCAAGGCCCTGGAGCTGGAGCGCAAGGCCCGCCAGGACGAAGGCGACGACCTGATCCCCCGCCTGCGCGCTGTATGACCCGCGCCGACCGCGTAATCGCCTTCATCGAGCGTTTCTGCCTCGTGCC
>NZ_JBXAGA010000036.1:0-10133 GCF_058793595.1 Acidovorax sp. GW835-FHT14G06
GGTCTACCCAGACCACCCCCGCGCCAGTGCTAGCTTTGCGTACCGTCACTTATTGCACTGAAAACGAGGAGACCCCGCTCAGCCGCAAGCCTCCGTGGCCAGGCTTGGATATGAACAGTGGCATGCCACCACGATGACGGAACCAGCGCGTGCCCACGTTGAATTGGCTGTGTTCGGGATGGCGGATCTCGTTCCACAGGGCGCGGCAGCGCTCACTCAGCCAGGCATTGAGTTCGACAAAGGAACTGAAGCGATGTCGGGCCGCCTCGATCCAGATGCGCCGACGGCTGTACTGCACGTTCTTCTCCACGCGCCCCTTCTCCCAGCCCGCCGCGACGTTGCAGAAGTCAGGGTCGTACAGGTAGTGCGCGCACATCACCGAGAAGCGCGCGTTGACAGTGCGGCCCTTGCCCTTGTGGACCTTGTCGACGGCGGTAAGCCCCGCTGCTTCAGGCCGCCCCACGAAGACGCAGACAAGTCGACTTAAAGGCAGCTTCAGACTGATGGCAGAAGTTTTAGGCCGCCGCGCTACTCGTTTGTACCAAAGCTGAAAGCATGCATCCGCGACATTGATAGGTCAGGCGACCGTGCCGGCACTTGCAAACCTCGACGGCGGCGATGTATTTGGCCCCATAAACTGACTGCTGAAAGTCGGCAATCAGGATGACGACAGGGGTACCGCATAGATCCTCAAGTGGCGAGCGGCGGCTGCCGTACGCACATGGCGCAAAGCGCCTTTGTGCGCAGCATCTAGGTTTCTCTGAACGTCGATGACATCAAGCCGGCAGGTTTCGTCTTGACGATGGCGGCGTTTAATCAAGCATTGGATCCGCCTGGATCCGCCGTCATTTGGCTCGTCGACGACCTAAATGCGCGTTTGGTGCTCGATCCGACGAACTGAAGATTACCCGCCAAGGCCAAGAAGCTTGCACTCGCCAAAGCTCTGCAGTTCAGGATTTCTTTCGGAAAATGACGACGTGCTGCCACGGCAGCCTCGCGTCTGTACGCACCCACTGCAACGGCAGGATTTCCGCTTCCCGGCGGATCTGCCTTTCCGTCATCTTGTGCAGCTGCTTGATCTGTACTGCGGGATCTTCCGCCTTGTACTCCACGAAAACGACCCGCCCGCCGGGCGCGAGCGACTGCACCACACTCCTGAGCATCTCATACGGAGCAGACAGCTCGTGATACACGTCGACCATGATCGCCAGGTCGACGGACCCCGGCGCCAGACGGGCATCGTTTTCAGTACCCAATGAAGGCGTGATATTGCGCATGCCTTCGGCTTCCGCAGCCTGGCGCAAAAGCGCGACCATCTCGGGTTGCACATCGACCGCCAGGACTCTGCCGGAAGGGGCGACCAGGCGCGCCATGCGACGGGACAGGTAGCCGGTACCAGCGCCGATGTCGGCAACCACCATGCCTGGCTTCAACTCCAGCGCATCCAGGAGAAGGTCGGTACGTTCTTCCTTCTCCCGTTCCTGGCGTTCGAGCCATGGCGCTCCTTGCCACCCCATGACCTGTGCGATCTCGCGACCCAGGTAGCGTTTGCCGATGCCGTCGGCGCTGGGCACTCCAGCGACGTACGCTAGCTCTTGCGCTTGCGCCGGAAAGCTGCCGGCACCAAGCAGCGATCCCAAAACCCCAGCTAAAACTGCAACGTTCCGAAAGAGTGTCATGTCAATCCAGTCAATCTCAGACAGGCATTTCGAAGTGGCCTGAATCTGCAGGTCAAGCCCTGCCGTCGCATTTGTCGCTGCAATGAAATGGGAACAACAGGGAGACTTATTTGACCCAGGTAGCAATCAACCAGTTTCAAATTTCGAAGACCCGCAGTTGGCCGTTTGGAGTCATGGCCCTCACAGATCTGGAACACAAAAGCACGTTAGCACCGCTTTCGCAAGGTAAAGCGCTTCGATTCTGCTCGGAGAGTGCCATTAGGCCAGCAGCAGGTTTCGCCCGCGGCTCACGTGTAAAGCCCGTGTAATCATGCCGCGAATACTTCACATAAAAGGGGAACCTGCGAGAACAGTTCAGTAGCCTCAATCAACCGCAAACTCGCATGGATGCTGGATTTTTCCAACTTTTTGAGATTCTTTAGAAATCGAGGTAGCGAAGACTCTTAATTCGTAGGTCGAGTTGTTGGCGCCGACTGGAGAGTGAGCCAACGGGGGTGCGGCACCGACAGCTATTTCCTCGGGTCGAAGCCTTTCGTGCAGCGTGCGCAGCGCTCGCGGCGCACGCTGGGCGTGCCCGTCCGGCAGGTGCACTACGATTTCTTAGGGCCCGCTTCGGCCCTTGATTGAGGCTTGAATCGCCTGCAGAGTCGGCAGGATCGACTTCACGGCACTGGACCAAGGGCCGCCTCTGCATCCGCGCCTACGCGCCTAGCCAGAATCTCTCGCTGCGATCGAGAAAGTCATGCAGGTGCACGATCACCGAATCGTCGTCGAGCAGGACGACGGCGTACTGTGGTGGCTCGAAGCTTCCCGGGATGTCTTCGGATTCCCCAAGGTGCAGTGCCACCTGATGGTTGGTACCGCGCAAAGTCGAGAAGGGGATGCCGCGCCAGGTGCCCGAGATGGGCCGGTGGATGTGGCCGAAGAACAGGTGCTTGATGCGATGCGCGTGGCCCTTCAGTGCTGTCAGCAACCATTCGTTGTCGACCAATCCGATTCGATCCATGACCGGGATGCCAAGGTGGAATGCCGGATGATGCATGAACAGGAGCACCGGTGAATCATCCTCCGCCAAGCGCTGGGAAAGCCAGTTTGCCCGTTGCTCGCAGAAGACGCCGCAATGCGTTCCCGGTTCGTTGGTATCCAGAAACAGACCCCTGAACCTCCCGATGGCCTGCTCGTACTGGACGAACCCATTGCTGTCCACCGGCACCTGTGGGAAGCGCTCGCGGAAGTTGGTCCGGCTGTCGTGGTTGCCGAGAATCAGATGAACCGGCATTGGCAACCGCGCGCATTGCTCCGACAGCTGGCGGTAGGCGTCCGGGTGCCCGACATGTGCGAGGTCGCCCGTGATCACGCAAGACGCTGCGTCCGCGTGCTCGGCGATCACGCTGTCGATGCAGCGCTCGAACCGTTTGCCGGGGTCATGGCCGTAGAGGGCGCGACCCTGCTCGACAAGATGAATGTCCGTGATGTGGATGAACTTGTGCATGGTCGTGCCTTGCACTCAGCGCGGCAGCAATGCCTGGACGGCCTTGCTCATCTCGCTAAGGGCAACGGCGGGTTGCACCTCTTGCGAAACCACGGTCTGGAGGTGATCCTTGATTACGTCGGTAATCTTCAAGCCGTTGTCACCCGGAAACGCGTACCAGCCGGTGAGTACCGGCATCTGCGCGATGGCGGTCAGATGATTGGGGTTTGCCTTGTAGAAGGGCGCAAGCAGGTTCGGGTCGGTCGCTGGCAACGTGTTGGCCGGGAAGTAGCCGGTTGCCTTGACCATGGTCGTCGCGCCCAGCGGGCCGGTGGCGAACTTGATGTATTCCCAAGCAGCGGCCTGCTTGGCAGGATCCTTGGAAAACATCATCGCTGCATTGCCGCCGGCCGGCAGTCGGCCGTCCTTGGCAACGGGCATGCGGGCGGTACGAATCTCGAACTTGCCTCCCACCTGCTTCGTGATGCTGCCCAGGCGCGCAGTGGTTGTCGCCAGTACCGCGAGCTTGCCGCTCACGAAGTCCTGCAAGGCGGCCGAATAGGAGATGTTGCGCATCTCACCCTGCTTGACGAGCTGCTCGAGGGTCAGCATGGCGGCCTTGCCTGCGGGGCCGTCGAAGGCCACCTTCTTCTCGTCGGCGGTCAACATGGTGCCGCCGTTGCTGAAGACCAGCGCCTGCCACATCCAGTTGCCCGTGATGTCCCACTCGACGTGAAGGCTCTCGGTGCCGGGCGTTGCCGCCTTCGACTTTTTGGCCGCGTTCATGATGGCATCCCAGTTCATGGGAAAGCGATCGGGCTCCACGCCCGCCTTGCGCATCAGGTCGGCGTTGTAGTAGATGACGGGTGTAGACAGCGCGAAGCCGATGCCGACCTGCTGACCCTTGACTTGCCCCAGTGAAAGCAACGCTTGGTCGTAACCCATCCCCGCCCAGCCCTTCTCCGCCTTGATGAAGGGCGTCAGGTCGACAGCGAGCCCACGGTCGGCAAACACGCGCTGACGATTGAGGCCCTGATAAGACACATCGGGGAGCTGGCCCGTGACGGCCTGGCGCAGAACCTGTTGTGCCGCGACCTCGTAGTCAGACGTGGGCGCACGGAACGTGACCTTGTACTGGGGGAACTTCGCCATGAAGTCTTTTGCGATTGATTCATGGACCTCTTTGAAGAGATCAGCGTACGCGTAGTCGATCACGATCTCAGTCGGTTGCTGAGCCTGTGCCAGGCCGGTGGTCATTAACACGGCCAGTGCGGCGGTTTTCTTAAACAGTTGTTTCATTGCTTGATTCCTTGCGGTTTAACCTTTGACGCCGGTGAGCGTCACACCTTCGATGAAGCGCTTTTGCGCGACGACGAACAACAGCACCAGCGGCGCCGTGATCAGCACCGTGCCGGCCATCAGCGGACCGAACGCGCTGCCTGCTTCCTCATTGCGGAAGAACATGGTTCCCAACGGCGGCGTCGCCAGATGGGGTGAATTGATGACCAGCAGTGGCCAGAAGTAGTCGTTCCAATGCCAGACCACCGAGAAGATCGAGAACGCCAGCAAGGCAGGCATGGCCGTGGGCAGCATCACGCGCCAGACGATCTCCAACTCACCCATGCCGTCGAGCCGCGCGGCGTGGATCAGGTCGTCGGGCACGGTGCGAAAGAACTGCCGCATCAGGAAGATGCCGAACGCGGACACGCTGAAAGGCAGGATGAGCGCGGCCATCGAGTCGAGCAGACCGGCGTGATACAGCATTACGTAGAGGGGGATGGCCGTGGCTTGGTATGGCACCATGAGCGCCAGCATCACCAAGCGCCAAGCCCACGGCTTGCCACGGAACGACAGCTTGGCAAAGGCGTAGGCGGCAGGCAGTGCCACCAGGATCTGCAGCACCAGGATGCCCGCGCAGACGAGCACGCCATTCCACAGGTAGCGCAGCAAGGGGACCTTGGTTAGCGCGAGGGTGTAGTTCTCCACTGCAGCGAAGCGCGTCGGAAAAAGATGAATCTCGCTGCCGAAGATTTCGTCGGCAGGCTTGAGCGAGGTCAGCACCATCCAGATGAACGGCATCAGGAAGACCAGGGCCACGGCCATCAGCACCACGTGGCGAAGAATCCGAAAGGAAGGGGAAGGAGGTTTCATGCGTAGTGCGTCCTGCGCTCCAGCGCGGCGTGCTGGATCTGGGTCAAGAGGAAGATGCCGGCGATGAAGACCACCGTCATGGCGCTGGCGTAACCCATGCGGAAGAAGCTGAACCCCTCCGCATAGATGGTGTGCAGCAGCACTTCGGTGGCCTTGTTCGGCCCGCCCTTGGTGAGCACATGGACGGTGTCGAAGACCTGCAGGGCGCGGATGGCGCAGACAGTGATGACGAACAAGGTGGTAGGGCCCAGCAACGGCCAGGTGACGAAGCGGAATCGATCGAAGGGGCGATCGATGCCGTCGAGTTCCGCCGCATCTCGCACGTCGCGGGGGATTCCTTGCAGCCCGGCCAGGAAGAACACCAGGGCAAGCCCCGACATCTGCCAGATGCCGATCGCGGCGACCGAGTACAGCGCGAGGTGGCGGTCGTTGAGCCAGTTCTGGGGTGCGACGCCGACCTGCTGGAGCAGGTGATTGACGAGCCCGGCGCTCGGATGCAGCAGGAATTCCCACACGACCGCCATTGCGATCAGCGTCGATGCGGCCGGCATGAAAAAGGCTGTGCGGTAGAAGCCGCGTCCCGATCGATCGGATTCGATCAACAAGGCGAGGCTCAGGCCCAGCGTGATCGATCCCCCGGTGACCAGGACGAGGTAGACAAGGGTGTTGGCCACAGACTTGCGGAACACCGCGTCCGACCAGAGTTCGGCGTAGTTCTGCAGGCCGACCCAGTTCAGGGTGGTGGCGCCGAACTGCCAATCGGTCAGCGACATCAGAAATACGGCAAGGACGGGTATGAACAGCAGAAGCGTCGCAAGAAGGCCCGCGGGCGCGAGAAGCGAAACGGTGGAAAGAGGATGGGCGCGCATGCTCGGCTTTCAGGCCACTCGCTTCAGGGTGTCGCATCGACCGATCGACATGCGCTGGCCGCCGGCGTCGAAGACATGCAGGGCTTCCCACGGGACCGTGACCTCGAACTCGGCCCCTGCGTGCGCTGCCGTGCCAGCCGGGAGGCAGACGATGCAGGCTTCCCCCTGGCTCGGCAGGGTCAGCGTGGCCATCAATTCGGCACCCGCGTATTCCACATGGCCAACCACGCCGCGCACGGTGAGGCCCGGCGCCTTTGCCAAGGTGACAGCCTGCGGCCGGAAGGCGACACGGCAGGGCCCGCCGTTCCCCGCGGTATCTGCGATGCGTTGCGCCAGGCAATGGATCTCGCCATTGGCGAGGATGTCGCCCGGCACGACGTTGATCCGCGGTGCGCCGACGAATCGAGCCACCTCGAGGCTTTGTGGCCGCATGTACAGATCTTCGGGTGGCGCCACCTGAAGGATGCGGCCTTCGCGCATGACCGCCACACGGTCCGACATGGACATGGCTTCGTGCTGATCGTGCGTGACGTAGATGAACGTCACGCCCAACTGGTCGTGAAGCTGCCGGATCTCGGCACGCAGCGCATGGCGAAGGTTGGCGTCCAGATTAGAAAGGGGCTCGTCGAACAGGAACACGGAGGGGTGGCGAACCATCGCGCGCGCCAGGGCGACGCGTTGGCGCTGGCCGCCCGACAGGTGCGCCGGCTTACGATCGAGTAACCCGTCGATGGCGAGTCGCCGGGCCACTTCATGTGCGCTGGCATGGATGTCGGCGAGCCGGCGGCGCACCCCGGGGGATACCAGGCGTGCCCCCGGCAGGCGACCCCAGAACCCCAGGCCGCGCATCACCAGCGGCATCGAGATGTTCTCGCGCACGGTCATGTGCGGGTACAGCGCATAGGACTGGAACACCATCGCGCAGTCCCGTGCGCTGGGTGACAGGGCGAGCAGGTCGCGGTCTCCCATGCGGATCGTGCCGGTGTCGGGCGTGTCCAGGCCGGCGATCAGCTTCAGCAAGGTGGACTTGCCGCAACCGGACGCGCCCAGCAGGGTGAGGAATTCGCCGTCGCGCACTGTCAGGTCGAGTTCCTGAAGAACGGCAGCGTTGCCGAAGCGTTTGGTCAGGCCGGAAATCTGGATGTCAGACATGGTCGTTCGTCTCCGCCGTTGACTGAGTCGATGTCCGGGCGGCCATCCAGCTGTGAAACTCTGCGTAGCCCGAAAACGCCACGGTGCACGGGCGCAAGTCGTCGGGCGCCGCGGCGTAGCCGCCGAGATGGGCCGCCAGCCGTACGCCAGCCGCCTGGGCACACGCTGCGTCAATGCCGGAGTCCCCGACGAACAGCGCTGTCCGCGGCGTCCCGCCCAACTGGGTCAGTGCGAGGTGCAACGGCGCGGCGTCCGGCTTGGGATGCTCGGTGTCGCCCAGGCCCACGATCGCGTCGAAGAAGCCGGTCAGCGCTGCCTTGTCCAGAAGCGTGCGTGTGGAGCCTTGATCGCGGTTCGTGCAAATGCCCAGTGCGATGCGCTGCGAACGAAGCATCGACAGCAGATCGAGAGCGCCGTCGTATGCCACAGTTTTGTGCAGCCAGTGCGATGCGTAGCGGTGCGCGAAGGCATCTTCGAGTCGCGACCCCAACGCGAGCGGCACAGACGCGGCCTGAAGCCGGAGCGCGCTCTGGAAGAGGGCGGTGATGCCCTGGCTCAAGGCAGGACGAAGATGCTGCGGCTCGACGGCCTGCAATCCGGCGAGCACAAGCACCTCATTGGCCGCGGCTGCGAGGGTGGGCAAGGTGTCGAAAAGGGTTCCATCGACATCAAAGACGACTGTTCGTATTTGATCGTTAGTGTTCATGTCCTGAATGCTACGAACATGATGAGTCAAACTCATGACAAATACGGGCGGTACAGTTTCCGCATCGATCCCGTGCGCGCGTGGCGCGTCAACCGTCCTGAAATGCAAGAAAACAGATGCTCAAAGCAGCTCGCCAGAAAGAAATCGTCGCCCTTTTGCAAGGGGGCGGCGTCGTCGAAGTCAGCGTGCTGGCGGAGCGTTTTCAGACATCGCCGATCACTGTCCGCCGTGACCTCATCGAATTGCAGGAGCGTGGCGTGCTGGCCCGCACGCGAGGGGGCGCGATTCCCGGCAATGAGGTGTATGCAGAGGGTTGGGCGCGGTACGAGAGTGTTAGCTACGCGGAGCGCGAGAGGGAAAACTACCGCGAGAAACGAGCCATCGCGGAGCTGGCCGCGCAATCAGTGTCGGACGGCGACTGCATCCTCATCAACGGCGGTACCACGTGCAGGCACCTCGCGGAAGCTCTGCGAGGTCATCACCACCTTCATGTCGTCACCAACGGACTGACCGTCGCCATGGAGCTGGCCAAGAGCAGAAACGCCACTGTCCATCTCCTGCAGGGCACCGTGGACTTTCAGAAGATGACGAGTGTGGGCCGCCTCGAAACAGGTGCATTCGAGGACATCACGGTCAGAGCGGCCTTCCTGGGCGTCCACGGGATCTCCGCGACCGGGGGCATCGGCATGCTGACGCCCGAGGAGTCAGCGATGAATCGAGCCTTCGTGGACGCGGCCCAGTCCGTCAATGTCCTCGTCGACTCCTCCAAGTTCAAGGCGCAAGCAATCTTCAGGATCACGCATCTCGACAAGGTCGCACGCGTTTTCACCGACGACGGCATCAGCGATGAAGTGCGGCGCTCGCTGGAGCAGGCTGGGGTGGAAGTCCTGATCGCGCATGCCGAAGAAAATGGCCACTGAGGCCACGTCGTCGATAAGGCGTGACGACGATCAAAACTTAACGCCGGCAGGGCGTTGCACAAGATTAGTACAAGGCCGGAACGACAAAGGGTTGACTAACGTGACAACACCTACGGCAAATTTGATTGCCAGAACGAAAAACTTTCGATTCATGAACCATAAACCGACCGATCTCCACCGCATGGGGTGAACCGTCTCAACTGCGAACCTTGGTTGCAAGGTTTCCGTACATGATTCCATTGACGGGCGAAGAACGGAAGCGGGCGTACATTTTTTCGAGGTTGGGTGCCAACATTCGCGCTGCTTTGCAAAGACGTCGACGAGGCCCTCTGGAGTGTAGGCGACGCCGCAGATGTGAGCCGCTTTTGCTCGAATGCCGGCGATCCCGTGGCCAGACGAGCGCCTCTCCGATCGTTCGCATATTGGACGCTGGGGCTTCATTAATGGCGCAGTCGACGGTCGGCGCAGTGGCTCACTTCGGTCTCGGCGGCAACATGAAGACATCAGCACGCGCGTCGCTTCGGGTCGAATTGTTACGACGGCGGATGCGCTCGCGTTTGAGCAGTTGGAAGAAGCTCTCGGCCACAGCGTTGTTGTGACCGTTGCCACAACGACTCATGCTGCTGACCAAGTTGTGGTCGCGCATGAACGCCTGCCACTCGTTGCCAGTAAAACGGCAGCCCTGATCGGAATGAACAATGACTGGCGCCTGCGGTTGGCGACGCCAGAGCGCCATCAACACTGCATCGAGCACCAGACTATTATTCATAAGGCTGCCCATCGACCAGCCCACCGCCTGCCGGGAGAACTGGTCGACCACGACTGCCAATTAAAGCCAACCTTCATGTGTTCGGATGTACGTGATGTCGGTGACCGAGGACCTGTTGGGCTCGGCCACCGTGAACTGACGTTGAAGGTAATTAGGCGCGACCGCTGCTGGATTGCCACCTCGCATGCCTGGCCGGCGACCATCGCCCTTGGGCAGGCGTGCCACTCGGTGTTTGCCGCACCGCTCACCGAGGTCACGCATGTCCAGCGTCAGCTTGCGGTGGCCATAGACGCCCCCCCTTTCCAGACATGCCTGTTTGAGCAAACCGAGCAGTCTTAGGTGGGGTCTCCTCGTTTTCAGTGCAATAAGTGACGGTACGAAAAGCTAGCACTGGCGCGGAGGTGGTGTTGGTAGAT
>NZ_JBXAGA010000037.1:0-7860 GCF_058793595.1 Acidovorax sp. GW835-FHT14G06
GTTTGCCCCTTCGCACAGCGAAGGGGTCGCAGACTGGGGGTCGCCTTTCTTTTGGGTACTTTTCTTTGGCGAAGCAAAGAAAAGTACCTCGCCTGCCGGGGCGACAACCCGGCTCCCGCCCCAAACACAAGCATGCAGCCCGATGTGCTCGCAATAGCCCAGCAAAAACAAAAGCGGCCAGCACCTGCAACCCAGGCACCAGCCGCTCAAAAAACCTCCGACTTCAAGCAGCGAGAATCAGCTTCTCCAGCTTCACAGCATCCACCGCAAACGCCCGAATGCCCTCGGCCAGCTTCTCGGTCGCCATCGCATCCTCATTCAGCGCAAACCGGAACCCCGCCTCGTCATAGTTCACCGCAGGCAGGTCCATCGCCTTGGCAGCCTCCGCATCCAACGCCCGCTGCAACGGTGCATCACTCGCAGCCAGCTGCGCCAACAGTTCAGGCGCAATGGTCAACAGGTCGCACCCGGCCAGCGCCGTGATCTGACCCACATTGCGGAAGCTCGCGCCCATCACCTCGGTGGCAATGCCAAAACGCTTGTAGTGGTTGTAGATCTGCGTGACCGACTGCACGCCCGGGTCGTTGGCGCCCGCGCGCGCGGCCTCGTCCCAGCTTGCACCCGCCTGCTTTTTGTACCAGTCGTAGATGCGGCCCACAAACGGCGAGATCAGCTGCACCTTGGCCTGGCCGCAGGCCACGGCCTGGGCAAAAGAGAACAGCAGCGTGAGGTTGGTGTGGATGCCCTTGCGCTCCAGCTGGGCGGCGGCCTGGATGCCTTCCCACGTGGCCGCGATCTTGATGAGCACGCGGTCGATGTGGATGCCTTCGGCCTGGTACAGCTCGATGATGCGCTCGGCGCGCGCAACGGTGGCGCTGGTGTCAAAGCTCAGGCGGGCGTCCACTTCGGTGGAGACGCGGCCGGGCACGTGCGTCAGGATCTCGCAACCAAAACGCACCAGCAGGCGGTCGATCACCTCGTCCATCGAGCGCCCTTGCCATTGGGCCACGGTGTCCTTGAGCAGGGGCGCATATTCAGGTTTTTGCACCGCCTTGAGAATCAACGAGGGATTGGTCGTGGCGTCCTGCGGACGGAACTGGGCCAGTTGCAGAAAGTCGCCGGTGTCGGCAACCACGGTGGTGAACTGTTTGAGGGCGTCGAGTTGGTTCGTCATGGCGCCATTATTCCGCATTGGTCCGGCCGCCTTCGGTACTACCAACCACCGATACGCCGTGGGCACCCAGACTCAGCTGCACTTCGTCACCCACGGCCAGCACATCGTCCAGGTCGGACGAGACCACAAAGATGTGGCCGAGCGGGGTGTCGAAGGTGTATTCGTGCACCGCGCCCAAATAGGCCCGCTTGTCCAGCCGGGCGGGCAGCAGGCCCCCGTCCTGGCGGTGAATGCGCCAGGCCTCCGGCCGCACCGCCACCTTTACCGGGCCGCTCTTCACCGCCATGCGGGGGCGCAGCGCCAGCGGGCCGAGAGCCACCGTGCCATCGGGGTCGGCCACGGCCGGGAACAGCATGGCCTCGCCCATGAAGCCCGCCACGAATTCGCTGTGCGGGGTTTCGTACAGCGCGCGGGGCGAGCCCTTCTGCGCAATCAGCCCCTGGTTCATCACGATGATCTGGTCGCTCACGGCCATGGCCTCGGCCTGGTCGTGTGTGACATAAGCCACCGTGAGCGACAGGCGCTGCTGCAGTGCGCGAATCTCTTCACGCATCTCGCGGCGCAGGCGCGCGTCGAGGTTGGACAAGGGCTCGTCGAACAGCAGCACCTCCGGCTCCAGCACCAGCGCGCGGGCCAGCGCAACGCGCTGCTGTTGCCCGCCAGACAGTTCGCTGGGCAGGCGGTCGTCATAGCCCACCAGGCCCACGCCGCGCAGCGCCTCCACCGCCTTGGTGCGCGCCTGCTCCTTGGGCTGGCCTGACATTCGCAGGCCGTACATCACGTTCTCCACCACATTCATGTGGGGGAACAGCGCATAGCTCTGGAACATCATGCTCACATTGCGCTGCGCAGGGCCCAGCGTGGTCACGTCCTGGCCCGCAATGAAGATCTCGCCCGAGGTGGGCGACTCCAGCCCCGCGATCATGCGCAAGGTGGTGGTCTTGCCGCAGCCCGAGGGGCCGAGGATGGTGGTGAGCGTGCCGCGCGGCACCTCAAAGCTGATGCCCTTGACGGCCAGCGCCGAGCTGCTGTCACTGCCGTAGCGCTTGGTGATGTTGCGGAACACGATGCCCGCGTCGCTGTTGTTCATGGCGTGTTTTCTTCTTTTGTCAGGGGGGTCAGTGCGCGGCGGGGGCGGCTCCGCGCCGCCCGAGCTTGCGGTCGCCCACCAGCAGCTGAATCAGCCCGATGGAGGCAGACATAAGGACGATGAGCACCGTGCAATAGGCCAGTGCCACGCCATAGTCGCCATTGCCCACGCGGCCGATGATGTAGGTGGTGGCCAGTTCGTTCTCGGCCGTGACGAGGAAGATCACGGCACTCACGGTGGTGATGGCGCGCACAAAGCTGTAGACCAGTGCTGCCACCAGCGCGGGTTTGAGCAGCGGCAGCACCACATGGCGCAGGGTCTGCACGCTGCCCGCGCGCAACATGACGGATGCTTCATCCAGCGATCGGTCCAGCTGCTTGAACGCTGCGGTGCCCGCCCGCACGCCCACCGGCAGATTGCGGAACATGAAGCACAACACGATGATGAGCGCTGTGCCGGTCAGCTCGAACGGCGGCACGTTGAACGCCAGGATGTAACTCACGCCCAGCACCGTGCCGGGGATGGCAAAGGCCAGCAGCGCGGCAAACTCGAACGCGCCTTGCCCTCGGAACTCGGTGCGCGCCAGCAGCCACGCAATGCCGATGCCCAGCGTGGCCGTGAGCGGCGCCGAGATGGCAGCGAGCTTGAGCGTAGTGAAGAACGAGTTCCACGCAGTGCCTGCCCACACGACGCCAAACTCGCCCCACTCCACGCTGAAGGCGGTGCGAAAGTGCGCCAGCGTGATGGTGTAGTCACGCCCCCAGGTCTGCACAAAGCCGCCAGCCAGCGCAAACAGGTACACGACGAGGGTGAACGCCATCCAGGGCAGCGCGATGGAATGCACCACGCGGCGCACACCGGTGGGCAGCGGCATGGCAATACCCGCATCGCCCTTGCCCGACACGGTAGTGAAGTTCTGCTTGCCCAGCAAGCCGCGCTGGATGGCAAACACGGTGAGCGCAAAGAACGTGAGGATCCAGGCCAGCGACGCGGCACGGCCCTGGTCGTACTGCGCACCCACGATGGCAAAGAAGATTTCGGTGGACAGCACTGAGAACTGCCCGCCCACCACGATGGGGTTGCCGAAGTCGGCCATGCTTTCGATGAAGCCCACCAGGAACGCATTGGCCAGGCCCGGCTTGAGCAGCGGCAGGGTCACGGTCATGAAGGTGCGGTGCGGGCTGGCACGCAGCGTTTGCGCGGCCTCTTCCAGGCTAGGGGCCACGCCTTGCACCACGCCACGCATGATCATGAAAGCAATGGGTGTGAAGGCAAAGGTCTGCGCCACCCACACGCCCAGCCAGCCGTAGAACCAGCGCGACGGCGTGATGCCAAACGCGTATTCCAGAAACTGGTTGAACACCCCCGCACGGCCGAACAGCAGGATGAGCCCCAGGCCCACCACAAACGGCGGCGTGATGATGGGCAGCAGCGCCACGATGTTCAGGGGCCGCGCATAGCGGCGCGACGCGCGCTCGGCCATCAGCGCCATGAAGGTGCCCAGCAGCGTGGTGCTGGTGGCCGTCATCAGCCCCAGGAACAGCGTGTTCCAGGCTACGCCACAGCGCTGGCCACCGGCCAGGCACGAGAGGCCAAAGTTGCGCTCGTGCGCAATGCGCTCCCACACCACGGCCAGCGAGAAGGGGCCGTCCTCCAGAAAAAAAGCGGCCGACAGCGCCTTGAGCACCGGGAACACGATGAACAGCGCCAGCAAGCTGCCGCAACCGAGTACCGCCGCCGCCACGAACAAATCGCCTTTGAAAAAGCCGCGCCGCGCCACGCCGAACGACAGCAGCACCAGCAGCGCCGACAGCACCACAAACCCGCCCCAGCCCATGCCCGGCTGGCGCGCGCCCAGCTCACCCAGGCTGGAGTTCATCCACTCAAACGCCCAGCCACGCGCGCCAATCGCAAAGCCGCTGAGCAGCAGGGCCGCCAGCCCCAGCGCGCCCCCCGCCACCAGCACGGCCCCCTGCCTGCGCCCCGCAGGCAGACAGGCCCCCAGGCCCGCCACCACCAGCCCCGTCAGGCCCAGCCAGAGCCAGGAGCGGCCAAACAGGGCGGCCTGCAGCAGCCCGTTGGCGGCCTGTTCGTTGCTGAAAACCTGGCCGACAGCGAGCAGGCCATTGGCGTCCTGCTGTGCATACCAGGGGAACACCAGATACCCCAGCACGCCGATGACCAGCCAGACCCAAAGGGGCCGGTTGACCGAGGCGCTGGAGGCCGTGGTCCGGAGGGTTGCGTGCGCCGCCGCTGCTGCTGCCGACACCACCGCCCCTCAGCGCGTTGCGTTCTGCACGTCTTTTTCCCAGCGCGCAATCAAGCGGCGGCGCTCAGCGCTGGCGCCGTACTTGGCGTAGTCGTAGTTGATGAGCTTCATCTTGGCCGGGTCGGTCATGCGCGGGTCCTTGGGCACCTGCGTGTTGCTGGGCAACTGGAACTGCTTGGCCGCCAGGCCAAACTGCTGGCCGCCTGGCGTGAGCGCCCATTCGTAGAACTTCTTGGCGGCCTCGGTGTTGGGGCCGTTCTTGACGATGCTCATGGAGCCCACCTCGGCGCCGGTACCTTCCGAAGGCGTGACCGATCCGACAGGAAAACCATTGACCGCCTCGGTGGTCACGTCGTGCACAAAGCTGATGGACACCGTCGTCTCGCCGCGCGCGGCGGCCTTGACCGGCGCCGTGCCCGAGCGCGTGTAGGTGCTGATGTTGGGATGCAGGGCCTTGAGGTATTCAAACGCCTTTTCTTCGCCCATGATCTGCACCAGCGTGGCGATCATGGTGTAGGCCGTGCCACTCGATGCCGGGTTGGCCATCTGCACCTCGCCCTTGAACGCGGGCTTGAGCAGGTCGGCCCACGACTGGGGGGGGTTGAGCTTGCGCTTGGCCAGCAGCTCCTTGTTGTAGCCAAAGCCCAGCGGGCCCAGGTACACGCCCACGGTGCGGTACTTGGAATCGGCCGCCTGCTTCTGCGCCCAGGGGTAGAGCTGCGCGAGCTGTGGCGACTTGTATTCAAGCGTCAGGCCTTGCTCGGCCGCCTGCAGGTGCGGGTCTCCCGTGCCGCCAAACCAGATGTCGGTCTTGGGGTTGGCTCGTTCGGCATTGAGCTGCGCCAGCGCCTCGCCCGAGCCCTTGGCCGTCATGTTGACCTTGGTGCCGGTTGTCTTGGCGTACACCGTGGACATCAGGTTGCACCACTCGGCCTGCACCGAACAGATGATGTTGACCTGGCCCTGGGCCCAGCTGCCCGATGCAGCGGCCACAAGGGCCGTACCGGCCAGAAGTTTTGTCAGCAAGGGTTGACGCATGGAAGGCTCCTCAGTATCTGGATAACGTGATGGAGGATGCTACGCGTGCAGGGCCCGCAGGGGCCAGGGGGGAAACGCCCAAGCCCGGTGCAAGCAGGTTGAAAGGCAGGGATTGCAACCTCCCCGCCGCTGTGGGAACCAAGTTACATTAAGAACGGCTCTATCCCAATCTGTCCGAAGGCTTCACCTGAGCAGCCCGCGCTGCACCCGCTGACTGAGACATGCTCGACCGCATCACCGCCTCCCTGCCCTCCCTGGCCCCCGCCGAACAGCGCGTGGCCAAGCTGGTGCTGACCGACCCGCGCACCTTCGCCCGCCTGCCCGTGCGCGAGCTGGCCGAGCGCGCGCATGTGAGCAAGCCCACCGTGGTGCGTTTTTGCCGCAGCATGGGCTACGACGGGCTGGCGGACTTCAAGCTCAAGCTGGCAGGCAGCGTGAGCGAAGGCGTGCCCTTCATCCACCGCAGCGTGGATGCCGACGACAAGACCGGCGACGTGCTGGTGAAGGTGGTGGATAACGCCGTGGCGGCGTTTCTGCAATACCGCAACGCGGCCAGTACCGTGGCTATCGAGCGCGCGGCCGAGGCCATTGCCGACACCTGGAAGAAGGGCAAACGCATCGAGTTCTACGGCGTGGGCAACTCCGGCATCGTGGCGCAGGATGCTCAGCACAAGTTCTTTCGCCTGGGCGTCACCTCGATTGCCAGCAGCGACGGCCACATGCAGGTGATGAGCGCCACCCTGCTGGGCCCGGGCGACTGCGCGGTGATCATCTCCAACTCCGGCCGCACCCGCGACCTGATGGACGCGGCAGACATCGCCCGCCGCAACGGCGCCACCACCATCGTCATCACCGCCAGCGGCTCGCCCCTGGCCAGCACCTGCCAGATCCACCTGGCGGCCGATCACCCCGAGGGCTACGACCGCTACAGCCCCATGGTGTCGCGCCTCATGCATTTGCTGATCATCGACGTGCTGGCCACGTGCGTGGCGCTGCGCATCGGCAGCTCGCTGCAGCCGATCCTGCAGCAGATGAAGGAAAACCTGCGGGCCAAGCGCTACGCCTGAAACGTACGCGCTGGGGGGATCAGGCTCAGTCCAGCGTCACGCCCGCGTCGCGGATCACCTTGCCCCACTTCGTCGTTTCGGCAGCCAAGAAGGCATCACAGGCCTCAGGCGTGGTGCCTTCACCGAAGGTGCCCATGACTTCGAGCTTGGCTTTGGTCTCTTCACTCTGGATGATGGCGTTCACAGCGTCAGACATGCGCTTGATGATGTCGCGCGGCGTGCCTGCCGGGGCGATCATGCTGGCCCAGGTGCTGCCCACCATGCCAGGAATGCCCTGCTCGATGAAGGTGGGTACGTCTGGCAGCATGGGCAGCCGCTTTTCACTCGCCACGCCAATCAGCGTGATTCGGCCTGCCTTGGCGGGCTGAATCAGGTTGGGTGGCGGGTCGAGGAACAACGGCACCTGGCCGCCGAGCAGGTCGGTCAGCGCCGGTGCTGCGCCACGGTAGGGGATGTGCACCATGAAGGTCTTGGTGAGCGACTTGAGCAGCTCGCTGGTCAGGTGCGCGGCAGAGCCTGTGCCTGACGATGCAAAGCTCACCTTGCCCGGGTTGGCCTTGGCATAGGCCACGAGTTCCTTCACCGTCTTGAAAGGTGCGTTGGGCGCTACGGCAGCCACCAGCGGCGAGACACCCAGCAGCGACACGCCCACCAGGTCCTTGCGCGGGTTGTAGGGAAGTTTGGGGTAGAGCGTGGTGTTGGCCGTGAAGGCCGGGATCACCACGCCAAACGTATGCCCGTCGGGTGCGGACTTGGCGACGGCGTCCACGCCAATGATGCTGTTCGCTCCGGGCTTGTTGTCAATCACCACGGGCTGACCGAATTGCTTTTGCAGGCCCAATGTGAGCAGTCGCGCCATCTGGTCGGTAAAGCCACCGGCCGTGTACGGCACCACAATGCGGAGGGGACGGTTAGGCCAGGCGGACTGTGCCAGCGCTGGCAACGCGGCAGCTGCCAGTGCTGCACCGGTGGCCTGAACGATCTTGCGGCGGGAAAGGGATGTGCTCATGGTGTTGTCTCGTGCGTCGTTATTGGAATAGAAAAAAGCCGCAGCGCCCTTTCAAAAAGCGCATTCAGCTATATTTTTAATAGCATTTGATCCTATAGAAGTTGGACGGGTGATGATGCCCTGTGGATGTCAAACCGCCTTGACCAGTTCAGGCACAGCCGCAAACAGATCCGCCTCCAGCCCGTAGTCGGCCACGCTGAAGATCGGCGCCTC
>NZ_JBXAGA010000038.1:0-5092 GCF_058793595.1 Acidovorax sp. GW835-FHT14G06
ACGTTATCCATGCTGGCCTCCTTTGATGCCGTGGATGGCGACATAGGTGACGATCTTGTGCCCCTGCCCTGGAAGGCTGAAGCGCTCCACATCACCGGGCTCCGCAATCCACTGATAGCCTGATGGTGCGGTGATGATCGTGATTTCGTCCACCGCCCCGGCCTGCGCCTGGGTGGGCTGCGGGGTGTTCCACCCAGCACGGATGGCGTCTGCCGCATCGTTGAGCAGATGACGCAGTGTTCCGTTTCCTCCGTCAACAAGGATTGATGCAGCGAGTTCGCTGGTGGCTGTTGCGGCGCATTGGTCTGCAGCGTTCAGGTACTGCTCCGCATCTGTCGGCTCAGTCATGGTTTGCTCCTTGCTTGCGGCAGACATGCGCCGCGTTTCGCTTCTTCCAGGGCTTCTCGCCATGTCTTGCCTGCGGAGTCGTGCCACCAGCCGTCGTAGCACATCAGGCCGCTCGGCGCGCGCACCACGATGTACCAATTGCGGTCCGGGGCGTCTTTAGTCAACGCAATGCTGTGGCGCCGATAGGTGAAGTTGTGCTCTTCTTCCTCCAATGGGTATTGGCGCTCACACTCACACTCGCAGCAGTTGCAATTCATGTCCCACCTCCTTGCTTGCGGGCTGCGTGCTTATCACGGGCAATGATGTTTGTGCACTGCTGGTTATCGTGCGCACAAGCATCTGGCATGCCGTCCGGGAACACCATGCAGCAGCTTGAGCAGACCCATGCGCACTCTCCGCGAGCGGCTCGCATAGTCCATTCATTCGTCAGCTTGTCCATGAGGCTGATCTGATCTTCGAGCGCTTTTCCGGTCGCGGTAGTTATGAAGATTCCTTCCATCACACGCCTCCTTTCTTGCGGGCTGCGATGGCCGCGTCGTGCAGGCGTTTTGCGCGGTTGTAGCCGATCATCAGACATCCTTGTAAAACTGCGACACAGAACTGACCGTGCGCTTCCGCAAGCCAATTGGCAGCACCTTGCAGCGGGTCCGCCGCATCCTCCAGCACGCTGTCTGCCGCCTGGGCGGGTGGGGTGGTGTACGCAACGTCAACGCGCCAACGGTCTTTGTCTGCGCAAATGCTGTCGACAAGCTCTTTTGACGGCGGCCCATCGCACCAGTACCGGCCGTCGCACACCCATTCGCCATCCAGTCGTTTGCGCATTACACGATGCGCGGCCACTGCCCCACCCGCTGGTGCCGTCACGCTGTCTGCCGGGCCACGGGCTGCGATTGGGCTGTCTGCTTTGCCGGTAGTCTTGACCGCTGCAACGCCGTTGGTGGGCACGTCAGCGGGGCGCCAGATGTGGCCGCAGCCGTGGCACAGGTGCGAGCGATGGGGTGGGTTGAGCCAGGGACCTTCACTCAACCATTCGCGATGCGCTTCTTCGGCGGCGTCGCATTCCTCACAGCCATCAGGGCTCGCGCGAGTGCAATGGTGTGAACCGACTTTCGGCCCAACTTCGGCCACGTCAATGTGCTGCAGGCCACAGGCGGGGCAGTGCAGCACCATGTCGATGGGCGCTGGCTGGCTGTCTGCCTGGGGCGCTGGAAGCTGTTGATCCTCGGCAATGCATAGCGTCAGCGTGTGGCTGCTGTTGAAAGCATCGTTCTGCGCTTCCTCGCCTACGTACTCGGCATCACGGCAGGCCGCCCAGCCTTCTTCCCATGCTCGCATCAGTGCTTGCGCGCGCGGGCTATCGAACGCCTGCAGTGGCTCGTCCTGGGCGCTGTCTGCCTGGGGCGTGGGGGAGGGCTGGCAATCCGGGCAATCCATATAGACCTCGTGGCCGGGTGCGCCCTCGCCAGTGTCAATTCGCCCAGTTCCAACGCACCGCCCGCACTCGTCCGCAGCCGATGGGGCGGGCTGCTGTGCCTCTACCAGGGCGGCAATCCTGGCGACTGCATCCGCAATTCCTTCCCCTGGTGCCAATTGCGCTGCGGCGAACATTTCATGGGCCAGCGCTTCTGGCGCCCCTTGTTGGTTTGTCATGATGGGTCTTTCGAAAAGCGCGACAGGAACATGCTCGCGCTGGTGTCGATGTTGTTGGCCTTGCAGTAGCGGATCAGGTTGATCGCCAGGCTGTCGAAATTGGGGGTTGAGCGGGCGGCCATCTGGATGACCCGAAAGGCAAGCCCTGTTTCTGCTGGAGCAGCTTCAGTGCGTCCAATCTTTCCAGGAGCCCATTCGGCGACGGCAAGGAATGGCATTCCAAGTTCCTCGCAGCGCTTACCGATTGCAAGCAAGGCGGGCCCGATCTCTTCGTCCCAGGCTTTTTCGTTGTCTCGAAGCTCAGCCATCATTCCCCCTTTCTGCTATCCGAAAGCGGGCTATATATGTGCAGCTTCTTTGCTGCCTCAACATATGCCGCGTATGCCTCTTCTGCTGATTGAAACAGTCCGAGGCGATACAGCTTCTTGTTAAACATGATCTTGGACTCCCACGCCCTATATGTTCTGTGCCAGCAAACTCCGCGATACCCAGACGTGTTGTCCTTGCGCAATTTGGTGTTTTGCTGGTTTAAGAAGGCGTCGGCTTGCCGCAAATTCGCGATTCTGTTGTCATTCCTTACGCGGTTGATGTGGTCTATTTGTTCGGCGGGCCACTCTCCGTGTGTGAACAGCCATGCAAGGCGGTGCGCGCCATAGTTGCGTCCACCGACTGTGATGACCCGATATCCAAAGTCGTTGTGCCACCCAGCAATAGAGCCCACTGGCTGTCGGACTTTTTTGTGGTCCTTCCATATGAAGTCTCCCGTTTCTGGGTTGTAGTCAAGGCGCTCTCGGATCTCTTCAAGAGTCAGTCTTTGCATGGAGGCTCCTTCTCTGCGATCCACCCTCCCACCATTCCCTCTGGGGGAGAGGGGTGGGTGTAGAGCATGTCCTCGGCAACGCAGTGGTTCACTGTGCTGCTTTGGTTGAACGCGTCGTTCTGCGCGTCTTCGCCTACATACTCGGCGTCGCGGCACGCATCCCATCCCTCTTGCCATGCTCGCATCAATATCTTTGCGCGCGGGCTTTCAAAATGCTGCAAAGGGGGCGACGCCACCGGCTCACTCCCCGCATTTGCTGCGAGGGAGGCGCGGGCACCTGAGAACCCAGCCCATGCGGCGGCTTCATCGATTGCGCCAACTTCATCTTCATACGTGCGCAGCCAGGCATTGAAGTCGGCGCGGACGCTGTCTGTTTTATCGGTCATGGGGAATCCTCTGCAGAAACTGAAAGACCCGCTATTGCGGGCCTGTGTGGTGGTTGGGCGGTTACTTGATGCCCTGGCGCAGCATCTCGTCCAACTTATCTTTGGCGAACTTTTCGATCAGCTCCCCGACAGTGGTGTGCGCCATCACCGCCGCCATCTTTAGCTTTTGGTGAAGTTCTTTTGAGACGTTGACGGTCAGTCTTCTATCGCCTTCCGGCGCGTGAAAACTGCGTTTTGGCATGGTTGTGCTTTGCTTGTACATTGCGGGCCTGTGTGTGGGGTGGGGGAGGTCAGAAGGGCGGATATTCCATGTCGCTCCAGCCGCCAGGATCTGCGGTTGGCGCCGGAGCTGACGCGCGCTGTTGTGGTCGCGGCGCAGGTGCGTGCGCTTGTTGCCCAGGCTGCTTGTCTTTGCGCTTCACCGACACGCTCAGGAAGGAAACGCCCGCCTGCGACTTCTTGATCCAGCCGTCCAAGAAGTATTCGACGCCATCCACGTTCAATGTGCCAGTGCGGTCTGGCTTGTTGCTGCCTGGTTCTTTGCGGTCGTTCACAAAGAGAACGCCTCGGTTGGTGTTGTCGTAATCGCTCATGATTCGTCTTTCATAAATGCCCGCCGCCCAGCGCGGCAGGAGTGGATGGGGTTACCCCCGGATGTTTTTCAGCGTTTCCTGCACCAGCCCGAGGAAGTCGGCGCGGCGTTGCCGCAGGCGGTTGATTTCGTCGGCGCAGTCGTTGCGGTGCAGTCGATACACAAGCAGTTGCTTGCCTTCGGGGAACTCTGCGCAGTAGCTGGCAAAGTCCACCCAATCGCGCTCGGTGCAGTCCAGATGCCCAACAAGCTGCCAGCGGTAGGCCGGGTCGTAGGACTTGCGCATCAGCGTCGCATAGTGCGTCTTTGCTCCAACTGACTTGACCTCCAAAACGCCATCGTTGCCTATCAGGCCGTCTGGTGAGTCGCCATAAACCCCCCAGCAGAAGAACCCGCCGTTTTCCACGGTCACAAAGTTCTCATCTTGGTAGAGCATCTTGGCAACCGGCTCCTGTTCGTGCCCGCGCTCCATGTGCTCATTGCTGAAGCTGTACTCTGCGCGGCGCCCGGTGTCGATTTCCAGAGCAAGCTGCAGCGCGTAGGCCTTGGCTGGCTCACCGAACGCCTTGCCATCGTTCGCCATGAAGCAACCGAAGTTGGAGCCGGTGGCCTTGCCAAGTCTCAGCGCCAGCCAAGCATCAGAGTTCTGCTCAACGTCATAGAACGTCATTCGGCTGGCTCCTTGCACTCATCGGCGATCTGCTTCTGATGCTCCGCGCTCATGTCTACGCGGGAGAGCACTTGCGACAGGTTTCCGTCGCGCCGGTATGCGGCTTTGGCGTTCTCCCAGCCGCGCTTGTTGTCGGGCGTCAGAACGCGCTTTTCTGGAGCAAAGGGGCTGATGCGCAGACCCTCGACCGACTCCTTGCCGAAACGAACGTTCGGGTCAACGTAAACCGTTATCCGCACGTTCTGCCAGTCGTCAATGAAGGCCGAGCCGGTAAGCCCCTTCATGGTCTTGCTGTTGGTCGCGTTCAGGATCATCGGCTTGAGCTTTTCGCCCTGGCGCAACTCCTTCTCCGCGAACCATGCCGTGTTGAACAGGTCTTTCGTTTTCTTGGTGCGGTCAGGCTCCAAGGTGACGCGCGCCACGGTCAGAACAGTGGGTTCAACAATGTCGGCGCTGCTCAGGTATGGCGAGTCAAACGCCTTACGGTAGTGGGTTTTCTCCGTCATGGTGTTCTTTCAGTAGTAGGGATACAGCACCCCAGCAATAAAGCCGAATGCTGCAAAGAATGCGAGAGCCCAGATGACCCAAAAGAGCAGGTCGTCTAGGCCGATCTCTATGTCATCGGT
>NZ_JBXAGA010000039.1:0-3534 GCF_058793595.1 Acidovorax sp. GW835-FHT14G06
CGCCCCAAGCGCTTGACGGTGCTGTTGACGAACAACGGCGTGGCCCGTTTCGATCAGGAGCCAAGCGAGGATTTGCTTTCCATCGTCCGAGCGTCGTTGCCGCTGTGACGATTGGCCGGGCGTTCAAACCAAATATTGCTCTGGCGGTTAAGCGGGTGTCCTAAAGCAACGACTCACGGTGCCGCCGACTGCGTGGTTTCACGGCGGCGTCAGGAAGCTGAGCTTCGATTCGCCGGACTCACCGAACAAGGTCAGATTCAGGCGGCACCAACGCAACCTGCGTTGCCAGTGCAAGCGCAGGCCGACGAGTACGCATGCGAAGCGGTGCGGCCATCCAAGACAATTGCTGCAAACAATAGCCTTATTCGAGGGAGAAGACGATGCGCCTGAGATTTTTATTCGTCGTACATGTGCTTTTGCTTGTGCAGGCAAATGGCTTCGCGAAAGAGGGTATCCGAACCCACGAAGGCTGGCTGTACCTAGCGGTTGTGGTCGATCTGTTCTCACGCCAGGTAGTGGGCTGGTCCATGGGCAGCCGCATTGACACGAGCCTGGTCCTCGATGCACTGCTGATGGCGCTATGGCCCCACCAGTCGCGTGCACCTGTCATAGTTCATTCCGATCAAGGCTGTCAGTTCACCGGCCACGAGTGGCAGACCTTTCTGCGCGACCACAACCTAGTCAGCAGCATGAGCCGGCGTGGCAACTGCCACGACAACGCTGTGGCCGAGAGCTTCTTCCAACTGCTCAAGCGCGAACGCATCCGCAGGCGGGTCTATGCAACCCGTGATGATGCGAGAGCGGACGTCTTCAACTACATCGAAATGTTCTACAACTCACAGCGCCGTCATTCATCGGCGGCAGGATTATCCCCTGTAGAGTTCGAACAGCGACATTCCCAACGGCTCAACGGTGTCTAGGAATGCCGGGGCGATTCAGATCTACAGTGTCTTCAACCTTTTGGGGATCTGTTCCGCGAGAAACGCCATCAGTGCCCGAACTGTTGGCGATTGATGGCGTTGCATGGGGTAGACAAGCTGGACTTTCAGCGCGGACATTTGCCAGCCCTCCAGCACTCTGACCAATTTACCTGATGCGACCAGCGGCGCTGCCTGGAACTCGGGCAGTACGGCGATTCCCAGTCCGTCCAATGTCGGCGCCAGCAAGGCGTCGGAAGGGCCGATGATCAAACGTGAGCGCAAAAGTCCTTTTGCGGTTCTGCTTCGCGAATGCAGCTTGATTTCTGCGGCTTCCCTCGACTGCAGCAGGCCAGCGTGAGCACTGAGTTCACCGGGATGCACCGGCAACCCATGTTGGTTCGCATAAGCGGGGCTTGCAAATAGAGCTGGACGTACGGTGCCTATGGCACGGGCCTTCAGACTGGAATCGGCAAGTTCGCCAATGCGCACCGCCAGATCAATGCCTTCTTCGACGATGTTGACGTGGCGGTTGCTGAGCTTGACATCCAGTTCCAAATGTTCGTGTTTGAACAGGTACTCAGTCACCAGCGGAAGCAGCACAACTTTGCCAAATGTCGCTGACGCAGCTAGGCGAACGCGACCACTTGGCGTCTGATCCTGAGAAAGAAGGTCATGGGTGACGGCGTTCAATTTATGGATCAGCGGACTTGTTCCGTCCAGCAGGCGTTGGCCAGCGTCGGTCAATGCGAAGGCTCGGGTATTGCGCTTGACGAGGCTGACCCCTGCTGCCGTTTCCATGCGCGCCAGGCGGCGCGACAAGGTTGATTTGGGAACCTCCAGTTGGCGAGAAGCCCCTGAGAGGCTCCCTGCCTCCGCGATCTTGATGAACCACTGGAGATCGTCGATCGAGTAGTTTTGATTGTTCATATTTCGGTACGCCGGTGTCTACACAACGAGTCTATTTGTGCAAGGTTAAACCATAAACAATTCAGCTTGTTGCCGGGTCGAACGAGCACACATGGATCGCTTCCTTGCCTGCCCGTAGACCCGCTTCACGAAACCATTGCACACACTCAAGGAACTTTAATGACCATACTCGTTACGGGCAGCACGGGGCTTATCGGCTCACATGTGGTAGCGCTGCTAGCCGCGCAAGGCGCAGACGTTCATGCCCTCTCCAGAACACCAGAGAAGCGACAGTTTCCACCCGGCGTTACGGCGGTCAAGGGAGACTTCCAGGACGTGGATTCGATGCGCGCTGCCATGGCTGGCGCGAGAACGCTTTTCTTGCTCAACACTGTGGCCGCAGACGAAATTACCCAGGCACTGATTGCGCTCAACCTGGCGCGCGAAGCGGGTATCGAACGCATCGTGTACCTGTCTGTCATGCACTGCGACCGTTTCACCGATGTTCCGCATTTCACTGGAAAGCACACGGTGGAACGCATGATCGGACAGCTCGGTATGCACGCGACCATTCTGCGTCCCGCTTACTTCATGCAGAACGACGATGCCTTGATTCAGTCCGATGTTCTGGAGCGGGGCGTGTACCCCATGCCTATCGGCAGTGCAGGCATTTCCATGGTGGACGCGCGTGACGTGGCGGAAGTTGCCGCGCGACATCTGCTGCGCCGAGACGCCGCAAGCGAACCCTTGCCAACGGAGGTGTTGGATGTCGTGGGGCCAATCGCGTTGTCGGGTCAAACTGCCGCAGCTGTATGGAGCGATGTGCTAGGCAAGACCGTCCGGTACGCGGGTGACGACATCGGACCTTTTGAAGCGCGGTTCCGGAGTTTTGCACCCGCCTGGATGGCGTACGACATGCGGCTGATGATGGCGCGCATGCAGATGGATGGCGAGGTGGGCTCCGCTGGTGCAGTCGAGCGCATGCAGCAAGAACTGGGCACGTCGTTGCGGAGCTACCGCGACTATGCGCTGGAAACGGCTGAGCGCTGGAGGGCTGCCCAATGACGGCGAAACACACCATGCCATCCATTGTGGTTGTCTACCATTCCGGCTACGGCCATACCCGTCGATTGGCACAGGCCGTTGCCCAAGGTGCGGAGGCCGCATTGCTGGAGATTGATGCGCAAGGTACTCTGCCTGAGTCCGCCTGGATGGGGCTGGCTGCCGCGGATTTGATTGTGCTGGGCTCACCCACTTATATGGGTAGCGCGAGTTGGCAGTTCAAGCGATTTGCCGATGACTCTTCGGCGGCCTGGATGGCCCAGAAATGGAAAGACAAACTCTTCGCAGGCTTCACCAACAGCGGAAGCATGAGCGGCGACAAGCTGTCCACCTTGCAGTACTTCATGACATTTGCCATGCAACACAGCGGCCTGTGGGTGGGCACCGGCATGATGCCCTCCAATACCAAGGCAGCTCTGCGCAACGACGTGAACTATGTCGGTTCATCTTCAGGCGCAATGGCCACAACACCGGTCGATGCGGGGGTTGACGAAATGTTGGAAGGCGATATCGAGACGGCCAGGCGTTTTGGCGAACGGCTGTTGATTTCCACGCAAAGCTGACCCACCAGGGGATGCGGACAAAAACTTGGACTACCAGGAGGTAGTTCATGTATTCCTACGAAGATCGAATCCGAGCTGTTGAG
>NZ_JBXAGA010000040.1:0-2596 GCF_058793595.1 Acidovorax sp. GW835-FHT14G06
TGTTGACGCCGACCGAAAACTGAGCCACTTTTTGGTGTGATGCCGACCTAAAACTGAGCCAGGTGTTTTACCTACCCTGCTGTTTTGTGCAGCAAGGGAATGAAGAGGGTGATCACCATGGACATGATTGGCAAGATACGGCGGATGCACCGCCGGGACAAGAAGACGAAGCGGGAGATATCGAGGGCCACGGGCCTGTCGCGCAACACGGTGGCCAAGTGGCTGGACGAGGCGCAGCCGGTCGAGCCCAAGTACCGCCGGGAGGCGGCGAAGGCGACCAAGCTGTCGGCGCACGAGGCGGAGCTCAAGCAAGCCTTGAAGGCCGATGCCAAGCGGCCCAAGAAGGAGCGGCGCACGGCCAAGGCCTTGTTCACGCAGATCAAGGCAGCGGGCTACGAAGGTGGCTACACGCGGGTGACGGACTTCATCCGCAAGTGGCGCCAAGGTGAAGGCCAACAGGCGGCCTGCAAGGCCTTCGTGCCATTGACTTTCGAGCTTGGCGAGGCCTTCCAGTTCGACTGGAGCGAAGACGGCTTGCTGGTGGGCGGGGTGTACTACCGCATGCAGGTCTCGCACATGAAGCTGTGTGCCAGTGGGGCCTTCTGGCTGGTGGCCTACCCCAGCCAAGGCCACGAGATGCTGTTCGATGCGCACACCCGCAGCTTTGCAGCGCTGGGTGGCGTGGCACGCCGTGGCATCTACGACAACATGAAGACGGCGGTCGACAAAGTCAAGAAGGGCAAAGGCCGCGTGGTCAATGCGCGCTTTGCAGCCATGTGCGCGCACTATCTGTTCGACCCTGATTTTTGCAACCGTGCCAGCGGCTGGGAGAAGGGGCGCGTGGAGAAGGATGTGCAAGACAGCCGCCGTCGCATCTGGGTGGAGGCGGGGCAACGGCGCTTTGGCAGCTTTACCGAGCTCAATGCGTGGCTGGGCGAGCGCTGCCGGGCTCTGTGGCGAGAGCTGCGCCACCCGCAGCACAAAGCGTTCAGCATCGCCGAGATGCTGGAGCTGGAGCAAAGCCACCTGATGCCGATGCCGGTGGCCTTTGATGGCTATGTTGAGAACCCGGCCAAGGTGAGCAGCACCTGCCTGGTGACGGTGGCGCGCAACCGCTACTCGGTGCCCTGCGAATGGGCGGGGCAAATGGTCAGCACACACCTGTACCCGGCGCAGATCGTGGTGGTGGCCGGCGATGCTATGGTGGCCACGCACGAGCGCCTGAGCGATCGCAACCAGACCCGCTACGACTGGCAGCATTACGTGCCGCTGATCGAGCGCAAGCCGGGCGCGCTGCGCAACGGCGCGCCCTTTGCAGACCTGCCCGAGCCATTGCAGCGCATGCGCAAAGGCTTGCTGCACCAGGAGGGGGGCGACAGGGTGATGGCGCAGGTACTGGCCGAGGTGCCCAAGCAAGGGCTGGACGCCGTGCTGGTGGCGGTGGAGTTGGCCCTGGAGAGTGCGCCGCCATCGGGGCGGGTGAGCACCGAGCACGTCATCAACGTGCTCGGCCGCCTGCAAGCGCAGCCCCTGCCCGAGACGGTTGCGACCAACCTGCAAGTGAGCCAGACACCCCTGGCCGACACGGCGCGCTATGACAGCCTGCGCGCTGGCAGCGACATGCAGGAGGCCGATCATGCGTGAGCTGGACAAGGAGTTCAAAGAGCTGCGCCTGTACGGCATGGCCGGGGCCTGGGAGGACCTGGTCAAGCAAGGCGGCCACGCCACGCTGGAGAGCTCGCGCTGGCTGCTGGAGCACCTGCTGCAAGCGGAAGTCACGGACAGAGCCATGCGCTCAGTGAGCTACCAGATGCACACGGCGAAGTTCCCCGTGCACCGCGACCTGGCGGGCTTCGACTTCGAATGCTCGCCCGTGGACAAAAAGCTCATCGAGCAGTTGGCCAGCATGGCGTTCACCGAGCAGGCGCACAACGTGGTGCTGGTGGGTGGCCCCGGCACGGGCAAGACGCATCTGGCCACGGCCATCGGCGTGGCGGGCATCACGCGCCATGGCTCACGCGTGCGGTTTTACTCCACGGTGGACCTGGTCAACGCACTGGAGCAGGAGAAGGCCCAAGGCAAGGCAGGCCGCATCGCAGCGAGCTTGCAGCGCATGGACCTGGTCATCCTTGATGAGCTGGGCTACCTGCCCTTCAGCCAGGCAGGCGGCGCCTTGCTGTTCCACCTGCTGAGCAAGCTCTACGAGCAGACCAGCGTGATGATCACCACCAACCTGGACTTCAAGGAATGGTCCAGCGTGTTCGGCGACGCCAAGATGACCACGGCACTGCTGGATCGACTCACGCACCACTGCCACATCGTCGAGACGGGCAACGAGTCCCACAGGTTCATGCACAGCACAGCCGTGGCCAAGAAACGCATCAAGGCACGCGAACAGGCCAAGAAGGCTGAGCCGTTCTGAGCGGTTCAAGGGCAAGCCGCTACGGGCTTCGCCCTGCGCGGCTTACCCTCAACGGACGACCACCGAGCTCGATCACCAAGGAGACCAAAACCGACCCAAGGCACTACACTTATCCACAGCCGACCTTCACAGGTTGGCCATTAGCCCTGGCTCAAAATTCAATCGGCACGGTGG
>NZ_JBXAGA010000041.1:0-2477 GCF_058793595.1 Acidovorax sp. GW835-FHT14G06
CAGATCGCCTGCGCAGAGAAGAGCGAGCGCTGGCGGGACCTCTACATGCATGGCAACGTGACGCCGAACGTCTGCGGACTGCTCTTCGTCTACAACCACGACGGTGAGTACGACAAGGACTTCTCGTCTGTGCTGAGCGCAGCCACGCCCAAGGAACTGCTTCTGCCTAAGGGTGCGCGGCTGTTCGTCTTAGGCCCGCGTGACGTGCACTGGATCGACAACGTTCGATACGACATTCGACAACTGCGTGGCGCCGCTGGGCCAGCTGCCTTGCCGGCGGCGCAGCATTGCAAGTTCTTCTATCCGCAATTGGACGGACGAGCCAATCTCCAGCCGGAGAAGGCACGCGCGGCCACGCTGGAGATGCTGACATCGCCTTGGATCGTGTTCGAGTACAAACATGGGCCTGCTCTCGCCCAGCGAGGTGTCATCGTGTTCTATCGCCGATCCGGAGAAACCGAAGAGGAGTTCATGTACCTTCTCGATTTCTTGCGCCACTACCAAGTCCTGGAGGATGCGACCAAGGTGGACATTCGGTCCATGGCCTCGGATGCTGCAGCCGCTGCACGCTTTCAAAAGGCCAAGCAGCGCTACGTCGAGAGCCTGGGCGACGACGGCCACTCGACTGAGCTGGCCGCGAAGGTCAACGCCATCGGCTACACGAAGATGACGCAGGCCATCACGGAGTTCTCTTCGATCGATCTGGGGATGGACTATGCGTGATCCTGGGCAGCTGTATTTCGCCACGAACAAAGAGATCCACGACCTGCTGTTCTCCGCCAAGCAGAAGGTGACGGAAGCGGTCTTGCTGGAGCTGCTGCGCGACCGCGGCATCTTCAGTTCGCCAGCCGAGTCAAGAGAGGCGCTGGTTCAGTACCTGTCGCTGCTCCCACACGACTACGCGGATGTGTGCGGCATTCTGGAGCGGCGCGAGGCCTCGAAGCGGGGCGAAAAGACGGCTACGATCTCGTTGAACACCGAACTGTCGCCAGACGAGCTCAAGGAGATCGTCAGCGAATACCAAAAGGCCGAAGTCCAGGAGGTCGTTCGCGCCCACAAGAAGAGCGAATCCGAATTCGTCATGAACGTGACCTACTCCGAGTTTGACTACTCCAAGACGCGGCTGCTGCAGCGCCAAGATCGAGATGCAGAGTTGGTTTTCACCAAGGTCGGGGAGCGCACCGAGATCCGCATACCGGCAACCGACCGCGCCCGTGCCATGGTCGACAAGCTGCGGGAGCGAATTGAAGCTCACAAGAAGGCCGTTGTGCAACTCGAAGAGATTGAGCTGACTGGCCTGACCTCGGCTGAGGCGCGAACGACGTTCTTCACGCGGCTGATCTCGTCGTTACCCGACTTTCCATTGATGACCGTCTCACGCCTGCGGGTCGCCCATTCGACCTCGGAGCAAGAGGACGATGACTTCGATATGGACGGTGACGACGTTGACGAGGCCGAAGAGAAGATGCTCGGCGTGGTCGAGAACGTGGCGCTCAGCGGTGAAAACCTGGTCGCCTCCGAGATGTACCAAGAGCTGAAGGACAAGGGCTTCTTCATCACGTCGATCACTTGGCGCGCGAAGCAGAACGTCCACCCCTACGCGATCATCGAATGCGACGCGGGCTTTGAGGATCGGCAGGCCGGCAAGAAGTTTCGCTACTCCATTCATGGTGCGCTCAAGTTCAAGAATGGCGCGTATACAAAGAACATCCGCCCGGTAAGCGAGGCGGAGAAGGCAACCCTGCTCGCGATGATCGAGAAGACTGCCCGTACCGTCTTGGCGCAATTGCTCGCCGAGGCGGCGGGTGCTGGTGCGGACTCGGAAGCGGGGACCACTTCATGAAACGCTATCGCTGGCTAAAGGCTCGATGGCCAATCTCTATGCGAGTTCTGGCCAAACGCCTTCGCGTGAAGGCGTTTGATGGAGAGCAGGTCGAAGGCTTCGTTCTGGATCGGGTCAGAGACGATTTTCTCGATGCCAGATTCGTGGAGAAGATCGAGTACGACGATACCGTTACCGACCCATTTGGGGTGGAGGCGAGTTTTCACCGCGTCGAATACCGAAGTTGTGAATTCAAGGCGGCAGTGGCCGGCCCAGGATTGGAACTCGTGGACGCCCCCCGCGGCGTTCAGACCATGATCAGCCGGCTGGCGGAGGCAACCGACTTTGCTTTGGCGATCAGCCCGCTTTCGGTCAACGTGCTGGACTGGGCGAGCGAAGTGCAGCGGCGCTTGAACGAAGTGGGGATCGTGGATTCACTGCAATTGGGAGCGATGGAACTCGCCTCCAATGTCCAGGCCAAAGCGGTCATCAAGGGCAGTGTCGACGTTCTCGGGGCAACCCAGGCACTCGTACACGGTAAGAAGCATGTTATCGAGAAGGTTCAGATCCGGTTCATGCGCCCCAAGCGCTTGACGGTGCTGTTGACGAACAACGGCGTGGCCCGTTTCGATCAGGAGCCAAGCGAGGATTTGCT
>NZ_JBXAGA010000042.1:0-2471 GCF_058793595.1 Acidovorax sp. GW835-FHT14G06
CCGAATGCTGCAAAGAATGCGAGAGCCCAGATGACCCAAAAGAGCAGGTCGTCTAGGCCGATCTCTATGTCATCGGTGTTGGTCATGGCCTGCCTTCAAAAACAAGTTTGCGCATGTCCTGCAAGTGGCGTTCTGTCGCCGCCAAGCTGCCAGCACTTCCGGTGCCTTCTGTGGGGCGCAATCCGCACCCCCAAAGCTCATCCATCAGTTGCTGAGCTGCGGTGAATTCAAGGCGCAAGAACGGGTCGTGAACCACTGTCGCGTCTTGGGCTTTCATCACGACTGGCTGAGCGACAGACAAAACACCGTCTGTGCGGGATGCCATGTGCAGCTCTATGCCTGACCGCCACGGCGCGCGGGCGGCTTGAAAGATCAATGACGGCATCACTGCACTCCTTCGCACTTGGCTAGTGCGGCGAGCGCAGCATCCAGCGCATCCCGCCTGTTTTCTCCGCTTCCCCATGCTCCGGGGCGGTAAAAATCGACCATGCCTTGAAGGGCGTCCAGCAGCTCATCCCTCTGCTCCACTAACTGCACAGGTGACAGGCCAGTGTTGTGGAACACTGTTCCGGCTTCTGCGATCAGGTCTGCAGACGCCTCGCCATGCAGGCGGCAGATCGTCACGCCTTCGTACTTACCTTGCGTATCCAATCGCTCCATCACGCTCAGATAGTCTGAGTCGTCGTCGTACTCGGCAACCCACACTAAGCGCGGCTTCATTTCACCCATGGCTGGCCTCCTGCTACTTGATATTCACGACCGCGCTTTGGCACGCATTGCAGCTCCTTGTCAGAGAGCCATTGCGCTTGCGCTCCCGGACCACATGCGTACTGCCCAGCAAACTCGCGGCTTGCCTTGGCCCGTTCCTCCTGCTGCACAGATTGCAGTTCATCAGCGTGGCCAAACTCCTCGCGGTAGTCGGCGTCGCTCACAAAACAAAAAGCGCCGAGAACGGCGCTTAGTACGATGGCAGTGCCCCAATTCGGGTGAAGGTTGTTCATTCGTCAATCTCCGCAGTGTGATACCCATGTTTGTTCGCCAGCGCTTTCACCACAGCAATGCACGACGGCACACCGGCAGCGCAAGCGTCCATCAGTGCAGCAATCACTTCGTTATCGTGATCTCGGTAGCTGAGGCCGTCCAACAAGCGGTCGTACTTGCCGAGCCGTGCTTCAAAGACGGCAACCGCAGCGAGTCGGGCTTCTTCAATCTGCATCAACTCGTCGCGCTTTGATCGGCGGTCTTCTTCGTTTGCGCAGTCGCGCATCAGGACTTCAAAGGCCATGCTCTGCTCCATGAAAAAAGCCGCACTAGGCGGCTTGGGTTGTGTGGGGTTGGTGCGTCGTGCAGGACTCGAACCCGCAACCTACTGCCTAGAACACAGCAGCTCTATCCAGTTGAGCTAACGACGCTATGTGGCTTGCCCTGTCTATAGGAAGACAGGGAGGGGGTTAGGCATCGGTAACGATACCGCCGTGTAGCTCAATCAGCTGCTCTACAAGTTCAATCGGCACATAGCCATACACTGTGTCCGTTGGCTTGTCCGGCTCCTCCGCATAACTCATGATCAGCTCTGGTTCAGCGCTTGGAAAACCCACCTCGACCTCGTACCAAGGCCCCATGTTTTCCCGTGGAGAGCAATACGCTCCGTAATTTGCTTGAGCTGAAAGCGAAAACCCATCTTTGCAGGTGATGCGCTTTGCTATTGGATAGTGACTTCCATCATGCCCACGACCTCCGTGGTCACGAACGCTCATCAAATATGCGTTCAAGTCCATGCTCTTCTCCTAGTTTGTTGAATTGGGGGGGGGATTGCTTTGAAGGGCGGGCAGGCTTGTTAAGTCCTACTAGGGCTCGTTATTCCCAGCGTTTGTAGTCAAGCAAAAGTCTTGCTGGGCCTCGTCAGGCCCTGACAACTCTTGCCCAAAGATCGCAACGGTCATGCAGCCTTCCCGGGTACTGCAATAAACATAGCTGCGCCGCTTGCGTGTCCACGTTCCACGCCGCCGCCCATCAAAGCAATCCCGGCACTCCCGGCCCCTGGTGTAGGGGCGGGGTGGGGGGTATCTATTCAGTTACCGCTACAGCCTCAGCCGCAACGCCGCGCCCAGCGCCTTTTGCAAGACCCAGCAGTGCATCTTTGTGCGCACGCCAGAATCGCAGAGCCTCACGCCCATCCATCTCGGCAATGCGCTTGTCGTCGTATCCCGCCCAATCGCTCAGCTTGTGCAACTCGCATCCGATCTGCATGTGTTCATCAAGAATGGTGACGCGCCAGTGCAGCCCAAAGAGTTGAATCGGCGCCTTGTTGATCACGATGCCGTCGCGCCACTTGGCGCCCGAGAGGTTGGCGCCCGAGAGGTAGGCGCCCGAGAGGTAGGCGCCCGAGAGGTTGGCGCCCGAGAGGTTGGCGCCCGAGAGGTTGGCGCGCGAGAGGTTGGCGCCCGAGAGGTAGGCGCCCGAGAGGTTGG
>NZ_JBXAGA010000043.1:0-2441 GCF_058793595.1 Acidovorax sp. GW835-FHT14G06
GGATTTCCATCCAAACCTGACCCACGTACTAACCCTAACCTGCTGCTTTGCTGAGCAGCAGGAGACCAGGAGTGATAGACGTGGCAACACTGAGTGTCATCAGGCGCTGGGCCCTGCGAGAGCAGCTGTCCATCCGGGAGATCGCCCGCCGCACGGGCCTCTCGCGCAACACCATCCGCAAGTACCTGCGCGTAGGCGAGGCCGAGCCGCACTATGCCAAGCGGGTCAGTCCATCCAAGCTCGATCCCTTCGCCTTGAAGCTCGCCGGCTGGCTCAAGACGGAAGCTGGCCGATCCCGCAAGCAGCGGCGCACCATCAAGCAGATGTACGTGGATCTGCAGGCGCTCGGTTATGGCGGCTCCTACAACCGTGTGGCGGCCTTTGCGCGCCTCTGGCACGAGCAGCGCCTTGTGGCACAGCAGACCACTGGCCGTGGCACCTTCGTTCCCCTGACCTTCGGTCCGGGTGAGGCCTTCCAGTTCGACTGGAGCGAGGACTGGGCTGTTCTCGCTGGCGTGCGCACCAAGCTGCAGGTAGCCCACTTCAAGCTCAGCCACAGCCGAGCGTTCTACCTGCGCGCCTACCCCCTGCAGACGCACGAGATGCTGTTCGATGCCCACAACCATGCATTCGTAGTCCTGGGTGGCGTGCCCCGCCGTGGCATCTACGACAACATGCGCACCGCTGTAGACCGGGTGCGCCGTGGCAAGGAGCGCGACGTCAATGCGCGCTTTGCGGCCATGGTCAGCCACTTCCTGTTCGAGGCCGAGTTCTGCAATCCCGCGTCGGGCTGGGAGAAGGGCCAGGTGGAGAAGAACGTGCGCGATGCCCGCCATCGCCTGTGGCAGGTGGTGCCGCCATTCCAAAGCCTGCCCGATCTCAATGCCTGGCTTGAAGAGCGCTGCGTGGCGCTGTGGCACGAGATCGAGCACGGCAAGCTGCCGGGCACCGTCGCGGATGTCTGGGCTCAAGAGAAGGCAACCTTGATGCCGATGCCCCGGCCCTTCGATGGCTTTGTGGAGCACACCAAGCGCGTCTCACCCACCTGCTTGGTCCACTTCGAGCGCAATCGCTACAGCGTGCCGGCGCCGTATGCCAATCGGCCGGTGAGCCTGCGGGTCTACGCCGATCGCCTGGTGGTCGCCGCCGAAGGCCAGATCGTGTGCGAGCATCAGCGCCTGATCGAGCGTAACCACCACGGTACGGGTCAGACCGTGTACGACTGGCGCCACTACTTGGCGGTGCTGCAGCGCAAACCAGGAGCTTTGCGCAACGGCGCCCCATTCCTGGAGCTACCAGCGGCCTTCAAGCGACTGCAGGCCACCTTGCTCAAGCAACCCGGCGGCGACCGGGAGATGGTGGAGGTACTGGCACTGGTGCTGCACCACGATGAACAAGCTGTGCTCGCTGCAGTGGAGTTGGCACTGGAGTCAGGGGCTGCCAGCAAGACCCACATCCTGAACGTGCTCCACCGCCTGCTGGACGGTAAGCCCGCCCCAGCACCGGTCACATCGCCGCAGGCCCTCAAGCTGGCGGTGGAACCCCAAGCCAATGTGCTTCGTTACGACCAATTGAGGGAGGTGCGCTATGCGTCATGACCCTGCCATCGCTTCCATCGTGATCATGCTGCGCGAGCTCAAGATGCACGGCATGGCCCAGGCAGTTGCAGAACTGGCTGAGCAAGGTGCACCGGCCTTCGATGCGGCGCAGCCCATCCTGTCCCAACTGCTCAAGGCCGAGACCGCCGAGCGAGAGGTGCGCTCGGTGGCCTACCAATTGAAGGTGGCCAGGTTCCCGGCGTACCGGGACCTGGCTGGGTTTGACTTCGGCCACAGTGAGGTGAACGAGGCACTGGTACGCCAGCTGCACCGCTGCGAATTCTTGGAGAACGCCAACAACGTGGTGTTGGTGGGTGGCCCGGGTACGGGCAAGACCCACATCGCCACAGCCCTCGGGGTGCAAGCCATTGAGCACCATCACCGCAGGGTGCGGTTCTTCTCCACGGTGGAGCTGGTCAATGCACTGGAAGAGGAGAAGGCCCAGGGCAAGCCGGGGCAGATCGCGCACCGCCTAGCCTATGCCGATCTGGTGATCCTGGATGAACTGGGCTACCTGCCATTCAGCACGTCAGGAGGAGCCTTGCTGTTCCACCTGCTGTCCAAGCTGTACGAGCGCACCAGCGTTGTGATCACCACCAACCTGAGCTTCAGCGAATGGGCCAGTGTGTTCGGGGATGCCAAGATGACCACGGCACTGCTGGACCGACTCACGCATCACTGCCATATTCTGGAAACGGGTAACGACAGCTACAGGTTCAAGAACAGCTCCGCACAGCAACCACCACAGACCACCAAGAAGGAGAAGGCGACCAAGAACTTATCCACAACGTGAGCGTGAAGCTCACGAACCAGGGTGGGTCAAGATTCGATGGAAATGGTGGG
>NZ_JBXAGA010000044.1:0-1972 GCF_058793595.1 Acidovorax sp. GW835-FHT14G06
CCTCCCTGGTCCGCGAGGGATTGATTGATGGAATTCGCCCCGTGCGGTCGTTGCTCGTCGCCATTGCAAAGCTGCCCTGGCAGGCCACCGGCGAGCATCCTGCCATCGAGTACCTTGCCAAGCTGCAAGCTTTATATCTCAAAGGATCCAGAAAGCTGCCAGTTGAAGTGGTGGCACCAAGTCTGGGAATGATCTGGCAGGTTTCGATCTCCAGCCCAGACCGGGAACGGGCGTTTCAGGCGTTGGAGGTGGCCACCCTGTTTGCCCTGCGCCGCGCGGTGCGCAATGGCTCGGTCTGGATTGAGCACAGCCTGAGCTTTCGGGGTCGTGCGCGCTTGTTCTTCACGGACGAGCGTTGGCAGGCAGAGTCCAAGAAACACTATGCCCGTCTATCGTTACCCAGCAAGGCTGCCACTTTCTTGAAGCCTTTGCTGGCCAGAGTAACTGCCGGTGTCGATGCGGTGGCCGCTGCAGCCCGCAGTGGCGTACTGCGCGTGGATGATGAACTCCATTTGTCGCCATTGCCCGCAGAGGACGAAGACCCAGAAGTGACCAAGCTGCGCGCGGCTTTGGATCACCGCATCGGTGAGGTTCAATTGCCGGAAGTGATTCTGGCCGTTGACGCCCAGGTGCGCTTTAGCTGGATCATGCTCGGACGTGAGCCGCGCTCTACCGACGAGCTGCTGATGGTCTATGCCGGCATCATGGCCCACGGCACCAGTCTGACTGCGGTCGAATGCGCGCGCATGATTCCGCAATTGTCTGCCACCAGCATTCGCCAGGCCATGCGCTGGGCGCGGGACGAACGGCGTCTGAGCCAGGCCTGCCAGGCTGTGCTGGAATTCATGCAGCGACACCCGATTGCCGCCACCTGGGGGCGGTCCGATTTGGCATCTTCTGACATGATGAGCATGGAGACCACCAAACGGGTGTGGCAAGCCCGGCTTGATCCTCGGCGCAACACACCTTCCATTGGAATCTACTCCCATGTAAAAGACCGGTGGGGCATCTTCCATGCGCAGCCCTTTGTGCTCAATGAGCGCCAGGCGGGCGTGGCCATTGAAGGTGTCATCCGCCAAGAAAAGCTGGAGACCAGCCAGCTTGCTGTGGATACCCATGGCTACACCGACTTTGCCATGTCACATGCCCGTTTGCTTGGTTTTGATCTTTGCCCGCGGTTGAAGGAACTCAAACAGCGCCACCTCTTTGTGCCACGCGGCACCAAAGTGCCCGCAGAAATCGCTGCGGTGTGCGAAGCCAATGTCGACGTCGCTTTGATCGAAAAGCATTGGGATAGTCTGGTGCACCTGGCAGCCTCGGTCATGAGCGGACATGCCAGTGCGGTGGCAGCTCTTGCGCGGTTCGGTTCTGCCGCCCAGGGCGATCCAATCTATGAGGCTGGCGTGCAATTGGGGCGGTTGCTGCGTACGGCGTTTTTGGCTGACTACTTTGTCAAGGACGCTTTCAGGAACGAGTTGCGCCGGGTGCTCAATCGGGGCGAGGCTGTTAACGCCCTCAAGCGCGCCATTTATACCGGCCGGATCAGCCCGGCGCAGGCCAAACGTGTCGATGAAATGCAGGCTGTGGCCGATGCGTTGAGCCTGATGGCCAACATCGTGATGGCGTGGAATACCTCACAGATGCAGGCGGTCCTGGATCGCTGGTCGAACCGCCGCCAGGTCATTCCACCGGAACTGATCGGGAAGATTGCGCCCACCAGGCTGGAGAGCATCAACTTGCGGGGTGTGTTTCGCTTCCCGGTTGACCGCTATGCTGACCAAATCCTGCCTTCGCGGCCAAATGCATCGATAACTGGCACCAATGGATGAAACCGACCACGGTTTGACGCCACGAATCGCAGATTTGAAAGTGAACAGGAAAGTCAATGAAATCAACGATCTACCAACACCACCTCCGCGCCAGTGCTAGCTTTTCGTACCGTCACTTATTGCACTGAAAACGAGGAGACCCC
>NZ_JBXAGA010000045.1:0-1676 GCF_058793595.1 Acidovorax sp. GW835-FHT14G06
GTCCCTGTCAAGCGCGTGGTGGACTACAACGTGAAGGTCCGCGTGAAGTCGGACAACACGGGTGTGGACATCGCCAACGTGAAGATGAGCATGAACCCCTTTGACGAAATCGCCGTTGAAGAGGCCGTGCGCCTGAAAGAAAAAGGCCTGGTGACCGAAGTCATCGCTGTGAGCTGCGGCGTGGCCCAGTGCCAGGAAACCCTGCGCACTGCCATGGCCATTGGCGCCGACCGCGCCATCCTTGTCGAGACCGACGTCGAACTGCAGCCCCTGGCCGTGGCCAAGCTCCTCAAAGCCCTGGTGGACCAAGAGCAGCCTTCCCTCGTCATCCTGGGCAAACAAGCCATCGACGACGACGCCAACCAGACCGGCCAGATGCTGGCCGCATTGGCCGACCTGCCCCAGGCCACGTTTGCCAGCAAGGTCGAACTGTCAGCCGACAAGGTCAGCGTGACGCGTGAAGTGGACGGCGGCCTGGAAACCCTGGCCCTGACACTCCCGGCCGTCATCACCACCGACCTGCGCCTGAACGAGCCCCGCTACGTCACCTTGCCCAACATCATGAAGGCCAAGAAAAAGCAGCTCGACGTCGTCAAGCCTGAAGACCTCGGTGTGGACGTAACCCCCCGCTTGAAGACCCTCAAGGTGACCGAGCCCGCCAAGCGCGGCGCGGGCGTGAAGGTGGCCGACGTGGCTGCCCTGGTCGACAAGCTCAAAAACGAAGCAAAAGTCATCTAAGGAGAACAACAAATGACCGTACTCGTTATTGCTGAACACGACAACGCCTCCATCAAGGGCGCCACGCTGAATACCGTCACGGCCGCTGTGGCCTGCGGTGGCGACGTGCACGTGCTGGTTGCTGGCCACAACGCCGGTGCAGCCGCACACGCAGCCGCCCAGATCGCCGGCGTCGCCAAAGTCATCCATGCCGACGCCCCCGGCCTGGAGCACGGCCTGGCAGAAAACGTGGCCGCGCAAGTGCTGGCCATCGCTGGCAACTACAGCCACATCCTGTTCCCGGCGACTGCCAGCGGCAAGAACGTGGCCCCCCGCGTGGCGGCCAAGCTCGATGTCGCCCAGATCAGCGACATCACCAAGGTCATCGCAGCCGATACGTTTGAGCGCCCCATCTACGCCGGCAACGCCATTGCCACCGTGCAAAGCCAGGATGCCGTCAAGATCATCACCGTGCGCACCACCGGCTTTGACGCCGCAGCCGCCACCGGTGGAGCAGCAGCGGTGGAAACCGCAGCAGCCACCGCCGACGCAGGCAAGAGCAGCTTCGTGGGCAGCGAAATCGCCAAGAGCGACCGGCCCGAGCTGACTGCCGCCAAGATCATCGTCTCGGGTGGCCGGGCGCTGGGCAGCAAGGAAAAGTTCGACGAAGTCATGACCCCGCTGGCCGACAAGCTGGGAGCCGCTTTGGGTGCCAGCCGCGCGGCAGTGGACGCAGGCTACGCCCCCAACGACTGGCAAGTGGGCCAGACGGGCAAGATCGTGGCGCCGCAGCTGTATGTGGCCGCCGGCATCTCGGGTGCGATCCAGCACTTGGCCGGGATGAAAGACTCCAAGGTGATCGTGGCGATCAACAAGGACCCTGAGGCGCCGATCTTCAGCGTGGCCGACTACGGGCTGGAGGCGGATCTGTTTGCGGCTGTGCCTGAACTGGTCAAGGC
>NZ_JBXAGA010000046.1:0-1608 GCF_058793595.1 Acidovorax sp. GW835-FHT14G06
GGGGGTGCGGATAAAAAGTTGGACTGGTTTTATGCCGCAAGTCCAAGGCTCACCCGGTACTCGATGGGGCTGAGGGAGCCAAGGGAGATCTTGATCCGCTTCTCGTTGTACCAGCGGATGTAGTCATCGACCACCCCAATGAACTGCTCGATGGTCGTGCCCTTCCAGTCCCGAGGATAGAACAGCTCATTCTTCAGCCGCCCGAAGAATCCCTCGCAGGCTGCGTTGTCAGGCGAGCAGGCCTTGCGGGACATCGAACGGGTAAGGTTCGCTTCGCTCATTCTCGATAGCCAGCCTGGCCAGCGGTAGTGCCCTCCGCGGTCTGAGTGGACCACTGGTCGGTCGCTGGTCTCCGTCACAGTCTCTATCGCAGCATCCAGCATGGTGTTGACCAGTTCAGCGTCCGGGCTCGTGCCAATGGTCCAGCTCACCACCATCCCGTCGAAGCAATCGATGATCGGCGACAGGTAGACCTTGCCCGCAGGGATCTTGAACTCCGTGATGTCGGTCAGCCATTTCTCGTTGGGCGCTGCAGCCTGGAAGTCTCGGTTGATGATGTTCTCTGGTGCCGGGCTGATCTCGCCCAGGTAAGACGCATACCGCCGCCTCTTGGGCTTAGCTACAACCAGGCTCTCCTGCTTCATCAGGCGCTGCACCACCTTCTCGGAGATCGGGCCTTGCTGCCTGGTCAGCGAGGCTTGCAGCCTGCGGTAGCCGTAGCAGCGATGATTCGACTCAAAGATCTCGGTGATCGCACGACGCGCGGAGAGGTACTTGTCTCCCGCTGCTGCACGCGCCCGATGGTAGAAGTAGGAGCTGCGCGCAAGACCCAACTGTGCAAGAAGCTCTGGCAGGCCATAGTGCTCCTTGAGGGCGTCAATCAGCAGTGTCTTCTCCCGGTTGGACAGGAGCTGCAGATCGACGCCCAGGCCTTTTTTTAACAGTTCATTGGCCTTGTTTAAGAGCTCCTGCTCAAGGCGCAGCTGCCTGACTCCGCGGCGCAGTATCTCAACCTGGCGTTCGAGCTCTTCTCGCTCTCGCGCCTGCGGTGATTGATCGGTGTGTTTCATGGATGCGGGTGCCTCACGTCCCAGAAGCTGGTTCTTCCAGTTGTACAACGTTGGCCGGCACACGCCCAGCTTGTCGGCAACAGACTGTGCACTTTCCTGCCGGGTGCAAAGCTCCATGACTCCGGCTTGCTTCAAGGACTCGGGATACCTTCGTTGGCCCACACTGCCAACGACAGCCCTCCTGGCCTCAGGGAATGCCTCACGCACCCATTTGGTAAGCGTTCCACGACAGGGGTAGCCCAGCGCCCTCATCGTGGCCGCGATGCATCGGTCATGGGTGAGGTAGTGCTCGATCGCCGCCGCTTTCTGGGCCGGTGAGAACTTGGGTTCTCGACCTGCGTAGCCGGCTGGCAAATCAAGACGTTGCTCGTATTCACGGAACCAGCCCTTCAAGGAATTCTTGGTGGGGTAACCCAGCTGTCGGATTGTGGGTCTGACGCGTTTGCCCAGCTTGACATAGAGCTCAACAGCTCGGATTCGATCTTCGTAGGAATACATGAACTACCTCCTGGTAGTCCAAGTTTTTGTCCGCATCCCC
>NZ_JBXAGA010000047.1:0-1321 GCF_058793595.1 Acidovorax sp. GW835-FHT14G06
TGAATCGCCCCGGTTTTTGAGGAGGCTCAACACTCTGAGAGGATTGAGCCATGAAGAAGTCAAACAAGTTTTCACCCGAGGTACGCGAGCGTGCTGTGCGCTTGGTGCAAGAACACCGAGGCGAGTACCCATCACTGTGGGCAGCCATCGAGTCCATCGCCCCCAAGATTGGTTGCGTGCCGCAGACGTTGAACGAGTGGGTCAAGCGCGCCGAAGTTGATGCAGGCACGCGCGAAGGCATCACCACAGCTGAAGCGCAGCGGGTCAAGGAACTGGAGCGCGAGGTCAAGGAATTGCGCCGAGCCAATGAGATATTGAAGCTGGCCAGCGCGTTTTTCGCCCAGGCGGAGCTCGACCGCCGGCTCAAGTCCTGAAGGACTTCATCGACAAGCATCGCGATACGTACGGGGTCGAGCCGGTCTGCAAGGTACTGCAGGTCGCCCCTTCAGCGTATCGGCGGCATGCGGCACTGCTGCGTGAACCTCACAAGCGCTGCGCACGGGCTCGCCGGGATGACGTGCTGGTCCCGGAGATTCAACGTGTTTGGCGGGCCAACATGCAGGTCTATGGTGTCGAGAAAGTCTGGCGGCAACTAGCTCGCGAAGGCGTGATGGTGGCCCGTTGCACGGTCGAGCGATTGATGCGGCGCTTGGGGCTGCGCGGTGTGATGCGAGGCAAGGTCGTGCGCACCACCATCTCAGATGCCAAGGCGCCGTGTCCGCTGGACCGGGTCAACCGGCAGTTCCGGGCCGAGCGGCCGAACCAGCTGTGGGTCTCGGACTTCACGTACGTCTCGACCTGGCAGGGTTGGCTGTATGTGGCCTTCGTCATCGACGTGTTCGCCCGTCGCATTGTGGGCTGGCGGGTGAGCAGCTCTATGCGAACGGACTTCGTGCTCGATGCACTGGAGCAGGCCCTTTACGCCCGTCAGCCTGAGCGCGACAAAAGCCTGATATGCCACAGCGACCGCGGGTCGCAATACGTCAGCATCCGGTACACCGAACGGCTGGCACAAGCCGGTATCGAGCCCTCGGTGGGCAGCAAGGGTGACAGCTACGACAACGCCCTGGCCGAGACCATCAATGGCCTGTACAAGGCCGAGTTAATCCATCGCCGGGCGCCATGGAAAACCAAGGAAGCCGTGGAGTTTGCGACGCTCGAATGGGTATCCTGGTTCAACCACCATCGCCTGCTCGAACCAATCGGCTACATCTCGCCTGCCGAGGCTGAGGCAAACTACTACCGGCAGCTCGCCAGTCACGCCACTGCAGTGGTGGCATGACTTAAACCAAACAGCCTCCACGAATCCCGGGGCGATTCA
>NZ_JBXAGA010000048.1:0-1241 GCF_058793595.1 Acidovorax sp. GW835-FHT14G06
CCAGGGAGGCCCTGCTCGGTGGTTTGCGTTTCTGGGTTTCGGTGATCAAGGCTTCAAGACGGGCACGCAACTCAGCATCTGGCACCGCACCTTGCGCGCTCAAGGCAACAAGTTCGCCGAGCAGCGTTTTGTACATTGCGGCCCAATTGACGGTAGCGGGGACATCGGCGGCAGCCTGACGCCACAGATCGGCGATCCGGCGCTGCACCATAAGGATCAACTGGTCTGTGGTGGTGAACAGGCAATACCGAAGAAAGCATGCGACCTCCACGGTGCGCGCTGGCTCTTTGATCTTGGCTCCGGCTGAGGGCGGCCTGGAGACAAGTCGGCGCGCGTAGCGGCGCAAGATGAGATCGGGGATGTCTGCCAGGTGCTTATGAACGTCCAGCGTGTAAAGCAGGTCGATGCGCTCCAGTACCTCGCTGATTTGGCGGGTTGAGTGTTTCGCCGGTGCAGCCCATAGCCAACTCTGCTGGGTTTGTCCATCTGGGCGCAGCTCTGAAACTGAGGCTCGCCAGCGATCAAGTGTTGCTGGATCAACGCTGGCGGCGATGGCGGTGCCTGTTTCAACTTCAAGCTGGGCAAGTGCCGCCGCAATCAGTGTCCGAATTGCCCGCTCGTGCACGATCACCAGCTTGTTCTTGTACAGCCATTGACGCGCCCGCACGAGTAGCTGATCGCGGTCGGCGCAGCGCGCCACTTCGTCGCGCAGTTCACGTACCAGTGAGCGGCGCTGGTGCTCGCTCATCCACTGGAATCCAAGGACCGTGCAGGCTACTTGTTGGTGATCGAATAGCGTGCGCCCGCGTTCATACATGGCTCTCAGCGAGGCGACTTCTGGTGCTGCAATGCCAAGCTCGTTGCCAAGGTGGCGCCACAAGGCTACTGGAATTACCCGAAAGGCACCGAGCAAACGCCCACTCATGCGCAGGAAACCAATATGGAGCGCCAGACCAAGCTTGTGGGAATCACCTCGGCGTGCATTGATTGCGTCGCGCTCGGCACCATCGAAGGTGAAAAATGCCTTCATCTCGAAGTCGCTGATATCGCGGGGGAGCCCACGCATCCCCAAAAACGTTGTGTGCCAACCCTGCATCGTGAACCTCAAAAGTGGGAGGCCACCATACCCGTTTACAAAGCGAACAGGAAAGTCAATGAAATCAACGGTCTACCCAGACCACCCCCGCGCCAGTGCTAGCTTTGCGTACCGTCACTTATTGCACTGAAAACGAGGAGACCCC
>NZ_JBXAGA010000049.1:0-1154 GCF_058793595.1 Acidovorax sp. GW835-FHT14G06
AATTAAGCAATGATCTTGGCCACGACGCCAGCGCCCACAGTACGGCCACCTTCGCGGATAGCGAAGCGCAGACCTTCTTCCATGGCGATGGGGTTGATCAGCTTCACAGTGATCGACACGTTGTCACCAGGCATGACCATTTCCTTGTCGGCTGGCAGCTCAATAGCACCAGTCACGTCGGTCGTGCGGAAGTAGAACTGAGGACGGTAGTTGTTGAAGAAAGGAGTGTGGCGGCCGCCTTCGTCCTTGCTCAGCACATACACCTCAGCCGTGAAGTGGGTGTGGGGCTTGATCGAGCCGGGCTTGCACAGCACTTGGCCACGTTCCACGTCTTCGCGCTTGGTGCCGCGCAGCAGCAGACCGACGTTGTCGCCAGCTTGGCCTTGGTCCAGCAGCTTGCGGAACATTTCCACGCCGGTGCAGATGGTCTTTTGCGTGTCGCGGATACCGACGATTTCGATTTCTTCGCCGACCTTGATGATGCCGCGTTCCACGCGACCGGTCACCACGGTGCCACGACCGGAGATGGAGAACACGTCTTCCACGGGCATCAGGAAGGCACCGTCCACAGCGCGCTCAGGCGTGGGGATGTAGGTGTCCAGTGCTTCGGCCAGCTTCATGATGGCTTCTTCACCCAGCTTGCCCTTGTCGCCTTCCAGGGCGAGCTTGGCGGAGCCACGGATGATGGGGGTGTCGTCGCCTGGGAAGTCGTACTTGTCCAGGAGTTCGCGCACTTCCATTTCGACGAGTTCCAGCAGTTCTTCGTCGTCCACCATGTCGCACTTGTTCAGGAACACGATGATGTAAGGCACGCCCACTTGGCGGGCCAGCAGGATGTGCTCGCGGGTCTGGGGCATTGGGCCGTCAGCGGCGGAGCAAACCAGGATAGCACCGTCCATCTGGGCAGCGCCGGTGATCATGTTCTTCACATAGTCGGCGTGACCGGGGCAGTCCACGTGGGCGTAGTGGCGGTTGGCCGTTTCGTATTCCACGTGGGCGGTGTTGATCGTGATACCGCGGGCCTTTTCTTCGGGCGCAGCGTCGATCTGGTCGTAGGCCTTGGCTTCGCCGCCGAACTTGGCGGACAGCACCGTGGCGATGGCTGCCGTCAGTGTGGTCTTGCCATGGTCCACGTGGCCGATCGTGCCCACGTT
>NZ_JBXAGA010000050.1:0-1146 GCF_058793595.1 Acidovorax sp. GW835-FHT14G06
GACCGCCTGCAACGCTCCATCGCCGCCTGCCAGCGCACCAAGAACCTCGGAGCCCTGCTGTTCATCGACCTGGATAACTTCAAAGACCTCAACGACACCCTGGGCCACGACATGGGTGACCAGCTCCTGGCCCAGGTCGCCGCCCGCCTGGTGGGCAGCGTGCGCGAAGCCGACACCGTCGCCCGCTTTGGCGGCGACGAATTCGTCGTCATGCTCGAAGCCCTGGCCCCCGACCTGCAAAACGCCGCCACCCAGGCAGAAACCGTCGCCGAAAAACTCCTGGCCAGCCTGAACCAGCCCTTTGACCTGGACGGCGCCCAGCACTACAGCACCCCCAGCATCGGCATCACCCTCTTTGGCGACGAACGCCTCACCGTGGACGAACTCCTCAAGCGCGCCGACCTGGCCATGTACCAGGCCAAAGCCGCAGGGCGCAACACCCAGCGCTTCTTCGACCCCGACATGCAAGCGGCCGTCAACGCCCGCTCCAACCTCGAAGCCGACCTGCGCCAGGGCCTGGCGCGGGGCGAATTGCTCGTGCACTACCAACCCGTGGTAGACCACCACGCCCGCCTGCTGGGCGCAGAAGCCCTCGTGCGCTGGCGCCACCCCCAGCGCGGCATGATCAGTCCGGCAGACTTCATCCCCCTGGCAGAACAGACCGGCCTCATCCTCCCGCTGGGCCAATACGTACTCAAAACCGCCTGCGAACAACTGCAGCGCTGGAGCCAGCACAAAGACACCGCCCACCTGTCCCTCTCGGTCAACGTCAGCGCCCGCCAATTCCGGCAACCCGGCTTCGTGGCCGAAGTGCTGCAAACCCTGAAGAACCACAACGCAGACCCCCGGCAACTCAAGCTCGAACTCACCGAAAGCCTGCTGCTGGGAGACATCGAAGACACCATCGCCCGCATGGTGCAGCTCAAAAGCGAAGGCGTGGGCTTTGCGCTCGATGACTTCGGCACCGGGTACTCGTCCCTGTCTTACCTCAAGCGCCTGCCGCTGGACCAGGTGAAGATAGACCAGAGCTTCGTGCGGGACGTGCTGACGGACCCGAACGACGCGGCGATTGTTAGGACGATCCTGGCGCTGGCCAAGAGCCTGGACCTGGAGGTGGTGGCGGAGGGGGTGGAGACGACGGGGCAG
>NZ_JBXAGA010000051.1:0-914 GCF_058793595.1 Acidovorax sp. GW835-FHT14G06
GTGACTGGCGTGGCCGTGAACGGCTCCGCCAAAACTGTGACTTTGACCTTGACGACGCCGGTAGGGTTTGCCGAAGTAGTCACTGTGGCCTACACAGACCCCACGGCAGGCAACGATGCCAACGCAATCCAGGACATCCAGGGCAACGACGCCGCCAGCTTGGGTGTGACCCCGGTCACCAACAACACACTGGACACCACCCCCCCCGTGGTGAACACAGCCACCGTTACCGCCAACCAGCTGGTCCTGAGCTACACCGAAGCGACCACACTGGACGCCGTGAACACCGCGCCCATTGGCGCCTTTGCGGTGACGGCGGGAGGCTCTGCCAATGCCGTCACCGGTGTGGCCGTGAACGCAGCCGCCAAGACCGTCACCCTGACCCTTGCATTCGTTGTGGGAGCCGGCCAGACCGTCACCGTGGCCTATACGGACCCCACGGCAGGCAACGATGCCAATGCCGTCCAGGACGCAGCAGGCAATGACGCCGCCAGCTTCGCAGCCCGGCCCGTAACCAACCTCACCGCTGCAGACCCTGACCCAACCCCGGTACCTCCCACGCCAACGCCCACCCCGACCCCTGGGGTGCCCGACAACGACGGGGTGCCCAACACCGTGGAAGACCAGGCCCCAGGCATCCCGGGCCCCAATGGAGCTATCGTGGCGGGAGACGGTAACGGAGACGGCATCAAGGACAGCGAACAAGCGGGAGTGGCCTCGATCGGTTTCGTGCTTAGCCCCACAGGGCAGAGCAACCCGGGCAATGCACCACCGACTTTTACGACCCTGGTTGCCAGCAGTCAGAACGGTAAAGTGGGCAGCGGTAACGACAACGCACGCATCACCAGCCTGACGCAAAAGGACGCACCGCCAGACCTGCCTGCGGGCATGCAAATGCCCATCGGACTGGTGAG
>NZ_JBXAGA010000052.1:0-716 GCF_058793595.1 Acidovorax sp. GW835-FHT14G06
CACATAGACGCTTTCAACGTCGCGCGCTGGGTGCCGTATCCAGCGAGATCAAAAAGAGCGGGCGCTGTTCTGGGCGCGCAAAGTGCAGATGAGGTTGGCCCCGCCAAGAGCAGGAAGGGGCCAAAACCAGAGGGCATTGATGGTCAGTGCTCTCTGTTTTTCAACAAAGGAAAAAAGTATGAGCCAGCAATTAGCACCACATCAGCAACGTGTCGTTGACGAAAAGCGCGAGCTTGACGAGAAGCTGCAGAAGCTGAAGGCATTCATTAGCTCTGCATCATTCACCACCATCGTTCATGACGAAGCCGAGCGCGGGCGTCTTGTGTGCCAAGAAGAAATCATGAATGACTACAGCGCCGTCTTGGGTGAGCGTATCGCAGCGTTCTAACCCTCCCGCCCTGCCAACGCGGGGCAAACCACCAGGCGCTTCCAACGAGGCGCCTGCTGATTTCAACCACGAAGGAACCACCATGGCAAAGCATCAGATCAAACACCGCTGGAACGATTCCGTGCTCTTTGAGTGCGATGTGCCGGACGACATGGCAAGCGGACTGCGCACGCGCTACGTTTTGGAGAAGGCGGTTGAATCGCGCGCCAACCTCTCGGACGCCAACCTCTCGGGCGCCAACCTCTCGGACGCCAACCTCTCGGGCGCCTACCTCTCGGGCGCCAACCTCTCGCGCGCCAACCTCTCGGGCGCCAACCTCTCGGGCGCC
>NZ_JBXAGA010000053.1:0-539 GCF_058793595.1 Acidovorax sp. GW835-FHT14G06
GCCACCACCGCAGGCAGTAAGCAGCACAAGCAAAAGCAGTTGGATGATTCGCATGGTGTAGGGGCGTAAAAAAGCCCGCGCTGGGCGGGCTGTGGAAATGAAAACGCCCCTTAGCGGGGCGGTGTGGTCTGGTATCTGTTCAAAAATGCATCTACTCCGCCGACCAGGGAACTGCAGACAACATCGAGTTTTTTGCCGCATCCCCAACAGTGGAGGTGAAATCTGACCTCTTCGAAATCCTCATCAATTGGCGTGATGGTCGGCTTCGGAGAGTGAATGCCCAAGCGGTGGGCTGGGTGTTTGCACTTGAAAGGCCACATCTCGCTTCTCCAATAAAAAAGCCGCTCAAGGCGGCTAGTGAGTGGTGTTCACCGGTGTTTCTTCCTCCGGCTCTGGTAGTTCGTTGTCATCGTCATCGCGCTCGTCCTGCCAGCGCTCGGGGTAGTGCTTGGCGTTGTAGATGTCCTCGCGCTCTCTGAGTCTGCGGCTCATCCCGGTTCTCCCAGCCCCATTTCGCGGGCCTCATTGATTGCGTCGGC
>NZ_JBXAGA010000054.1:0-523 GCF_058793595.1 Acidovorax sp. GW835-FHT14G06
CCACTGTATGCGTCCCCTGCGCTTCGCTACGGGGCAACCTGCGGTGCTCGGGTTTGGCGGGGTCTCGCTCAACTCGCTCCGTTTCACTTCGCTCAGACAATCGCGAGCCCTGATCCGCCGAACCATGCGCTCCTCGGCGCATCCAGAGGGGAAAAGGGAGCAGAACATCCACCCGGGCCATCGCTGCGCTCGGCCCCACCTCGCGGGCGCACGCGCCACGCGCTGCGCAAACTGGGCCGAGCGCAGCGATGGCCCGAATGGATGTCCGGCTGTTTGGATGTTCGGCTGTCCCCCCCTGCTGGCTGCGCCTGCGGCGGGGCGGTTGCGGGGTGGCATGGGCGTCGGAGCGCCCATGCTTCGTAAACTGACTCGCCGCAGTTGTTTGAACGGAGCGCCGCAGGCGCGCAGTGAGTTCTGTGGCGCACCCCGCAACCGACACGCAGCAGGTTTGCCCCTTCGCACAGCGAAGGGGTCGCAGACTGGGGGTCGCCTTTCTTTTGGGTACTTTTCTTTGGCGAAGCAA
>NZ_JBXAGA010000055.1:0-500 GCF_058793595.1 Acidovorax sp. GW835-FHT14G06
GTGTAGCTGGGCAGCACCTCACCCGTGGCCGGGTCGGTCCACTCGCTCCACAGGCCCGCCAGGCCCCAGGGCTCGCCATCGGCCCGCTCGAACTGCCAGGGGATGTGCTTCTTGGTCCCCCAGTAGGGTTCGACATATAACTGGGCGGGGATGATGCAGCGCTGCCCCTTGCGCCAGGGGCCGCCATAGGTCCATGACTTGGCCATCCCTTCGCGCCGGGCGTTGACGGTGCTCAGGCGCTTGCCATCCTTGCCAGTGGGGATGTGTGTCTTAGAGTGCGGCGGGATCATGCCCCACTGCCCTACCGCCAACTCGTGCCCGGCTTCGCCCTTGGCCCGCAGGAACGGCCCACGGTACAGCGGGCTCATCTTGTCGCGCCACTCTTCCTCGGGCACGTCACCGAAGTGCAGCACCAGCTGCTCACGGCCCGGGACCTCGTAGTAGGTACACATGGCAACATTCTGGCAGCAGGGAGCTATACTGTAAATATGTACAGTCTT